>NZ_WNKZ01000100.1 GCF_009720835.1 Pseudoduganella buxea
CGGGCTGCGCGCGGCGGTGGGCCGCGAGCTGTCCCGGCTGCTGAACCAGCGGCGCGCCGGCGCGGCGGCCGTGCCGCTGGGCGTGATCGACTACGGCATCCCCGACTGGACCGGCCTGTCCGCCGCCAGCCACGACGACCGCCAGCAGCTGGCGCGCTCGATCGTGCAGGCGGTGCAGGTGTTCGTCAGCCCCCTGCTGGAGCCGCGCGCGGAAGTGTCGCCCCACCCTGCCGACGGCCAGTGCGTGCTGGTGGCCCTGTCCGGCCGGCTGCGGGTCGGCGGCGCGCTGGTGCCGGCGGCCTGGCGCATCGGTCTGGCGAGCAACGGCACCACGGTGATGGCGGTCGACTGACGGCAGACCGGCCATGACCCCGCAAGAGATGCTGCGCGACGACTACGAACGCGAATTGCGCTACCTGCGCGAAGCCGGCGCGGCCTTCGCCCGCAAGCATCCGGCCATCGCGGCGCGGCTGGAACTGTCGGCCGACGAAAGCCCCGATCCCCACGTGGAGCGGCTGCTCGAAGGCTTCGCCTTCCTGGCCGCGCGCCTGCAGCGCAGGATCGACGAAAGCGTGTCGGAAGTGGCGGCGAACCTGCTCGAGCAACTGCACCCGCATGCCGTGCGGCCGCTGCCTTCGGCCTCGATCGCCCGCTTCGACGTGGAACAGGCCAAGGTCGACCTGGCCGGCGGCTACCGGGTCGAGCGCGGCACGCAGCTGTACGCCGCCACGGCGGAAGGCGAAACCGTCTACCTGCGCACCTGCTACCCGGTGACCCTGTGGCCCCTGTCGGTGGCGCGCGTGGATTTGCTGACGGAGCGGCTCGACGCGTTGTCCGACCATCCCGCCATGCGCGGCGTACTCGCCGTGCGGCTGGCCTACCCCGCCGATTTCGATCCGGCCGGCGTGGACCTGGGCCCGCTGCGCTTCCACGTCAGCGGCAACTCGCCGGCCGCGGCAAGCCTGTGCGACCTGTTGTACGGCCACGTCCTCGAAGTGCGCTGGCGCGGGCCGGACCGGCGCAGCCACCCGCTGCCCGGTGCCCTGCCCCGCTTCGTCGGCCTGGCCGACGACGAAGCGCTGCTGCCGGAGCGGCCCGATACCCATTCCGGGCTGCGCCTGCTGCTGGAATACTTCGCCATGCCGCACAAGTTCCAGTTCTTCGAGCAGGCCTGCGCGGGGCTGGGCGGCGGCGCCGCCTGGGAGCCCGGCCAGCCGCGCTGGTGCGAGCTGCTGTTCGTCCTCGACGAGCGCCCCGCCGCCGCGCTGGACCTGGCGCCGGACCTGTTGCAACTGGGCTGCACGCCCGTCATCAACCTGTTCGCCCGCACGTCGGAACCGGTGCGCATCACGGGCACCCGGACCGAATACAAGCTGGTGGCGGACGTCTACCGCGAGCGGGCCACGGAGATCTACAGCATCGAGGAGGTGACGTCGCTGGTGCCGGCCGAACAGGCTCGCACCGTGCCGCCCTGCTTCGGCTGGCACGGCACGGGCGTGCAGGCCGGCCGCGTGTTCTGGCATGCGCGGCGCGGCCCGCCGTTCAAGCCGGCCGCACGCGGCAGCGACATGCTGCTGACCTTCGTGTCGCCGCACTTCGACCCCACCGTGCCGGCAGAGCGCACCCTCGTCGCCAGGCTGCTGTGCACCAACCGCGGCATGGCCGAGTCGCTGTCGCCCGGTACGCCGCTGCACCTGGAAGACATGGGCCCCGTCGCGGCGGTGCGCCTGCTGCACCGCCCCACGCCGCAATCGGACAGCGCGCCCACCGGCGCGGCCCGCTGGAAGCTGGTATCGCAACTGTCGCTGAATCAGCTGTCGCTGGCGGAAGGGCCGCAGGCCCTCGACGCACTGAAGGAACTGCTGGCGCTGAACAACCTGACCGGCAGCGTCGTCGCCGACGGCCAGATCGCCGCGCTGGCCGGCCTGCGCTGCCGGCGCGTGACACGCCATGTCGGCGACGATCCCTGGCTGGGCTACCGCCACGGCTATGCGCTGGCCTTGCGCCTGGCCCCCGGCGGCATGCATGGCAGCAGCGAGCTGCTGTTCGGCGCCCTGCTGCAGCACTTCCTGACCGTGTTCGCCGGGATCAATACCTTCGTCGAGCTGGTACTGGAACATGCCGACGGCAGCTGCGCGCACCGGTGGCAGGCGCAAACCGTGTCGCAACTGCCGCTGTGACGGCAGGGCCGCGATGGACAGCCTGCTCCAGCACCTGCTCGCCGCGCCCGGCGACTTCGATTTCGTGCAGGCCGTCGACGTGCTGGCGCAGCGCGCGCGTCGCGCCGCCGACGCCGGCGACGGTGCGGCCGATGCCGGCATCGCGCTGGCGACGGCCATCGAACTGGGTTTTCGCGCCGCGCCGCTGGAAGGCGCGGCCGCGCTACCCGGCGGCCCGGCACGGCTGACGACGAATTTCCTGGGCCTGGCGGGACCCCACGAACCCCTGCCGGCGGCCTATGTCGACATGGTCCGTGCACAAATGCTGGCGCACGACAGCGGCACGGCCGATTTTCTCGGCATCTTCCAGCACCGCTTGCTGTCGACGGCCTTCCAGGCCGCCAGCGCGGTCCGCAGCGTGGGCGCGTTCACCGAACCGGACGACAGTCCCCTGGCCCCTGCGCTGCGTGCGCTGATGGGCGTGACGGGCGAGATGGCAGGCGGCGACCTGCCACCCGCGTTGCTGGGCGCCGCCCCCATCGCCGCCCAGCAGCGCCGCTCGCTGGACGGCCTGTGCGCGCTGCTGCGCCAGCAGTTCGGCGTGCCCGTGACGGGCCGCAAGTGGGCGGGCCGGTGGGTCAACCTGCCGCCCGCGCTGCAAACGACGCTGGGACGCCTGGGCAGCAACGATATGCTGGGCGATGGCGCCGTGCTGGGCCGGCGTGCCTGGGACTGGGGCGGCGGCGTCGGCATCACCATCGGGCCCGTGCCGCCGGCCGAACAGCAGGCCCTGCTGCCGGAGGGAACCTGGCATGCGCCGCTGGCGGCCCTGTGCGACTGGTACCTGGGACCCGGTGTCGTCTGCGAGGTCGGATTCGCCACGGACGGCGCCGCGCCGGACCTGCAGCTGGGTGAAACGGCGTTGGGCCAGGCACGCTTTTGCCTGCCCGCTGGCACGTGACGGCCGCCTGGCGGCCGGCTTCTTGAGCAGTCTTCGCATCGCGGGAGGTCATATGGGCGGCACAGTGGTCATCGGCACCGGCATTTCCGCGACGGCGTACCTGGCCTCGCTTTCGCATCGGCTGGAGGTCAGCAAGATCCTCGGCCAGCAGGACTTGTGGCATCGCTTGTCGCCCGACCATGCGATGGGACAGCCGGCGCATCTGTTGACGGGCAACGTGGTTCCGCCGCCCCAGAACAGCAATCTGCCTGGCGAGAACGCAGCGTTCATGCTGGCCGGCGCGTTTGCACGCTTCCTCGATGGACAGCTGACGAACTACGGCGGAGTACGCATTGCCGACAGCGTGGTCGACAGGATCACGCGCCAGGCCAAGAATGGGTATATCGTCAAATACATCGTGCACGGCCAGCGTGGCGAGGTCACGTGCGACCGCGTCGTCATCGCCACGGGGCCGGGACCGTCGCGCCCCCTGATGGTCGAGGACAGCGGCAAGCTGGGCGTGGACGTGTCCAACGCCTCGAAGCTGATCGTCAAGGGCGTGGATTTCCTCGAGGAAGGTTGGCAATATCCGGACGGCGGCCATTGCCAGGGAAAGCACGTGGCGGTCTACGGCGGCTCGGCCACGGCGGCATGGGTCGTCGAGATGGCATACCTGCGCCAGATGGTCGTGGCCAGCTGGTTTACGCGCCCGGGCGATGGCGCGGACAAATGGAATGGGGAGAAGCGCTTCGCCCAGGCGTTCCCGCCCGGCGGCCGCAATATCGAAGTCGGGAAACGCTCGTCGGGGGTCCGCCGGGTCCGTCAGCTCGTCGGCGTGACGGAGCAATCCGGCAGGCTCGTCCTGGAGTTCCAGGACGAGGGCGGCCGGTGTACCGAAGCGGTCGACCTGCTGGTCTATGCCTTGGGCGCCGGCCATACCGAGCATGCCGGCGTGAGCGCCATGCTCGACGAGTCGATCAAGAAAGCGCTGGTGCCCTACTATGACCGCAATTTTGCCATCAGTACGGCCCCGGCCATACTGGCCGTGGGCACCAGCGACGGCAGCCTGATGATCGTGGGGTCCGCCATGTCGTCGACGGCCGGCTTCAATTTCGGCGACCAGGTCGTGCCGGGATACAAGGAGGACCTGATGGTGAAACTGGCCAACTACAGTTCGATCAGCAAGTCCCTGCCGCCGGCCGCCGCACCGCCCGAAGGCATCGCCCTGGTGATGGCGAGCATCGAGGCGCTCAATCACACGCTGCCCGCCACGGGCACCGAGTTCGCCAGTTACCGTGGCAAGGACGGGCCGGGCATGCATGCGACCAAGGCCGCCTGGACCATCAATTTCAATACCAGCAACCGCACCCAGATCGCAGCCTACCTGACCGCGGCGTGCGGGCTGCCGCCTGCGACGGTCAACCTCGCTGCCGCGCTGATTGTCCGGGTTCGCTCGCAAGCGAACTATGTTCGCGGCCTGACGGACAAGCAAGTGCAGGCGCTGATTCGTCTGGCAGTGGCAAGCGCCGCCGCCACGGGTGACGATCTACGCGATCGCCAGTATTCCCAGGACGATTTCATCAATCGCTGGATCGATCGGCTGTTTTCGCACGCCGGTACGATCTCTCTGCTGGAAAAGGACGCTATCCACGTACCTCCCGCCCTGGCCAGGATGTAAGGCCGTGCCCGCGCCAAGGCCGGCGCCATGTCCTGCCCGGCTGTAATACGCTGCGGGCACGACAAGCCAATACGAGGAGCAGCATGAGCACACAATGGGATTACGAATCGATCACGGCCAGCGCGCTGCAAACCATCACGGACATCGCCAACGACGCCCGCCAGGCCGACGGCGCCCAGGCCGAACCGCGCTGGGCCATGGCGTATGGCGTCATGCGCGGCTGGTGCGAGCTGGTAGGCGAGGCGGCGCGGGCCGAGGACCGCGCCATGATGGAACAGCTGTTCGAAGGCATGCCGCTGGGTCCGGGCGAAGCCGACGCGCAGGCCGGCTGGCATTTCAGTTCCGTGCTGGTACTTCCCGTGCCGAGCGAGGCCCGGGGCAGCGCTCAGGGCTTCGGTCCCGCCGTGTAGGGCACCGGCAGCCAGTCATAGGCCTTGCCGTCGGCCAGCACGTAGCCGATGCCGGGGAACGGGATATGGGCCGCCGCCACCAGGTAGCCACGCTTCGCCGCGTCGGCAAAAGCGGCCTTGCGTTGCCGCGCCGCGGCCGGCGAATCGATGTCGAAGCGGATCGTCACGCCGGGCACGGCGAACTGCACGTCCTTCACGTGCAGCAGGTCGCCCCAGAACTGCAGCTCCTTGCCGCCGCTCTTCAAGCGGTACACCGTATGACCCGGCGTGTGGCCGATGGCATTTTGCGCGTACAGCCCGGGCAGCAGCTCGCTGTCGCCGGCGAACTTGCGCAACTTGCCGGCCGCGATATAGGGCGCGAACTGGCGCGCCGCCTCGTCGAAGTTCGGCCGCTGGCTTTCGGCCGCGCGTGGCTTGTTGGCGGGATCGAGCCAGAACTCCGCTTCCTGCCGGTTGACGTGGATGACGGCATTCGGAAACAGCATCTTGCCCCCGGCAGCCAGGCCGCCCGAGTGGTCGCCGTGGATATGCGTCACCAGCACGGCGTCGATGTCCTCGGCGCGGTAGCCGGCGGCGCGGATGGCGGCCTGCAGGCGTCCACCGGCATCGCCGAACAGCGCGCCCGCGCCCGTATCGACCAGCACCAGGTGGGTGCCCGTGTTGACGAGGAAGGCGTTGATCGACGTCTCGACCTTCGGCGCCAGGTGGGCCCGCGCCAGCAGGTGCTCGAGCTGCTGCGGTGTCGTATCCGTCAGCAGCTGGTCCAGCGGCAAGGTCACGGTGCCGTCCGACAGGGCCGTCACTTCGGCCGCGCCGACCTGCAGGCGGTAGAACCCGGGGGCCTGCGTGTGCACCATCGGCGCCGCCGCCTGCAGGGCGCCGCAGGCGCCCAGGGCAAGGATGGGAAGGAGAAACTTGGGCGTTAACGTCATGGGAATCGTCCTGAAAGTGACGCGCCGGATGCGCGTCGTCGTGCCGCCATGATGAAATATCCGGCGCGAAGGATCAAGTCAATGGGCCGCCGTGGCCTGGCGATCGAGGAATTGCTGGCACAGGGGCGCGACCTGCGCTGGCGCTTCGACCATCGGCACATGGCCAACGCCGGGCAGCACCACCTTGCTGCTGTGGCGGATACGGGCGCGCAGCAGCTCCGCGTCGTCCACGTGCAGCACGCGGTCTTCGGCGCCCCAGATGACCAGCGTGTCGGCCAGCACCCGGTCCAGCACGGGGGTCTGGTCCAGGTCCCCGTAAATCTCCCGTTCGATGCGCGCGTTCAGTTCCCGGCGGGCCCGGTAGCGCCGGGCCAGCGCGCCCACCAGGAAGCGGGGAATATGGGGTGGCGCTTCCATGCCGATGCGCAGCATGGCGCGGTAAGCGGCGGCATCGTCCACGTCGACCATCGGATTGCCGCCGCCGCCCCCGTATCGGGTCTTGAGCCAGCCTGGCCGCGCTTCGGCGCCGGCCGAGGCAATGAGGATCAGGGAGCCGACCTGCGCCGGATGGGCGGCCGCGACGCGCAGGGCGATGGCGCCGCCCATCGAATTGCCGACCAGGTGGGCACGCCGAATGCCCAGCGCGTCGAGAAAGGCGAGCAGGCGTCCGGCCTGGGCGGCGATGTCGAAGCGCATGTCCGGACTGGCGGGGCTGTCGCCATGGCCCGGCAGGTCGGGTATCAACAGGGGCCAGGGCGAGCGCAGGCGCGCCGCCAGCCGCACCCAGGCCGACTTGTCGCTGGCGGCGCCATGCAGCATGACGACGGCGTCGCCGCACGGGGCGGCACTGCCGGGCCGGTGAAAATAGGCGACCGGCCCGGACGGCAGCGCGATCGTGCCCGACTCGAGCCTGGCCTGCTTGCGTTCGGCCGTCATGGCGGCATCGAGCAGTCTGTCGGCGAGGCCCTGCAGGGTGGCTCGAAAAGTCATGCGGTGTGCTCCTGGAAAATGGCGGACAAGAACCGGTGCCGCATCGCGCCGTACGGCGTCGTGCGGCGATGGACCCGGCAAGCCTGCTCCCCCAAGCGTCCGTGATACCAAAAGGCAGGCATATACTGACACCGCCAGTATAGCCCGTCCATACTGCGGGACCGGGAGGACTGCGTTTGCCCGCTTGCACTACAATGACGCTCCGCCGCCCCGACCGAGAAACCCCATGAGCACCACCGACCTGCCCTTTCGCGCCACCGTCACCGAAACCTGCGCCTGGCTGGCGCTCCAGACGGGTACGCCCTGGGCCCTGCCGGACCTGCTGCGGCACGGCCTGACCCCGTATGTCTGGCTCGATTACGACGCCGCCTTTCCCGAGCTGTTCGGCGACGCCAATGGCGGCTACGCCGCGCCGATCTTCTTCGAGGGCGATATCGCCCGGCTGGCGGCGGGCAGCGAGGATGTGTTGATGACGATGACGAAGGACGCCTACAAGATCGTCGCCCGCCTGCCCGAAGGGGGCTTCCGGCGCCCGCTGGCCGACCTGCGCTTCCAGAAGAAGGACATCGAAAAGCTGGCGGGCAAGTTGAAACACGAGGCCGCCGCGCCGCCGCCGGCCAGGGCGGCCGCGAAGGAGTCGCAGGAAGGCATCGGCAAGGCCGACGTGCTGGCCGCATTCGCATCCATCGTGCGGCTGGACCTGGACAAGGCGCTGGATGACGCCATCGGCATCTTTGGCGACGACGGCGCACGCGTCAAGGCCAGCGCGAAGAAATCGAAGCGCAACGCCCTGTGGAATCCCGTGACCCTGGCGCTTGGTTTGCACGACGTGTACCGTGCGCCGCTGGGGCCGTTGAAACGCGCCTTCAAGACGCATGACTTCCTGCTGGCATGGGTGGATGACTGGGAACGCTCGCTGCTGTTGCTGGGGAAGTAGGCCGCCCCCGATACCGTGCAATTTGACCGAAGTCACGGATCGCCAGGCGGATGCGGACCTATAGTGGCAGCGTCACGCCATCACCTGCCGGGGAGAGTCGCCATGCACATCCGAGCCACCCACATCCATTTTCAAACCGCTGCCGCGCTGCTGGCGCTGGCGCTGCTGGGCGGCTGCGCCCCATCTCCGCATGCGGGCCCCGGCCATGGCCTGGCCGGCGCCCATGGAGCGGGCATGAAGGCCGCCGGGGAAGACCCGGAACGGATGTGCGCCATGCACCGGGCAATGCAGGCAATGTCACCCGAACAGCGGGAATCGGCGATGGCCGGACACGGCAAGTCGATGTCGCCGCAAGCGCGCCAGCAGCATATGGAGGCGATGCGGCGCAAATGCGAGTAAGCCGCCCGGCGCGGGGGCACCGGGCGGCCAGCCGCCTTGCCGCCCGCGCTGCCTGTCACGTGGAACGGTCGATTACTGCGCGGCGCGGCCGCCGACATTGGCCAGTTCCCGGATCAGCGGCTCGGCCTGCGCATTGGCCGCCGCGCCGCCGATCACGTCGCTGACCGCCAGCGTGCGACGGTAATAGGCGTTGGTCAGGTTCTGGTTGTAGCGCACGTCGTTGATTTCCACGGTGGCGAGGTCGCCGAACAATCCCTTCGTGCCGGACCAGGCGACGACGTCGCCCGTACCGGCCGAGCCCTGCGCCATGCGGCTCCAGTTGATGACCGTCAGGCCCGCCTTGGCATTGAGCGAGAAGTTGTTCTTCTTGACGAACTCGTTGACGGCCTTGTCGTTCATCAGCAGCAGCGCCAGCGAGCCGCCCTGCGCACCGGCCTGCAGCCCGATGCTCAGGCCCCCCATATTGTAGAAGGCGGGACTGCTCCACTCGCCACCGGCCCGGCGCACCACGAGGATGCCGGTACCGCCGCTGGCGCCCACGGCCAGCGCCGCCCTGCCGTAGTTCGGCACGATGAACACTCCCTTGCACTGCTGCAGCAGGGTACGCATGCGCGGCTCGGCGTCGAGGGCGCGCACCACGGCCACGGCATCGGTCACATGCCGGCTGGCCGTCGCTTCCTGCCGCTCGGCACGCGTGCTGGTGTTGTCGCCGGACGCCGTATCGGCGCGTGGCGTGGCCTGGCCCGCGGCCGTGGCTGCCCCCAGGCCCAGAACGGCGGCAGCCGCCGCGATCGTCATGACGGTTCGATGCAATGCACTCATGTCGTTCTCCTTGTTTTGCGGATCGGGAGACGATGCTAGCGCCGGCGCGCCGGCGCTGACTATGTTTCAGATCAAATGTGCTTTCCCTGCCGGCCGGTCGGCGACGCCGGACCGTCACCTCCGGGCCGCGCGGGCCAGGTCGGTGGCCACGGCCAGCGCCAGGTCCAGCGTGCCGATATGTATGGTGAGCCAGTCGAGCAGCAAGACGATGGCGTGCCGGGCCGGCTTGTCCTTGCCCTCGGCAAGCATGGCGGCGGCGTGGTGCAGGCCGGACAGTGCCCGCGCGTGCTGCTCGCGGTGGCACGCCAGGCCGGGAAAGTCCATCTCTTCCATCAGGTCCTCTTCCTCCCGGAAATCGCGCTCCAGCATGGCCACGGCGGCGTGGAAGGCAGGGGCGAACGCGGGCGTCGGCAGCGCGGCGATGCGCCGCCATTCGGCGAACAGGGCCCGGTGGGCCATGTCCAGCGCCGCATCGCCCGTGAGCGGGAAGCCGGCCGGATCGGTAGTGGTCATGGGACTCTCCGTGCTCGGGTCCGCGCGCCGCGTACCGACACGGCGCCTGTCCCCGGACATCACTCTAGTCGTGGCACTCGCGGCCGTCACGGCGAAGTCGCGTGCATTTTTGATCGAGATCAAATCGGTCGTCCAATGGCCACGATGTACGCCCTACACTGGATTCTCGTCAACGCAAGGAGGGGATCATGTATAAAACCATCGTGGTGCATGTCGACAACAGCCCCCAGCTGCCATCGCGCCTGGCGGTGGCGGCCGCGCTGGCGTCGGCGCACGGCGGCCACCTGGTCGGCAGTGCCGTCACGGGCATCACCCAGTTCGATTTCATCGCCTTCGGCGGCGCGCCCGTGATGACGCTGCCCGACGCCGACTTCGACCTGCTGCGGCGCAATGCCAACGACCAGCTGCTGCGCTTCGCCACCGCCGTCGGCCGGCTCGGCGTGGCGTCGTGGGAACAGCGCATGATCGAGGACGACGCAGCCAATGCGCTGGTGCTCGAGTCGCGCTACGCCGACCTGCTGGTGCTGAGCGCCGGCACGCCGGCCGGTTCGCGCCTGCGCCTGGTAACGGACCTGCCGGAATATGTCGCGCTGCACGGCACCCGCCCCGTGCTGGTGGTGCCGGAGGATCATCGCGACGATAACCTGGCCGGCACCGTCGTCATCGGCTGGGATGCCAGCATGGAGGCCACGCGCGCCGTGGCCGGCGCCCTGCCGCTGCTGCAGCAGGCCAGGTCGGTACTGGTCGCCGTGATCAACCCGGAACCGTCGAACCCGCGCCATGGCGAACAGCCCGGTGCGGACCTCGCCACCTACCTGGCCCGGCACGGCGTGCCCGTGGAGGTGGTGCCCGAACGGAGCGACGCCAGCATCGCGGCCACCCTGGTGGGGCTGGCGCGCGACGTCGGCGCCAATTTGCTGGTGACGGGCGTGTACGGCCACAGCCGCTATCGCGAATGGTTCGCCGGCGGTGTCAGCCGCGACCTGCTGAAACAGGTCAGTGTGCCCCTGCTGCTGGCACACTGACCTGGGCCGCACGGCGCGGCCGCCATCACGGTTCCGACACCTCGACGATCACTTTCAAGGCATGGGTGTCGGCCGCGTGGCCGAATGCCTCGTAGGCCTGCTCGATCCGGGCCAGCGGAAAACGGTGGGTCACCAAGCGCCGGGCGTCGAGCTGGCCGCCTTGCACGGCCCGCAGCAGTTGCGGGATGGTCTCCGTATCGACCAGCCGCGTCGTGATGGTGATGTTATGCGACCACAGCCTCTCCAGGTGCAGGTCGCATTTCTCGCCGTGCACGCCGATATTGGCGATGGTTCCGCCCGGCGCCACCAGCTCCTGGCACAGCTCGAACGCGGCCGGCACCCCCACGGCTTCGATCACGGTATCGTAGCCGCGCCCCGCGGTCAGCGCCATGGCCCGCCCGGCCACGTCGCCGCCGCCCACGATGGCGGCCGTGGCGCCGAACTCCCGCGCCACGGCCAGGCGGCTTTCATCGAAGTCGATGACCGTGATGGCGGCGGGCGAATAGAAGCGGGCCGTCAGCAGCGTGGCCAGGCCAATGGGCCCGGCACCGACGATGGCCACGCTCGCACCGGGCGCGATCCTGCCGTTCAAGACACCGCATTCGAAGCCGGTCGGCAGGATATCGCTCAGCATGACCAGCGCTTCCTCGTCCGCGCCGGGCGGGATGCGGTGCAGGCTGGTCTCGGCATGGGGAATGCGCACATGGCCGGCCTGGGTGCCGTCGATGCGGTGCCCCAGCAGCCAGCCGCCGTCCAGGCAATGCGAGTACATCGCCTTGCGGCAGTATTCGCAGCGCCCGCACGACGTGATGCACGAGATCAGCACATGGTCGCCCGGCTGCAGGCACGCCACGGCAGCTCCGGTTTCCTCGACGACGCCGACACCCTCGTGACCGAGGATCGTCCCGGGTGCGCAGTCCGGCACGTCGCCCTTGAGGATATGCAGGTCCGTGCCGCAGATCGTCGTGCGCGTGACGCGCACGACCGCATCGCCCGGGTGGACGATGGCGGGCCGGGGGCGGTCCTCCAGTGTCTTGCGGCCGGGGCCGCCATAAACAAGTGCCTGCATGACGGGCTCCGTCACGCGATCTGCAGCTTGCGTCCGCCACCCGGCGTCTTTTTCGGCAACGTCAGCTGCAGCACTCCGTTATCGTATCTGGCGGCAGCGGCGGCGTCGTCGATGGCATGGGCCAGCGTGAAGCTGCGGTACTGCTGACCCACGTAGCGCTCGCTGCGGACCACCTTGTCACCGTCCTTCTGCTCGCTGTCCTTGCGCACTTCGGCCGTGATCGTGACTTGATTGCCGTCGACGTCGACCTTGATATCCTCCTTCTTCACGCCAGGCACGTCGGCCGTCACCGTATAGGCCGTGTCGTTCTCCGACACATCAAGCCGCATGGTCGGCGCCTCGCCGTCGCCGGGCAGGCGGCGCATGTCGCGCCACAGGTCCTCGAAGTCACGCAACGGCGCAAAGCTCGCCAGGCTGGCGAACGGGTCGTAGCGGGTCAGGTTTGCCATGATGTTCTCCTTCGAATGTGCCGATGTGAATTTTGCGGCCGTCCGCCATCGGCGGTCGCGGCTCGGCCGCCTCGTCAGGCCGCGTGGGCCCGCGCCGAGTCGGAATCGATCGGGAGGGCCGGCTGCAACCCGGCCGCCAGCGCCAGCAGCGCGTCGCGGTCGGTCAGCTCGATGGCCCGCTTATCCAGCCTGATCCAGCCATTGCGGCGGAAGCGGGCCAGCTGGCGGCTGATGCACTCGAGCGTCAACCCCAGGTAGCCGGCGATATCGTCGCGCGACATGCGCAGCAGGAAGCTGCGCGCCGAATAGCCGCGCATTGCATAGCGTTCGCCCAGGTCGAGCAGGAAACTGGCCAGACGCTGGTCCGCCCGCATATTGCCGAGGAAAATCATAACGGCCTGCTCGCGCAGGATTTCCCGGCCCAGCATCTGGTGGAAGTGCGCCAGGAGTCCGGGCATGCGCGGCATCAGCTCCAGCAGCCGGGCGTAGGGAATCTCGCATACCTCGCTGTCCTCCAGCGCGACGGCCGTGCTGCCATGCAGCCCCGTGCCCAGTGCATCCATGCCCAGCAGTTCACCGGCCATCTGGAAGCCCGTCAGGTGCTGGCCGCCGCGCCGGTCCGCCTGCAGGCTCTTGAAATGTCCCAGCCGGATGGCATACAGGGTGCCGCCCCGGTCGCCCATGCGATACAGCACGTCCTCGCGCAGCACGCGGCGGCGCCGTGCAACGAGCTGCTCGATCCGAGCCAGGTCGTCGGCCGACAGGCTGTCGGGCAGGCAGGGCGAGCGCAACGGGCACAGGGCGCAACGGCTCGCTGCCGGACGGAGGGGAAATTCAACACGGCGCATGGTCTGCATGGCGGGCCTCGCTGGAAGCAGGTTGGGGGAATCGGGTCCGTGTCCGGGCACCCCGATCATCGGCAGCTTTTTGACCTGGGTCAAATTCCCATGGTGACGGCGCCGCCAGGGCGCCGTACATTGGCGTCGTGTCCCCGCCTACCATTTCAGGAGTGCCGCGATGAATGCCCCGACCGCCGACGAGTTGCAGCGCCTGCACGACGACCTTCTCGCCACCCGGGCGCGCCTGGCCGGCAGCTTGCGCCGGCAGTTGCACGAGAACGGCGCGCAACCGGCTCCGCACCTGCACGACTATCTTGCCGACCAGCTCGACCCGGCCGAGGCCAGCGAGGAGTTCGCCGATGAGCTGGCCTGGCTGGGCCATGAAGCGGCCGCCCTGCGCCGGACCGACGCGGCGCTGCGCCGTATGGCCGAGGGCCGGTACGGCAGCTGCACGACGTGCGGTGCGGCCATCGCCGTCGAGCGGCTGCTGGCGATGCCGTCGGCCGAGCGCTGCCTGGCCTGCCAGGCCGCAGCCGAGGGTTGAAATCCATCCACCGAGGAATGCATCATGTACAAGACCATCGTTCTCTACGTTGCCGACAACGACCAGTTCGCGTTGCGGATGCGCCTGGCCACGGGGCTGGCGGAGCGGCACGGCGCGCACCTGGTGGGCTGTGCCGCCACGGGCCTGGCGCCGGCCGACTACGCGATGCTGGCGGCGTCGCCCTTCGGCGCGATGCCGTTGGCCGACCATGCCGCCCTGCATGACGACGCGGCCGCCGCGCTGGAGCGCTTCACCGTCGATGCGCGGCGCCGCGGCGTGGCGTCGTTCGAGACGCGCCTCGTTACTGGGCACGCCGCCGAAGTCGTGCTGGCCCAGTCGACCTATGCCGATCTCGTGATCGTAGGGCAGGATAACGGCACCGCCGTGCTGACGGGCTTTGCCGTCCCGGACTACGTGGCCCTGCATGGCGCATGCCCCGTATTGATGGTGCCGGACGGTTGCCGCGCCGACAGCGTGGGCCGCCGCATCCTCATCGGTTGGAATGCTTCGCTGGAGGCACGGCGCGCCGTGCAGGCCGCGCTGCCGCTGCTGCGCGACGCCGCGCACGTGCATGCAGCCGTGATCGACCGGCCGTCGCCATGGCTGCACGGCGACGACCCCACGGACCGGGACCCCGGGGCGGCGCTGGCGGCCTGGCTGGGCCGCCTGGGCGTGCCTGTCCAGATAGTGACCGATCCTGATGCGCACCACGCGGGCGACGCGCTGCTGCGCATCGCCCGGGACGTCGACGCCGACCTGGTCGTCGCCGGCGCCTATGGCCACAGCCGCTTCCGCGAACTGGTTGCCGGCGGCGCCACCCGCACCTTGCTGGACAACGCCGAGACCTGCGTGCTGCTGACGCACTGATGCCCGTGCGAGCCCGTCCTGCGGCGCGTGGATGCTCATGGGTTCTCCTCCTTCACGTCCGCGTTCAACGTTCGACAATCAACATGGCCCCGCGCCGCCGCCCGCCGCGACGCGGTGGCGGCCGAGCCGCTTGGCCCGGTACATCGCCCTGTCGCTGCCGCGCAGCAGGGCCTCGCCGTCCAGGCCGTCACGGGGATAGCAGGCCAGTCCGATCGATGCGTCCACCACCACGCTGGTGCCCGGCAATGCCACCGGCTCCTTCAGCGCCGCCAGTGCCCGCCGCATGATGTCGTGGGCCTCGGCCTCGTCCACCAGTCCCTTCAGCACGATGACGAACTCGTCGCCCCCCGTGCGCACGACGGTATCGCAGGCGCGCACGGCGGCCGTCAGCCGCTGCGCCACGGCCACCAGCACGGCATCGCCGGCGTCGTGGCCGCGTTCGTCGTTGACGGCCTTGAACGCATCGAGGTCGATGCTGCACACGGCCGCTGTGCCGCCGACGACGGCGGCCTCGCGGACGGCCGCATCCAGGCGCTCGTGCAGCAGCCGCCGGTTGGCCACGCCCGTCAACGGGTCGAAATAGGCCAGCCGCTCGACTTCATCCTGCCGCCGGCGCAGGTCGGTAATGTCGGCGAACAGGGCCACATAATGGTCCAGGGAGCCGTCCGCGGCCGGCACGGTGCTGATCGTCAACAACGCCGCGAACAGGCTGCCATCGCGCCGCCGGTCCCATATTTGACCGCGCCAGTGCCCGTCGGTTCGCAGGCCCTGCCACATCGCCGCATAGAACTGCGCGTCCTGCCGGCCAGAATGCAGGATGGCGGGGCTGGCACCGACCAGTTCTGCCCGCGTATAGCCACTCATGCGCTGGAACGCCCGGTTCGCTTCCAGGATGCGCAGCCCGGCCGAGACGATCAGGATGCCTTCGGCGGTGGCCTCGAACACGCTTGCCGCCAGGCGCAGTTGCGCGTTTGCCCTTGCCTGTTCCGCTTGCATGCCTGCAAAACGTTCGGCCAGTACGGCCAGTTCGCGGGGCCAGGCGTGCCCGGCACCGATGGGCGGCGCAGGGTCGCCGGCGCCATCCACGCTGGCCGCCAGGCGCCGCAGCGGTAGCAGCGTATTGCGCCACAGCACCCAGGCCAGACCGCCGCTGGTCAGCGCCCCGCCCCCCCATACAGCAACGCCAGCAAGGTGCAACACACCAGCAGCCCGGGCAACACCATCTGCAGCCACGCAGGCCCGCTGCCGCCGTGGCGCCCCGCCTGCCCGCCCGTGTGCGTTGCAAGATTGAACATACGCAAACGTTAGCGGGGATTGCTCTTTAAAAGTTTGATCCAGGTCAAAAAGTCCTTTGTCGCCTGCGACGTGGCGCCTCCGTCACGCACGCTCAGTGTCCGTGCCCGGCCAGTACAGCACCAGCTCACGGGCCCCGCCGGGGCGCCCCACCGTCACGCGGCGGCGCTGCTCGACACCGTCCACCACCGCGGTGATGGTATAGCTGCCGGGCGGCAACTTCACGTAGACGTGCGGGCCGCAGTCATCCAGCGTCATGACCGGCCCGCGCCGGCCGTCCGTGATCGCCAGCGCCACGTTGGCCAGCAAGGCGCCGCTGCCGCGCGTGGCGAAGGTCAGGCGCAGGTTGTACTGGTCGCGCATGGCCTCGAGCGCCTCCCGCTCCTCCTGGCCGATGCCGCCCGTGGCGTACGGTACCTGGCCGGCCGTGCCGGTCAGCGGCCGCTCCTGCGTCGCGCCAGTGCCGGCGCCGCACAGCAGCGCCAGCAGCACTGCCATCCGTCCTGTTGCGAATGCCTTCATGTTTGCCTCCCGTGATTGAACGATTCATCTCCCGGCGGCGGCCGCCGCCGGCCCTCTTAAATCCGCCCGTCGTCGCCGATGCCGCGCGAAAAGCGCAGCAGGGCCAACGCGAACAATGCAGCGCCGATCAGCGCGCTCGCCAGCAACGGGCGCCACACCAGGTCGAGGCCGGCACCGCGAAACAGGACAGCCTGCGCCAGCTCGACGTAGTGCGTCGTCGGCGCCAGCAGCATGGCCTCGCGCACGCCGCCGGGAATGCTTTCGCGCGGCGTGTTGGCGCCCGACAGCATCTGCAGCGGCAGCAGCACGAGCACGACGAGCAGGCCGAACTGCGGCATCGAGCGCGCCACGGTTGCCATCAGCACGCCCAGCGACGTCGTGGCGAACAGGTGCAGCGCCGTGCCGCCCAGGAACAGTGCGGCCGATCCGGCCAGCGGGATACCCAGCGCGCCGCGCACGATGAAGGCCAGCGACAGCAGCGTGGCGGCCAGTACCACGAGGCTGCTGGCAACGACCTTGGCCAGCAGGATCTCGGCCGGCGTGACGGGCATTGCCAGCAGGTGCTCGACGGTGCCGTGCTCGCGCTCGCGGATCAGCGCCGCGCCGGCCAGCACGACGGCCAGCATCGTCACGTTGTTGGCCAGTTCCATCACGCCGCCGAACCAGCGGTGGCTGAGTTCCGGGTTGAAGCGGGTGCGCAGCGCCAGTTCCACGGCCGGCCGCGCCTCGCGCCGCACGCCCAGCACGAATCCGGCCACTTCCGTGTCGACGATCTGCGCGATGTAGGCGCTGCCCGTGAAGGCCTGGCCCACCCGTGTGGCATCGACATTGAGCTGCAGCGCCGGACGGCGGCCGGCCAGCAAGCGGCGCTGGAAGCCGGCCGGGATCACCAGCACGAAGGTTTGCCGCCCGGCGTCGAGCGTCGGGTCGATGGCCGACGCGGGCAACAGGGGCGGCGGCGCGAACTGGGGCGGCGCGAAGGCCGCCCGCAGTCGCAGCGACAACGGCGACTGGTCCTCGTCGACGATGGCCAGCGAAGCACGCGCCAGCGTGTCCGGCTGCGCCGTGGCCGCCACGTAGACGGCGGCGGAGAACGACCACAGCACCAGAACCAGCATGACGGGGTCGCGCCACAGGCTCCGCAGCTCCTTGCCGCCCAGGCGCAGGATGCGCACGAACGCGTCCACGTCAGCGCTCCTGCTTCGGCACCAGCGCGATGGCCGCCGCGAGCACCAGCGGCGCCGCCACGGCCAGGGCCAGGAAATCGGCGCGCAGGTCGGCCATGCCGAGCGCCTTGCTGAAGATGCCGCGGCTGATGGTGAGCATGTGCGAGGCGGGAAAGGCCTCGCCGATCGCCCTGCCCGCGCCCTGCAGCGACGTGACGGGATTGATCATGCCGCCGAACTGGATGGTGGGCACGATGGTGCCGATCATGGCCAGGAAGATGGCCGCGATCTGGCTGCGCACGAAGGCCGACACCAGCAGTCCGATGGCCGTCGAGGTGCAGCAGTACAGCAAGGTGGCGCCAGCCAGCGCCGGCAGGCTGCCCGTCACGGGAACACGAAACAGCAGCACCGCCATCAATACCATCAGCACGAAGTTCACCATCGCCAGCAGTACGTAGGGCAGCTGCTTGCCGAGCACGAACTCGGCCCGCCGCACGGGCGTCACATACAGGTTGACGATCGAGCCCATCTCCTTTTCGCGCACGACGGCCAGCGCCGTCAGCATGGCCGGGAGCATCATCAGGAGGACGGGGATCATGGCCGGCACCATGGCAGGCAGGCTGCGCACGTCCGGGTTGTAGCGGAACCGGGTTTCCACCGCCACGCCCGCCGTGCCCGCCATCGCGCCGGGCGGCACCTGCCCGGCCGGCCACTGGGCGTGCATGCCCTGCGCATACGCCAGCACGGTTTCGGCCCGCAGCGGCATGGCGCCGTCGACCCAGGCGCCGATGCGCGCGGGGCCGCCGCGCGCGACGTCGCGGGCAAAACCTGACGGCAGTTCCAGCGCCAGGGCCAGCTCGCCCGAGCGCAGGCGCCGTTCCATGTCGGCCTCGTCCACCGGTGCCGGCTGCAGGACAAAGTAGTGCGAACCGGCCAGGTTGCGCACGTAGTCGCGGCTCAGTGCCGTATCGTCGCGGTCGAGCGCGGCGAAGCGCAGGCTCTCGACATCCATGTTGATGCCCACGCCGATGACGGCCATCAGGATCAGCGGCCCGGCCAGGGCCAGGGTCAGGCGCACCGCGTCGCGCCGCAGTTCGAGCGCCTCGCGCCACATCCACGCGAAGGTCCGTGCCGGTGCGCCCGCCTGCCGGCCGCCTGCCGGCCCGGGGCGCAAGG
>NZ_WNKZ01000101.1 GCF_009720835.1 Pseudoduganella buxea
CCATCGGCGATGGCGTCGAGGGCCTCGGCCAGTTGCCGGCGCGATTGGCCCACGGCCGCCAGGCGCCAGCGGAAATGCTCGCGGCGCGTGGCGGCCGTATAGCAGATGTCGCGCAGGCTCGCCGTGTCCATGCGCAGCAGCGCGGCGTACTGGCGCGCCTGTGCCCGCAGGCTGGCCTCGTCCTTGGCCGACAGCGGCAGCAGTCGTACTGCGTCGTCCGCACCCTGCGCTTCCTGCGCTTCCTGCGCTTCCCCGCCTTTGCCCCGCGGCGCTGCCGGTACGCCGTCCTGCCCAGTGCAGGAAGCCAGCACCACGTGGGCATTCGTGCCGCCGGCGCCGGTGGCGCACACCAGCGCGCGCCGGGGGCCGTCCGCCGCAGGCCACTCCTGCGCCTGGGCGTTGACGTAGAACGGCGTGCGCGCCAGGTTGAGCAGGGGATTGGGCGCCACGAAGCCCGCCGTCGGCGGGATCACCGCGTGTTCCACGGCGAGGATCGCCTTGACGAGACTGGCCATGCCGGCGGCCGTGTCGAGGTGGCCGATATTGGATTTGACGGATCCGATGGCGCAACTGGCCGGCGCCATCTTCGCCTCACCGAATACCTGGGCCAGCGCGGCCACTTCGATGGGATCGCCCATCGCGGTGCCTGTGCCGTGGGCCTCCACCATGCCGATCAGCGCCGCCGAGATGCCGGCGTCGCGCAGCGCGGCCCGGATATTGGCCTTCTGGCCCTCGATGCTGGGCGCTGCGTAACTGACCTTGTTGGCGCCGTCGTTGTTGACCGCGATGCCCTGGATCAGGGCGTGCACGCGATCGTTGTCGCGCAGCGCGCAGTCGCGCCGGCGCAGCACCACCACGCCGACACCGTTGCCGCCGACAATGCCGGCGGCGTGCTGTTCGAACGGACGGCAGACCCCCTGGGACGAATAGATGCTGCCCTCGCTGTAGCGGTAGCCTGCGTGGCGGGGCGCATGGATGGCCGAGGCGCCGACCAGCGCGACATCGCACTCGCCACGGCGCAGGCTCTGGACGGCCAGTTGCAATGCGACGAGGGCCGACGAACAGGCCGTCTGCACGGCCATGCTGGGGCCTTTCAGGTTGAGGCGGTACGACAGCTGGGTCGGCAGATAGTCCTTGTCATTCAATACCTTGATCTGGATGGCGTCGATCGTGTCCAGCAATTCCTCATGATGGGCCACGTTGACGCGGTAATAGGTGTTCATCTCCTTCCCGGAATACAGGCTCATCCCCGAGGTCGCGAAGACGCCGATGCTGTCCGAGCGCCGGCGGCCCGTCTGGCCGGCCGCCTCCAGCGCCGCCCAGCCCGTTTCCAGGAACAGCCGGTACTGCGGGTCCATCACTTCCGCTTCGCGCCGGCTGAAGCCGAAGAAGCCCGCATCGAAGCGGTCGACGCCGTCGACCAGTGCCGACGCCGGCACATAGTCGTCCCGTTCCGCCTCGCTGCGTGGCACGCCGTCGGCAATGGCTGCTTCCTTGCTGAAGCGCTGGACCGAACACCGCCCCGCGATCAGGTTGGCCCAATAGGCGTCCAGCGTGGGCGCCTCGGGGAAGCGCACAGCCATGCCGACGACCGCGATCTGCTGGTCTTGCTTGCTGCTCATCTCATTCCTTCTTTCCGGAACACTGCTTTGCGTTGATGGATCGATGGCGGGGCAGGGCGCCCCGCACGGGCTTGTATCAGGCGCTGGGGCTGGCCGCGGTGGCGGGCGTGCAATAGGCCTGCCAGTGACCCGCATGCCAGCGCTGCAGGTTCACCATTGCGCGAACCAGCTCGTCGGCGGCGATGCCGGCCAACACGCCGGCCATGCCCCAGCCCAGATGCATGGCCAGGTACCAGGCCAGGCCCACGCCGAAGCCCCAGTGCGCGACGATGCTCGCCGCCACGGGGACGTTGACGTCGCCCGAACCGCGCAGCGACGGATAGATGATGAAATTGGCGGCGCGCATCGGTTCGATGATCAGCAGGTACAGCAGCACCAGCTGGCCCATGCGGATGATTTCCGGATCGTGCGTCAGCAGGCCCAGGATCCAGTGCGCGCCCAGGTTCACGAGGATGACGACGAGGATGGCGAACGGAATGAACTGCTTGAGGCTCGTTTTCAGCCGACTGTCGGCCTGCGCGAAGGCGCCCTTGCCCTGGTAGTGCGAAACGACGATCTGGGTACCGATGCCGATGGAGATGCCGCCTGCATAGGACAGCAGCACGAACAGGTTCTTGCCGTAGGCGAAAGCGGCGACGGCGGCCGTGCCCGTGATGGCCAGCATCGACATCATCACCAGCTGGCTGGCATTCTGCGACACCGGTTCGACGGTGGCGGGCAGGCCGATACGCAGCAGCCGCTTGAGTCCCCACACGGCGTCGGTGCGGCTGATCGTGTTCAGTCGCAGGCGCACGCCCAGGCGCACGAAGACGGCATAGGCCATGATGAGGATGGGAGGAATCTGCGCCGCCAGCGTCGCCATTGCCACCTCGGCCGGTCCCAGGCGCCAGCCCGGTACCCACTCGTACATCAGGCCGATGTTGCAGACGAAGTTCGTGACCGCCGAGCCGATCGCAGCGTACATGTTCCAGCGCGTTTCGCCGTGGGCAAACAGCAACGAGTTGAGGTTGATGAAGAACGCGTCCATCAGGAACAGCGGCGCGATGTACAGCACGTACTGGCGGCTCGCTTCGGCCACGTCCGGGCTGAAGCCCATCCAGTTGCCCAGGCGGCCGGACAGGCCGTAGAAGGACAGGCTCAGCGAGCAACCGACCAGCAGGCCGATCAACAGCATCACGGCAAACACGGCCGACACGCGGCGCGGTTGTCCCGCGCCCAGGGCCTGGCCCAGCAGGCTGGTGCCGCTGTCCGAGAAGGCATGCATCAACGCGATGCCCGACAGCAGCAGCGGCATCATCCCGCCTACGCCGGCGACGGCGGCGTCGGAGACGCGGCTGAGGAACACCGTGTCAGTGAGGAAGATGACGACCAGCAGCACCATCTGGATGAAGATGGGTGTGGTCAGCTTATAAAACTTGGTATTTTCGACAGACATGAAAAA
Source organism: Pseudoduganella buxea (assembly GCF_009720835.1). Lineage (GTDB taxonomy): Bacteria > Pseudomonadota > Gammaproteobacteria > Burkholderiales > Burkholderiaceae_D > Rugamonas > Rugamonas buxea. The sequence goes on from NZ_WNKZ01000101.1 coordinate 3,064, forward strand.
CTCGCTTTTACAGGGGTTGGGAAGGCGACACGGCGCTGGGAAAGTCCAGCAGTGCCGTGCGCAGCCGGCGCATATTGCTCGGTGCCCGGAGATAGAAGTGACCGCCAGGCATCAGGGCCAGCTTGAACGCGGACGCCGTATAGCGCTGCCACGGCAACAGGTGGGCCAGGCCGACCGTCTGGTCGTCGACGCCGCCCAGTGCCAGCAGGGGGCAATGCAGGCCGCGCTCGGGCGGAGCCAGGCGGCGCCCCGCGTCGGCCAGCACGAAGTCGGCGCGCACCCGGTCCAGCAGCTTGCCCTTCAGTTCCGGCTCGTCCAGCACTTCGGGCGGCAAGCCGTCGAATGCACGCAGGCATTCGAGCAAGGTGGCATCGCTGCAGTGGAGCAGGTCGGGCTCGAACACGGGCAGGTGGGGTGCGCGCCGTGCCGATACCGCCAGCCCGTCCAGGCCGAAGCTGCCCGCGCGCTGCACCTGCTGGGCGATCGCCAGCGCGATCAGCGCACCCATGCTGTGGCCGAACAGGCTGACGGGCCGGCCGCGGGCTACCGTGGCGATGGCGTCGCAAGCCGACTTCGCCACGGTATCCAGGCACAGGCAGAACGGTTCGTCGATGCGGGTCTCGCGCCCGGGCAACTGCACGGAGATGCATTCGGCCTCGCCCGCCAGCAGCGCCGGCCACTGGCGAAAAGCGGATGCGGCGCCGCCGGCGAAATGGCATGCCACCAGCAGCCTGGGGGCCTGCGGCTGCGCGGCGCCGTAGCGCACGAACCATTTCGAGAGCATCATCGCCCGGACCTGCCGCCGGCTTGCGCTTCCACGTGGTGCGCCAGCGCGCCCAAGGTAGGGAACTGGAACAGCTCGACCAGCTGCAGTTCCACCGAGGTGCGCTGGCGTATCAGTTCGCAGATGCGCGGCAGCAGCAGCGAATGCCCGCCGAGATCGAACAGGTTGTCGTCGGGATCCAGTTCCTCGAGTTCGAGCACCTCGCGCCAGACAGCGGCGATATCCTCCTCGAAATCGCGCGCGGCACCGGCGGCCGGCGCCTGCACCCGTTCGCGCAGATGCGCGGCCAGCGTGCTCACGGTGGGATACTGGAACAGCTGCACCGCCTCCACCTCGAAGCCCGTCCGGGCGCGGATATCCTGCTGCATCCGTGGCAGCAGCAGCGAATGGCCGCCCAGGTCGAACAGGTTGTCATCCGGCTCCGGCGGCTCGTCCAGTTCGAGCAGCGCCACCCAGATCGCGGACAGCGTTCCCTCGAGGGTATCGGCCGTGACGGCCGGCGCGGACGGCGGCAATGTCGGCGCTGACTGGGTCGCCGCGGGCGTCGCTTCCTGCAGTTCCTGCGGGCGCGCCGTCGCCATCATCTCGGCGACCATGGCGGGATTGGCGGCATCGATGCCGATCAGCGGGCTGTGGCAGTCGGCCGCCAGCGCGGCCCAGAAAGCGGCCACGCCGGCTTCCGGCGTCAGTACCCGATAGCCCCGCTGGCGCGTCAGTTCGGTCTGGGCGAAACCGGCGCTCAGTCCCGTTTCCTGCCACATCGACCAGCTCAGGCAGCGCACATCCGGCCCGCCCGCGACACCCAGTGCCCGCTCGGCCAGCGCTTCCTGGCTGCGGTTGGCGGCGGCATACAGGGCCGTGCCCGCGCCGCCGAAGTAGCCATTCACGGACGAGAACTGCACCAGTAATGGAATGGCGTGCGCCGTGGCCAGCCGGTAAAGCTGTTCGCCCCCGTGCAGCTTGCCTGCCAGGGCCGGCGCGATGTCCTGCAATGCCAGCTCGGCGATGGCGCACGAGGCGAACGTGCCGGCCAGGTTGAAGATGCCGTCGAGCTTGCCGCCGGCCCACACTTGCGCCGCCGCGACGGCCTGCTCCAGTGTGTCGCCACGGGTGACGTTGGCGCTGAAGTAGGCGACCCGTCCGGGATGGCGGCGCGTGAGGTCCTCGTAGCGTTCCAGCGCGGGACCGGCCGGCATCGTGCCCCGTCCGACGATGGCGACGCGCGCCTGCAGGCGCTCCAGCAATGCACCACTGACCAGACTGCCGATGCCGCCCAGCCCGCCGACGACGAGGTAGCGGCCCTCGGGACGGATGGCGGCAGGACGGCGCGGGCGGGCCGGCACGGCCGCCAGGCGCGCCACGTGGCGGCGGACGTCGCGGTAGGCCACCTCGACCTCGCGCTCGGCGCAGCCGGCCGCTTCCCGCTCCAGCAGTTCGGCCAGCGCCGCCACGGGCAGTGCGCCGATGTCGAGGTGGCGGCAGGTCAAGCCTGGATACTCCTGCGCGGCGGCCCGCAGCACGCCGATCGGCAGCGCATCGGCCGCTTCCACGGGCGCGTCGCCGGGGCCCACGCGCTGCACGTTCCGGCCCACCACCAGCAGCGTTGCGCGGCGGCGCGCCAGCGTCCGTCCCTCCAGCTGCAACAAGCTCAGCAGATTCCACAGGCCGTATTCGCCGGCCCCCGTCGGCCAGGCGAAGACGATCAGTTCCGGCAGCGTGTCGATCTGCAGTTGCGTGCCGAGGTAGGCGGGGAAGTCGGGCCCGGCATGGGGGTCGAGCGGCAGTCGCGTCAACGTATGGCCCCTCGCCGCCAGCGCATTGCCCAGTTCCTGCATGGTGTCGTCGGCAAAGGCCAGGCCGATGTGCCTGACCGCGCCGGCGGGCCCGGGCACGGGCGTTTCCTGCCATACGCGCCGGTGCAGCAAGCCTGGCGGGGTGGGCGCCAGCAGCGGCCAGGCCGCCCCCGCGCTCAGGTAGGCCGGCATCAGGCGGCCGTCGCGCAGCGCCGCCGCCAGTACCTCCTTCTGGATCTTGCCGATCGACGTCTTCGGCACGGCCGCCGGGGTCACGGGCACCAGGTAATCCGGCGCCAGCCGCAGCTTGCGGGTCAGCCGCTCGCGCACGGCGCGCAGCAGGGTGTCCGATACCGCGCCCGACGAGGCGAAGAAGGCCGCCACCCGGTCCGTGGCGTCGCCTTCGGCACGCACCGGTAGCACGGCCGTAAAGCTGGGCAGGACGCCGTCGACCTCGTCGATGACGCTTTCGATTTCATGGGCGCTGACATTGTGGCCGTTGATGATCAGGATATCCTTGTCGCGCCCGACGATGGCCAGCTGCCCGTCCTCGATGACGCCGCGGTCGCCCGTGTCGAACCAGCCGTCGGCCGTGAACGCCGCCCTGTTGGCATCCGCATCGCCCAGGTAGCCGTCGAAAACCGATACGCCGCGTACCTGCAGCCGTCCCGGCTCGCCCTGGGGCACGGCCTGCTGCTGTCCGTCGACCAGGCGCACGCTCGCGCCGGGAAGCGGCCCGCCCACGCTGACATGGCCGTCCCGCGTGGCCGGCAGCTGATGGAAGCGGTCGTTGTAGACGATGCCGGAACAGGTTTCCGACATCCCCCAGGCGGGATGCATGGCGTCGTCCCGCAGTCCATGGGGGCGCAGCAACGCCATGAACTGGTGCGCATGCGAGGCCACCACGGGTTCGCCGCCGTTGAGGATGAAGCGCAGCGGCGCCAGGTCCCAGCGGGCGGCCGCGATCTCGTCGGCATGCTGGTTGATCAGGTGGTAGGCGAAATTAGGCGCCCATGTGATGGTGACGCGGTGGCTGCTGCACCAGTCCAGCCAGCGCAACGGCCGTTCGAGGAACGCCGTCAGCGGGGCCTGGATCTGATGGCAGCCCGCGACCACGTCGCGCAAATGGAACATCACGAGGCCACCCACGTGATCGAGCGGCAGCCAGTTCAGGCTGACGTCGTCGGCGTGGAAGCCGTTGTGCAGGATGGTCGCGCGCGAACGGGCCAGCAGGCGGCGATGCGTCTGCGGCACCACCTTCGGGCGTGCGGTACTGCCGGAGGTCAGCAGGTACAAGGCCGGCTGGTCCGGGTCGCACCGGTGCGCGGCCGCCGCCGGCGCGTGGGCCAGCAGGGCGTCGAGCGGCAGCAGGGGCGACGCGCCGTGGCCGGCAAGCAGCCCGGCCAGCGCCGCACGGGCCTGCGGCTGGCAGATCAGCGGTGCGCCGGGGAAACGCTCCGCGCCATGCAGCAGGCGCGCGGCGACCTGGTCGTCCGGCTGGTAAAGCGACGGCACTGCCATCGGCACGGGCACGGCGCCGGCATGGACGCAGCCCCAGAACGCGGGCAGGAATTCTGCCGCATGGGTCAGTTGCAGCAGCACCGGCTGGCCGGGCCGCACGCCCTGGGCGGCCAGGCCGGCGGCCACGCGCAGCGCCTCGCGGTGGAGCTGTGCGTAAGGAAGGACGTGGCTGTCGCCCTTGTCGCGCAGGTAGGTAATGCCGTGGTCGGCGCGCGCGGCGCGCGCCAGCGCGTCGGCCAGGCACTGGGGCGCGCCGGGATCGTCGGTGAGTGGGGCGCCGTGCAGGATCGACAGGCCGGCGGTTTCGGCTTCTAGGCTGTGGTAGTCAGGCATAAAGGTCAGTGAGGATCAATGGGTAACAGTGGCGTTGGAGCGAAGCGCAAGCGCCCCGTGGATGTGCGTGGCGACGGCATCGGCGATCGGGCCGAGCTGGTTTCGGATAAAGAAATGCCCGCCGGGGAAAACGCGCAAGGCGAAGCGGTCCGACGTGTGCCGCCGCCAGCCCTGCACGCTGGCCGGCGGCGCGACGAAGTCGTCGGCGCCCGCGAAGGCCGTGAACGGCACGGCCAGGGGCCGGCGCGGCGCGCAGCGGTAGGCGGCGTCCAGGGCCAGGTCGGCACGAATCACGGGCAGGAACAGTTCGAGCAGCTCGCGGTTGGCGAACAGCGCGGGGTCGGTGCCTTCGTACCGGCGCAGCACCTCGACCAGTTCGGCGTCGGGCAACAGGTGCGTCGCGCGCTCGTTGCGTAGTTCGGGCGCGCTGTGGCCAGACACGAACAGGTGCAGGGGCGCCGTGCGGGCGTCCCGCGCCAGCGCGTGGGCCACCTCGAACGCCAGCAGGGCGCCCATGCTGTGGCCCAGCAGGAAGGTCGGCAGGCCGTCGTCCATTGCACGAATCGCGTCGACCACCTCGCCGGTCAGGCTTTCCCAGCAGTGAACCGGGCCGGCGGCGACACGGTCCTCGCGCCCCGGCGGCTGCACCGCCCACAGCGCGATCCGGTCGCCGAGCAGGCCGCGCCAGGGCAGGTAGAAGCTCGCCGCCGCGCCCGCGCAAGGGAAGCAGATCAGGCGAGCCTGCGCCTGTTGGGGGGCCGCCAGGCGCCGCAGCACACCCGCCTTCGCGGGCGCGGGCCGGTTCAAGGCCGGCATTACGCCGCGCGCGCCGGCGCCGCCGGCACGAAGGGGAAAGGCTCGCCCAGGTTGTTCTCGGTACGGATGGCGTTGTGCCCGTAGTTGTCGACGCCGCTGACGAGCACGGCGCCGTAGTTTGATTCGGTCAGGTCGAAGGTGCCGCCATGAGCCTGAAAGCGCGACTGGTCCGGATACACGCGCACGTGGGTCGGCGTATAGCGCGCCGTGATGGCGAAACGGGTGCTGCGCTTGGTGATGTTCGGGTGCGACGCGTGGACGCACTTGGCCGTGAAGATGACGCATTCGCCCGGCTGCATGCGCATCGTCAGGGCCTCGTTCTCGTCCGGCTGCCATTTCGGATCGACCTTGAACTCCTGGAAGTCATAGCCGAAGAACTGGGTATCGCTGTTGACCGACACGTACTGGTCCTGCCGGCCGACTTCGGTCAGCTTGGACTCGTCGTAATAGACCTTGCGATGGCTGCCGGGCAGGAATTTCATGCAGCCGTTTTCCAGGGTCGCCTCGGTGAACGCCGTCCACACGGTCACGTCGAGGTAGTTGTCCTCGCCGCGCTGTTCCGTCGCTTCCAGCATCGGCTTGCCCGTGGCGTACTGGTAGTTGGCCACCTGGTGCCATTCCGTGCCGGCGGCGCCGGGAAACTTCGGAAAGAACTCGCTGCGCCAGCACAGCAGGTCGGCGCCCAGGATGCCCTGCACGCGCCCGACGATGCCCGGATGGGCGATATGGCGGCTCAGTTCAGGAATGTCGAAATGGCGGTCGTAATTGACTTCGTTCTGGTGGATCGCATGGGTCTTGTCGAGGTTTTTCATGCGGATCGCATGCAGCATGGCTTTCGCCTCTTCCGGTTCGTACAGCTTGAACGGACCGATCACGCCGTCGCGGTGAAATTGCGCCAGCTCTTCCGGGCTGAGTTGATGAAGTGCGGAGGTAGATGTGCTCATGTTTTTCTTTCTCGGATAAAAATGGACGGTTGGCGGCTTGCGTGCTTACACCGCCGCCGTCGAGGGCTCGGACAAACTGTTCAAACACTGGAGGAAGCGCTCGGCGACCCGCACCACGCTGGCATGGCGCAGCTGGCGCGGGTCGTAGGCGAGGGCGAACACGGTGCCGGCGCCGGCGCGGTCCACGTACAACTGGCAGGCCACGCGGCGCGGGGCGGGAGTGCGGTAGTCGATGCAGGGACCCGCGCATTCGGCCGCATACTCGAGCAGGTCGCCCACCTTGCCCTGCTCGGCCGGCAGCAGCGACAGGTAATTGAAACCGATCTGCGGCAGCGGCAGGGCCGCCATCCGCCGCGCCATCGCGGCGTCGTCGCACAGGTAGCGCAACGCCGGCAGACCGATACCGTTGCGCGGGTGCTGGCGCCGTGCCGCGGCGACGGCCGCCAGGCGTTCGGCGGCACTGGCCGAGGTGTCCGGCGCCAGCAGCAAGGTGACGTTTTCCGCGGCCCGCATCACCGTGCGGGCGACATCGACGCCGGGGAACTGCGGCTTACGATTGGAGAACATGAAGTCGACGGCCAGGGTGCCGGCGCGCATCCGGTCGCTCCAGGCATCGTGCCAGGCCAGCAGCAGTGCGTCGACCAGGTCGCCGCTGCCGAGCCGGCGCACTGCATCGTTCAACGCCGCCGTGGCGGCTGCCGGCAGCTCGACGTAATGGATGGCCTGGCGCTCGGACAGCCGGTGCAGGGACGTGGCATCGCCGCCGCCGGTGAGCAGCGCATGCAGGGAAGCGTAGTCGTGCGCATCGGACAGCGTAGCCAGGCGCGCCGCCGCTTCCTCGTCGCCGATGGCGTCGAGCACCAGCGGCTGGCAATGCTGCCATGGCAAGCCGAGCCAGTGCGACGCTTCGGCCAGCGCTTCGCCGTTGGCGTACTGGTGATAGCGCAGCAGCCACTCGGAGAACGCGCTGGACGGCGGCAGCACGGCGACCCGGCCGGCGATCCTCGCCTCGCTTGCGGCGAGCAGGTCTTCCACCACCAGTTGGAAGCCGTAGGCGTCGGTCACGCCGAAGTGGCAGATGAGCAGCAGGCGGGCCGGCTCGCCGTCGCCCATCGCGAACCAGGTCGCGCTGCACAGCGGCGCACCCTGTTCGAGGCGGAAGCCCGTCTGCAGGCCGGCTGCGTGGCGCTCCAGCGCCGCTGTCCGCTCGTTCGCAGGCAGGCCGGCCAGGTCGCAAAAGCGCAGCGGCACCGCCGCGCCATCGCCCACGCGTTGCTGCCAGCGGCCATCGTGCTGCCACAATTGCAGGCACAAGGCTTCGTGGTGGCGTACCACGTCCTGCCAGGCTTGTTCCAGCAATTCGCGCGTCAGCGCCGGGGCGATCACGCGGAACAGCTTGGCCAGGTTGAAATGGTGGCGGTAGCCGAACTGCTCGGCGTGATAGCGGAAGCTGGGCAGCGCCGGCAGCAGCCGTCGCGCTGCCGGCGCCACCGCGGCACCATCATGCGCCGCCGGCGCCGTCGCCACGCCGTCTTCGCCCCGCGCCGAAGGCAGCAGGGCGGCCAGCTGGGCGACGGTGGTGTACTGGAACAGCTGGGTGATGCGCAGCGCCACGCCCAGTGCGGCCTGGATGGCGCCCTGCAACTGCGCCAGTTGCAGCGAGCTGCCGCCCAGTTCGAAGAAATCGTCGTCTCGTCCCACGGCGGCAACGCCCAGGACCTGGCCGAACACCTGCGCCAGCGCCTGTTCGTCGGCGCTGGCCGGCGCCACGAATGGCCGATCGTCGGCCGGTGCCGCGGTCGCCACGGGCAGGCGGCGGCGGTCGACCTTGCCATTGGCCGAGTGGGGCAGGGCATCGACGATATTGACCAGCGAAGGCACCATGTAGTCGGGCAGCAGGGCCTTGAGCTCCTGGCGCAGGGCCGCACCGGACGTGGCGGCCTGGCCGGCCAGGCAAACGTGGCTGACGATGCTGGCCTCGCCATTCGCGGAAGCTTGCAGTACGCTGGCAGCCTCGCGCACGCCGGCCAGGCGCAGCAGCGCCGCGTCGATTTCGCCCAGTTCGACGCGGAAGCCGCGCAGCTTGACCTGTTCGTCAACCCGTCCGACGATATCCAGGCCGCCGTTGGCGCGATAGCGTCCCAGGTCGCCGCTGCGGTAGGCGCGGCCCGGACCGAAGGGATCGGCCACGAAGCGTGCGCGGTTCAGTTCATCGTTGCCCAGGTAGCCCGCCGCCACGCCGTCGCCGGCGATCAGCACCTCGCCCAGGTGGCCCTCCGGTACCGGCTGGCCGGCGGGATCGACGACGTGGACGGCCAGGTGGGGCAGCGCCGGGCCGACCGGCACCAGTGCACGCTCCAGGTGGCGCGGCTCGATCCGGAGCAGGTTCGACCACACCGTCGTCTCGGTAGGGCCATAGCCGTTCCACAGCGAGTGGCCGAGCGCCAGCAGGCGCCGCGCCAGCGCCGCGTCGAGCAGTTCGCCGCCGGCGCAGATGCGCAGGCGCATGCTGCCGCGCCATTCGTCATTGACCAGCATGCGCCACATGGTGGGCGTGGCCTGCATGAAGTCGACCCGGTGTTCGTCGAGCAGGGCCATGATACAGCGGGGGGCGAGGCGTTCGTCGGCCGTCGCGATGACGCAGCAGCCGGCGCCGAACAGGGGCAGGAAGAAATCCGGTACCGACATGTCGAAGGCGGTCGGCGCCACATTGAGCCAGGTCTCGCCGCCCGTCATGTCCAACGCGGCCAGGGCCGCGCCGGCAAACCGCATCACATTGTGCTGGGTCACGCGCACGCCCTTCGGTGTGCCGCTGCTGCCCGAGGTATACATCAGGTATGCCAGGCCTGCGGCGTCCTGCGCGGCCTCCGGCTGGCGCGACGATGCCGCCTTGAAGGTGCGCATCGGCTCGTCCAGCAGGGCCTTGGGGCGGCGGTCGTCGGCCAGCAGGGCTTGCGCGACGTCGGCCTGGTGCAGCAGCATGGCGGCGCCGGCGTCGTCCATGATGGCGCGCAGGCGTTCGGCCGGATAACGCAGGTTCAGCGGCAGGTAGGCGGCGCCCGCCTTGAGCACGCCGTGGATCGCCAGCAGCTGTTCGATCGACGGATCGCAGGCGATGGCGACGACGGCACCGGCACCGATGCCGTATTGCTTCAGGTGGTTGGCGATGCGGTTCGCGCCCTTGGCCAGATCCGCGTACGTGATGGCGCGCTGTCCGCAGCGCGCCGCGACCCGCTTCGGATGCCGCGCCGCGCAGTCGTCCAGCAGCTGGCTCAGGGTCTGTCCCGCCGGCGCCGGCGCGCTGTTGCCGGCCTTCGCCAGCACGGCCGCGCGGCCGGTATCGTCCAGCAGCGGCAGTTGGGCAACGGGCGCCAGCGGCGCGTCGACCAGTTCGCGCAGCAGCACGCTGAACTGCGCGGCCAGTTGCGCGACCGTCTCGCGGTCGAACAGGTCGGTGTTGTAGTCCCACGCGATCTCGACGGCACCGTCCACTTCCATCAGGTTCGGCATCAGCTCGAACTCGACGTAGCGGGGCCGCCATGGCAGCGGCGCCACCGTCAGGCCGGGCATGGCGGGCAGCGTTACCCGGTCCCAGTTGAAGGCCACGCTGAAGAACGGCGCCCGGCTGGCATCGCGTACGGGCAGCGCCTTGCTGACCAGGGCGCTGAACGGATACTCCTGGTTGTCGTACACGTCCAGCAGGCTTGCCTTCAGGGCCTGCAGGTAGTCACGGCCCGTCATCCCGGCCGACAGGCGGCTGACCACGGGGTAGACGTTCGACAGGTAGCCGATGATATGCTCGCCGCCAGGCAGGCCGCGGCCGGAGAACGGCACGCCGATGGCCACTTCGTCATGGCGGCCCAGGCGGTGCAGCAGGATGGCGAAGGCGCCCAGCGCCACCATGAAGTAAGTGCAGCCTTCTTGCCGGCCAAATTCCTGCAGGCGGGTATAGAACTGGGCGTCGAGCGCCACGGTGACGCGGTCGCCTGCATAGGTCTTCACGGGCGGGCGGGCGCGGTCGATCGGCAGCTCGGGCGGGGCCGGCAGATCCCGCACGGCGGCCAGCCAGAAAGCCTCCTGCTGCCGCATCGCCGTGCCATCCATGTGGCCGGCGCGCCAGGCCAGGTGGTCGCCCACCTGCAGCGGCTGCGCCACCAGCGCGGGCGCGCAGGGGTCGCCCGTTTCGGCCCGGTACAGGGCCGCCAGCTCGCCGAGGAATACGCCGATCGACGAGCCGTCCACCGCCAGGTGGTGGGCGCTCAGCACGAGCACCCAGCGCCGTTCGCCGGTGGTCAGCAGTGTCAGGCGGTGCAAGCCGTGCTGCAGGTCGTACGGCGTCTGCGCCTCCAGCTGGAGCAGCGCCTGCAATTGCTGTTCGGCCTGCTCTTGCGGCAGGCTGCGCAGGTCGACGACGGCGATCGGATGGGCCAGGACGGGGTGGATCACCAGCTCGTTGGTGGCTTCGTCGATCGTCATCCGCAGCGCGTCGTGGCGGCTCGTGACCTTGCCGTACGCGCGCTCCAGCGCGGCCGCGTCGAGGGAGCCGTCCAGCGCGAGGACGGAGGTCTGGGAGAAGGCCAGCATGCCGTCGTCGCCAAACTTGGTCAGGAACAGCAGCATGCGCTGGTCGTCGCTGAGCGGCAGCTTGCGCTCCCCAGCGACGGCGCCGGCGGCGACGGCGGGTGCAGCAGCCGATGCAGCAGGGGCCTCCTGCAGGCGCGCCGTGTCGCGCACGACGATGGGCGCGACGGAACCGGCGTTGAACGGCGCCGGCGCGCTGCGGTCGAAGCGCTGGCGCAATTCGCCCAGGGCGCCGAAGGATTGCGCCGCGAAGCCGTGATCGACACCGAAATCGACGAAGCAAGCCACCTCGTTGACGCCGGCTGCGACCAGTCGTTCGACCACCGCCGCGCAGCTGTCCGGCGTGCCGATCAGGGCGCTGCCGTCCGCATACCGTTCATAGGCGGCGTTGAGCAGGAAGGCCCGGTCGTCCGCCGTGAGCGCGTCGAAGTCGGCGGCCAGTCCTTCGCTTTGCACCATTTTCTGGAACAGGCCCAGCGAGGAGCCCAGGTAACGGCAGAACGGCGCACGTGCCTGCTCGCGCACTTCGCGCAGGTCGTGGCCGACCAGGGTATGCACCAGCACGGTGACGTGGCCACCGGCGGGGTCCAGGCCGGCCTGCGCGCGGGCGGCGCGGTACAGCGCGATGTTCTCCGCCACGTCCTCGATCTTCTGGCCCAGCAGGTTGGTGAGGATGCCCACGCCCATGCGGCCAGCGATCTCGTAGACTTCCTTGTTGCCCAGGGTCGTCAGCCACATCGGCAGGCCGTCACGCACGGGACGCGGGTGCATCTTCAGCGACACCTGGCGCTCCTGCGGCCCTGGCAGCGTGACCGTTTCGCCCAGCCACAGGCGCTGCACGGTGCCGATACGCTCGATCATGGCGTCGCGATTATTGCCCCATGCGTCGGGATTGAGGACGAAATCGTTCACATGCCAGCCCGAGGCGAACGCGATCCCCGTGCGGCCGCGCGCCAGGTTGTCGACGACTGACCATTCCTCGGCCACCCGGACCGGATGGTGCAGCGGCAGCAGTACGCTGGCGCGTAGGTCGATGCGCGAGGTTTCGCGCGCCAGCGCGGCCGCGACGACGGCTGGATTGGGCGAAAAGCCGCCGAACGAATCGAAGTGGCGCTCGGGCAGCCACAGCGCGGTAAAGCCGGCCCGGTCGGCGAAGCGCGCCCCTTCGAGCAGGAAGTCGTACTTGTCATGCTCGCTGCCGTCCTCGCAATTGCCGAAGTAGTACAGGCTGAACTGCACTTGCGCGGCATTGGCGCGCGTGGCGATAAAGCGGGGGTCCACCAGTGCAGATGGCCAGTCAGGGCGCGGGGCCGGCCGGGCGGCGGCCACGGTGCTTGGCACCGGATGTGGCGCCACCGCCGGGGCAGGCGCCGCCGCCGCGACGGTGGCCCGCGACAGGATCGAGGAGTGCGGCTTGCCGCCGCCGGGGCCGCGCGGCGCATCGGACGACGCTTGCCAGAACCCGGCCGCCTTCAGCTCGGCCACGCTGTCGTTGACCGCGCGGACGATATGATCCATGTCGGCGTCGGTGTGGGCGGTGGAGATGAAGCAGGTGCGACCCTCCCACACGTACACGCCTTTTTCGATCAGGTGGTAGAAGAACAGGTCCAGTTCCAGCGGCTGGTAGACGAAACTCAGGTTGCCCGATTGCGAGAAGCGGAAGAAGGAACCGAAGTTGTGCATCCGCAGCGGCACGGCATGGGCGGCGAAAACCTCGTTGAGGACCTCGCCCAGCCGCTCGGCGCGGGCATTGAGTTGCTGCTGCAGGGCGGGGCCATGGCGCAGCATTTCCGTCAGCGTCGCGTGCGCGGCCGCCATCGCCAGCGGGTGCTTGCAGAACGTGCCGGCCGTGTACGTGGTGTCGGCATCGGGCGCGGACTGGTCGCCAAAGCGCCAGGCGCCGCCGTCGACCTTGTCCATGCACCAGGCGCGGCCCGTGACGGCGCCCAGCGGCAAGCCGCCGCCGATCACCTTGCCGTAGGTGACCATGTCGGCCTCGACGCCGAACCACTGCTGTGCACCGCCCAGGGCAATGCGGAAGCCGACCAGGATCTCGTCGAAAATGAGCACGATGCCGTGCTTCGCCGTCACCTCGCGCAGCGCATGGAGGAATTCGCGCGGATGCAGGTCCGGGCGCCGGTTCTGCACCGGTTCGACCATGACGGCGCCGATTTCATGGGCGTGCCGCCGGATCAGATCGATCGCCGCCATGTCGGCGAAGGGCAGCACGATGACGTCGTCGACCATCGATTGCGGCGTACCGAGCACCATCGGCATGGCGCCGCCTTCCTGGGCTTCAGGATTGGATACCACCATGGTGCCGTCGGAGTGCCCGTGGTAGGCGTTCTGGAACAGCACCACCTTCGGGCGACGGGTGGCGGCCCGGCCGATGCGCAGCGCCGTCATCGTCGCCTCGGTGCCGGAGTTGCAGAACAGGACCCGCTCGACGCCCGTGGCCTGCTTGATCAGTTCCGCGCAGCCATGCGCCATCGCGTTTTCCGGTCCGATCTGGAAGCCCTTCGCCAACTGGGCCGTCAGCGCTTCCGTGACAAACTCAGGTCGGTGGCCAAACAGCGTGGCGCCGAAGCCCATCGCCAGGTCGACATACTCGTTGCCGTCCGTGTCGCGCAGGCGTGCGCCGGCCGATTCGGTGGCGACGATGGGGTAAGCCAGTTCCTTCGTTTCGAGGCGGAAGCCGGACGAGGACCGGCGGTTATTGCACAGCACCGCGCGGCTGCCCTGGGCCAGTGCCTTGGAGCCAGCCGTCTTGGCCGTGTAGCGGGCGACGAAGTCCGTCAGGTAGCGTTGCTGGCGCCCGTCCAGCGTCGATCCGGCTAGCCAGGCGGGCAGCCCTGCCGGCGCCACTGTGGCGGGGGCGGCGGAAAATGCCGGTGGGGTGTAGCCGGCCCGTGGCGCGGCCGGGGCTGCGAACGACGGCGTCGTCGGGGCCGCCGGGGGCGTCACGAACCTTGGCGCGGCCAGCGGCGCAGCGGTAGCAGGGGCGGGCTCGGGGGCGGCGGGGACCGGACGGCCCGCCGGCACATTGCCGAGGCGCCCGGCGATGCTGGCGATGGTCAGGTACTGCTCGAACATCTCGCGCATCGACAGCTTGACGCCCCACGTATCGGCAATGCGCTTGATCGCCGCCGTCATGACGAACGAATCGGCACCCAGTTGCATCAATGGCGCGTCCTCGTCGAGGTCGGCGCCGGGCTGGCCGAGCAGCTCGGCAAACATTGCCTTGATCCGGTGCAGCACGGTCGCGTCGGTGGGCGGCATCGTTACGGCGACAGGGATGCTGGCCGGGATGGCGGCAGGCGTACTGGCCGAGACGGCGGGCCGGGACGGCGGTGCCGCCACGCCGGCTTGCGCGGGCGCCGGGCTTTCCAGCAGGCGCTCGGCAATGCTGCCGATGGTGAGATAGCGTTCGAACAGCTCGCGCATCGACAGCTTGACCTGCCAGGTATCGTGGATGCGCTTGATCGCCGCGGTCATCACGAACGAATCGGCGCCGAGCTGCATCAGGGGAATGCTGTCGTTGAGCGCAGTGCCGGGCTGGCCCAGCAGCTCTGCGAACATGGCGCCCAGTGCCGTGGCGATATCGGCCTTGCGCGCGTCGTTGCGGCGGGACTCGGCAGGCTCGCTGTGGGTGGTATTGAATGACATGTGATTCGTTTCCAGATCGATCGCCCAGTAGTGGGCACGGTTGAACGGATAGGCAGGCAACGGGGTGGGGCGCACCGGTTCGTGCGCCAGCACGTCCTGCCAGGCGATGTCGGCGCCACGCACGTGCAGGGCGGCCAAGGTCCCGGCCAGTGTGGCCAGGGCCTTGCCGGGCGCCAGGCTGGGCAAGGCCGTCAGTTGGCTGCCGGCGGCCCGCACGAAATGGCTCAGGACGGGGCGTGGCCCCAGTTCCAGGAACAGGGTGTGGCCGGCCCTGGCCAGCGCCTGCACGCCTTGCTCGAAGCGGACCGGCTGGCGCACCTGCTTGGCCCAGTAGCCGGGCAGGGCCAGTTCGGCGCCGGCCAGTTCGCCGCTGACATTGGAGGCCAGCGGCAGTGCGGGTGCCTGCAGGCGCAGGCTGGCGGCACCGGCCGTGAGCGCCGTCAGCACGGGCGCCATTGCTGCCGAGTGGAAGGCGTGCGAGACGGGCAGCTGGCGTGGCACGATGCCGTCGCCGTCGCACTGGCGCGCCAGCGCCTCGATGGCGTCCTGCGGTCCCGCCACGACGAGGGCCTCGGGGCTGTTAAAGGCCGCCACTTCCAGGCCGGCCGGCAGCTGGCCGCACAAGGCCGCCAGGCGCGGCGCGGGTCCTTGCAGCGCCAGCATGGCACCGCCGGCGGGCAAGGCTCCCATCAGTTCCGAGCGCAACAGCAGCAGGCCGAAGGCATCCTCCAGCGAGAACACGCCGGCCACGTGCGCGGCTACGTATTCG
>NZ_WNKZ01000102.1 GCF_009720835.1 Pseudoduganella buxea
GGCACCGGCCGCGCGCCTGCTGCCGGTCGCGCTGGGCGCGGCCGCCTTCGGCGCCGTGCTGGTGCTGCTCGGCCAGGCCCTGTTCTTCCGTCCCGCCGCCCCCGCGCCCGTCACCGTACCCGCACCCCTCACCTCGGCCCAGATCGCGGCCATCGCCACCGGCGAGAAATTCAACCGCATCCTGCCCCGCCTGGACGCCAGGACGCGCAACGCCGTGCAGGCGGAGATGGGCAAGCCGTAAGCCGCTACGCACCGTCGCTCCGCCGCAGCGGCCTCCATTCGGTGCCAGACACCTGATTCAATTTATTTCTTTAGAACCGGTGTCTGACCGCGCGGCGGCCCGACCGGTTTCAAGCAACTATGATGCAAGAATGAAGTCGTCGGCGGTGGTGGTCCTGACGCCCGTGAGCTGGGCGAGCTGCGTCAGTTCGGCGGCGGCGACGGTGGCATTGGCGTCGGCGGCAGCGAAGCGGTAGACGCCGGTCGAAGTGCCGTCGCTGACGACGAACACGGCGCCGGTAACGGCGGTGGTGCCGATGGCCAGCGCGGCCTTCGCGGCCGTCAGACCCGTTGCCCTGGCCTCCACCATGACCAGTTCCGTACCGGGCCCGAAGCCGTCCAGCAGCAGGTGGTCGGTGCCGGCGACGAAGTCCGTCACCGTATCGAGGCCGCCGCCCAGGCGCAGCACGAAGCTGTCCTCGCCCTGGCCGCCCGTCAGCGTATCCTTGCCCAGGCCGCCCGCCAGGGTGTCGTTGCCGGCGCCGCCGTCCAGGCGATCGGCGCCGTTGCCACCGGCGAGCAGGTTGTCCAGCGCGTTGCCCGTGCCAGTGAAGGCACCGGTGCCGGCGTACAGCAGGTCCTCGATGTCCGTTGCCAGCGTCCACGCGGCCAGCGCCGTGCGCACCGTATCATGGCCGCCGCCGGCCGCTTCGACGGTCTTGTCGCCGCTGGTGTCGGTCACGTACACGTCGTCGCCGCTGCCGCCTTCGAGCGAATCGTTGCCGGCGCCGCCGGCCAGGGTGTCGTTGCCGTCGCCGCCCAGCAGGCGGTCGATGCCGGCGCCGCCTTCGAGGCTATCGTCGCCGGCCAGGCCTTCGAGCGTATTGGCCGCGCCGTTGCCCGTGAGCGTATTGGCGCCGCCGTTGCCTGTCAGCGTGCCAGCGGCCGTGCCGCGCAGCACGCCGTTCTCGACATTGTCGGCCAGGGTGTAGCTGAAACCTGCCGTGGCGATCGTCACGCTGGCCGTGTCCAGTCCTTCGCCCGGCGCCTCGACGATCACGTCGCCGACGGCGCCGACGGTGTAGACGTCATCGCCGCCCAGCCCCGTCATCGTGTCGTTGCCGGCCAGGCCGTCGATGCTGTCGGCACCCGGGGTACCGGTCAGCACATCGTGATCAACACTGACAAGGCCCACCTGCAACGCGGCCAGCGAGTGCTGTTCGCCGTCGAACACCAGCACCTCGACATTGCGCACGATGGTGGCCGTGCCGCTGGCGTTGTCGACCACTTTCAATTCGTCCAGCGTGGGGCGCGACAGCGTGTACGATGCCAGCGCCAGCGCGAAGACGGCAGTGTCGGCATCCGCACCGCCGTCGAGCGTATCGTTGCCGCCGCCCCCTTCGAGGCGGTCGTCGCCGGCGCCGCCGGCCAGGCTGTCCTTGCCCGCCAGGCCGCGCAGGACGTCGTTGCCGTCGCCGCCGGCCAGCACGTCGTTGCCGCTGTTGCCGTCGATGGCATTGTCCAGCGCATTGCCCGTGAAGCGGTAGGCCCTGTTCGCCATCGTGCCGGCCAGGTTCTCCACGTTCTGCGCCAGCGTGTAGCTGGTCAAGGCCGTGTGCACGGTGTCGAGGCCTTCGTCCTGCGCCTCGGTGATGCGGTCGGCCGCGACATCGACCAGGTAGACGTCGTCGCCCAGGCCGCCCAGCAGGGCATCGGCGCCCGTGCCGCCGTCGAGCGTGTCGTCGCCGCTGCCGCCGTCCAGGCGGTCGTTGCCCGCCCCGCCCTGCAGGGCGTCGGCGCCGTCCATGCCCAGCAAGGTGTTGGCCGTGGCGTTGCCCGTCAGGCTGTTGGCGGCGGCATTGCCTGTCAGGCCGACGGCCGCCGTGTTGGTGACGATGCCGTTCTCCACGTGTTCGGCCAGCACGTACACGCTGCCGGCCTTGGCGATGGCCACGCGCACCGTGTCGGTGCCGCCATCCTGCCCTTCGACGACGACGTCGCCGGTGGCCGAGATGCCATAGCTGTCGTCGCCCGCCAGGCCGACCATCGTGTCGTTGCCCGCGCCGCCGTCGAGCGTGTCGTTGCCGGCGGTGCCGGGCAGGCTGTCGTCGCCAGCGCTGACGAGGCCCGTCACCAGGTCCGTGAAGGCCACCGGCGCGCCATCGAAGGCGACGAATTCCACGTTGCGCAAGGTGACGACCACGCCGCTGCCGCTCTGCGTGGCCAGCAGGTCGGTGGCGTTCGGCCGCGCCAGCTGCCAGCTTGCGCGGGCGCCGGCCAGCCAGGCCGTGTCGCTGCCCGTGCCGCCGTCCAGCGTATCGCGGCCGCCGCCACCGGCGAGGGTATCGTCGCCGGCACCGCCGCCCAGCAAATCTGCACCGGCACCGCCCTGCAGCAGGTTGGCGCCGGCGTTGCCCGTGCCCGTGAAGCGCGCCGCCCCCGTGTAGACCAGTTGTTCGACGTCCGCCGCCAGGGTCAGGCTGGCCAAGGTCGTCTCGATCCGGTCGGTGCCGCCGTCGGCCAGTTCCGTGACGACGATGCCGCTGGCGGCCACCAGATACAGGTCATTGCCGGCGCCGCCGGCCATGCGGTCGCTGCCGCCCGTGCCCACGAGCGTGTCGTCGCCCGCGCCGCCGTCGAGGCTGTCGTTGCCGCTGCCGCCGTCGATGCGGTCGGCGCCGTCCAGCCCGAGGATGGTGTCGTTACCTCCCAGGCCATCGAGCGTGTCGGCGCCGGCTGTGCCGGTGACGTGGTCTGGCAGGTCGGACACGCCCTGGACTTCGGCGATGCTCCTGGCGTCGCCATCGAACAGCACCGTTTCGATATTGCGCAGCACCGTGACGGTGCCCGTGACGAGGTTCGTCACCGCCACTTCCGTGGCGGACAGGCGCACGCGCGTGACGCTGGCGAAGGCCACGTCGAGCCGCGCCGTATCGATGCCGTCGCCGCCATCGAGCGTGTCGTTGCCGGCCGCGCCGTCGAGGGTATCGTTGCCGGCCATGCCGCGCAGCAGGTCGTTGCCGCTGGCGCCTTCGATCAGGTTGGCCACGGCGTTGCCCGTGCCGGCAAAACCGGCGAAGCCGGCGTAGCGCAGCACTTCCGCTTCCAGCGCCAGCGTGTGGCTGGCCAGGGTGGTGACGACGACGTCGGTGCCGGCGCCGGCCGTTTCGACGACGACGTCGCCCGCGTCGTCCACTGTGTACTGGTCGTTGCCGGCACCACCGGCCAGCGTGTCGGCGCCAGCACCGCCGTCGAGCAGGTCGTTGCCGGCGCCGCCCGTGATGCTGTCGCGCCCGGCGCCGCCCTGGATGTCGTCGATGCCGGCGCCGCCCACGATGGTGTTGGCCAGTTCGTTGCCGATGATGGTCGAGCCGCCGGAGCCGGCCACGGCCTTTTGCACGGCCACGCCGAAGGCGATCGACACATTGTTCAGCCCTGCCGCCGTTTCGCTGAAGGCGCCGTCGTTCAGGTCGATCAAGGTGGCGCCCGTGCAGGCGGAAAAGTCGAAGGTATTGGTACCGCCCGCATCCCAGATGCACTGCGGCAGTGCCGAGTTGGCGAAGCTGTAGACATCGTTGCCCGTATGCCAGCGCGTGTTCGCGCCATACAGGTACTGGATCGCCAGCACGTCATATACCATCGGGGCGGCGCCATACTTGCCGGTGAGGTCGACGCTGGCGCCGTTGTAATAGGACATCAAGGTGTAGTCGCGGTTGTCCGTCTCGGCGGGCAGGTAGGGCCCCGGCGTGCCGCCGCCGCCGGCGTTGTAGTCGCCCGGGTGCTTCAGGCCCAGCGAGTGCCCCAGTTCATGCACCATCGTCAGCAGGCCATAGCCGCCGGGCGTGAAGACCTTGTTGTACGAAGCCGTATTGTTCAGGTACAGGCCGGACCAGTCGCCCGGACGGGGGTAGTAGGCGTACGCGGCGCTGTCGTTGCCCTGGTCGTTCGTGCCCAGGCGCAGCTGGCCGCCGCTGCTCACTTCCATGAACGTGATGTTCGCCACCGCCGACCACGTGGCCATCGCGGTGCGCGCGCCTGCCTGTTGCGCCAGCGTCATCGCGGCGAAGCCGGCCTGGTCGCCTTCCCACGCTTGCGACGCCGTCGTCAGGAAGCTGTAGGTGATCGACAGGGCCGTGCCGACGGCCGGATTCCATGTGGCGCGGGCGATGGCATCGATATTGACATTACCGCTGGCGGTATACATAGTTTCCGTGTAGCAAAATTTAGATGGACCGATCATATCATGATGATGCTGCGCAGAATTAAATGCAGCTTGCGTCGTAGCGCGATTACGACTAACATTTGAAGACCTATTCAACTGTTAGCAATGAGGCCATCTTTTGATCCATCCTTCCCCTGCCGTCCCGGCACATGACGAATCGGTGGCCCAGCTGGCCGACCTGTTCCACCTGCTGGGCGACCCCACCCGCCTGCGCATCGTGCTGGCCTGCGTGACCGCGCCGATTGCCGTCAGCGACATCGCCGGCGCCCTGTCGCTGAGCAGTTCGCTGGTCAGCCACCACCTGCGCCTGCTGCGCGCGGCCCGCATCGTCAAGGCCGAGCGGCAGGGCAAGCAGGTGTTCTACAGCACGGCCGACGCCCACATCAGCGGCGTGCTGAGCGATATGCTGGAACACATTGCCGAACCATCGACCAACAACGAAACGGGAGCGGACGTATGAGCGGCCACCATCACCACGGACACGCCCACGGGCACGACCACCATCACCACGGCGACCCGGCCAACCACGGCCGCGCCTTCGCCATCGCCATCACGCTCAACGCCGTGTTCGTGGCGGTGGAATTCGGCTACGGCTTCATCGCCAACTCGACGGCGCTGATGGCCGATGCCGGCCACAACCTGTCGGACGTGCTGGGCCTGATGCTGGCCTGGGGCGCGGCAATCCTGGCGAAGCGGGCGCCGTCGCGCCGCTTTACCTACGGCCTGCGCAGCAGCTCGATGCTGGCCGCGCTGTTCAACGGCATGCTGCTGATGGCAGCCTGCGGCGCCATCCTGTGGGAAGCGGTGCTGCAGCTGATCCACCCCGTGCCCGTGCACGGCGCCACCGTCTCGGTGGTGGCGGCCATCGGCATCGCCGTCAACGGCATCTCCGCCATGCTGTTCATGGCCGGCAGCAAGGATGACCTGAATATCCGCGGCGCCTACCTGCACCTGATGGCCGACGCGGCGATCTCGCTGGGCGTGCTGGTGTCCGGCCTGATTGTCATGTACACGGGCTGGATCCGCCTCGACCCCCTGGTCAGCATCGCCATCGTCATCCTGATCGTGCTGGGTACCTGGTCGCTGCTGAAGGAATCGCTGCGCATGATGATGGCGGCCGTGCCGGACAACGTGGATTCACGCAAGGTGGAGCAGTTCCTGCGCGGCCGCGCCGGCGTGACGGAAGTGCACGACCTGCATATCTGGTCGATGAGCACGACGGAGACGGCGCTGACGGCCCACCTGGTGATGCCGGCCGGTTACCCGGGCGACGCGGCGATGGACGAGACGGCCAAGGCGCTGCGCCAGGAGTTCGCCATCCACCACAGCACCTTGCAGACGGAGCTGGGCACGACGGCCCACGCCTGCTGTCTGGCCGACGCCAAGCCGGACGAACATGGCCACGAGCATGGTCACGATCACCACGATCACGATCACGATCACCACGACCATGCAACGCACGACCACGACCACGACCACAAGGGCCATGGCCATGCCCACTCTCACTGATCGGCCAGGCCGGCGAACAGCTGGGTGCTGAGGTAACGCTCGCCGAAGGACGGAATCACCGTGACGATGATGCGCCCTTCGTTTTCCGGCCGCCGCGCCACCTGCACGGCGGCCCACAGCGCCGCGCCCGATGAGATGCCGACCAGCAGCCCTTCCTCGCTGGCGGCCCGGCGCGCCGTCGCGAAGGCGTCGTCGTTCGACACGCACACCACTTCATCGTAGATGTGCGTGTTCAGCACGGCCGGCACGAAGCCGGCGCCGATGCCCTGGATCGGGTGCGGCCCCTTGGTGCCTTTCGACAGGATCGGTGACGCTTCCGGCTCCACGGCAATGCAGCGGAACGACGGCTTGCGCTCCTTGATCACTTCGCCCACCCCGGTGATGGTGCCGCCGGTGCCGACGCCGGCCACGAGGATATCGACCTGGCCGTCCGTGTCGCGCCAGATTTCCTCGGCGGTGGTGCGGCGGTGCACGTCGGGATTGGCGGGATTGTTGAACTGCTGCGGCATCAGGTAGCGCGGGTCCGACGCGGCCATTTCCTCGGCGCGGCGGATCGCCCCCAGCATGCCTTCGCTGCCGGGCGTGAGCACCAGGTCGGCGCCGTAGGCGCGCAGCAGCATGCGCCGTTCGCGGCTCATCGTGTCGGGCATCACCAGGGTGCAGCGGTAGCCGCGCGCGGCGCACACCATGGCCAGCGCGATGCCGGTATTGCCGCTGGTGGGTTCGAGGAAGACGGTGTCGGGCCGGACCCGGCCGGCCGCTTCGGCCGCCGCGATCATCGACAGGCCGATGCGGTCCTTGACGCTGTGGGCGGGATTGTAGAATTCCAGCTTGGCCAGCACTTGCGCGCCGCTGCCGGCGGCCAGGCGGTTGATGCGGACCAGCGGGGTATTGCCGATCAGCTCGGTAACATCGTTCGCGACATTCATGGTGGTCTCCGCACGGAAGGTGGGAGACCAGTGTACGCCCGGCCCTGCGTCGTTGTCGCCTATTTCACGTCGAGCAGTTCGACGTCGAAGATCAGCGCGGAGTTGGCGGGAATGCCGGGCATGCTGCGCGCGCCGTAGGCCAGTTCCGGCGGGATGATCAGGGTGCGCTTGCCGCCCACCTTCATGCCCGTCACACCCTGCTCCCAGCCCTTGATGACGCGGCCGGCGCCCAGCTGGAACTCCAGCGGCTCGCCGCGCGTGCGCGACGAATCGAACTGGCGGCCGCGCTGGTTCTTCGCCAGCGGCCGATACAGCCAGCCCGTGTAGTGCACCGACACATTGCCGCCGACGATGGCCTCGCGGCCCGTGCCGACCTTGACGTCGTTGACGATCAGCTGTTCGGCGGCGGGGCCGACGGCGGCGGAGCCGGGCACGATGGCGGCGGACTGCGCTGCCGGCTGCGCAGCGGACGGCGTGGCCGGTTGCGCGGCCTGCGTGGACTCCTGCGCCGGCTGCTGGGCCTGCGCCAGCGACACGCTGCCCAGGCTGACGGCCAGGGCGGCAAACAAAGCGGACAAACGGGTCATGATGTATTCTTCCTGTTCTGGTTTTGAGGCGGCATCATGATAGCAAATCACCCGGACGACCCGGCAATTCCCGCCGCGGCTTCCGCCGCGCAGCGCAAGCTGTTCTTCGCGCTGTGGCCAGGCGAGGCCGCCCGCGCCGCCCTGGCGGCGTTGCAGGCCGGCGTGCCGGGACGGCTGACACCACGCGACAAGCTGCACCTGACCCTGGCTTTCCTGGGCCGCCAGCCGGCCGATGCCGTGCCTGCCCTGCTCGACATTCTCCACGCGCTGAGCGTGCCCCCCATGCGGCTGGAGATCGACTGCTACGGCCATTTCGCCCGGCCCCGCATCGCCTGGGCCGGCATGACGCAGGTGCCGCCGGCCTTGGACGCGCTGCAGGCCGACCTGGTGCGCCGGCTCGAAGGGGCCGGCTTTTCCGCCGCCACGCACGGCAGCTTCAAGCCGCACGTGACCCTGGCCCGCGAAGCGGACCAGGCGCCCGCTGCGCCGCCGGCCGCGCCGGTCGTCTGGGAGGTGATGGAGGTGGCGCTGGTGGAGTCGCTTCCCAGCGGCGTGTATGCGCCGCTCAGTTAATCGGCGTTAATCCACGGGACTGGCCGCCGGCGTTTCGCGCCTTGCCGGCGGGGCCTCGCCCAGGCCCGCCAGCTTGCGCAGCACATGGCCCGCCGCCACCATGCCGAACGTGGCCGTCACCACCATCGCCGAGCCGAAGCCTGCGCAGTTGATGCCCGTGAGGCCGGGCTTCTGCGCCGCGGCAGCCAGCTCGTCGCCGTCGACCGAGCAGGCTTCGCCCGTTTCCGGATAGGTCAGCGGCTCCATCGAGAACACGGCGTCCACATTGAGCTTGTTCTTGCCGTTGGGCGGGTAGTTGTACTGGTTGCGCAGGCGGCGGCGCACCTTCTTCAGCAGCGGCTCCTGCTCCGTTTTGGCCAGGTCGCGCACTTCGATGCGGGTCGGGTCGGTCTGGCCACCGGCGCTGCCGATCGTCACCAGCGCGATGCCGTTGCTGCGGCAGTAGTGCACCAGCGCCGTCTTGGCGCGGGCGCTGTCGATGGCGTCGATGACGTAGTCGTAGCCGCGCCCCCTGAGCATCTCGTCGAGGTTGTCCGGCGTGATGAAATCCTCGATCTGCGTCACCTGGCAGTAGGGATTGATCTGGGCGATGCGTTCGGCCAGTGCCGTGATCTTGGCCATGCCGACGGTGCCCGTCAGGGCCTGGATCTGGCGGTTGATGTTCGACTCGGCCACATTGTCCAGGTCGATCAGGGTCAGGTGGCCGATGGCGCTGCGGGCCAGCGCCTCGACGATCCACGAGCCGACGCCGCCGACACCGATGACGCAGATGTGGGCGGCGCGAAAGCGCGCCAGCGCGGCGTCGCCGTACAGCCGGGCGATGCCGCCGAAACGGCGTTCGAAGTCGATATCGTCGCCATCCGGCGCAAGGGTGTTGAGTTCTTCCATCGCGCCATTTTACCGGACGCGGGCGGGAAGATTCTTTTACAATCGCCCAAACCACCCAACGAGAAGGCACCTGATGAGCAACACGCTGATGGACGCGGCGCCCGGTTTCGACCAGCCGATCGCCATGCTGAAACACTGCCACGACAAGATCCGCAAGCAGCTGGCAACCTTGCAAAGCCTGCTGGCCCACCTGCCCGCCCACGGCGCCGATGCCGCTGCTCAGCAGGCCGCGCGCGCCGTGCAGAAATACTTCAACACGGCGGCCCACCTGCACCATGCGGACGAAGAGCAGGACCTGCTGCCGATGCTCGAGTCCACGGCCACCGGGGACGACCTGGAACTGATCCGTACACTGAAGCCACAGATTCTCGAGCAGCACCAGCAAATGGATAAAGATTGGCATATACTTAACTCGCAGCTGGACCGCATCGCCGCCGGCAGCGGGGCCGAGCTGTCCGCCGACGGCGTCGAGCGCTTCGTGCAGGCCTACACGGCCCATATGGCGATGGAAGAAGCGAACGTGGCGCCGATGGCCAAGCGGCTGTTCAGCGCGGCGCAGATGGCGATTTTCGGCGAGGCCATGCAGCGGCGCCGGGGCATTGTTCCCATGCCCCCCGTCGACGCCCCCGCAGTGCCTGTCGATGCGCCGGTGGTCACGGCCGCCGCCGTGGCCGGCGGCATCGCGCTGGCGGACCTGCGCCTCGACTATGGCCGCGCCAGCCTGTCCGAGGAAGACACCCTGGCCGATCCCGTGGACCAGTTCACGAAGTGGTTCGGCGAGGCGATGAAGGCGCAGGTGAACGAACCGAACGCGATGAGCGTGGCCACCGTGGGCGAGGATGGCCGGCCGTCGTCGCGGATCGTGCTGATCAAGCAGTACGATCCGCGTGGCTTTACCTGGTACACCAACTACAACAGCCAGAAGGGCCGCCAGCTGGCGCAGAACGGCCACGCGGCCCTGCTGTTCTTCTGGCCGGAACTGGAGCGCCAGGTGCGCATCGAAGGTAGTGTGGTGCAAACCTCGGCCGAGGAAAGCGACAAGTATTTCTACAGCCGCCCCCTGAAAAGCCAGCTGGCGGCGATCGCTTCCGCGCAAAGCGCCCCCGTGGCGGACCGGGCGGCGCTGGAAGCGCAGTTTGCGGCCGTGGAAGCGGCCAGCGGCGACAAGCCGCAACGACCGGCGCACTGGGGCGGCTACCGCCTGGTGCCGGAGCGTATCGAGTTCTGGCAGGGGCGCCGCTCGCGCTTCCATGACCGGATCGTGTATACGCGCCAGGTGGACGGCAGCTGGGTCAAGGAACGCATCCAGCCGTAGTTGCCAGCCTTCGCCGGTGCAGTGGAATTTCAACCGAATTCTTCTTGTGCGGGCGGGAGGCTATCGTGTTCGACCAGAATCGGCTCAGTGCCTGGGTACGCGGCGTCAGCAGCCAGATCAAGCTGCCGTTGCGGCTGGAACTGTGGAACGGCCAGGCCATCGATTTTTCCACCGAAGCGCCGCGCGTGACGATCCGGCTGCCCCAGGCCTCGGCCGCCCGTTACCTGTTGACGCCGTCGCTGGCCAGCCTGGGCACGGCCTATGTGGAAGGCGATATCGAAGTGCGCGGCCATGCCCGCGACATGATCGGCGTCGTCAATGCACTGGCGCGCAGTTCGC
Organism: Pseudoduganella buxea; assembly: GCF_009720835.1. Lineage (GTDB taxonomy): Bacteria > Pseudomonadota > Gammaproteobacteria > Burkholderiales > Burkholderiaceae_D > Rugamonas > Rugamonas buxea. Next base: position 10,582 of record NZ_WNKZ01000102.1, read on the forward strand.
TGAAGGGCACGATGCGGCCCGATGGCCGCCTGGCCCGCGTGGTGCGCTCGCTGACGGTACACGACCGCAAGAAGGACGCCGCGGCGATCCGCTACCACTACGACGTCTCGAACGAGTTCTACCAGCAGTTCCTCGACCCCAACCTAGTGTATTCCTGCGCCTACTTCGAGCACGGCGACGAGGACCTGGCCACGGCCCAGCTGAAGAAGATCGACCATATCCTGACCAAGATCCGCGTGCAGCCGGGCCAGACCCTGCTCGATATCGGCTGCGGCTGGGGCGCGCTGGTGCTGCGCGCGGCGGAAAAATTCGGCGCCCGCTGCGTCGGCATCACCTTGTCGGAAAACCAGTATGCGCTGGCATGCGAGCGGGTCGAACGGGCCGGCCTGGCCGGGCGCGTCGAGATCCGCCTGCAGGACTACCGCGACGTGCGCGGCACGTTCGACCGCATCACCAGCGTCGGCATGTTCGAGCATGTCGGCATCCGCCACCTGCCGGACTACTTCGGCATCATCGCCCGCCTGCTCGCCGAGGATGGCGTGGCCATGAACCACGGCATCACCAGCACCGATCCGGCCAACGGCGAAGCGCCCTACGGCGGCGGCGAATTCATTGCCAAGTACGTGTTCCCGCACGGGGAGCTGGCCCATATCGGCGCCGTGCTGACGGCCATGCAGCAGGGCGGCCTGGAAGCCTACGACGTGGAAAACCTGCGGCGCCACTACGCCCGCACCCTGGCCATCTGGACGGATAATTTCGAGGCACGCGCCGGGCGCGTGAAGGAGCTGGCGGGAGAAAAACGCTTCCGCATCTGGCATATCTACCTGGCCGGCTGCGCCTACGCCTTCGACCAGGACTGGATCAGCCTGTACCAGGTGGTGTGCGGCAAGGCCGGCCGCCATCCGCGCGCCCTGCCCTGGTCGCGCGGCTACATATACGGCAGGGATTAACCCTTCAGGCGTGCCGTGTGCATCTTGCGGAATTTCGTCACCTTCGGCTCCACCACGAAGGCGCAGTAACCCTGCAGCGGGTGCTGGGCGAAGTAGTTCTGGTGATAGTCCTCGGCCTTGTAATACGGCTGGGCCGGGGAAATCTCCGTCACCAGCGGCGCATCCCACACGTGTGCCATTTCCGCCATCACCTGGCGCGCCGTCGCTTCCTGTTCCGGCGTTTGGAAATAGATCACGGAGCGGTATTGCGTGCCCACGTCGTTGCCCTGGCGGTTCAAGGTGGTGGGATCGTGGATCGTGAAGAAGATCTCCAGGATGTCGCGATAGCTGATCACGTCGGGATCGAATCCGAGCCGCACCACTTCGGCGTGGCCCGTCGTGCCGGAACAGATCTGCTCATACGTGGGATTCGGCTGCGCACCGCCCGTGTAGCCCGATTCCACCTTGTTGACGCCCTTCACTTCCAGGTACACCGCCTCGGTACACCAGAAGCATCCGCCGCCCAATACTGCGATTTCGCTTGCCATGCCACCCTCTCTGTCGTTGTGTCCGTTCACTGTAACGCAAATGGCAGGTGGGTGCATTTCCGGCCACTGCAAGCGCCAGCTGGGCGGCGCTCGGCGCGCGGCCGGTGCCGGCATTGCAAGGTTGGCGAAACGCCATGATCTCCGCTGGCCCGGCGTGGCGGTCGGGCCGGGCAAACTTTGGCATAATGGCGGAAAACAAGGTCCACGATGAATACAAGTTCTCCCCGCAACACTGCGCAGTTCGACACCGTGCATTTCCGGCAGGCGCTGTCGCAGTTCGCGACCGGCGTCACCGTCATTACGACCCGGCTGGCCGACGGCAGCTTTCGCGGCCTGACGGCCAGCTCCTTCAATTCCGTTTCGCTCGATCCGCCCCTGGTGCTGTGGAGCCTGGGCTCGGCCGCCAACAGCATGCCCATCTTCAGCGGCAACTCGCACTACGTCATCAATGTGCTGTCGGCCGACCAGGCCCACCTGGCGAAACTGTTCTCGACCCGGGGCCAGGACCCGTTCGGCCAGGTCGACTACGAGCTGTCGCGCACGGGCCAGCCCGTCATCAAGGGTTGCACGGCCTGGTTCGAATGCCACAACCGCAGCCGCTACCCGGAAGGCGACCACGTGATTTTCGTGGGCGAAGTGGAGCACTGCGAATTCAACCCGCGCGAGCCGTTGGTGTTTCATGGTGGCAGGTTGGGCGGATTGCACCTGCCGGTGTGAAAGCGGAAATTGGTGTCGCCATTTCAAAAGCCGGGCGCAGCCGCCCCCTTTAAAATTGCAGAAAATCCACCAACACGAGAGAGACACACGATGAGCCAAGCACGCGCCCAGTTTCATTGGGATGATCCCCTGCTGCTGAACGAGCAACTGACCGACGAAGAACGCATGGTCCGCGACGCGGCCGCCGCGTACTGCCAGGACAAGCTGGCGCCGCGCATCCTGGAAGCGTTCCGGCACGAGCGCATGGACACGTCGATCTTCCGGGAAATGGGCGAACTGGGCCTGCTCGGTCCCACCATCCCGGAACAGTACGGCGGCCCGGGCCTGAACTACGTGGCCTACGGCCTGATCGCCCGCGAAGTGGAACGGGTCGATTCCGGCTACCGCTCGATGATGAGCGTGCAGTCTTCGCTCGTGATGGTACCGATCTATGAATTCGGCACCGAGGAACAGCGCCGGAAATACCTGCCGAAGCTGGCCACGGGCGAATGGATCGGCTGCTTCGGCCTGACCGAGCCGAATCACGGCTCCGACCCCGGCTCGATGATCACCCGCGCCAAGAAGGTGCCGGGCGGCTACGCGCTGACGGGCTCGAAAATGTGGATCACCAATTCGCCCGTCGCCGACGTGTTCGTCGTGTGGGCGAAGGACGACGAAGGCGCCATCCGCGGCTTCGTACTGGAAAAAGGCATGGCCGGCCTGTCCGCCCCCGCCATCCACGGCAAGTTCGGCCTGCGCGCTTCCGTCACGGGCGAAATCGTCATGGACAATGTGTTCTGCCCGGAAGAAAACGCCTTCCCCGACGTGCGCGGCCTGAAAGGCCCGTTCACCTGCCTGAACTCGGCCCGCTACGGCATCGCCTGGGGCGCGCTGGGCGCGGCGGAAAGCTGCTGGCACACGGCGCGCCAGTATGTGCTGGACCGCCAGCAGTTCGGCCGCCCGCTGGCCGCGAACCAGCTGGTGCAGAAGAAACTGGCCGACATGCAGACGGAAATCACACTGGGCCTGCAAGGCTGCCTGCAGCTGGGCCGCATGAAGGATGCCGGCACGGCCGCCGTCGAAATCACGTCGATGATGAAGCGCAATTCCTGCGGCAAGGCGCTGGACGTGGCCCGCGTTGCCCGCGACATGCTGGGCGGTAACGGCATTTCGGACGAATTCGGCATCATCCGCCACATGGTCAACCTGGAAGTGGTGAACACCTACGAGGGCACGCACGACATCCACGCGCTGATCCTGGGCCGGGCCCAGACGGGCATCCAGGCGTTCCAGTAATCCCTGGATCGCATCGTTGCAAGGGCGCTGCGGCGCCCTTTTTCATTGCCGCTACTGGGGTGTCAGCAGATTCAGGACCTCGTACACGACATGGGCCTGCACGGGCTTGACGAGGTGCTCGTCGAAGCCTGCCTCCAGCGCCCGCACCCGGTCCTGCGGCTGGCCATAGCCCGTGACGGCGACGATGCGGGCCGTTGCCATGCCGGGCAGCGCGCGCAGGCGCCGCACCAGCTCATAGCCGTCCATCCCGGGCAAGCCGATATCGACGAACATCAGCGACGGTGGCTGCGAGGCGGTCGCCGCCAGCGCTTCCGTCGCGCCGCCGCACACGGTGACGGCGAATCCGGCCGTCTCCAGCAGCAGCGCCAGGGTCTGGCCCGCGTCGACATTGTCGTCCACTACCATCAGGTGACGGCTGGCGTCCGCATGCCAGGCGTCCACCGGGGCCGCCGGTGCCACGGCCCCGGTCGCCGCCACCTGCGGCAGGCAGAGCGTGAAGCGGCAGCCCTCCCCCGCGCCCGCGCTGTGGGCGGTCACTTCACCGCCATGCAGCTCGATCAGGCTTTTCACCAGCGCCAGCCCCAGGCCCAGGCCGCCCTGGGAACGGTCGGGCGAACGCTCGGCCTGGGTGAACAGCTCGAAAACATGGGGCAACAGGGGCGCGGCGATACCGATGCCGTTGTCCTGCACCGTGGCGCAGACCCGGCTGCCGTCTGCCTCGACCGTCAGTGCGATCTGGCCGCCCGCCTGGGTGTAGCGAGCCGCGTTGTTCAACAGGTTCGACAGCACCTGGATCAGCCGCGTGCGGTCGCCCAGCACATGGGGCGCGCTGGCCGGCAGCGACACCGTCAACCGGTGCTGCTTGGACTCCATCAGCGCCGCAACCTGCTCGACGGCACCGCCCGCGATGGCATTGAAGTCGAGCACCTGCTGGCGCAAGGTGACGAGGCCGCGCGTCACCCGCGACACGTCCAGCAGGTCGTCCACCAGCTGCGTCATGTGCTGCACCTGCCGCGCGATGACGGCGCTGGCCTGGCGCACGCGGGCGTCGTCCAGCACGCCCATGCGCAGCAGCTCGGCCGATGTGGCGATCGGCGCCAGCGGATTGCGCAGCTCGTGCGCCAGCATGGCCAGGAATTCGTCCTTGCGGCGGTTGGCGTCCTTCAGTTCCTGCTGGGCCAGCTCGATGGGCGTCACATCCGTATTGGTGCCGAACCATTGCACGATCTGGCCCGACGCATCGCGCAAGGGCGCCGCCACGATCAGGAAGCTGCGGTAATTGCCGCCGGCATCGCACATGCGCGCCGTCAGTTCGTAGGGCTGGCCGCTGGCCAGGGTGCGCTGCCATGACGACATCAGCCCCGGCAGGTCGTCCGGGTGGAAGTAGCGCCGCCAGGCCTGCGTGATGGCCGCTGGCGTGGCCTCGGCCACGGCGCCCGTGAAGGCATACCAGCGCTCGTTCAGCCAGTGGATCTGGCCGTCCGGCGCGGCCATCCACGCCAGTTGCGGAATCGTGTTGGCCAGCTGGCGCAGCCGCAGCTCGCTTTCGCGCAGCGCGCGCGACGCCAGCACGGCGTCGGTGACGTCGCTGCCCTCGACGAAGATGCCGGAAATGGCGCCCCGGTGATCGCGCGCGGGCTGGAAGATGAAGCTGACGAAGCGCTGTTCCAGCGGCGCATCGGGCTGGCGCCGCAGCAGCACGGATATTTCGCGGCCCATATGGGGCTCGCCGGTGGCGTACACCTGGTCGAGCAGCTCGACGAAGCCCTGCTCGCGCAGTTCCGGCAGCGCTTCGTTGACGGCAAGCCCGATCAGGTCGGCGCGCCCGACCAGCTTCAGGTACGCATCGTTGGCGATTTCAAAGACATGACGGGGACCGCGCATGACGGCCAGGATGCCGGGCGCCTGCTGGAACAGCAGCCGCATCCGTTCGATTTCCTCGGCGCGGTGGCGTGCCGCCAGCACCTGCTCCGTCGTTTCCGTGCATGTACAGAACATGCCGGCGATATTGCCGTGCTCGTCCAGCGCGGGCGAATACGAAAACGTGAACCACGTCTGCTCGTCATAGCCTTTGCGGTGCATCGTCAGCGGCAGGTTTTCGTGCCAGGTACCGCGCCCGTGCAGGGCGTCGTCGATGCTGGGCCAGATATCGTCCCAGATTTCGGCCCAGATGGTCTGGAACGGCAGGCCGAGGGCATCTGGATGCTTGTCGCCCAGGATTTCCGCATACGAGTCGTTGTACAGAAAGGCCAGTTCGGGACCCCAGGCCACGAACATGGGGAATTTCGAATGCAGCATCAGGCTCACGACCGAGCGCAGCGCCACGGGCCAGTCCTCGCGGGGACCCAGCGGCGAACGGGACCAGTCGTGCGCACGCATCATCGCGCCCATCTGGCCGCCTTCGATCACGAAGGCAGGTTCCGTTGCTGCTGGCATAGAGTCAATTCCACGGTTGTCATATGCCGAGTATAGCAACCGGGTGCATCGCACACGTTTGGTGATGGAAATATACACGGCCTGTGGCCGGTGCCGGAACGGCGCTTGCGCACAAAAAAAAGCCGGCGGCTGCCGGCTTCCATGGTGCACTGCGTGGTCGCGCTCAGAACTTGAAGACGACACCTGCGTTGATGGCGATCGGGTCCAGGCGCATTTCCTGGGTCTGGCCGGTGGAATACGTGGCCGTGGTCTTGAGCTTGGTGGCGATGACGCCACCGTCGATCGACCAGCGCTCGTTGATGCGGAAGTTGGCGCCGATCTGGGCGCTGACGGCCGCCTTGGCCTTCAGCGAGAAGGTCGATGCGGGGCCGCCCGTGTTCAGCACGGCCGTCAGCTGGGCCGAACCGCGCTCGCGGCGGAAGTAGGCGTACGTCAGGCCCACGCCCACGTAGGGGCGGAATACGGCGTCCGGCTTGAAGAAGCGGTATTGGGCGAACAGGGTCGGCGGCAGCACATCCGCCGTGCCCAGCTCGCCCGTGCCTTCGATCGCGCCGGCGCCGAACAGCTTGTGGCGGTACGGCGTACCCAGGTCCAGCTCGGCCACGATATTGTCGGTGACGAAATAGGCCAGGTTCAGGATCGGCTTCGTGTCCGGGCCCACGTCGGCCTTGGTGCCCGGCAAGGCCGGGGCGCTGACGTCGCCGCTTTCCACTTTCGGCGTGATCTTGTTGACACCGACCTTGACGGTCCAGTCGCCCCGGGCCTGGGCGCTGGCGCCGGTGGAGGCGGCCAGCGCGGACGCCAGGACCAGCAGCGCCGCGGCGCCGTGCAGTTGCTTGTTCATCTTCTCTCCTGTTGTCATGCGGCGGCGCTTACAGCCAGCCCTTGGTCACCATGCTGCGGGACACGTAACGCGCCAGCAGCAGGTTGTTGAATGGCGTCGGGTGCACTTCGTCGGCAAAGGAGTAATGGCTGACGTCGCCCGCCTTCAGGTTGGCGGCCGTGCAGCCCAGCGAGCTTTCCAACGGATTCTTTTTCAAATCGCAAGCCGGTTCGGTCACATTGGTCAGGCCGTACGGGCCCGGATTGGTGGCCTGGTCGTGGCTGACGGCGTAGACGTCGACGATCAGGGCCTTGCTTTCCGCCGCCAGCGCCGAGTTCAGCTGGCTGTTGAAGGCGGCCACCATCTTCTCGATCAGGGCGCGGGTGGCGGCGTCGCGGGCGCGGCCGGCCGGGGTGCTGGCCACGTCCGGCAGGTTGTTGACGACGACGTAATTGGCGCCGTTGCCGATCAGCTGTGTCTTGACCAGCGCGGCCAGTTCGGCGCCGGCCGTGCCCAGCGCGGCCACCAGCGCTGGTGCCTGGGCGGCCACGTAGTCGGCACCGGCCTTTTCGCCGTCGGCCTGGGCCTTCTGGGCCATCGGGCCATAGACGGCCTGGGAGGCGGCGGCCGTATAACCTGCGCGGACGGCGGCGCCCACGGCAGCGGCGACGATCTGCTCATTGGTCGCGCCCGGCTGCGCGGCGGCCGTGGCCAGCGCGGCACC
>NZ_WNKZ01000103.1 GCF_009720835.1 Pseudoduganella buxea
ATCTCGTGGCGCGCAGCACCGATGTCGTCAACCTGGGTGCCCGTGGCGCGCTGCGGCGCGGCCCCACCAGCCGTGTCACCTTGCCGGCGGGGCGCCTGAGCTGGCGCGAGGTGGCGAACTGGCGCCAGCTGCACGGCGCCGCCGCCGGGTCGAGGGCCGGCCAGGCCGATACACTGGCGAGGAGGGAGCCATGAGACGAACGCAAAACCCGGAGGCGCTGCAGCGCGAGGGCACCGGGCTGTCGCTGGTGGAGCTGCTGATCGCGCTGGCGGTGGCGGGCATCATCGCCGCGGCGGCCTATCCCGACTTCGGCCAGCACGTGGTGCGCCAGCGCCGCACCGAGGCCCAGGGCGCCTTGCAGCAGCTGATGCAGCAGCAGGAGCGCTATTACACGCTGCATAACCGCTACGTGGCTTTCGGAGCAGAGGCGGCGGACGCCGACGCGCGGCTGTTTCGCTGGTATTCCGGCGCCAGCGCCGGCCGCAGCGCCTACGAAATCGCCGGGCGCGCCTGCGATAACGACACCATCGAACGGTGCGTGCAGCTGGTGGCCACGCCGGGCACGCGCCGGGTCGATACCCAATTCCGGGACAGCGAATGCGAACAACTGATACTGACCAGCACGGGCGAACGGCGCGCCACGGGCCCCGGCCGGCGCTGCTGGCGCTGAGCCGCGCCTTCACCCTGGTGGAACTGCTGGTGGCACTGGCCGTGGCCGGCGTGCTGCTGGGCGCGGCCGTGCCTGACCTGCGCGCCTTTGTCGCGCGCCAGCACATCCGCGTCGCCGCGGCGGACCTGCTGGCTTCGCTCCACCTGGCCCGTTCGGCCGCGCTGGGGCGGGCCGAGATCGTCGTCGTCGCGCCCGTCGACGGCAACGGCGCCTGGCGACAGGGCTGGACCGTGTTCGCCGACCGCGACGGCAACGGCCGGCCCGGCCTTGGCGACGACATCCTGTTCCGGCACGGCCCCGTGGCGGACGGCCTGCGTATCTGGTCGCGCCTGTCCGCCGCTGCGCCGCCATGGTATGTCGCCTATAATAGTGCCGGCCGGACTTGCCGCGCCGGCAACGGCACGGCCGCCAACTGGGGCACGCTGTCGCTGCGCCTGGGCGGCGAGGAACGCAATATCAAGATCAATATGCTGGGCCGGGCGCGCCTGTGCGACCCCCGCCGCGAGCGGGGCTGCGAAGCGGCCGGCCAGCCCGGGCAGACGAAGGCTGCTGACGAAACATGAACATCACGTGCATCAACAACGACCTCGAGGCCATGCGTCTGGCGCTGGAATGGGCTGCGAAGGGCCTGTACACGACGTCGCCCAATCCCCATATCGGCTGCGTCATCGTCAAGGATGGCATCGTCATCGGCGAGGGCGTGACCCAGCCGGCCGGCCAGGACCACGCGGAAATCCAGGCGTTGAAGGATGCACGGCGGCGCGGCGTCGACGTGCGCGGCGCCACCGCCTACGTCACCCTGGAGCCGTGCAGCCATTATGGCCGCACGCCGCCCTGCTGCGACGCGCTGGTCGGGGCGGGCCTGGCGAGAGTGGTGGCGGCGATGGATGACCCGAACCCGCTGGTGGCGGGGCAGGGCCTGGCGCGGCTGGCGGCGGCGGGCATCGAGGTTTCTTCCGGCCTGCTGGCCGACGAGGCCTACGAACTCAATATCGGTTTCTTCTCGCGCATGCGCCGCCAGTTGCCGTGGGTGCGCCTGAAAACGGCCGCCAGCCTGGACGGCATGACGGCCCTGTACAACGGCAGCAGCCAGTGGATCACGGGCGATGCGGCGCGCGCCGACGGCCATGCCTGGCGCGCCCGCGCCTGCGCCATCCTCACCGGCATCGGCACCGTCAAAGCGGACGACCCGCAACTGAACGTGCGCGCCGTGGCGACGCCGCGCCAGCCCCACCGCATCGTCATCGACAGCCGCCTGGACATCGATCCGGCCGCCAAGGTGCTGGCCGGCGGCGGCGCCCTGGTGGTGGCCGCGGTGCGCGATCACGAGCGGGAAGCCGTGCTGCGCGCCGGCGGCACCGAAGTCATCACCTTGCCGAACGCGCAGGGCAAGGTCGATCTGCCGGAGCTGATGCGCGAGCTGGGGCGGCGGCAGGTCAACGAGCTGCATGTGGAGGCGGGCACGAAGCTGAACGGCTCGCTGGTGCGCGAGCGCTGCGTCGACGAGCTGCTGGTCTACCTGGCCCCGGCGCTGATCGGCGACGCCCAGGGTATGTTCGCGCTGCCCGCCTTGACCGACCTGGCGCGCAAGCACACCCTCAGGTTCCACCAGGTGCAGGCTGTCGGCGACGACCTGCGCATCCTGGCACGCTTCACCGACCAGGCGTGATGCCGGCCTATCAAACCTACTGAATACCGCCTAACCAAAGCTTAACTACAGGACCCTCCCATGTTTACTGGAATCGTTGCCGCCGTCGGCAAGATCAAGACCGTCACCCCGCTGCCCGGCGGCCACGATGCAGGCGTGCGCCTGGACATCGACGCGGGCCCCTTGCCCCTGGCCGACGTCGGCCTGGGCGACTCGATCGCCATCAACGGCGCCTGCATGACGGTGGTGGAAAAGAGCGACAGCAGCTTCGTCGTCGATGTCTCGCGCGAAAGCCTGAACTGCACGGCAGGGCTGGACACGCCCACCGAAGTGAACCTGGAGAAAGCCCTGACCCTGGCCGAGCGCCTTGGCGGTCACCTGGTCTCCGGCCACGTCGACGGCCTGGGTGTCGTGCGCAAGTTCGAGCCGGTCGGCGAGTCGTATGAACTGGTGGTGGAAGCGCCGCGCGAGCTGGCAAAGTACCTGGCTTTCAAGGGCTCGATCGTCGTCAACGGCGTGTCGCTGACGGTCAACCGGGTCGAGGACGTGGCCGAAGGCTGCCGCTTCTCGATCAACCTGATTCCGCACACGATCCAGGTGACAACCTTGAAGCACCTGGTGGTGGGCAGCAAGGTCAACCTGGAAATCGACCTGATCGCCCGCTACGTCGAGCGCATGCTGTCGGTGGAGCAGGCGGCCCGCTAGGAAAACCGGGGACAGTCCTCTGATTCAAGGCAACTTTCCTCAAAACAGGGGACTGTCCCCGGTTTCACCGGGTTATCCATGACCATCGCCCACCTCCGAGAAGTCCTGCTGTTCCTGCTGCTGGCGGGCCTGGCCGTGCCGCTGCTGCAGCGCCTGCGCATCAACCAGATGCTGGGCTTCCTGCTGGTGGGCCTGTGCTTCGGCCCGCAGGGGCTGGGCAGCTGGGCCGATGCCGTGCCGCTGCTGGCCGACATCACCTTCCACGATATCGCCGCCGTCCAGCATGTGGCCGAGCTGGGCATCCTGTTCCTGATGTTCATGATCGGGCTGGAACTGTCGCCGGCGCGCATCTGGGCGCTGCGGCGGCACGTGTTCGGCACGGGCATTCTACAAGTCGGGCTGACGGCTGCTGCCATCGGCGGCTGTGCGCTGGCCTTCGGCAACCCGCCGGGCGCAGCGCTGACGATCGGGCTGACCCTGGCGATGTCGTCCACGGCCGTCGTCATGCAGCTGCTCAGCCGGGGCCAGGGCCTCGCTTCGCCGCTGGGGCAGGCCTGCTTCGCCATCCTGATGCTGCAGGACCTGGCCGTCGTGCCGATCCTGATCCTCGTCGAAGGATTGGCCGGCAGCACGGCCAGTGGCGGCGCGCTGGGGCTGGTGCTGCTGCTGGCGCTGGGCAAGGCAACGCTGACGATCGCGGCCGTCTACCTGGTGGGCCGGCGCGTGGCACGGCCCATGTTCGCCGCCTTTGCCGTGCAGCGCCAGCCGGAGATCTTCGTCGCGCTGATCCTGCTGCTGACCCTGGGCACGGCGGCGGCCACGGCGGCGGCGGGGCTGTCGATGGCGCTGGGCGCGCTGCTGGCCGGATTGCTGCTGGCCGACACGGAGTTCCAGTACGAAGTGGAAATGATCGTCGAGCCGTTCCGGGGCCTGCTGATGGGGCTGTTCTTCATGTCGGTCGGCATGCAACTGGACCTGCGCACCGTGGCCGAGTATCCGTTCTGGCTGCCCGCTTCCGTGCTCGGCCTGCTGCTGGTCAAGGCCAGCATCGTCGCGCTGCTGCTGTGGCGCCAGGGCCTGGGCCAGGCCGTGCACGCGGGCTTGCTGATGGGCCAGGGTGGCGAGTTTGCCTTTATCGTGCTGGGCTATGCGGTGACCAGTCAATTGCTGCCGCCGTCGGCCGGCCAGTTCTTCCTTGTCGTCGTCAGCCTGAGCATGCTGGCCGCGCCCGCCAGTGCCGCGGCGGGCGAGCGCTTCGCGCATTGGTGGGAAAACCGGCACGGCGCCAGCACGGCCGCCGGGGCAACGAACGGCGCCCACGGCCGCACCGGCCATATCGTCATCGGCGGCTATGGCCGGGTCGGGCAACTGGTGGCCGAGGTGCTGGCGCGCCAAGGCATTGGCCACGTGGCGATCGACCGCGACCACCACCTCGTCAAGGCAGGCCGCGAACGCTCGCCCGACGTCTTTTCGGGCGACGCGTCGATGCCGCACCTGTTGACGCGTGTGGGCATCGGCGCATGCGCGGCCGTGGTGCTGACGATGGACGATCCGAAGTCGGCGCTGGAAGCGGTGCGGGCCTTGCGGCGCAGCTACCCGGCGCTGCCGATCTATGCGCGGGCCCGCGACGAGAAGCATGCGCGCGCGCTGAAGGCGGCCGGGGCCAACGAGGTCATTTCAGAAACGGTGGAATCGGGCCTGCAACTGGCCCGTTTCGCGCTGGGCGCGGCCGGCATGCCCGACGGGGCCGCCGGCTTTCACATCCAGGTCGAGCGCAGCGAGCGCATCGCCGCCGCGCAACTGCCGGACGAGGCGGGCACGCGGCGGCATTGAGCTGCCGCGTGGCGCTTCAGGCCAGCTTGGCGTCCAGCGTGATATTGGCGTTCAACAGCTTCGACACGGGGCAGTTCGCCTTGGCCTTGGCGGCCAGTTCCTGGAACTTGGCATCGTCCGCGCCAGGGATGGAAGCCTGCAAGGTCAGGTGCACGGCCGTGATGGCGTAACCGTCCTCGAGCTTGTCGAGCGTCACCTCGGCCTTCGTTTCCATCTTGTCGGCCGTCAGGCCCGCTTCGCCCAGGATCAGCGACAGCGCCATCGTGAAGCAGCCCGCGTGGGCCGCGCCGATCAGTTCCTCGGGATTGGTCCCGGGCTTGCCTTCGAAGCGGCTGGCAAAGCCATACGGATGCTCCTTCATGGCGCCGCTGGCGGTGCTGATGGCACCCTTGCCGTCCTTGATGCCGCCTGACCAGACTGCCGAACCGTTTGTTTTCATCGTGCGCTCCTTCGTGGTGGGTGGATAACCCAGGCATGGTATAGCCTTTGGCCCGACCACGACGTCCCGCTTAAGCCAGAGCCGGCGCTTGCCCAAAAATGGGGACAGACCCCATTTTTCGAGCAACTTCACAAATGCCGGGACATTCCCCGAAAAATCCGGGACAGTCCCCCAATTTTCCGAACGGGGGTCAGCCGAACTGGTGGGCGGGTACGCCGGGCACGTCGACCTGTACGCTGAACAGCGCGCCGGCCAGCGGGTCGCGGGCGTGCTTGTCCGCGTCGTAGTCCTGCCAGGCGCTGGTGATGTACAGGGTCTTGTAGTCCGGGCCGCCGAAGGCGACGGAGGAGGGCTGCTCGACGGGCATGGCGATGGTCGCCAGCAGTTCGCCCTGCGGGCTGTAACGGCAGACGCGGCTGCCGCCCCACTGGGCGATCCACACGCAATCCTCGCTGTCGACCGTCATGCCGTCCGGCGAGCCTTCGCCTTCGCCGAACTGGCGCCACAGGCGCGGCGTGCCCAGGCTGCCGTCGGTCTGCACTGCATAGGCATAGGTGCGGCCCAGCAGGCTGTCGTTATGGTACATCGTGCTGCCGTCCAGGCTGAACGTGGGGCCGTTGCAGATATGGTATTGGGTCAGTACCGTGTGCAGGCTGCCGTCCGGGTCGAGCCGGTACAGCTTGCCGTCCGGGCTGTGCACATTGCCGGCGTTCATCGAGCCGGCCCAGATGCGGCCGTGTGCGTCGACCTTGGCGTCGTTCAGGCGCACGCCTTCCTGCTCGAGCGGGCGGTGCAGGTATTCGATGCGCAGTTCCGGCGCCAGCCACAGGCGCACGATGCCGTCGCGCAGGCCGGCCATGAAGCCGTCGCCATCCTTGCGCGGCAGCAGCCAGCACATATAGGTCGGCAACTGCCAGCTGTGCCGGCCGCCGTCCGCGTCCAGCGCATGCAGCGCATTGCCGACCAGGTCGACGAAATACAGGCGCTGCTCGGCGGCATGCCACAGCGGGCCTTCGCCCAGTTCGGCGCCCAGCGGCCATAGGCAATTCGGAGTCAGGTTCGATGCGGTCACGATGTTCCAAGGCGAGTTAATGGAGGCAATACCTTACCCGAAATGCCGTGGTGGCGCTATCTTGATGCTGCCTCAATACGCTCAAACGGCCTGTCGTGCCCTGGCTGCGCCGTCCTTTTCCGCCTGGATGAAGGCGGCGCGCACGAGCTGCTGCAGTTCGTCGTCGTCCCACGGTTTGCTGAGGAACTTGCTGATGGCGCCCCGGTTCACCGCCTCCGTCACACTGGCCAGGTCCGCATAGCCGGACAGGATCATGCGTACCGTGTGGGGATACAGCTCGCGCACGCGGGCCAGGAACTCCGTGCCGTTCATGCCTGCCATGCGCTGGTCCGACACGATCACCTGTACCTCGTTGGTGGCCAGGAGTTCCAGCGCCTGTTCCGCGCTGGCCGCCGTCAGCAGCCGGTAGCGCTCCCGCCGGAACACCCGTTCCAGCGCCCGCAGCACGCCCGGCTCGTCGTCGACCAGCAGCAGCGTACGCTCCGTGGCGGGTGCGGCGTCCGTCGGTGGCAGGCAGCGCTGCTCCCGCAGCAGGACGGCCAGATCGTCCGCAGGCAGCGGGCGGCTGAACAGGTAGCCCTGGATCTTGTCGCAGCCCATATTGCGCAGGAAGGCCAGCTGGCCCTCCGTTTCCACCCCTTCAGCCACCACCACGAGGTTCAGGCCGTTCGCCAGTGCCGTCGTCGCCTGGGCGATGGCGGCGCTCCTGGGGTCGCTCGTGATGTTGCGCACGAAGGTCTGGTCGATCTTCAGCTTGTCGAGCCGGAAGCGCGACAGGTAGCCCAGCGACGAATAGCCCGTGCCGAAGTCGTCCAGCGACACGGACACGCCCAACGCCGACAGCTCGTTCAGCTGGGCCTGCACCTGTTCGGCGTCGTGCATCATCACCGATTCCGTCAGCTCCACTTCCAGGTAACGGGGTGCCAGCCCGCTGGCGGCCAGCGCGGCGCGCACGACGGCGGGCACGGTGCCGACGGCGAACTGGCGCGCCGACACATTGACGGCCACCGTCATGGGCGGCAGGCCCGCCAGCTGCCAGGCCCGGTTCTGGCGGCACGCTTCCTCGATGACCCAGTTGCCGATCGGCAGGATCAGGCCGCTGTCCTCGGCCAGCGGAATGAAATCGCCCGGCGGCACCATGCCCAGCTGCGCGCTCTGCCAGCGAAGCAGCGCTTCCATGCCGCTGACCCGGCCATCGGCCAGCGACACCTGCGGCTGGTAATACAGGCGCAGCTCCTGGCGCTCGATGGCGTGGCGCAGGTGGATTTCCAGCGACATCCACCGCAGCGCGTGGGCGTTCATCTCGCCCGTGTAGAAATGGAAGCTGTTGCGCCCGCCATCCTTGACGTGGGACAGCGCCACGTCCGCGCCGATCAGCAGCGCGCTGGCCGTGCTGCCATCGCGCGGGTACATGCTGATGCCGACGCTTGCCGTCACGTACAGGTCCTGGCCGGCCAGTTGCACCGGTTCGGCCACCTGCGCCATCAGCTTGCGTGCCGCGACGATGACGTCGTCCACTTCGGGCGTATTGGTCAGCAGCAGGGCGAATTCGTCCGCGCCCAGGTGGGCCAGGGTGTCGCCCGGCGTGACGATGGCCGAGACGCGCCGCGCCAGCTCCCGCAGCAGGGCGTCGCCCACCTCATGGCCAAGGGCGTCGTTGATGCGCTGCAGCCGGTCGATGTCGAACAGCAGCAGGGCCACCTGGCGGCCGCTGTGCTGGGCAGCGTCGATGGCCAGTTGCAGGCGGTCGTTCAGCAGGTTGCGGTTCGGCAGCAGGGTCAGGGGATCGTGGTTGCTGAGGAAGTCGAGCTGCGTGTGGGCTTCCTTCAGCGCGCTGATGTCGCTGGACACGGAGACGTAAGCCGTCACCTGCTCGCGTTGATCGTGCACGGCATTGATGCTGATGCGTTCCGGATAGACCTGGCCGTTCTTGCGGCGGTTCCAGATTTCGCCGCGCCACTGGCCCTGCGTTTCCAGGCTGTGCCAGATGGCCCGGTAGAAGGCGCCGTCATGCCGGCCCGAGCGCAGCAGCCGGGGGTTCTGGCCCAGCACCTCGTTTTCCGTATAGCCCGTGATCTGCTCGAAAGCGCGGTTGACGGCAATGATGTTGGCGTGCGCGTCCGTCATCGTGATGCTTTCCTGGGTGCTGTCGAAGACCTGGGCCGCCAGGCGCAGCCGTTCTTCCAGCGCGCGCCGGGCCGTGATGTCGCGCAGGATGCTGGTGAAGATGGGTTCGCCGTCGATATTGGCGGCCGACAGGGCCAGTTCGGCGGAGAATTCCTCGCCGTTCTTGCGCCGCACGACCAGTTCGACGATGCGCCCGCTGTACGAGCGTTCCCGGCTCTGGCGGTAGCGCGCCACCCGTTCGCGGTGCCCGGGCAGTGAGCGCTCGGACAGCAGCACCGTGATGGGCTGGCCGATCATCTCGCTTTCCGTGTAGCCGAACATGGCTTCGGCGGCCCGGTTGAACTGCACCACGTTCTCGTTCATGTCCGAGCCGATGATGGCGTCCGGCGCCGATTGCGTCATGGCCCGGTAGCGTGCTTCGCTGGCGCGCAGGGCGGCATCGGCATGGCGGCGTGCGGAAACTTCCATCTGCAGCTGGGCGGCGTGACGCTGGATCACCTCGTACAGGTTCATGTTCTCGTAGGCCACGGCCAGCTGGGCCGCCAGCATGCGCACGAACTGCTCGTCGGTGTCGTCGAAGCAGTGCGAATGGCGGCGCTCGGCCACGTACAGCCAGCCATACAGGTGGTACTGGTCGCGTACGGCCAGGCCCAGCAGGTTCGCCACTTCCGGGTGGCCGCCGGGCAGGGCCGGCATGTCGCCATCGGCGCGGCAGCTGCGCACGATGTCGGTGCCGTTCATCATCGCGCCGGGGAAATTGGCCCGGTCCAGCAGGGCGGGCGCCACCAGGGCCGGGTCGATGCCGCGCGTTTCGATATGCTGGACGGCGCTTTCGTTGGCGTCCAGCAGGCACAGCACGACGATATCGGCCTGCAGGATGCGCGCGGCCGCCGCGCAGAACAGCAGCGCCATCGTGGCGGCCTCGCGCTGGCCGTTCAGGCGCAGGCTCAGCTCGTGCAGCGCGGCCATCCGTTCCACCGTGCCCGGTGCCGGCGGCGGCGTCACGGGCGCGGGCGCCACATGCGCCACCGCCTGCGCCACGTCGCTGGGCATGGTCAGGTGCGGCGCATCGCCCAGTTCCAGGTTGACGGCATCGAGGATCGACTGCGGATCGGCCGGCTTCGGCAGCACGCTGCGCACGCCGCAGCTGGCCGCCATGGCCCGTAGCTCGGGCATCGAGTAGGTGGCCGAGAAGAAAATCACGGGCGTGTGGGCCAGCCCATGCGTGGCGCGCAGGCGCTGGACGAACTCGTAACCGTCCATCGTGGGCATCAGGATGTCGGTGATGACGAGGTCGGGGTGGTGCTCGATGCACAATTCCAGCGCCTGGGCGCCGTCGGCCGCCTCCAGCAGCTGGTGCGGCGTGAAGCCGAGCAAGGTCAGCAAGTATTCGCGGTTGGTGGGTCGGTCGTCGACGATCAGGATGGTGGACATGGGCCCGCGGATTCCTTTCAGTGCCGCCACTAGCCGAGGCCAGTGATCGTCAAGCCATGCTACTCCGGCCCCGTGGCGGCGGGCGCACGACTGTTGTCGAGCCTAGAATTGCCGGAAAAATGGGGACAGACCCCATTTTCTTGGCAATGTTTCCGCAAAAATGGGGACAGACCCCATTTTTCGGGCAATGATTGCCGGAGGAATGTCCGGTGGAGTGGCGCCAAATCCATTAAAATAGCTGGTTGGGAAACACGCAAAGGATATAAAACATGTCTATCTCCAGCACCGAAGAAATCGTCGCCGAGCTGCGCGCCGGCCGCATGGTGATCCTGGTCGATGAGGAAGACCGCGAAAACGAGGGCGACCTGGTGCTGGCGGCCGACTTTGTCACGCCGGAAGCCATCAACTTCATGATCCGTCACGCCCGGGGCCTCGTCTGCCTGACCCTGGCCGAGGAAATCGTCGACCGGCTGGAACTGCCGCTGATGGCGACCCGCAACGGCACTTCGTTCGGCACCAACTTCACCGTGTCGATCGAGGCGGCCGAGGGCGTTACCACCGGCATCTCGGCGGCCGACCGCGCCCGCACCATCCAGGTGGCCGTGGCCAAGAACGCCAAGCCGGACGACCTGGTCCAGCCGGGCCACATCTTCCCGCTGCGCGCCGTCAATGGCGGCGTGCTGATGCGCGCGGGTCACACGGAAGCCGGTTGCGACCTGACGGCGATGGCCGGCCTGACGCCCGCGTCCGTCATCTGCGAGATCGTCAAGGACGACGGCACCATGGCACGCCTGCCCGACCTGCTGGAATTCGGCAAGGACCATGGCCTGAAGATCGGCACCATCGCCGACCTGATCCACTACCGCAGCCAGAAGGAATGCATGGTGACGCGCGTTGCCGAGCGCACCTTGAAGACGGCCCATGGCGAATTCCAGATGATCGCATGGCGCGACACGCCAAGCGGCTCGGCCCACCTGGCCCTGGTCCACGGCGAAGTGGACCCGGAGCGCGAATCGCTCGTGCGCGTGCACCAGCCCGTTTCGATCCTGGACTTGCTGGAAACCGAAGCGACCACCCACTCCTGGAACGTGTCGGCTTCGCTGAAGGCCATCAAGGCAGCCGACCACGGCGTGATGGTGCTGCTCAACTGCGGCGAAACGGCCGACCAGCTGTTCGGCCAGCTCGAGGCGCTGAACAAGCCGGAGACGAAGCCGCAAGGCCGCGCTGCCAGCATGGACCTGCGCAGCTACGGCATCGGCGCCCAGATCCTGCGCGCCCTCGGCGTGCGCCGCATGAAACTGCTGGCCAGTCCGCGCAAGATGCCGTCGATGACGGGCTTCGACCTGGAAGTGACGGGTTACCTGGCCAAGCCGGACCAGCAATAAACAAGATCTGCACGCCGGACGGTGCGCGCGGGCGCTGGCCCGGCGCCGTCCGGGGTATTCTTCGATTTCCATACTATATATAAGAGGCTCGTCATGACCGTAGGAAGCTACGAAACCAATCTGAATGGCGAAGGCCTGCGCATCGGCATCGTCCAGGCCCGTTTCAACGAGGACGTCTGCCATGGCCTGCTGTCAGCTTGCCTGGCTGAACTGAAGCAACTGGGCGTGGCGGACGAGGACGTGCTGCACGTGGCCGTTCCGGGCGCGCTGGAAATTCCCCTGGTGCTGCAGAAGATGGCCGAATCGGGCCAGTTCGACGCCCTGGTGGCACTGGGCGCCGTCATTCGTGGCGAAACCTATCACTTCGAACTGGTCTCGAACGAGTCGGGCGCCGGCATCACCCGCGTCGGCCTGGACTACGGCATCCCCATCGCCAATGCCGTGCTGACGACGGAAAACGACGAGCAGGCCGAAGTGCGCATGGCCACCAAGGGCGCCGACGCGGCCCGCGTGGCCGTCGAGATGGCCAACCTGGCGATCGCCCTGGAAGAGCTGCACCAGGACGGCACGGAAGAAGAATAAGCAGGAACGAGCAAGCAAGGGCAGGGCCGTTCGGGCGCCTGCCCGGGGTGGGCCGCCACGATGGGCCAGCCTGCCCCGAATTTTTAGGAAACGACCATGAACGAAAAACCCCTCCACGCCAACCCCAGCAAGAATCGCACGCCGCGTCACCGCGCACGCGAGTTCGCGCTGCAGGGCCTGTACCAGTGGCTGCTCAATAACGAAGACGCCAAGACCGTCGTCAACAATATCCGTGCCGCGCACGGGTTCGACAAGGCCGACGGCGAGTACTTCGCGGCCCTGCTGTACGGCGCGATCGAGCAGTCGATCGAGCTGCGCGCAGCCTTCGCACCGCTGGTGGACCGCGGCATCGACGAGCTGTCGCCGATCGAGCACGGCGTACTGCTGCTGGGTGCGTATGAACTGAAGAACCAGCTGGACATCCCTTACCGCGTCGTCATCAACGAAGCGGTCGAGCTGACCAAGTCCTTCGGCGGCATCGACGGCCACAAATACGTCAACGGCGTGCTGGACAAGCTGGCCCCGCGCCTGCGCAGCGACGAAGTGGCGTCGGACAAGAAGCGCTGATCCGGCCCGCCACCTGCACGCAAGCCACCCTTGGGTGGCTTTTTTGTTGCCGCCGCTTCCGTGTCAGATACCTGTTTGGCGAAGCTTGCTCGAAAACCGGTGCCTGACCGCTGCGGCGGACCGACCGGCTTTGAAGCGACATCGTATGCGGATCAGGTGTCTGACACCGAATGCGTCCGGCGACGCGGGCGTAAAAAAAGCCACCGCGAGGTGACTTTCATATACAGGCGGGTGGCTTACAGGCCGGCCAGTTCCGGTTCCGGTGCCGGCGGTTCCGGCGCTTCCTGGGGTTGGGCGCTGGCCGTCACGGTTGCCGGTACGGACGGGGCTGCCGGGGCGGACTGGGCGGGCGGCGTGAAGGTGGGGACCTTCTTGCCGGCCGAGACCAGTTTCAGGCGCTTGTATTCGGCCAGCACGCGCGAGCCGTAGCCGTCGTCCGTGGCAAAGGCGCCGGCGCCCACATAGCTTTTCAGGCCCGCTTCGACGGAGCCGCCGCGGGTCACGTAATCCTTCAGGATCAGCGAGCCGACACGGATATTGGCCACCGGATTCAGAGCCGCCTGCACGCCGCCCAGTTCCTGGAACTTGTCGTGGTGGACCTTGGACATCACCTGCATCAGGCCCTGGGCGCCGACGGGGCTTTCCGCGAACGGGTTGAAGCGCGATTCGATCGCCATCACGGCCAGGATCAGCAGCGGGTCGATCTTGATCTCGCGCGCAGTCACGTAGGCCGTCGATACCAGCATGTTGGCGGCATCGCCTGCAACGCGGTAACGCTTGGACAGCCACTCGGTCACCCACTGCTGCTGCTTGCGGGTGCCCAGCAGGGCTTTCTCTTCGGCAGGGCTCAGCACTTTGCTTTCGGCGGCGGCGGCCGTGACGGCCGGCGCTTCCATCAGCTCGTGCAGCGGCGGTGCCGTCACGGGTGCCGGCATGGCCGCCGCGGGACGTGCCGCCAGGGCCTGGGACAGCGAGTGCGCCAGGTCGGGCCGCACATACAGTACGGCGATCATGACGATGGCCGAGACGCCGAAGATGGTCAGCGCATGGTGCGCCGTCGTGAAAAGACTACGCAAGGTAATACGTTGCGCGCCAAGGCGCGCTGCCGGACCATTGGCCAGCAAGCGGGCTGACATGGCCAGCCCAGTAAAGCGATTTATCATTAGAACTCCTGCAATGTCCGTAAAAAGCATGCCCCCACCGCGCGCTGAACACCACGCGGCACCGTTGCTGTGCAATTGCCGTGCATCAGAATTGTTATCGTCCCCCGACACCGGGAGGTGCCTGGAAGACCGCATCATTGCTTGCCAGAGCTGATTCGTAAGTGAAACCAGTCGCAATACAACTTTTTTCGGGGAGTGGCCAACCGCGGCCAAGGGCAGACGCCCTGTGAAAACACTCCTTAAAATGTCATGTGGAGCCCCGACTCCGTGAATGAATGAGTGACAATTTCGTTGGCATTTTTGCCATGTCCTCTTCAAGTAAGCGAATTGTAGAAGCCAGTTTATATCACGTCAATACTAACACCAACGTTCTTTATAACTTTTGAATCTAATGCGCGCCGACGAATGTTAGCAAAAACCAATAGAATCAACCACTTGTCCGGCGAAGCTCACGCCGACCGTCGATAGCGAAAAAAACGTAAAAATTGTATGAAATATTCAGATCTGAGGGATTTTATTGCTCAATTGCAAGTAATTGGCGAATTGAAGGCCGTTTCCTTGCCAGTTTCACCACATTTGGAGATGACGGAGGTCTGCGACCGCACGTTGCGGGCCGGCGGACCTGCTCTGCTGTTTCAAAATCCTACAGGTTTCGACATGCCCGTGCTGGGCAACCTGTTCGGCACGCCGCGCCGCGTCGCGCTGGGCATGGGCGCCGAGGATGTCAGCGAACTGCGCCGCATCGGCCACGTGCTGGCGCGGCTGAAGGAACCGGAGCCGCCCAAGGGCCTGCGCGACATGATGGACATGGGTTCGCTGGTGAAGGCCGTGTGGGACATGGCGCCGAAGGAGTTGCGCGGCGCCCCCTGCCAGGAGATCGTATGGGAAGGCAATGACGTCGACCTGGCGCGCCTGCCCATCCAGCACTGCTGGCCCGGCGACGCGGCGCCGCTGATCACGTGGGGCCTGACGGTAACGAAAGGCCCCAACAAGAAGCGCCAGAACCTGGGCATCTACCGCCAGCAGGTATTGGGCCGCAACAAGGTCATCATGCGCTGGCTGGCGCACCGGGGCGGGGCGCTGGACTTCCGCGAGCACTGCATCAAATTCCCTGGCCAGCCGTACCCCATCGCCGTCGCGCTGGGCGCCGACCCGGCCACCATCCTGGGCGCCGTCACGCCGGTGCCGGACAGCCTGTCCGAATACCAGTTCGCGGGCCTCTTGCGGGGCAGCCGCACGGTGCTGACGAAAGCCATCGGCAGCGAGTTGCGCGTGCCGGCCTCGGCCGAGATCGTGCTGGAAGGGCATATCTATCCGGATGCGAACCACCCGAGCGGCTACGAGCACGCACTGGAAGGACCGTATGGCGACCACACGGGCTATTACAATGAGCAGGACTGGTTCCCCGTCTTCACGATCGACCGCATCACGATGCGGCGCGACCCCATCTATCACTCGACCTACACGGGCAAGCCGCCGGACGAGCCGGCCGTGCTGGGCCTGGCGCTGAACGAAGTGTTCATTCCGCTGTTGCAGAAGCAGTTCAGCGAGATCACGGATTTCTATTTGCCGCCGGAAGGGTGCAGCTACCGCATGGCCGTCGTGCAGATCCGCAAGCAGTACGCGGGGCATGCCAAGCGCGTCATGTTCGGCGTGTGGAGCTTCCTGCGCCAGTTCATGTATACGAAGTTCATCGTCGTCGTCGACGAGGACGTCAATATCCGCGACTGGAAGGAAGTGATCTGGGCCATCACGACGCGGGTCGACCCCACGCGCGACACGACCCTGGTCGACAACACGCCGATCGACTACCTGGACTTCGCCTCGCCCGTCAGCGGCCTGGGCAGCAAGATGGGCATCGATGCCACGAATAAATGGCCGGGCGAGACGAGCCGGGAGTGGGGCACGACGATCCAGATGACGCCGGAGGTGAAGGCAAAAGTGGACGGCATCTGGCAGCAGCTGGGCATTTAACGCACCAGTGCGTTGCAACGCACGGGGCGTGTTATAATTTGGTCTGGCGGGCCCCTGCGCATTGCGGCATGGCTAACCTGGTCAGGTCGGGAACGAAGCAGCCACAGCTGTTCACCGCAAGTGCCGCAGATCAGGCTCGCCTCCTAATCTCTTGAAAAAGCTGCCTTCACGGCAGCTTTTTTATTGGCTCACCATTCGTCTATAGCCGGGCCCGTGTCGACATCGGGGTCAGGCACGAATGTCGACACGGGCCCGGCCAGGTGCGGCTATTCCGAATCCAGCTCGGCCTCGCGCGGCCTGCTGGTCAGCACCATCGGCGGATTTTCCTTCACGAGCGCGGCGTCCGGCTTCAGGCGGATCTGCTGCTTTCCATCCGTCGCGTACTGTTTCGCCCCGGCCTTGCTCTGGATCGTCAGCTGGGCCGGTCCGTCGAACTTCAGGATGACGGAGCGGATCGTCGGCGCGAACATGCTCAAGGCGCCGGCCATCTTGCCGATTGCCGCGTTCGACTGGGAAATGCTGCCCATCAGCGCCTCGTAGCGCCACTGCGTGCCGGCCGGGACGATGGCGTTCAGCGCCGGCCCCATCGACACCTTCGACTGCTTCGGCTGGTTGGTCAGGATCCTGGCATCCTCGGCCAGCCATTGGGCGTTCGGCACAAGGCGCAGGTTGCCGTCGGCGTCGATCGGCAGTGGCGTGCGCGTGGCGCCGTGCACGACAGTCAGGGCGACGTCGCGCAGGTTCAGGGTCTTGTCCGCCGGCTCCAGGTGGATATACATATCGAGCTTGTCCCGTTCGGCAGCGGGCAGGGCGTGGAACTTGTCGAGCCGGGAAGCTTCGATCAGTTTCCGGTAGGTCAGCCAATCGCGTTCCTCGGCCAGGGCGCCGGCCTGCACGGCGACCAGCAGCAGGGGCATGATTCGGGGCAGCAGTCTCTTCATGATTTTGTTATGAGAAAGAAAACTTCAGTGTAAGGCATTCCCGATGGAAAGCCGAGCGGAATCCCTATTGTTGACCTCACGCCCGCTCGTCTGCGGTAAAATCCTGCCATGTCCTATCAAGTCCTCGCCCGTAAGTATCGCCCCCGGAATTTCGAAACGCTGGTCGGCCAGGAGCACGTCGTCCGTGCCCTGACGCATGCGCTCGGTTCCGGCCGGTTGCACCATGCCTATCTGTTTACCGGTACGCGCGGGGTGGGCAAGACCACGCTGTCGCGCATCCTGGCCAAGTCGCTCAATTGCACGGGTTCCGACGGCAACGGCGGCATCACGGCCACGCCCTGCGGCGTGTGCGAAGCGTGCACCGCCATCGACGGCGGCCGCTTCGTCGACTATATAGAGATGGATGCGGCGTCGAACCGGGGCGTCGACGAAATGGCCCAGCTGCTGGAGCAGGCCGTGTATGCACCGTCGAATGCGCGCTTCAAGGTCTATATGATCGACGAGGTGCACATGCTGACGAACCACGCCTTCAACGCGATGTTGAAGACGCTGGAAGAACCGCCCGAGCACGTCAAGTTCATCCTGGCCACGACGGACCCGCAGAAGATTCCCGTCACCGTGCTGTCGCGCTGCCTGCAGTTCAATCTGAAGCAGATGCCGCCGGGCCATATTGTCGGCCACCTGGAAAATATCCTGGGCCAGGAAGGTGTCACCTTCGAGCAGCCGGCCTTGCGCCTGCTGGCCCAGGGCGCCCACGGTTCGATGCGCGACGCACTGTCGCTGACGGACCAGGCCATCGCCTATGCGGCCGGCGCCGTCACCTTGGAAGCAGTACAGGGCATGCTGGGCGCGCTGGACCAGTCCTACCTGATCCGCCTGCTCGACGCACTGGCCGCCGGTGACGGCACCGGACTGCTGGCCGTGGCCGACGAGATGGCCAGCCGCAGCCTGTCCTACAACGGCGCCCTGCAGGACCTGGGCACCTTGCTGCACCGTATCGCGCTGGCCCAGTCGGTGCCGGCCGCCGTGCCGCAGGACCTGCCGGAATATGCCGACATCATGCGCCTGGCCGGACTGTTCGACGCGGAAGAGGTGCAGCTGTATTACCAGATCGCCGTGCACGGCCGCAACGAGCTGGGCCTGGCGCCGGACGAATATGCCGGTTTCTCGATGACCCTGCTGCGGATGCTGGCCTTTCGCCCCGGCGTCGGCGGTGCCGAAGGCTTGCCCGGCGCGCCCGTAGCGGCCCGCCCGGCCGGCCCGAATCCGGCCCGCGCCGCC
>NZ_WNKZ01000104.1 GCF_009720835.1 Pseudoduganella buxea
GGCACGGCAAGGGCACATCGGGCGGCGGGCAAGCCAGGCCCGTGCCGATGGCAAGGGCAGGAATGCCCAGGCTGCGCGCGGCCAGCAGTGCCGTGGGCGCGGCGTCGGCCAGCACCAGGTCGGCGCGCACGGCCGTCAGCATGGCGCGCCAGCCGTGCACCAGGCCGGCCAGGCCCGCAACGTCGAGATAGCCCTGCGGCAGCAGGATTTCGGCCAGGCTGGCCTGGTTCGGCGGCATGCCGCCGGCCCGGTGCAGCCAGACGGGTGCCTGCCAGCGGGGTACCCGCAGGTCGGCCAGCACGGCGTGCGTGCAGCCCAGGTCGCGTAGGCTCAGGCTGACGTGGTGACCGCGCGCGAGCAGGGTGGCCGCCAGCGCCTTGAGCCGCATCGCGTGCCCGGGCGCCCCGGCCTCGCTGCCGGGGTGGCTTCCCAACTCCCATGCCAGATGTAGATGTGCCATCGGATCACCCGTGGTGGTTTCCTCCCCAGTGTAATGGAGGGCCGGGCGCTGCTCAAGCGCAGCGCTGATTTATTCGCGCCGTCATTCGTGACGCAGCGCCTCGATGGCGTCGAGGCGAGCCGCCCTGGCCGCCGGCACGATGCCGAAGACGATTCCCGTCAGGCTGGAAAAGCCCAGCGCCAGCAGCACGGCCCACCACGGAAACACGGCGGGCGGGAAGCCCGGGATCAGGTGGGCGGCGCCCTGCCCCAGCAGCCAGCCCAGCGCCAGGCCGGCCAGCCCGCCCAGCAGCGACAGCAGCACGGCCTCGACGAGGAACTGCAGCAGGATATGGTGGCGTCGCGCGCCCAGCGCCTTGCAGATGCCGATCTCGCGGGTGCGCTCGGTGACGCTGACGAGCATGATGTTCATGATGCCCACGCCGCCCACCAGCAGCGAGATGCCGACGATCCCGGCCAGCACCACCGTCACGGTGGCGACGATCTCGCGGAAGGTGTCGGACAGCTGCCGGGCCGTCTGCACCTTGAAGTCGTTCGGCTGGCCCGGCCGCAGCCGGTGGGCCTGGCGCAGCAGCGACACGATGCGGCCCTGCACGGCGTCGAGCTGGGCAATATCAGTCACCGTCAGCGCGACGGCCACGTTCAGGCGCGAGTCGCCGGCCAGGGCCAGGCCGCTGGCGAAGGGAATGACGACGAAATCGTCGCGGCTGAAGCCCAGTGCCTCGCCGCGGCTTTCGGCCACGCCCACGATGCGGAACCACTCGCCGCCGATGTCGATGAAGCGGCCCAGCGGCCGGTCCGGCAGGCGCAGCTTTTCCTGCAGCCGGCTGCCGATGACGCAAACGCGCCGGCGCGAAGCGTTGTCGCTGGCGGCGATGAAGCGGCCCTGGCTGGGATAGATCTGGCTGGCGTCGCCGTAGGAACGCGTGACGGCCAGCACCTGCGTGAAGGCTGCCTGGCTGCCGTGGCGCACGTGGGTGCCGGCCCCGAACGGCGCGAACGACGGCGACACGTGCCGGATGCCGTCCAGGTGAGCATTGATGCGGTGGTAGTCGGCAAGGCTTAGGACATTCTCGCGGCCCTGCAGCACGTCCTCGAAGGGCGTGTGGGCCGCCACCGTCAGGCCGTTCGCGCCCAGCCCGCGGAATTGGCCGCTGATCGTGGCCGACAGGCCTTCGACGATGGACACGACGGCCACCACCGAGGCCACGCCGATGATGATGCCCAGCGCCGTCAGGAAGCTGCGCAGGCCGTGCGCGCGGATGCTCTGCAAGGCCGAGCGCACCGCTTCGGTCAGGCTGGCCATGGCGCGCTGTCGGCGGCGATGCCGCCGTCGCGCAGGCGCACGACACGGCGGCAGTGGGCGGCAATGTCGGCCTCGT
The DNA here is from genome assembly GCF_009720835.1 of Pseudoduganella buxea. GTDB lineage: Bacteria > Pseudomonadota > Gammaproteobacteria > Burkholderiales > Burkholderiaceae_D > Rugamonas > Rugamonas buxea. The sequence goes on from NZ_WNKZ01000104.1 coordinate 1,842, forward strand.
GGGTGACGATGACGACCGTGTGACCTTCCGCGTGCAGGGCGTCGAACAGGGCCATGATGTCGGCCGTCGTGGCCGCATCCAGGTTGCCGGTCGGCTCGTCGGCCAGCAGGATGCCGGGTCCGCCGCACAGGGCGCGGGCAATCGCCACGCGCTGGCGCTGGCCGCCCGACAGCTGGTTCGGCAGGTGGTCGACCCGGCCCGCCAGCCCGACCCGTTCGAGCGCCGCGTACGCCCGGCTGGCCCGTTCGGCCGGCCGCAAGCCCCGGTAGACGAGCGGTTGCATGACGTTCTGCAGCGCCGTGGCACGGGGCAGCAGGTGAAAGCTCTGGAACACGAAGCCGATCTCCTCGTTACGGGTACGGGCCAGTTCGGCCTCGCCGATGCCCGACACGTCGCGCCCGCGCAGCAGGTAGCGCCCGCTGCTGGGCGTATCCAGACAGCCCAGCAGGTGCATCAGGGTCGACTTGCCGGAGCCGGACGAGCCGGTGATGGCCAGGTAGTCGCCCCGCCGCACGGCCAGGTCGATGCCGTCGAGGGCCGTCACGGTCGCGCCGCCAAGCCGGTAGCGCCGCGTCACGTCTTCCAGCCGCAGCAGGGGATCGGCGTTCATGGCCGGGCTCCCGTGGCGCTGCCCGCCGCCAGCACCGGCGTGCCGGCTTGCAGCTGGCGCAGCACACGGTAAGGCCCCGTGATGACGCTTTCCCCGGCAACCACGCCACGCACCACCTGCTGGCGGCTGTCGTCGGCCAGGCCGACCTCCACCACGCGCTGTTCGGCGCGGCCATCGCGGTGCACGAACAGGTGGTAGCGGGGCTTGGCGGCGCGCCTGGCACTGTCCTGGCCGGCGCGCCCTTCCGGCATTTCCTCGTCGTTGTCCGACAGGATGGCCTGCAGCGGCACGGCCAGCGACGTGCCGGCGGCGGCCGTGAAGATCTCCGCACGGCAGCTCATGCCGGGACGCAGGGCCGGCGGCGGCGCACCGGCCAGGGCCACCTTGACGGCGTAGGTGCGGCCTGGCGCGGCACCGCCCTGCCCCGGGCCGGCCTGGCGCGGCGACAGGGGAATGGCCAGCACCTTGCCGGCGATGGCCTGGTCCGGCAGGGCCGCCGCGTGCAGCTCGACGTGCTGGCCCGGCCGCACGTGGGCGATGTCGGCCTCGTCGACATTGACCTCGGCCAGCATCGTGGCCGTGTTGGCGATCGCCATCAGGGTCGAGCCGGCGATGCCGACCTGGCTGGCCACGGCCGTCTCGCCCACCTTGATGTCGAGGGCGATGACGGTGCCGGCAATCGGCGCGCGGATATCCGTGCGGGCCAGTCGCTCGGCCGCCTGGCGCAGCACGGCCTCGGCCTCGTCCAGGCGCGACCGGCTGTTGCGCAGCTCCAGCCCGGCCCCTTCGACCGCATAGCGCGCCTCGTCGATCTGGGCGTCCGCGATCATCTTCATGCCGTGCAGGCGCAAGCTGCGCTCGTACTGCTGCTGCCGGTTGCGCAGGCCGAGCTGCTGCTGCTCGATGGCGATACGCTGCTGGCGCACGGCCGCTTCCTGCTGCGCCACGGCGGCGCGGTACTCATGGTCGTCCAGCCGCATCAGCAGCTGGCCCTTGCGCACCAGCTGGCCTTCGCGCACGAGGATGGCGCCGACCCTGCCGATCACCTCGGGCGACAACAGGACCTGCTCTTCATACAGCAGCCGTCCCGATGCCAGCACCGACGTGCGCACCGGATGGTAGGCAGCCGTTTCCAGTGCCACCGGCACGGCCGCCTCGCCCCGCACCAGCTTGGCCAGCACGGGCAGGCACAGGCCGCAAAGGATGACGGCGCCGGCCACGAAGTGCCAGGCCGGTCGCGCTTTTCTCCCACCGTTCATGCTCGCTCCATTGTCCGGCGGGGGCTTGTTGCCCCCGCCATACGACGATTACAAATCGATCATCCCCAAACCGCCGTCCTACCAGAGGCTGGTGATGATGCGCGCCACCTCCCGGATCACGGTCGTCACGACCTTCACGCTGACCCGCGTTTCCTCCAGCGCACCGGCAACGTCGGCGGTGAATTCCAGACTGGCTACCTGCAACGTATCCATGCTTTTCTCCTTTACAGTCGTCATGACCGGCGCGGGTGCGCCGGCCGTCCACCGCGCCCCGGATGGATCGCGGCCCCTTTCGGCACCTTCGGTCCCGAAACAGCCTGGCCCGCGGACGGCTACCGCCTTGCCACCTGCGGCGCCCAGCCCTGCGGCATGAAGTCGGCAACCCGGACGACACTGCCCAGCGTCTCGGCCAGGCGCAGGTCGTGGGTTGCCATCAGCACGGCGCCGCCCCCGCCCAGATGGGCGCGCACGATATCGACCAGCACGATGACGCTGCCCGCATCAAGGCCCAGTGTCGGTTCGTCGAACAGCCACAGGTCCGCGCCGGCGGCCAGGCCGCACAGCAGTGCGAACTTCTGCTGGGTACCGCGCGACAGCTTGCGCACGGCCACGCCGGCATAGGCGCCGATGTCGAAGCGGGCCGCCAGCCTGGCAAAGCGGGCCCGCGCCGCCGCCTCGTCGACACCCTTGACGGCGGCGAAATATGCCAGGTTCTCGTTCGGCGTCAGGCGCCCGTACAAGGCCCGCCCCCCTTCGAACACGGCCGCCGTGCGCGCCCGCGCGGCGCCATCGTGCAAGGGGTTGCCGCCCCACAGGCGCACGAGGCCACCGTCCGGGCGCACCAGGCCGCAGGCCATGCGCAGGATCGTGCTCTTGCCGCTGCCGTTCTCGCCCACGAGCGACACGCAGGCGCCAGCCCGCACCGCCAGCGACACGTTGGCGACGACGCCATAGCCGGCATCGGGCCGTACGAAGGCCTTGTGCACACGCTCGAACTGGAGAGGAGTCATGACGGACGCCTGTCACGCATGGGTCAGCGAACCGGCGCGGCGGGCCCGGTTCACGCACAGGTGCAGCACGCCGATGCCGACGGCAAAGCCCAGCGCCATCCACGCCAGCACGGCGTAGACGGCGGCGGCGTCCAGCGCCGTGCCGAACAGGCTGCGCGAAAACAGCTCGATGGCCGATGCCACGGGCAAGGCCAGCATCGACGCATCGGCCTGCGGCGACATCTGCCGCGCCGCCAGGATGCCGATGGCCAGTTGCAGCAGCGGGGCCAGCGCGCCGGCCCGCTTGAACAGCACGACCATGCCCGCCAGCGCCAGCCCCAGGCCACACAAGGACAGCTCCAGCAGCAGCAGGGCAAGCCACGTGGCAGGCCCCAGGTGCAGGGGCACGTCCAGGCGCCACGTCAGCAGCGCCAGCAGCAGCACGGTAAACAACATGCCCGTGCAGGACCCGGCCAGCGAGCGGGCCAGCAGCACCTGCCACGGTGCGTGGCGGCTGAGGAATACGGGTTCCAGCAGCCCCGCCTTGATGTCCTCCTCCACCGCATTGGCCAGGTGCCCGACGGCGCCCATCGCCACCATCCAGCAGACGAAACAGGCGACCAGCACGCGCGGATCGACACCGGCGCCCCCACCCAGCAGGCGCCGGGCCGGGTCGCTGGTGCCGGCGAACCACATGGCCGCGAACAGCGCCAGCAGCACGGCGACGCCCAGCACGGGCTGCAGGGGGTAGCGCAGCACCAGCAGCAGGCTCTTGCGCAGCTCGGCCAGCACCAGCATCGGCAAGGCCGGCGCGTTCACGATCCCTGCTCCGCCCGGCGCCACAAGGCCCGCGCCAGCGGGTCGGCCAGCATTCTTGCCCGGCTTGACGCGGACAAGGCGGCCTCGCCGGCAATGCTGACCAGGATTCGACCCGCTTCCACGCGGGTGCGGCTGCAGGGATGGCTTTCGGCGATGCGTTGAAGCAGGGCCGGCGTTTCCGCATCGTGCAGGTGGCGCGCGAAGCCCAGTGCGTTGACGCGCTTGTCGGACACGGCGCCGACATAATCGCGGATGCAGCTGTTTTCGATATCGAAATAGAACTGGTGGGTCAGGCCGGAATGGGGGCAATTCATCATCAGGTTGATCGACGCGGACAAAGCCGGCGGTGGCAACTGCATGTGAATATCGCGGAACTGCTCGTACAACATGACGGTATTGTCATTCAAACCATGGCGACCCTCGTAAGTCAGTTCGACTTTCTCGCCGGGATAACCGATCAGCCTATCGCGCGAATAGCTGTAGATTTCCGTTTCATAACCAGGTCCGAAATAATTGGCCGTAATAAACGAGAAATTATGGTCGTGATAATCGAAATAGGATAATACGTCGGCCAGGATGGTGCGGCGGCGGGGATCGAGCGGCAGCAATGGCCACAAATTGATCCGAATGACGAAATTGTCGATGCTGGCGATATGACAGGATTGGGAACTGTAGAAATGCAGCGAGCCTTCACGCCAATGCGTCAGGCCGAAATTGATGCACTTTTGCAGCAGGGTTCTATCGCGCGCCAGCGCATGCAGCGGTGCGGCCAGCGTCATCAGCGACTCGGGCGCCCGGGGGTCGACTTCGCGCCGGGCCAGGTCCAGCAGTTCGGCCACCGTGACCGTGGCACCGGCCGCACCGGCAAACAGCTGCTTTTTCATTGCATGGCCTCGCGCAAGGTGCGGCAGGCGGCATCGCGGATGAACTTGTGACCGTCGTTTTGGGCCAGGTACCGGACCACGTCCAGTGCCTGTGCCCTGCTGTGTTGCCCAAGTGCCGTCGCGGCCGCCCACCGTACGTGGTGGTCGGGATGGCGGGCCAGCTCCAGCACGGCCTGCAGCGGGTAGGCACCCTGCCGGGCATCGAGCAGCCCCAGCATTACGCACAGCACGGAGTGATGCTCGGACGCCATGCTTGCACCCAATGGACGCAAGGTCTCCGGGTGGAAGGACACCACCTGGCTGTTGACGCAGGCCCCGCTCAGGGCCACGTAGGCGGCCTCGGCATCGACAGGCAGGACGGGAAAGCGGCGGCGCGCGTCGACGTGGATCGTGCTGCCGCCGGCAAGGCGCTCGCTGCCATCGGGCCGGATTTTCAGGGTGGCGTCGAACACGTCGAAATCGGCACCCCGTTCCAGGCAATACCATTGCACGTCGACGGGATGCGGCGCCACCAAGTGAATCAGCGTATTGGCGGGATAGCTCACAACAGCGCTGACATTTGCGTTGCCGAGGGCGCCCTGCGATGGCCGCGCGCCGAATGCCGCCACGTCGGCCCGGTCCTTGACGATACGCAGCGACAGTGCCGGCGTATGACAAAGGATCAGTATGTCGTTATTCAATACGGGGTCGCCGCCATCGGCTTCGCCCGCGATGACACGCCCCAGGTAGGCATTTGCCAGCCGTGCCAGCGTTTCCGGTCGGCCGAATAAATCGGCAAATGGCAGTTTCAATTCGCGCACACGATCTGGACCATGTGATTCCAGAAAAGAAGACGCCTCACGGATAAATGCGCCGACTGCCGCGGGCGCCCATTCCATCATAATCGTCAGCATGATCCTTGCCCGCCTCGTCGAATACCGATTCATGCATGATAGTGAGGGGCGGGCCTGGCGTTTCTGACATGTCGCAAGGCGTCGGCCATTGGCGCACTGCGTGTCATTCCACTCCCTTCATAAACGGCAAAAGATTTTAATTAGAAATGCAAAATACCATGCAGCCGAAATATATTTCCGAGCATCTATTCAGCGTTAAGCATTTTTACGCCTTGTAAGTTCTCTCTTACAAGGGCACGGGATGGGGGCCGCTACTCAGCCTGTCGTCGGCCCACCATACTCATTGCACGGATGACAACGCTGTGCCCACGAGGCACGGTCCTGACACCGGTTCCGACAAAAACCAAGAGACCCAGATGCAAACGACTGCCTACGCCCCGCCCACCGCTGCTGCTGCCCTTCCCAACGAAGCGACCGGCATCGATGCCGCCAAACCCGTCTACAACGCTCTGTCGGTGACGACGGACCGGGCACTGGCGGCGAACTATCTGGAAGCCCGCCTTGCCGAAGCGGCGGCGTTGCCGCTGGAACTGCCCGACACGCTGGACGACATCGCCGCGTGGATCACGCGGCACACGGATGCCGTCGGCGAGCAGTACCGCGACTACCTGGCTGCCCGCAAGGCCGGCGCCCCGCGCCGCTACTTCCAGAACAAGGCGCAAGCCCTGTACTTCCTGAAAGCCGTCGCGCCGACCAAGCTGGTGGACGGTGCCTGGCTGTACGGCGTCATGCAGCGCTGGGACGACGAGGATTTCCGCCCCCTGATCCGCATCTACCTGGAAGAACTGGGCGACGGCGTGCCGGACAAGAACCACGTGCTGATCTACCGCAAGCTGCTGGCCCAGCATGGCTGCGAACAATGGCAGTCCCTGCCGGACAGCCACTTCATCCAGGGCGCCATCCAGCTGGCGCTGGCCCAGGGCGCGGAGAACTTCCTGCCGGAGCTGATCGGCTACAACCTGGGCTACGAACAACTGCCGCTGCACCTCCTGATCACGGCCTACGAACTCAATGAACTGGGCATCGACCCGTATTACTTCACGCTGCACGTCACCGTCGACAATGCCGCCACGGGCCATGCCCACACGGCACTGGAAGGCCTGAAGCAGATCATGCCGCGCGTCGGCGACGCGGCCGACTTCATGCGCCGCGTGGCCGCGGGCTTCCGCTTGAACGACCTTGGCGTGGGCACCGTCGATGCCATCGCCTCGTTCGACCTGGAAGCGGAAACGGTGGCGATGCTGGCGTCGAAAAGCGTGGTCGGCAAGAACATGCACTCGGACTACTGCCGCGTGGCGGGCCGCACCGTCAACGACTGGCTGGCCGTGCCCGGCCAGATTCCCGAATTCCTGGAAAAGCTGGAAGGCCAGGGCTGGATACGACGCGGCGAACCGGCCGCCAACAGCCGCTTCTGGAAACTGATCCAGGGCGAACGGGCCGAGATGTTCGGCGTCTTCAGCCCCTACGAACAGCAGTTGCTGCAGGACTGGATCGCCACGCCCCGGGCCGGCGTGCCGGCGGCGGCCGAAGGCGCCGAGGCGGCACCGCGGGTGCTGAGCCACCGCGCCATCCTGCGCAGCATGGAGTCGCTGAATCAAGGGAGCGCCACGCGCAGCAGTGCCCCGCGCGGCCTGATCCGCCACCGTTTCCCTGAGGACGAACATGCGTGGGAATCGATCGGCTGCGAGCTGCGCCTGCTCGAAGCGCGCCTTGCCGCCACCGGCAGCAAGGATGAAGCGATGGACATGCTGGTCGGCCTGATGGCGCCGGATCGCCACCATACCTCGTCGGGCCTGATGGCCACGCGCGTGTTCAGCCGGCTGTACGGCTGACACAGGACGGCGGGTCCGCCCGCCGCGAGGCACCGCATAAACGCCGCGCCCCCGCGCGGCCCCACCGGTACCAAGCCGGTTTTTTCGTCAACGACCGAGGCCTCCATGTTCAATGCCACCGCCAGCACCGCCGCCGCTGCCGCCCCCTGCCGTCCCACTGCCGGACTGCCGGCCGGGTCGATGGCGGGGTTGTCCATCACCTCGCAGCCGGGCGACGAGGACGCGCAAGCCGGCGCACTGCTGGAACTGGGCCGCGCGCTGCGCGCGGCCGGCTACCGCTTCACCACCGTCACTCCCGCCACGCACAGCCGCGTGCGTGCCCGCACCGATCATGTATGGGCGCGCAGCCTGGCCGACATCTTCGGCTGGAGCCGCCCGTTCCAGGCCGATACCGTGGCACCGGACATCTTCAAGCTGATGCAGGCCGCCGGCGTGGCCCAGCCTCACCGTGACGGCTGGCGCGCGACGGTGCGCGTGTCGGAGCTGGCCGGCCAGCTGTTCTTCCACTCGGCCTATCCCACCAGCGACAGCGACGCCGTGTTCTTCGGCCCGGATACCTACCGCTTCGGGCGCGCGCTGCGGCGCGAGCTGGCCGACCTGGCGCAGGCCGGGCAGGCCGTGCGCCTGGCGGCCGACATCGGCGCCGGTGCCGGCCCGGGCGCCATTCTCGTCGCACAGGCGTTCCCCGAGGCCCACGTCATGGCGCTCGACATCAACGAGCGCGCCATGCGCCTGTGCCGCGTCAACGCCGCGTTGGCGGGCGTGCCGCAGCTCGATGTGCGCCACAGCGACCTCCTGAGCGACGTCGACGGCCAGTTCGACCTGATCGTGTCGAATCCCCCTTACCTGCTCGATCCGTCCGAGCGGGCCTACCGCCACGGCGGCGGCGAACTGGGCGCGGGCTTGTCGCTGTCGCTGGTCGAACAGGCCGTGACGCGCCTGGCCCCCGGCGGGACCCTGCTGCTGTATACCGGGGTGGCCATGCAGCACGACAGCGACCCGTTCCTGCGCGCCGTCACGCCCCTGCTGCACGGCTTCACGTGGACCTACGAGGAAATCGATCCGGACGTCTTCGGCGAGGAGCTGGAAACGCCGGCCTACCAGGAAGCGGACCGCATCGCCGCCGTGTGGCTGAAGGCCACGCGAGCGCATCAATAACGTAGCAACCGATCCAATTGAGAGACATCATGCAACAGGCAGCAAACCAAACAGAGAACACCCAGGCGCTGGTGGTGGTCCATGGCGGCGCCGGCGGCAGCCGCGACCAGGATGACGGTTGCCAGCTGGCCGCCGGCGCGGGACTGGACCGCCTGCACGGCGGCGGCTCCGCGCTGGACGCGGCCGTCGCCGCCGTCGTCGCGCTGGAAAACGATGGCCGCTACAACGCCGGCAGCGGCGCGGTGCTGTGCCTGGACGGCGAAAGCATCGAAATGGACGCGGCCGTGATGGATTCGACGGGGGCCCTGGGCGCCGTCGCCTGCATCCAGCGCGTCAAGAACCCCGTTCTCGTGGCCCAGGCCGTGTCGCGCACGCCGCACTGGCTGCTGGCCGGCGAAGGCGCCGAACGCTTCGCCCGCGTGGCCGGCTTCGCGCCGCACCATCAGATCAGCGAGCGCCAGCGCGCCAAGCATGACAGGCTGATGGCCACGCTGGCCACGGGCGAAGCGGCCACGCCGGGCGTGGCCAACCGCGCCTTTGCCGACTACTGGAACTACGATACGCCCCGCACCTTCCAGCCATGCGACACGGTCGGTGCCGTCGTGCGTGACGGCGCGGGCCGCTTCGCCGTGGCCGGTTCGACGGGCGGCTCGGCGCCGTCGCTGCTGGGTCGGGTGGGCGACACGCCCGTCATCGGCAGCGGCTTCTACGCCGGCACGGACGGCGCCATTGCCGTCACCGGCATCGGCGAACACATCGTGCGACGCCTGCTGGCCTACACTGTCTATGGCTGGATCGCCGGCGGCATGGCCGTGCAGGAGGCCGTCGAACAGGGCGTGGCACTGTTCCCGCAGGAGATCGACGTCGGCCTCATCGCCGTCACGCGCGGCGGCGCGGCCATGCACAGCAACCGCGAAATGCCTTGCGCGCAGGTGGGCGCATGAACACGATGAACGAGCTCGAAGCGCAGGCCGCCGAAGGCGAGCAAAGCATCCGGCGTGGCGAACATGGCCACCTCGTCATCGTCGGCGGCCATGAAGACCGCGAGAACAGCAAGGAAATCCTCAGCCGCTTCTTCGAACTGTCCGGCGGCAGCGCGGCCAGGATCGCCATCATCACGGCCGCCAGCAAGGTGCCGGACGAGATGTGGCGCCGCTACGACGAGGTGTTCACGGCGATGGGCGCGGCCGAGCTGATTCGGGTCGACCTGCCCGACCGCGCCACCGCCAACGATCCGGCACTGGCCGAGCGCGTGCGCGGCGCCAGCGGCATCTTCATGACGGGCGGCGACCAGAAGCGCCTGCTGGCCATGATCGGTGGCACCCTGATGGACGAGGCCATGCACAGCGCCCTGAAACAGCACGGCGCCTGCATCGGCGGCACCAGCGCGGGCGCCTCGGCCATGTGCGGCCACATGCTGGCCGACGGCAAGGCCGACCTGCTGCCGGAAAAAGGCTCCGTCAGCCTGGGCGCGGGCCTGGGCTTCGTGCAGCGCGTCGTCATCGACCAGCACTTTTCCGAACGCCACCGGCTGGCGCGCCTGCTGACGATCGTCGCCCAGAACCCCTACCTGCTGGGCATCGGCATCGACGAGGACACGGCCCTCGTCGTCGAACGGGGCGCCGGCATCGAGGTGATCGGGGCCGGCAGCGTCACCGTCGTCGACGGGCGCAACATGGTATCCGACGTGGCCGACATCCCGGCCGGCGGCACGCCCCAGCTGATCGACGTGCGCCTGCACCTGCTGCCGTCGGGCAGCAGCTTCGCGCTGCCCGAGGAAATCGGCCAGCCGAACCAGCTGCGCAAGAACAGCGACCGTAACACCCCCGCCGCACTGCTGGAGTTCGTGCGCAATGTCACCAAGAGGACGCCCCTGTCATGAAAACCATCGAACAGCGCCTGCTGCGCGGCCCCAATCTCTACGCCGCCAGGCCCTGCCTGCTGTCGGTGCTGGACCTGGAGGACCTGCATGGCGTCACATCGCGCGACGTGCCCGGCTTCACGGACGCCCTGCTGGCAATCCTGCCCAGCCTGATGTCGCACCGCTGCTCGCCGGGCCACTTCGGCGGCTTCGTCGAGCGCCTGCGGCACGGCACCTACATGGGCCACATCGTCGAACACGTTACCTTGGCCCTGCAATGCCTGGTGGGCCAGCCGGTCGGTTTCGGCCGCACCCGCCGCGTGCGCGAGCACCCGGGCCAGTTCCGCGTCGTCTGCGCCTACAAGGACGAACATGTGGCCTGCGAGGCCTTCGACCTGGCCTGCGAGCTGGTCGACGCGCTGGCGCACGGCCAGTCTTTCGACCTGGTGGAGCCGCTGGCGGCCCTGCACCGCACGGCCGAACGCCATGCCGTCGGCACCAGCACGGCCGCCGTGCTGAAGGCGGCGCGGCGCCGCGGGATCCCCTACTTCCGCGTCGCCGAGACCAGCAACCTGTTCCAGCTGGGCTGGGGCAGCCGGCAAAAACGCCTGCAGGCGACGATGACGGGCGACGCCAGCAATATCGCCTGCCGCATCGCCAGCGACAAGCAGCTGACCAAGACCCTGCTGAAGGAAGCGGGCGTGCCCGTCCCGGACGGCTCGGTCGTCACCACCGTGGAAGAAGCGCAGCGGGCCGCCCGCCGCCTGCGGGGACCGGCCACCATCAAGCCGCTCGACGCCAACCAGGGCAAGGGTGTCACGACCCGCTGCACGACGCCGGAGGATGTGAGCGAGGCTTTCGAGGCCGCGCGCAAGCACAGTCGCAGCATCATCGTCGAACGCTTCATCGAAGGGCAGGACTACCGCGTGCTCGTCACGGGCGAGAAGGTCGCGGCGGCGTCGCTGAGGCGCCCGCCCACCGTCGTGGGCGACGGCCGCCGCAGCATCGGCGAACTGGTGGCCCAGGAAAACCTCAATCCCGCGCGGGGCAAGGGCCACGCCAATGTGATGACGCAGATCGCGCTGGACGAACATGCTGCCATCGAGCTGCGCAAGCAAGGCTACGACTTCGACAGCGTGCCGCCGGCCGGCATGCCCGTCACCCTGCGCGGCAACGCCAACCTGTCCACCGGCGGCACCGCCGAGGACGTGACGGCGCTGTTGCCGGAAGAGACGCGCGACATCTGCGTGCGCGCGGCCCGCAAGATCGGCCTGGACGTGGCCGGGATCGACCTGGTCTGCCGCGATATCGCCCAGCCGCTGGACAGCCAGCACGGCGCCGTCATCGAGGTGAACGCGGCGCCCGGCATCCGCATGCACCAGTATCCGGCCGACGGCACCCCGCGCGACGCGGGCGACGCCATCGTCGAGGCCATGTACGGCGAGCGCGATGGCCGCATCCCCGTTATCGCCATCACGGGCACGAACGGCAAGACGACGACGGCCCTGATGACGGGCCACTGCGTGCGCCAGGCGGGCCTGCGCACGGGCGTGACGACGACGGAAGGCATCTATATCGACGGCAAGCGCATCGTCAAGGGCGACTGCAGCGGCTACTGGTCGGCGCGCACCGTGCTGACGTCGCCGGACGTCGACTTCGCCGTGCTGGAAACGGCCCGGGGCGGCATCCTGAAACGGGGCCTGGCGTTCGACCGCTGCGACGTCGCCATCGTCCTGAACATCAGCGCCGACCACCTGGGCCTGGAAGGCGTCAACACGGTCGAACAGCTGGCGCGCGTGAAGGGCGTGGTGGCAGCGTCGGCCGCGCGTTCGGTCGTCCTCAACGCCGAGGACCGCCACTGCGTGCGCATGGCGGGACGTATCCGCGAACAGGTCGAGGTACTGTACTTCGCCCTCGATCCGGACAACCCCGTGCTGCTGCGTCACCTGGAAAACGGCGGCCGCGCGGCCTACCTGCAGGACGGCGTGCTGGTGCTGGCCGACGGCAACCGCCACCAGGCCCTGATGCGCGCCGTCGACATGCCGTCCACGATGGACGGTCATGCCCGCTACAACATCGCCAACGGCCTGGCCACGGCGGCCGCGCTGATGGCATCGGGCTTTGCGAACGACGAAATCGCCCGTGGCCTGGGCAGCTTCGTGTCGGACGGCCGCAACAATCCCCTGCGCAGCAATGTGTTCGACGTGCGCGGCGTGACGGTGGTCGTGGACTACGCCCACAACCCGGCCGCCTATGCCGCGCTGACGCAGATGGCCCACGGCATCAGCCGCGGCCGGGTACTGGGCGTCGTCACGGCGCCGGGCGACCGCCGCGACGAGGACCTGCAGGCGGTGGGTCGCACCTGCGGGCTCGGCTTCGACGAGATCGTCGTCTACGAATCGCAGAACCGCGGGCGGCTGGAGGGCGCGGCGGCCCAGCTGATGGTGGACGGTGCCATTGCCGGCGGCGCCCCGCGCGACATGGTGCACAGCCGCCTGAACGGGCGCGAAGCCCTGCGCCACGGCCTCTCCCTGTGCGCCCAGGGCGACGTGCTGATCTTCGCCTGCGGCTCCTCGCTGAACGAAGTGGTGGAAGCGCTGCGCGAATCGGACCCCGTCAGCGCCAGCAGGATCGCCGAGCAGGCGGCGCTGCAGGCAGCGTAAAACCAGCGTGCACAAAACCGGGGACAGTCCCCTGTCTTAAAGCACTATTGCCTGGGAACCGGGGACTGTCCCCGGTTTTTCCATCGCCAGCGGCAGCCGGATCGTCACCGTCGTTCCCAGCCCCTCGCCGGGACTGGCGACGGCGATGGTACCGCCTTGCAGCTCGACCAGCCGCCGCACCAGCGTCAATCCGATGCCCAGGCCGCCCCGTTCCCGCTGCAGGCTTTGCTTGCCCTGCACGAAGACGGTAAACACCTGCGGCAGCAATTCGGGGGCGATGCCCTCGCCTTCGTCCGCCACCACCAGTTGCACGGCGCCGTCGCGCACGCCAACGGCGATACGCACGGTGCCGCCGTCCGGACTGTACTTGATGGCGTTGTCCAGCACATTGTCGACCACCTGCGCCAGCCGGGTAGCATCGCCCAGCACGGGGGCAGGCGCCAGGCTGGCGACAAGGTGGCAGTTGCCGGCCCGGCCGGCCGCCTGCAAGGTCTCGACGCTGGCCGCGGCAATGGCCGCCAGGTCGAGCGGCACGCTTTGCAGCAACAGCTTGCCCATCAAGGCGCGGTTCACTTCCAGCAGGTCGTCCACCAGCACGCGCAGGTGCGTGCTCTGGCGCCGCAGGACGTCGCGCGCGCGGTCGGCGCCGGCGCCACTGGCCGGCTGGGCCGAATCGAGCACGGTGATGGCACTGTGGATGGCCGACAGGGGATTTCGCAGCTCATGGCCCAGCATGGCGAGGAATTCGTCCTTGGCGGCGTTCTGCTGTTCGGCGTGGGCGCGGGCGGCGCGTTCCTGGACCAGGGCGACATTGCGCTCCTGTTCGGCCACGGCGCGCGAGCGCATTTCCGTTTCCAGCCGGGCACCGGCATCGCGCAGCGCCACGTTCAGTTCTTCCATTTCGTCGATGCCCGACGGCAGCAGCGGCGCGGCGCGGCCTTCACCCAGCGCGTGGGCCGTGACGGACGCCCGTCCCACGAAGCGCACCAGCGCCCGGCCCGACACGATGGCCAGGGCCAAGGCGAAGGCGATCGCCAGCAGCAGCCCGGCCAGGGTCACCCACACGCCCTGCCACACAGCCGCTTCCACCTCCGCCACGGGCGCGCTGGCCACGACGGTCCAGCCGGAAACGGGCGAACGGACGAAATAGTCATAGGCCTCGAAGCCGTCCGCCGTCACGTGGCGGAAGGCGCCGCTGTTGCCGGTGCGGCCGGCGGCCTGCACGGCCGGATTGGCGTCGCGGCCGGAAAACTCGCCGTTGCGGTGGCTGCGCGCGATGATCTTGCCGTGCTGGTCGATCACGGAGACGCGCCAGCTGGCGGGAATGGCCCGTCCGGCAATGGCCCGCGCCAGGTAGGACGGTGCAAAGGCCTGGGCCAGTACGCGTACCTGGCCGTCCGGCAAGGTGAACGGATGGTCCACCAGCACCACCGTGTTGTTCAGCGATGGCACCCAGCGGATGCCGGACACCGTGTCGTGGCCCTTGCGAACGGTTTCCTGCATGGCGCGCAGGTCGGGCCTGGGACCGCCCACGGTGCCATATGGCAGCCGCGTGTTGACCAGCTGGTGGCCGTCGCCGTCGTACAGCACGACCCAGGCGCCCTGCCCCGCATCGGCCACCAGGGCCTGCTCGTGGAAGCTGCGCAGGTCGTCGGAGGCCAGCGCATGCGAGTTGCCCAGCACGCGCAGCACGGCGCGGGCGCGGTCGATATCGGCATCGATGACGACGCTCGTCGTGCGGGCCACTTCCTCGATGCCGCGCGTGGCCGTCTCGCGCTGGGCGGACAGCAGCATGCCGAACGACAGGCCGGAAAACAGCGCGACGGGGGTGACGATCGAAAACGCCAGCAGCAGGTAACAGGTACGTAATTTCAAGGTGTGGGCCAGGCCGGCGCAGGCTGGCGGAACGAGACGGTGATATAGCTGCCGGACGGCGGCGGGCTATTGTACAACAGCGCCCGGCGTGCCCAGCGCGGCGCGCAACAGTGCCGGGGTCTGCCCGGTCCAGCGCTTGAACGAGCGCCGGAAGTTGGCGCTGTCATGAAAGCCCAGGTATTGCGCCACCTGCTCGTTGCCGGCCCGGCGGGCGTGGAACAGCCACAGGGCCACATGGGTGCGCACCTGGTCCAGCTCGGCCTGGAAATGGGTGCCGTGGCGCTGCAGGTGGCGCTTGAAGGTGGCCGGACTGACGCCGAAGTCGCCGGCCGTCTGTTCCAGGGTGGGGCCGGCGCGGACCCGTTCGAGCAGGTAGTCGTACAAGGCCGCCAGCAGGCCCGGTGCCGGCGCGCCCTCGGCCGCCACCGTGCGCAGGGCCACTGCCGCCGCCAGCACGCTGCCGCGCGGCCACGGCGCATCGAGCCAGCTGGCGTCGATCAGCATCGCGTCGACGTGGCACCCGAAACGCAGTTCGCCGCCCAGGTGCACTTCGTGCTGTTCCAGGTGCCGGGGCGCGGCCCGGTTGAAGCAGAAACGCCATGGCAGGCGCGTGCCGCCGAGCCAGCGGCACAGGGCCACCACGGCCGTCATGTGCATTTCCACCAGGGCGGGCCGCAAGCTGTGGGCGCCATAGCTGTCGGTCCACACCAGCGCGGCACCACCAACCTCGCCCTCGCCTTCCCCCCACACCTGCAGGCGGGGGCGCAACAGCGGCGTCAGGCGCGCATGCCAGGCGCAGATGGTCTCGAGCGCATGGCGCAGGCTGGGTGCCTGCAGCAGCGCGTGACTGAGGGCGCCATCGTGGCCCGGCAGCAGTTGCTGGCCCAGCATGAAGCTCGTGTCCGGGCTGTCCAGCGCGCGCAGCGTGTTGGCGAGCAGGCGCAGCGCCTGCTCCGGCGCCACCAGCGTGCCGGGCGCGGGCAGGCCGGCCGGCATCGGCGCGGCCAGGCC
>NZ_WNKZ01000105.1 GCF_009720835.1 Pseudoduganella buxea
CTGGCGGCCGCCGTCTCCGCGCCGGCCGAAATGGCGCCGCCGGCTGCCGTTGTGCCACCACAGCCGACGCCGGCCCCGGCCACGGCCCAGGCCACGGCACCCGCCGACCACGGCGATGTAGCCATTATCGGCATGTCCGCCCGCTACCCGGGTTCGCGCGACCTGGACGAATTCTGGCAGAACCTTATCAACGGCAAATTCTGCGTCGGCGAAGTTCCCGAGGCCCGCTGGAATGCCGCCCAGTTCTACGACCCGGACCCGGAAGCGCCGGGCAAGACCAGCAGCACCCGTGTCGGCGCGGTGGACGACGTCGACCGTTTCGATGCTGCGTTTTTCGGCATATCGCCCCGTGAAGCCGAACTGATGGACCCCCAGCAGCGCGTCTTCCTGGAACAGGCATGGCGCGCGCTGGAGCATGCCGGCTACGCGGTCGGCCCGGACCGGCGCGTCGATTGCGGCATCTTCGTCGGCACCGCGACCGGCGACTATCTGCAGATGCTGCGCGAAGCCGGCGCCGCCGACTCGGGCCAGGTCTTCCTGGGCAATTCGGGGTCGGTCCTCGCTGCCCGCCTGGCGTACTTCCTCAATATGCAGGGGCCGACGGTGGCATTGGACACGGCCTGCTCGTCGTCGCTCGTGGCCTTGCACCTGGCATGCCAGGCGGTACGCGCAGGCGACTGCGAAATGGCGCTGGCGGGCGGCGTGGCACTGATGCTGACGCCGCAGATGCATATCTGGAATGGCAAGTCGGGCATGCTGTCGCCGCACGGCCGTTGCGCCGCCTTCGACGCCGGCGCGGACGGCTTCGTGCTAGGCGAGGGGGTCGGCGTGGTGGTCGTCAAGCGGCTGACGGCCGCCCTGGCCGACCGCGATCATATCCACGCGGTCATCCGGGCCACGGGCATCAATGGCGATGGCAAGACCAACGGCATCACGGCGCCATCGGCCGAGGCGCAGCTGGCCCTGCAGCAGCGGGTGCACCGGCGCGCCGGCGTCAACGCCGACGATATCGCCTATATCGAGACTCATGGCGCGGGTACCCAGTTGGGCGATCCGATCGAGGTCAAGGCGTTGACAGGGCTGATGCGCCAGCGCTCGCCGGCGCTGCCGCCGTGCGGCATCGGCTCGATCAAATCGAACTTTGGCCACACCACGCTGGCCGGCGGCGTGGCCGGTCTGCTGAAGGTGGTCCTCAGCCTGAAACACCGGGAGATTCCGCCCAGCCTGCACTTCACCACCCTCAATCCGAATATCGATCTGGGCGCCGGCACGCTGGCGGTGGTCGATACGCGCCGGCCCTGGCTGCCGGGGCCGACGGGCCGCCGTATTGGCGCCGTCAACAGCTTCGGCGTATCGGGCACGAATGCCCATGCCGTGCTGGCCGAAGCGCCCGCCGTGATTCCGCGGCAGGCCGACATCGTCGATGAGGCCTGGCTGCTGCCCCTGTCGGCCAAGACCGAACGGGCCCTGCGCGCCCAGCTTGCCGGCCTGCTGGGCGACCTGCGCGCGGGGGCGGCGCTGGCCGACGTGGCCTATACGCTGGCACTGGGCCGGGCCACCTATCGCCGCCGCTGTGCCCTGGTCGCGACGGACAGTGACGCCGCCATCGCGGTGCTGGCCGCTGCGCTGGAGCAGGGCCGCAGCGAGGGCTTGCTGTCCGCGCCGGCCGCATCTGTCGACGGCGCCGACGATTTCGCTGCGCCGCTCGACGCAGCCGCACTGGCGCGCCTGGCTGCGCGGTTCTGCACCGGCGAGACCATCGATTTCACGGCGTTCTACGCCCGCCGCGGCGGCATGCGCGTGCCGCTGGCGGGGTATCCGTTCAGCGACCAGCGCTACTGGATTCCGGCAGTGCAGCGCGAGAAGAGCCCGGCCCATGCAGCGGCACCGGCTTTCCTGCATAACACCGTCCGCGAGCCGATCGACCTGGACCTGAACTGGGTGGGCGATCATCGCGTGCGCGGCCAGCACTGGCTGCCCGGCGCGGCCATCGTGTTCTACGGCGCGCGTCCCCAGTCGAGCCGGTCGGTCGAACTGTCCGGCATCGAATGGGTGCGCCCGATCCAGGTGAGCGGTGCGGCCGAACTGCTGATCGAGGGAACGGTACAGGACGATGGCTGTTACCGTGTCGAGCTGGGCCTGCATGGCCAGCCCCATTGCGCTCATGCGCTGAGCCGGCCCGTGTTGGCCGAGATGCCCGTCCCGCATGTGGATGTCGCCGCGGCGGCCGCCGGCTGCACGCGACAGATCGGCCACGCGGCGTTGTATGACGCATTTGGCCAGGCTGGCATCGAATATGGCCCCAGCTATCGCATCCTGGAGCGGGTGATCCACGACGGAACGCGCGCGGTGGCCTGGTTCCGCGGCCAGGTCGCGCGCTTCCCGATCCAGACCATCGACGCCGTGCTGCAGGTGGCCGCGGCACTGGAGCAGGGCGCAGGCCTGCGCGTGCCGCGCCGCATCGACACGGTGCGGGTCCATCGTCCGATCGAGAACGCCAGTGTCGTCGTGGCGCGCCGGGTGGCCGACGGTCATTACGACCTGCTGGCCTGCGATGCAGCCGGCGAGGCCGTGCTGGAAATTTCCGGCTTCCGCCTCGTCGATGTGGCCGACGGTGAAACCCGTGGCTACGTATCGGGCTGGCGTGCCAGCAGCGGCGCCACCGTGACGTCCGCCGCGCCCGCCGCGCCCGTTGCACTCGACGCTGGGGCGCTGCAGGTGCTGGCCCGGCTGCCGGACGACGCCGTCGTGCTGCTCGATGCGCGGTCGCTGCCGGACGATACGCCCCTGCAGACCTTGCAGCATTGTCGCGAGTTGTTCGCCGGGGCGATGCGCCTGGCGGCACGTGGCATACCCCCGCGTCTGCTGACCGCGGGTGCGTTCGGTGCCGCGGACGGCGAACGCGTGCGGCCGGTGCAGGCGGCCGTGGCCGCCATGGCGCGGGCCGCGGCCGCGGAGTGCCGGGGCTGGAACTGGCAAGTCATCGACCTGGCCGCCGATGCGGTCACCGTGTCGCCGCCGGCAGGTGCCCCCCCGGCATCCGTGAGTGCGTGGCGCGATGGCCGGTGGCGTGAACGGGTGCTGCACCCCATGCCACCGACCCAGGCGGCACGGATGGAAGACGGTCTCACATGCGTGATCGTCGGCGGCACGGGCGGCCTGGGCTTCGCCCTGAGCTCGCGGCTGGCGGCCCGACCCGGCGCCCGCATCGGCTGGATTGGCCGGCGCGCGGTGGACGACGCAGTGCGGCGCCAGATGCAGGCCATCGAGGCGCTCGGCGCCAAGGTCCATTACAGCAGCGCAGACCTGGCCGACGAAGGGGCGCTGGCCGCCGCCGTGCGCGAGATCCGCGCCGTGCTGGGACCGATCAGCATGGCCGTGCACAGCGCCATGGTGCTGGACGACGCCGCCATCGGCCACATGACGCCGCAGCAACTGGACAGCGTCCTGCTGCCGAAAGTGACTGGCCTGGCCAACCTGTACCGCTGCCTGGAAGGGGAGCCGCTGGACCGGATCGTGCTGTTCTCTTCCGTCGCCGCGCTGGTGGACGCGCCGGGGCAGGCCAATTACGCCGCCGCCAGCGCTTACCTGGATGCCTACGGCGCCGAGCTGCGCCGCCGCTACGGTGCCCCCGTGTATGTCGTCAACTGGGGCTACTGGGGCAGCATCGGTCACGTCGCCGGCGGCCGCTACGGCGCCGCGATGGCGCGGCGGGGCGTGGGCTCGATCGAGCCGGATGACGGTTTCGACTGCCTGTACCGTCAATTGGGCGCACGACTGCCGCAGTCGATGGTCCTGAACGCGGACCCGCGCCGCTTTGCCGAATATGGATTCACCCTGGTCGCGCACGACACCGCCGTCGCGCTGCCGGACCAGCAACCAACCATCGGGGAAAACATGGCAGCACCAACTACGCAGCAAGCCGCCGCATCGGCCGCGCTGCCTGACCGTTCATCGGTCGACCAGTATTTGCGGCGCATCTTTGCCGGCGTACTGAAGATCGACGCGGGCGAACTGGACGAGGCCGAGACGTTCGAGGCCTTCGGTGTCGACTCGCTGCTGGGGATGGAAGTCCTGCGCCGCCTGAAGTCCGACCTGGGCGCGCTGCCGGCGACGCTGCTGTACGAACAGCTGACGCTGCGCGAGCTGGGGGCCTACCTGCTGCGCCACAAGACGGCGGCACTTCAGCAACTGCTGGCGCCTGCAGTTGCGCCGGTCGCGGCCCCAGCGCCCGCCACCCCGGCTCCCGCCACCCCAGCTCCGGCCACCGCCACCGCCACCGCCGTGCACGGGGACACATTGCAGCAGCACGTGCGCGCCGTGTTCGCGCGCGTGCTGAAGATCGCTGCCGCGGAGCTGGACGTCAATGAGACGTTCGAATCGTTCGGCGTCGATTCGCTGCTCGGCATGGAAATCCTGCGCCAGCTGCGCCAGGACTTTGGTGCGCTGCCATCGACGCTGCTGTATGAGCACCTCAGCATCGCCGAGGTAGCGGCCTATCTGGCACGCACCGGCCTGGCCTTGCCCGCGGCTGCAACGATGCCAGCGGCCCCCGCCGTGACCGACAGGGTAGCCGCGGCCGCGAGCGACGAGGTGCCTGCGATACCGGTCGCCGCGCCTGCACGGACGGCTCCGGCGCCGGCCACCGGGTCCGGCGATATCGCCATCGTCGCCTGCGTCGGCCGCTATCCCGACTCTCCCGACCTGCAGGCGCTGTGGGACAAGCTGCGCAGCGGCACGCGCTGCCTGAAGGAAGTGCCGCCGGAGCGCTGGGACTGGCGGCCGTGGTATGAACCGGTGCGCCAGAAGAACCGCACCACCAGCCGGTGGGCCGGCTTCATCGATGGCGTCGACCAGTTCGATCCGCAGTTCTTCAACATCCTGCCAAGCGAGGCGGCCACCATCGATCCGCAGGAGCGGCTGTTCCTGGAAACCTGCTGGGACCTGCTGGAGCAGGCCGGCCATAACGGCGAGCGCAGTCATGAAGCAGAGACGGGAGTTTTCGTCGGCATGATGTACGGCGCCTATGGCCAGATGGCGGCGGCGCAGGGCTGGTCGCAAGGCCAGTTCGGCCTGGGCCACAGCGCTTACTGGTCGGTGGCCAACCGCATCTCGTACACCTTCGACTTCAATGGTCCCAGCATGGCCGTCGACACGGCGTGTTCGTCGTCGCTGACGGCGCTGCACCTGGCATGCGACGCGCTGCGTCGCGGCGAATGCCGCCAGGCCATCGCCGGCGGCGTCAACCTGGTGCTGCATCCGGCCCATCATATCGCGCTCAGTTCCCTGAACATGGTCGGCAGCGGCCTGGCTTGCCGCACCTTCGATGCATCGGCCGACGGCATGGTTCCAGGGGAGGGCGTGGGCGCCGTGCTGCTGCGGCCACTGGCCGATGCGCTGGCCGACGGCGACGAAGTGCTCGCCATCGTGCGGGGCAGCGCCGTCAATGCCGGCGGCAAGACCGGCGGCTACACGGTGCCGAATCCGCAAGCGCAGGCCAATGCCATTCGCGCCGCGCTGCAACGCGCGGGCGTGGCCAGCGAGACCGTCGGCGTGATCGAGGTGCACGGTACCGGCACGCAGCTGGGTGATCCCATCGAGGTGGCCGCGCTGAACCAGGTGTTCGGCGCCGTGCCGCGCGCGCAAGCGCTGCTGGTCAGTTCCGTCAAGGCCAACCTGGGTCACCTGGAGGGTGCCGCCGGCATCGCGGGGCTCAGCAAGGCCCTGCTGCAGTTGCGTCATGGAGAAATCGCGCCGTGCGCGGGGCTGGAGACGGACAACGAAAAGATCGCCTTCGGCGCCGCCGTGCAGCCGGTGCGGTCGCTGCAGCCATGGCCGGACGTGCCGGGCCAGCCGCGTCTGTGCGGTGTCAGCTCCTTCGGCGCGGGTGGCGCCAATGCCCATGTGATCCTGCAGGGGGCGCCGGTGCGGGCCCTGCCGCAAGCCTCGGGCACGGCGCAGCTGTTCCTGTTGTCCGCGCAAAGCGAGGTCCAGCTGGCCCGCTACGCCGCGCGGGTGGCGGACTGGCTTGCGGCCGAAACCGGGGCGAACCTGGAGCGCCTGGCCTTTACCAGCCAGGTGGGCCGCCGTGCGCTGCCGGTACGGGCGGCCCTGCTGGCCGCTTCCACGGGTGAATTGATCGCCGCGCTGCGCGACCTGGCGCAGGGCCCGGCGCGCGCGACGGCGCCCCTGCTGTCGGGCAAGGGCCTGGCCGAGGGCCTGGTGGAATTCCTGCTCCAGCGCGGCGACGTACGGGCGCTGGGCGATGCATGGACCGCCGGCCTGGCGATCGACTGGACCCGGCTGTGGGCGCAGGCACCGGGGCGCTGCGCGTTCCCGAGCGTGCCGTTGCAGCGCCAGCGCTGCTGGCTGCCGGCAGCACCGGTCGCGCTCGTGTCCGCACCGGCACCGTCGTTCACCCTGCTGGCGACGTTGGCGGACGAGCATCGCATCCAGGGGCGCCGGCTGGCGCCGGCCACGGCCATGCTCGATACGCTGCTCGCCTCGCACAAGGCCGACCTGCCACGCGCGCTGTCCCGCATCGACTGGCTGCGACCGCTCGACATCGACGCGCTGGCGCCCGATACGCTGGCGCTGCGCCGCGACGGCGATCGCCTCATGTTGTGTGCCGGTACGGCGACGCTGGCCGGTGCCGCCGCGGCCCAGCCCGCGGCGCTGCCGGCGCCTCGTGCGCTGGACGCGCTGCGCACCGCCGCCATGCGCGAGGTGGATGGCGCGGCGCTGTACGCCCAGTTCGAAACGGCGGGGTTCAGCTATGGCGCGACGCTGCGCGGCGTGCGGCATGTCCATGTCGGCAGCGACGCCGCGGTGGCGCAGCTGGACCTGGCCCACGCCGAAGTGTCGATGCGGCTGGCCGTGGCGCTGGACGGCGCGCTGCAGCTGATCGCGCTGCTGGCACCGGGCCAGGCCGCGATACCCGCCGGCATGGCCAGCTTCAGCCAGTACGCCGTCGTGCCGGCCCAATGCGTGGCCGTGTGCGAACGCGAAGCCGGCGTGGCCACCTACCGTGTTGCGGTCTGCGACGCGGATGGCACGGTCCTGGCACAGGCGGCCGGCGTACGCATCGCGCCGCGGCCCGATGGGGGCGGCGGCGACAAGGCCGACGCAGTGGAGTATTTGCAAGCGGTCCAGGAAAGCGAAGAGCGCCCCGCCGCAACGCTGACGCTGCGCCGCGTGCTCGTGGCAGGTAACGCGCCGGCGCTGCTGGCGGGGGCGTCGGCCCTGCTCGCGCAGCGGGGCGTCACGGTCGACGTGGATGATGGCGCGCCGGGCGCGGCACAGCCCGATGCGGTGCTGCTGGCCTGTGCCGGCGGCCGTGGCGACGTCGCCGCTGAACTGCAGACGCAACTGGCGACACTGCGCCGCATCGTGGCAGGCATCCGGCCCGATACGCAGCGCACGGTACGGCTGGTGCTGGCGGGTGCGCAGGGCGACATCGTCGTCCAGGCACTGGCCGGCGCCGTGCAGACGCTGGCCATGGAACTGCCATGGCTGCAGTGCAGCCATGTGCTGGTGGCCGGTGCTGCCCAGGCAGCGGCCGTGGTGGAAGAACTGTCCGCCTACGCCGGTGCCATGCAGGAGGTGCTGCTGGACGGCGGCGTGCGCCTGGTGCGCCGGCTGCGCACGCTGCAACCGGATCTCGCGGCGGCACCGTTGACGCGTCCCGGTGGCGTGTACCTGATCAGCGGCGGCGCCGGCGCGCTTGGCCGCCTGTTTGCCGATCACCTCGCTGGCCTGGCGCCGGCCACGATCGTCCTGCTGGGTCGCCATGCCGCCGATGCCGGTCTGACGGACTGGATGGCAAGCCGCTGCGTGCGCGACCGCACCATGCTGTACCGCCAGGTCGACGTGACCGATACCGCGGCGCTGGCCGCCGTCGTTGCGGAAGTGAGCGGGCAGTATGGCGCCATCCGTGGCGTGCTGCATGCCGCTGGCGTGCGCCACGATGCGCTGCTGGCCAAGAAGAGCGACGACGATATGGCGCGCGTGCTCGCGCCCAAGGTGGACGGCACGCTGGCACTCGACGCCGCGACGGCAGCGCAACCGCTGGACTTCTTCCTGCTGTGCTCCTCGCTGGCGGCCGAAACGGGTAATCCCGGCCAGAGCGACTATGCGGCGGCGAATCGCTTCCTGATCGATTTCGGCGCGGCCCGTGCCCGCGAGTGCGCCGCCGGCCGCCGCTTTGGCGCCACCGTGTCGGTCGCCTGGCCGTTGTGGCAGGACGGCGGCATGAGCGTGGACGCGGCGACGCTGACGCTGTTCCGCGACCGTTTCGGCATGGTGCCGCTGGCCACGGCTGCCGGTCTCCAGGCGCTGACGGTGGCCTTGACGGGCGTTCATCCCGCGTTTGCCCTGGTGGCACGCGCCGGCCTGCCCCGGAAGGTGCAGCCGGTTCCCGTCGCCGCGCCGGCAACCGTGACGGCTGCCGTTACGGCGTCGCCGGCCGAACTGCGCGCCCGTATCGCGGCGCAGCTCAAGGGCATCGGCGCCGGCTACCTGCTGGTCGATCCCGCCGAAGTGGACATGGACAGCGAATTGCTGGAACTGGGCTTCGATTCCATTTCGCTGACGGAAATGGTCAACCAGATCAACAGCCTGTTCGCGCTGGACCTGCTGCCCACCGTGCTGTTCGAGTGCCCGACGCTCAATGTCGTGGCGGACTACCTGGAACGCGAGCATGGGCCGCACATCGCCGCGCGTGAAGCGGCAACCATGGTGGCCGTGGCGGCCATGGCACCGGCGGCGGCCCCCGTGCCGCCTGCCGTGCCGGCACCGGCGGTACCGGAAACACCAGCGGCACCAGCGGCACCGGCGGCATCAACGGCACCAACGGCACCAACGGCACCAACGGCACCAACGGCACCAATCGCGCCGGTGGCGGTCGCGGCACCTGACCCGGCACCGCTGGCGCAGGAGCCGATCGCCATCGTCGGTGCCGCCGGCCGCTTCGGTCCTGCCGGATCGCTCGACGAGTTCTGGGACATGCTTTCCAGCGGCAGTGAATTCATCGGCGCACCGGGCCCCGAACGGGAAGCCCTGCGGGCCGACGCCCGCACCGCGGGCATGCGCGCCGGCTTCCTGGCCGACGTGGCCCGTTTCGATGCCGGGCGCTTCGGCATCGCGCCGCGCGAGGCGGCATTGATGGACCCGCAACAGCGCCTCGTGCTGGAAACCGTGCAGCAGGCGGTGGAGGATGCCGGCTATACGCCACAGGCCTGGGCAGGCCAGGACATCGGTGTCTTCATGGGCGTCTCGACCAATGACTATGATGCCTTGCTGACCGAAGCCGGCATCGCCGTGGAGCCGCACGTGGCGACCGGCATCGCCCATTCCATCGTCGCCAACCGCGTCTCGCACATCTACGACTGGCGCGGGCCCAGCGAAGTGGTCGATACCGCGTGCTCCAGCGCGCTCGTTGCCGTCAACCGCGCGGTCAGGGCCTTGCGTGCGGGCGAATGCGGCACGGCGCTGGCCGGCGGTGTTAACGTGCTGCTCGCGCCGGGACTGTTCCGCGCGTTCGAGGACTCCGGCATGCTCAGCCCCCGCTTCGCCTGCCGCACCTTCGACCGGGACGCGGATGGCTATGTGCGCGGCGAAGGCGTCGGCGTCGTGGTACTGAAAACGCTGACGGAAGCGCTGGCCCAGGGTGACCATATTCATGCGCTCATCCGCGGCAGCGCCGTGAATCACAGCGGCAGGACTTCGTCGCTGACGGCGCCCAATCCGGCGGCCCAGGCGCAGGTGATCCGCCGCGCGCTGGCCGATGCCGGCGCCAGCGCACGCGACGTCGGTTTCGTCGAGACCCACGGCACTGGTACCCGGCTGGGCGATCCGGTCGAGATCGAAGGCCTGAAGCAGGCCTACGCGGGGACTGCCGACGCCGCGTCGGACCAGTCCTGGGCCAAGCTGGGGGCGGTCAAGACGGCGGTCGGCCACCTGGAAGCTGCTTCCGGCATGGCGGGCCTGCTGCGCACGGTGCTGAGCCTGAAACACCGAAAACTCAGCGCGAACCGTCACTTCACGCAGGTCAATCCCTATATACGGCTGGACGAATCCCCGTTTACCTTGCTGACGGCCGACCAGGACTGGCCGTCCGTCGCGGGCGTGCCGATGCTGGCAGGCGTCAGCTCGTTCGGCTTCGGCGGTACCAATTGCCATGTGATCCTGGCGGCTGCTCCGCAACGCGCAGCGGCAGCTGCCGCACCGGCCGCGATGACGTGGCTGGTGCCGCTGTCGGCACCGACGCCGGTATTGCTGCGGCAACTGGCGGCCGCACTGGCGGCGCGCCTGGCGCAAGCGCCGGCGCCGCTGGCGGACGTCGCCTACACGCTGCAGCATGGGCGGGCGGCATTGCCCTGCCGCGCCCTGCTGGCCGTACGTGACCTCGCCGAGCTGGCCGCCGCGCTGCACGACGTGGCCGCAGGCGCGCAAGCCCTGTGGACGGCTGGCGGGACGATACCGGACCAGGCATCGGCACTGGCCGACGCCTGGCTGGCTGGCGACGCGGTGACGTGGCCGGCAGCAGCCGGCCGGCGCTGCCCGCTGCCGGCAGTACCGTTCGCGCAGGAGCAGCACTGGTTCACCGCCTTGTTGCCCGTGCCGGCATTGCCGGCCGCGCTGCCGCCCGCTGCCGCGCCTGCACCCAGCGTGACGCCTGGACGGCAGCGTTATGCACCGGTGAGCCTGGCCGGTCTCGACGCGGTCGCGCCAGCACCTGCGCCGGCACCGGCACCGGCGCCAGCGCCGGCACTGGCGCCGCACCACGGCGCACCCGGCCTGGCGGCGTCCGTGCCGGTCGGCGCCAGCAACACGGCGGACGAGATCCTCCAACTATTGGCCAACCTGCTGCTGATGCCGGTGGCGCGCATCGGCGTGCATCAGCGATTTGACGAACTGGGCCTGGATTCGATCTTCCGCATCGAGCTGGTTCGCACCGTCAACCAGCGCTATGACATCGCCCTGGTCGGCGAGGACCTGTACAACGTCGATTGCGTTGCGGGACTGGCCAGCCTGGTCGACGCGGCGCTCGCGCGGCCATCGCCGGTACCCGCCGACCTGCCGGTTGCCGCCGTGGCACCCGTGCCCGCCGATCCGGTGCCGCCCGTGCTGGAGGCCGCACCGGCCCGGATCTGTACGGAGGTCAGGGAGTTGACCGGCTTTGCTTTGACGCCGGCCAGCAACTTCGCCGACGCGGGACTGACATCGTTCGACATGCTGCGCGTGATCGCACGGCTGGAGGCCGCGTTCGGGCCGCTGCCGAAAACGGCGCTGTTCGACCACCGCACGCCCGCGGCGCTGGCCCAGTGGTTGCTGCAGACCTTCGGTGCCGACGCCTTCGAACGGCTCGACGGCGGTTCCCACGCGCAGGCGGCACTCGCAGCGCGGCCGCCGGTGGGCACGGAGCTGCTGCCCAGCGGCGCGGCCGTGATCGTCAAGCGTGAGCTGGCGCAGCACCCGGCCCTGGCGGCAACCGTCGGCCGGCTGGAACAGGCCTGGGCCAAGGAAGGCGGCCTGCCGGGGCGCGATATCGCACCGCTGATCTTCGTCAACGCGGACGGCAGCGGCTATCTCAATTTTTCGGAGCGGGGCGGACTGCTGCTCGCCTGGAGCTCGGCCGTGGAGGAGAGCCGCTTCCCGGCCCTGGTGGGTGAATGGATGCAGTGGGCGCAGTCGCGCGGCCTGCGCGCCAACCTGTTGTCGATGGTACCGCTGGACGACGTGGCAGGCGTGCCGTTCTGTTCGACCGCCTTCGGCACCGTGCAGCGCGTGTACGGACTGCGCTCGTTCTCGCCGGAGGGCCAGCTGTTCATCCGGCTGCGCAAGAAGATCAACCGGTTCCTGCGCTCCGGCGCGGCCAGCGTGCGGGAGTACCGCGTCGGCAGCGATGCGGCGGTGGACCAGTCCATCGTGGCGATGATCGACGAGTGGGCGGCCCGCAAGGACATGGTCAACCCCTACGTTAAAACGGTCCGGCGCGAGGTCGGCGAGGGCATCATGGCCGACCGCCACCGTGTCTTCGTGACGGAAGTGGATGGCCAGATCGTCGCGGCCATCGTCGTCACCCGGATACCGTCGGAAAACGGCTACCTGCTCGACCTGGAATTCTTCGGCGATGCGATGGCCGACGGTGGGCTCGACTACACGATCGTGCAGATCATGCAGCGTTTGGCGCAGGAAGGGGTCGAGCTGTTCAGCTTCGGCGCCACGCTCGGCGTGGTCGTGGCCGACTCGCCCAACCCCCATCCTGAAGTGGAACGGGCGCTGACGGAACTGCGCGAAGCGGGCATCTTCCGCGGCGACGGCAACTTCCAGTTCAAGAACAAATACCGGCCCGAGAACCTGCCCGTGTACCTGTGCCAGCCCGCTGCGGCGTCGGCGGCCGACGTATCGTCGGTATTGCTGTTGATCGTCAATCCCACCGTCACCGTGCGCGATGACGCAGCCGGAACGGCGCCCGCGGCCGCGCCGCCGGCCGCGCTGGCGGCACCCCGGCCTGCAACGACGTCGGACACGCCGCGCCGCGCGCAACTGCGGGCGGTCGACTGGAATCCCCTGCGGCTCGCGCCGCGCCAGGGCATTTTCGAACTCGTCACGGATTCGTGGGCCGAGCGCGACGAGCCGTTCATCACGGAGCGGGTGCGCGAGCTGACGGAGACGGCCAACGCAATCTGCCTCGACCTGGCCGACCAGAAAACGCTGCCGTTCCGTTACGTGCAGGCGGCGCCGTCGGGCCGCGCGGCCGAAGCGGCACTGCTGCGCACGGCCGGTCACAAACGCCTGGTGCTGCAGAACCACCTGTTCCCTTCGTGGTCGCACACGCAGGCCGAGCTGGGACTGCAGGCACTGGTGCTGCGTACGCTGCCGCACGGCGCCGATATCGACCTCGACAGCCTGGACGAGGCGTTGGCCACACACGGCAACGCCATCGGCTTGTGCTGCATCGAGCTGGCACCGAATGCCACCGGCGGCATAGCGCTGACGCTGGCCAACCTGGCCGGCATTGCCGCGCGGCTGAAGGCCGCCGGCGTGCCGCTGGTACTGGACGCCACGCGCGCCCTGGAAAACGCCTGCCTCGTCGCACAGCAGGAAGCGCGCCCGTTCTGGGAGGTCGCCCGTGAGTTGCTGGCGTTCGCCAGCGCCATCACGATGTCGCTGTCGAAGGACTTCGGCGTCAACGGCGGCGGGCTGGTGGCCACCAACGACCCCGAGCTCGAACGGGCGCTGCGCCAGCGCATCCGCAACAGCGGCGAGGATGTGCCGCTGGCTGGGCGCCGCCTGCTGGCCGCTGCCCTGGACGACCGCGCCTGGGTCGAGCAGGCAGTGACGGCCCGCGTGGCAGGCGTGGCTGCGTTGCGCGCATTGCTGGACAAGCACGGCATTCCGGCGCGGCCCGCGGGCGGACACTGCGTGCTGATCGATGCCGCGCAGCTCTGCCCGGCCGGCTCCGAACCTGTCGCCACGGTGCTGGCATGGCTGTACGAAGTCGCAGGCATTCGCGCGGCACCGCACCTGGCCGCCGGCTTGGCGGCGAACGCGCAGTGCGTCCGCCTGGCGCTGCCCGTCGGCCTGGAGCAGGACGCGCTGGATGCGCTGGACGAAGCACTGGCCGAAGGCCTGGTGCATGCGGCAGGTCCGCTGGCGCTGGTGCGTATTCCGGCGCCGGCCGGCGGCGCCCCTGCCGCCTACGTGCCGGCGGCGCAGCTGCCGGTCGATATCGCGCAGGATATGGCGGCGGGCGTTTCCGCTGCCGCCACCGGAAAGAACTGGTCAATCGTGCGCGCAAGCCAGCCGCAGGCGCGGCGCCACCTGGTCGCGCATGGCGGCGGCCAGGTGGAGGTCTTCGAGGCCGGCAACGGCCTGCCGATCGTGCTGCTACATCCCTTCAATATCGGCGCCGGCTTCTTCTCGCCGCAGCTGCAGCACCTGGCGGCGCAGTATCGGGTGATCGTCGTGCATGCGCCGGGCGTGGGTGCGACAGATGCCTGCGACGACCTGTCGTTCGCAGGGCTGTCGCAACTGGTGCTGGCAGCGGTGAAGGGCATCGGCGTCGGCGGCCGCTTCGTCGTCGCTGGTGCCAGCTTCGGCGGCCTGACGGCACTGGCCCTGGCCCATGCGCACCCGGAATGGGTGTGCGGGCTGGTTCTGCTGGGCAGTTCGTACAAGGTCGGCAATCGCAAGGGCGATGTCAATCGCCTGGCCGTCGTCGCCCGCGAAGACTTCGATGCCCTCGAGGCCGGCGGTGCCGTGCTGGCAACGCCACGCGAGCAGCATGAGGCCCTGCTGGGCGAGTGCGAAAGCATGGACCCGCGCATCGGGCTGCGCTATCTGGACGTGTTCGCCCAGCATCCGAGCTTGCTCGAGGAAGCGGCGCAGCTGCGCGTGCCGGCGCTGCTGCTGCACGGCGCGCTCGATACGGTGATCCGGCCGGACATCAGCCGCCTGCTGCACAGCAAGATCCCCGGCAGCGAGTACGTGGAGCTGGCGCACGCCGGGCACTTCCCCAGCCTGACGGCGGGCGAGGAAGTGAACCGCCGGCTGGCGCTTTTCGTCAGCCAGTGCCTGCAGCAGGACAGCAGCGCGCCGGTGCTGCCGGTGGCGCCATGACGGCGCGCTGGCACAACCTGGAAGGAAGCACCGCGATGAGATCCGAATACAGCATGGGGCTGCCGGCCGGGCCGGCGCTCCGGCCCATGCGGGAAGACACCGTCGGCCTGGCCGATGCCGCCACGGTCGTGCGCGAGCTGGTCGTCAAGCCGGCCATGTGCGGCCCGAACGCCCGCCTGGTGGCCCAGATCGGCGACTGGACCTGGGATACCGTCAGCCGCCTGTGCGGGGTGGATGCCTTTTGCGCCAGCGATGCGCAGGGCGTGCCCACGTACCTGTCGTTCTATTACTACGAGCTGTCGGGCGACGCCGGCTTCCACCTGCGCACCCCGACCTTCGGCGACCGCTTGCAGGTGGTGTCGACCTGCTACGGCTTCGGCGCGGAATCGATCCTGACGCTGCACCGCCTGGCCCCGCTGGAACGCGGCCTGCCGCCCACGCTGACGGCACAGGAACTGCACGAGCAGCGCCACGCCGGCTGCTTGTACGTTCGTACCTTCAACCGCTGGATCCAGCGCGGCGAGGCCGGCAACCGCGACCTGCAGTCGGCCGCCCCGCATGGCTTCCAGCACCAGCACCTGCCGCAGGCGCCGGCGCAGTACTCGCCCCGCCTGGCCTACGACGGCGCCCGTCGCCAGGGCGGCTTCACGCCGGCCGGCGTGCTGCCGCGCGAGGCGTGCACCCTGGACTACGAAGTGGACATGGGGCGCGACCTGAATGGCGTCGGCCTGCTGTACTTCGCCAGCTACTTCGACATCATCGACAGCGCGCTGGCCCGGATGTGGCGCCGGATGGGCCGCACCGACAGCTCGTTCCTGGCGCGCCTGCTGGCCCGCCAGCGCGTCGTCTTCCTCGGCAATACGGATGCGGGCGCCGCGCTGTCGATCGAGCTGCAGCGCTGGGTCGATGCCGGCGATGCGGCACATGAAATGTTTACCGTGCGGGTCCTGGAACGGGATACCGGGCGGTTGTTGGCAATTGCCGAATTAAGTTGAAAGGAACCACGATGAGCATTCCAGCGCAGGGCTTGCTGGCCGATACGCGCAACCAGGTCCATGACGTCATCACGACGATCATGCCGTCCCTGCCACGGGCGCAGATCGACGATGGACGCCACCTCAAGGACATCGGCGCCGACTCGGTCGATCGGGTCGAAATCATCATGCTGCTGCGCGAACGCATGGGGCTGAGCGCGCCGATGTCGCTGTTTGGCGACGTGCCCGATATCGCCGGGCTGGTGACGCTGCTGGCGCGGCTGCGGCAGGAAGCGGCGTGACCCGCGTCGCGGCAGCCGGACAATAACGCGCGCAGGCGCAAGGAAAGGACAGCATGAGCAATATCGGTATCGAAAAACTCAATGTGTACGCGGGGGTTGCCGCCATCGACAGCATGGAGCTGTTCCGCGGGCGCGACCTGAACCCGTCCCGCATCCAGAATATCCAGCAGCAGCGCCGTTCGCTGGGACTCGGCTTCGAAGATCCCGTTACCAATGCCGTCCATGCGGCCAAGCCCATCGTCGACATGCTGGGCGCGGACGCCGACCGGATCGAAATGGTGATCGTCTCGACCGAATCGGGCATCGACTACAGCAAGTCGATCGCCTCGTATGTGCACAAATACCTCGGCCTCGGCCCGCAGTGCCGCTTCCTGGAAGTGAAGCAGGCGTGCTATGCGGCCACGGCGGCACTGCAGATGGCCATCGGCTACCTGCATTCGGGGGTGTCGCCGGGCAGCAAGGTGCTCGTCATCGCGACGGACATCTCGCTGGTGGACGGCCGCGCCGGCTACGCCGAACCGTCCACCGGCTTCGGCGCGGCGGCAATGCTGCTGGGCGAGGACGCCGAAGTGCTGCGCATCGACCGCGGCGCCTTCGGTATCCACAGCTTCGAGACAATGGATTCGGCCCGGCCCACGCCGCATGCCGATATCGCCGACGTCGACCGCTCGCTGTTCGCCTACCTGGACTGCCTGTTGAACAGCTTCCGCAACTACCGGGCGCGCGTGCCGGGCGCCGATTTCACGAGCACCTTCGGCTATCTGTGCATGCACACGCCGTTCGCCGGCCTGGTCCAGGCGGCCCACCGCAAGATGATGCGCGACGAGGCCGGCGTGGTCGACCCGGACGCGGTGGCGGCGGACTTCGCCCGGCGTGTGGCGCCTTCGCTGGTGTATCCGAAGGTGGTGGGCAACCTGTGCTCCGGCTCCCTGTACCTGGCCCTGGCCAGCCTGATCGAACAGCGCGAGGGCGACGATCCGGTCCGCGTGGGACTGTTCTCCTACGGTTCCGGATGTTCGTCCGAGTTCTTCAGCGGCGTCATCGACGCGCGCTCGCGCGCGGCGCTGCGGCCCTTCCAGATCGGCGCCGCGCTGGACCGGCGCCGGCTGCTGTCGTTCGAGCAGTACGAAGCCCACCTGGACGCGACCCTGGACGCGATCGCTCCGGTGCAAAGCCGCACCATCGACCTGCGCGCGTGGGAAGCCTTCCTGCCGCGCGAACGCGGCCGCATGCTGGCACTGGTGCGTATCGACGACTATTACCGGCAGTACGAATGGATCTGACGGCCATCACCCCACAACAAAAAGGACATGACATGCTCGCAGCAAGCACTCCACTGCAGGAACGCGTTCTCGCCACGCTGGCGGCCAATGTGGCCGGGCTGATGCCGGGTATCGAGGCCAGCCAGGTCAAGCTGGACGGCCGGCTGGCCGACTATGGCTGCAACAGTATCGACCGCACCGACATCGTCTGGAAAACCCTGGACGACCTGGCGCTGGACCTGCCGATACGCGAACTGGCCGGCGTCGAGGACATCCAGGGATTCGTCGCGGTGCTGTGCCGCTTCATGGAGGCCCGGTGACGGACGCCGTCGCCGTTACCGGGATTGGTGCCGTCAGCACTTTCGGGGCGGGTGCGGCCTGCCTGACCGACGCGCTGCGCGAGGGCGCGAGCGGAATCCGGCGTTGCGACGATGCCGCGCTCGGGCTGCCGTGGTGGGCCCCCTTGCCCGCGCTGGACTGGGCGACGGCCGGGGCGGCGCTGGCGCCCATGCTG
>NZ_WNKZ01000106.1 GCF_009720835.1 Pseudoduganella buxea
TGGGCTGGATTCACGGGCTCGACTGTCGGCACCTGAGCACGCCGCAGCAATTTTTACGGGCTGCATTGTTCCCGGCAGGAAGCTAAATGCCGGTGAGACAGTTCACCGCGACCGGGTGACAGCGCCATAACAAACCGCCCGGCGAACCGGGCGGCAAAGTTACAACACAACAACCTGTAATCAGAAGCGGGCGGTCGCGCTCAGGAAGATGCGGCGGCCCAGGGCGTCGTAGGTCGATGGGTAGGTGTTGCCGTTACCCAGGCCCGTGGCCAGTTGCGACGTCAGCGGCGGGTCGCGGTCGAACACGTTGTTGATACCGAACATCACCGTGTAGTTGCGCTTGTACGTGTACGTCGCAGCCAGGTCCATGTAGTCGCGCTTGCCCAGTTCGCGGTCGACGGCATTGGTGCCGGCGAACGGTTCCGTGCTGCCGCCGTTGAGCAGCGGGTTGTCCGACAGGTCCTGCAGCTTGACGGCATTGATGTGACGCCACGTTACAGCCAGGTCGACGTTCCACGGCGTGCCCCAGGTGGCGCGCACCTTGTGACGCCATTTCGGGTTCGGCTGGTCGCACTTGTTGGCACCGTAGTAGCCCACGCAGTCGTACTCGCCTTCGCCCTTGATTTCCTCGGTCGTCAGCTTGTCCAGGTAGGTGCCGTTGAAGGCCAGGCCGAAGCGGCCCCACTCGCCCATGCGCATCGCATAGTTCGCGCCCAGGTCGACGCCGCGGGTGTGCTGGCCGCCGATGTTCTGCTGGGTCGCGACGACGCGGCCATTGTCGAACAGCCACAGCGAACCGGTACGGTCACGCGTGATCAGCGAGCAGAAGCGTGGGTCGGCGGTGGTCAGGCACTTGTCCAGGGTGGTGGCAGGATCGACCAGGCCGATCTTGTCTTCCACCTTGATGTCGAAGTAGTCGATCGTCATCGACAGGTCGCGCGTCGGGGTCAGCACGAGGCCGAAGGTTTTCGACTTGGCCTTTTCCGGCTGCAGCGACGTGCTGCCGCCTTGCAGGTAGTTGTACTGGCCGGCCGGGCTGTCCGAGATCAGGCCGTACTGGGCAGGGGTGACACCCGTGTTGGCGCAGGCTGCCAGCGATGCGCTCGGCGTGGTGCCGGCGCAGGGATCGGCGTCCATGTCGAACAGGTTGTTGCCCTGTGGCGTGTACAGCTCGATCAGGTTCGGTGCGCGCACGGCCTTCTGGTAGGTGGCGCGAACACGGACCGAATCGACCGGCGACCAGATCACGTTCAGGCCGAAGGTGTTGGTCTTGTTGCCGGTGCTGTAGTTCGAATGGCGGTACGAACCGTCCAGTTGCAGCAGCTTGGCGAACTGCATGTCCTGCAGGACCGGCAGCTTGAACTCGCCGAAGTAGTCGCGCACCGAGTATTGGCCGGACACGCCGCCGGTCGGGCCGCCCGAACCGGACAGGTCGCCGGCCTGGGTGGCCGCATCCGTCATCAGTTCCAGTTTTTCGCGGCGGTGTTCGAAGCCGAACGACACGCCCACGCCGTCTTTCGCCGTCGGCAGCTTCCAGCCGTACTCGCTCAGGTCGGCACCCAGGGTGGCACCCTGGAACTGCTGCTCCGTCGAACCCTTGCGCATGCCCGGGATCTGCAGGTAGCCCAGCATTTCCGGCGTGATCGCGCCCAGCTGGTAGACGTTGTACGGGACGCAACCGGCGTCGCCGGAGGCGCAGGCGGCCTTGCCATTGACGTTGATGACGTCCAGGGCCTTGTCGATGCGCTGCGACGAGAAGTAGTTCTGTTCGCTTTGCGAGTAGATCACCTTGGCCGACTGCGCATACACGTCGTACGACCAGCCCCCGATGTCGCCCTGGACGCCGAACAGCTCGCGGAACGAGGTGTTGCGGTATTCGGACTGGCGGCCGCCGCCCTCGACGTTGCGGCGGTTGACGACCACTTCGACCGGGTTCGCGGCCGTGATGCCCAAGGTGTCCTTCAGCTGTTGCGACAGGAAGGGATTGTCGTTGCGCAGGGTGGCCGAGTTGCCGAAGATGCCGCCCGGGGCGATCTGCGCCACGGTGCGGTCGTCGTGGAACGAGAAGTTGGAGTAGATCCGCATCTTGTCGTTGACGTCGTAATGGATGTTGGCGTTGAAGCCGTAGCGCTCGGAAGGGCGCTGGTAGTGATTGATCGGACCGAAGTTGTACTGGTCGAGAGCGTTGTTGAAGAGGCGCGCGTTGCCGCTGCTGTCCACGGTGTAGACCTTGCCCTTGTTCGGGCCGTCCAGGGCCTGGATACGGCCGGTGGCATTGGTGCCGGAGCCGCCGCAGGCGAAGCCCGTGGCCGTCGAGCTGACGGTACAGGCCGAGAAATCGCGGTCGGCCTGCAGCAGTTCGTCTTCCTTCTTGTAGCTGAAGAACAGGGTGGCGTTACCCTTGTCGTCGGCGAAGTTCGAGCCCATCAGCAGGCTGGCATCGCGCGACTTGCCGTCCCAACCCTTGTCGCCGGGCAGCGAGAACTGCGAAGGGTTCGATGCACCGCGCGTTTCGACCAGCTTGGCGATGTCGCCGCCGTTCTGCTGGTGGTTGAAGCCGCTCATATTGGCTTCGATCTGCAGACCCTGGAAGTTGTCCTGCATGATGAAGTTGACGACACCGGCGACGGCGTCGGAGCCGTAGACGGCGCCGGCGCCGCCCGTCAGCACTTCGACCTTCTTGATCAGCGGTGCCGGGATCTGATTCAGGTCGGCCGCCGTGTTGGTCGGGCTGCCCATCGGCAGGCGCTTGCCGTTGACCAGCACCAGCGTACGCTCCGCACCCAGGCCGCGCAGGTTGACGGTGGCGGTACCGGTGGAACCGTTGACGACGTTGCCGCCCTGGTCGGCGAATACCTGCGGCATGTTGTTCAGCAGGCTTTCGACGTTACGCACGCCGTCCGTCTTGATGTCCTTGGCCGTGATCGTCGTCACGGGGCTGGCCCCGACCAGGTTCAAGGTGGGAATACGCGAACCGGTCACTTCCACCTTCGTCATTGGGGCTTCTGCAGCCGGGTCTGCCTGTTGGGCATGGGCTGCCTGCATTCCCAGTGCCATGCCGGATGCGCAGATCATGCGTACTGAGCGGGACAACACTTTTTCCATCGCCATATTGATGATTCCTATCGCCTAGTGATTAAACGGATGCCCGCCGGCCGCGCCACCGGGCGTATTGCAAATTCGTCGTTGCCAGGCCATCAAACCATTGGCGGCAATTTACTGTCAATCAATGAACTTGCGCGCAAATGGCGCACGAACGCGCCATTGCGGTGCAAATTTCGGCGGAAAGCCACGATCCGAAAACAGGAAAAGCGAGGTTATTGGCAGAAATTACAGCGAATTGCATGCAGGAAGTCATCATGCTGCTGCGCACCATTTCAGTGCGGAAAGCCATCATGAGAAAGGGAAAATAAATTGCCGGAAAGACCTGTTTTGTTACAAAAGCGTTACATTAGCGCGACAAAATGCGTCATAAATGAATTATTTGATGCTAAATTACGATAAAACCGGATGAAGGGAGACGGGGACGCTTCGGACATTTGGACGCGATTCGGCGTCAGTCACCGAATCCGACAACGAATCCGGATGTGCCACAACGCCGGGCCCATCCCAGGCGGGGACAGTTCCCCGGGCGCCGCGGCGCTCCGCGACTTCCTACCGCCGTTTTGACACGGTCGAGCGCAGCGACGTAAAAAAAGCGGCGCCGAAGCGCCGCTTTCAATGTTGCGAGCTGCCGATCAGAAGCGATACGAACCGGACAGGTAGAACTGGCGGCCCAGGGCGCTCGAGTACGACGGGTTGTAGCCCACCTGGTGCGAACCGGCGTTGCGCAGCGAGAACGGCGGGTTGCGGTCGAACAGGTTGACGATGCCGGCCGTGATTTCCACTTTCGGCATCGGGCGGTAGGCAACCTGGTAGTCGAAGGTGGTATAGCTCGGCACGCGCAGGGTCACGCCGTAGCACGCCCCCGGCGAGCCGGCCACGATGACGGCGCAGTCGTCTTCCGTCTGCGCCTTGTCGGTGTAGCCATTGCGGTAGGCCGCCGTCAACGTGTGGGTGTATTGCTTCGTCTCGAACGAGGACGAGGCCTTCACCACGTGGCGGAAGCTGACCTTGTCGTTGATGCCATAACGGTTCAGGCTCGTGGTCCACTCGTCGTCCTTGCCCGGCACCGTGTAACGGGAACGGAGCAGCCAGGTGCCGGCCAGGCGGCTGGTCAGCTTGCCGCCGTAGACGTTCAGCTTGTGCGTGAAGTCGTAGTCGACGCCGCGGTTTTCCGTCTTGCCGATATTGATCGGCAGCAGTTTCACGGCCAGCACGTCCTCGCCGGTGGCGTTGATGTGCTTGGTGGTGAACAGGTCCGGGTACTTGCCGGGGTTGGCGAAGATGTCCGCTTCGTTGACGGACGACACCTGGTCGCGGATTTCCACGTTCCACAGGTCCAGGGCCATCGAGATGCTGCTGGTCGGCTCCCACACGGTGCCGATCGACCACTGCTTCGATTTCTCCGGCTTCAGGTTCGGGTTACCGCCCTGGAAGGCCTCGAACTGCTGGCGGCCCACGCCACCGCAGTACGACGCCAGCGGATGATTCGAGCCCGCCAGCGGGCACTGGTAGTTGCCGCCGGTGACGCCCCAGTCTTCCAGCACGCCGGCGATTTCCTGCATCGAAGCGGCACGGAAGCCCGTGCCGGCGGCGGCGCGGAACATCAGGTTCTTCGTGGCCGAGTACTTGCCGGACAGCTTCCACGTTGTGGCGTTTTCCTTGTTGCCGATCTTCTGGCCCGTCAGTTTGTCCTCGATGGCCCCGATCTGGTCGTAACGGGCCGACGCCGTCAGTTCCAGCTGCTTCGACACGGGCATCATCAGCTCGGCATAGGCGCCGGCATTGTCGCGCTCGTAGCCGCTGTCGACGGCGCCGCCGTCGTTCAGGATGGCGGCCGACTTGGCCACGTCTTCCTGGGCCATCGTGAAGGCGGTATTGCGGTAATCCACGCCCACGCCCAGCATTGCCGTGCCGCCCGGCAGCGCGAAGGCGGAACGGGAAGCGCGCGCATCCCAGCCCTTCATCGTCACCGTCTGCGTGTTGTACAGGCCGGAGAAATCGCTGGCCCGCAGCGCGGCGCGGGTGGCGTCGGACACGCTGCCCGAGAACGGGTCGATCAGGCCGGCATCGACGGCGGCCTGGAACTTGTCGGCCAGCGGCGAGCCGCCCACGTAGTCCTGCTTCTGCTTGTTGCGCGACCACGTGATGGCCGAATTGACATCCCAGCCGAAGGCATTGCCGTCGACGCCGGCGACGACGTGGGTGGCCTTGGTGCCGTAGTCATAGACGCGGTTGCCCAGGCCCGTTGCGCGGTAGTTGGCCACGGCACTGACGGCGTTGGCCGCCTGCTCGGCCGTCAGGTTCGGCAGGATGTACTGGTTGTACAGCGCCGAGCCCTGGGCGATGGAGAACTGGGCCGGCATCGGCGCGATGCTGGCGCGCACGTTCGCTTCCGTGTACGCGAGATCGTAGAAGGCGTTGAAGCCGCTCTGGCCCAGTTTCATGCTGCCCGAGCTGAACAGGGCGTCGCGTTTCGTTTCCGGGTTGATTTCGATGGTCGACGGCGAATCGAAGTAGCAGTTGCCGTCGCCGTAGAAATCGTGGTTCTGCGGCGCGCAGCCGCCGTTGGCCAGTGCGTACGGGTTCAGGTTGACGGACTCGATGCCGTCGGCCGTGCGGTATTTGACGGTAGCGTTACCGGGAATGGCGCGCGAAGAGCCGTTGATGAACTGCAGCGCGCGGCCCGTGGCCGGATCGGTGAAACCGATGACGCCCGTGCTGGCGA
This sequence comes from Pseudoduganella buxea, assembly GCF_009720835.1. GTDB lineage: Bacteria > Pseudomonadota > Gammaproteobacteria > Burkholderiales > Burkholderiaceae_D > Rugamonas > Rugamonas buxea. Next base: position 5,831 of record NZ_WNKZ01000106.1, read on the forward strand.
AGTCGCGCTGGGATGCCTTCAGCGATTTCTGCACGTCGTGGCTGGCCGAGAAGAACACGCTGTAGCCGTCGTCGTCGATGTCGCCAAAGCCCTTCGAGATCGACACGGAATTCGACGCGCCGCCCGATTCCTGGGGACGGTTGTACTTGGCGTTGATCTCCCAGTCGGAAGCGCCTTTCTTCAGGATGAAGTTGACCACGCCGGCAATCGCGTCGGCGCCGTACAGGGCCGAGGCGCCGTCGGTCAGCACTTCCACGCGCTCGATGGCCGACAGGGGAATCGAGTTCAGGTCGATGGTCGTGCCGGAATTGGCCGGTGCCACGCGGCGTCCGTTCAGCAGCACCAGGGTGTAGGCCGAGCCGATGTCGTGGATCGACGCGGTGGTGACGCCGCCGCCGCCGCCGCCGACCGAGTCGGCCGCCACGGAGAAGCCCTGCATGGCGGGGATCTGCTGGATGAAGTCCGTCACCGTGGTGACGCCGGACTTCTTGATGTCCTTCTGGTTGAACGACTGCACCGGCAGCGAGGCCTCGGCGGCGATGCGCTTGATGGACGAGCCGGTGATCTCAACGCGCTGCATGGGCTGGCCGGCTTCCTGTGCGGTCGCGGCGTGCATGCCCAGTGCCAGGCTGCCCGCGAACATCACGCGCAGGGAGCGAGACAAAACTTTCTCAATCATTGAACTTCTTTCGTAATTGCGAACGACAAAACAACTTTCGCCGGATAGGGCGGAAGGAGACGCAGCCCATTGCTGCAACTGTTGGTTACATTTATAAGGTAACTTCAAGCCCCCGCAATTCTCACAAATAATCACGGGGTGCGTATCAAACCACCACCTACGCCTTTTTGTCAATTTTTGTTTGGTTTTGTAAAGGAAAGTGAAGCTTTTCTACTAACTTTGTCAGGGGGCTGGGCGGGTGGCAGGAAAGGCGATGGTAGATACATCTGTGAAATGTATTGCCATGAACAAGTGCAGGGCACGATGGCGAAAAAAAAGGCGACCGTAAGGTCGCCTCCGAGCGCCGCTTCGGACAATGCCGAGCGGCTGAGTCAAATTCCGGGACAGTCCCCGAATTTTCCGGGACTGTCCGGATTGTTCCGATCAGAAGAACTTGTAGCTGGCGCCGAACTTGAAGTAGCGGCCGACGGCGCCGGAGGCGTCCATCGGGTTGTAGCTCAGGCCGCCGTACGTCAGCGGATCGAGCGGTGCTACCTTGTCCAGCACGTTGTTCACCGAGGCAAACAACGTCAGCTGCTTGTTGACGGCGTAGCGGGTCGACAGGTCCAGGGTCGTGAACGAGGCGATTTCGCAATCGGTCGTGCCCGGCTGACCGTTGGCCAGGGTCGAGGCGCAGACATTGCCTTCGAACAGGATGTTCTTCATCTTGTCACGCCAGTTGATGTTGCCGCTGACGTTCAGGGCGCCGATATCCCACGAGGCCGATGCGTTGACCTTGTTCTTCGGCGTGCCGGCGCAGTTCGACGTATCGCAGTTGCCGTGCGTGCCGGCGAACTGGTAGGACGTCGTCGCCGATTCCTGGCGCTTCCACGAGGCGGTGTGGCTGACCACGACGCCCAGCACGAGGCGGCCGTAGTCGCCCAGGCGCAGGCGCTGGCGCACGTCCAGGTCGACACCGGACACTTCCGTGAAGCTGGAGTTGCGGTACGGCGCCTGCGTCATGATCAGGGTGCCCGAGTTCGGGATCACCTGGCCGTTGACGATAAGGTTGTTATCCGAACGGATGGCCGTCGGCAGGGCGGCGGCTTCGTTGTACGGCATCGGGTTGATCTCGTTGCTGCGCTTGATCTTCCAGCCGTCCAGCGCGACGCTGGTGCCGTCGAACGGGTCCCAGACCATCCCCAGGGTGACGCCTTTCGACGTTTCCGGCTGCAGCTTCTCGTCGCCGACCTTGACGGCCGACACGCTCAGGCCGCAATCGGTGGAGGTGGCGCCGCCGGCGGCCGGCGCGCCGCCCGGGCAGCGGATCGGATCGCGCACGGTGGAGTTGCCGGTCGACTGCGACTTGCTGCTGCCTTCGGCCGCACCCGGGGCCCGGAAGCCTTCCGTGTAGGTGCCGCGCAGGGCGAAGCTCTTCATGGGCGTCCACTTGATGCCCGCTTTCGGCGTGGTCGAGTTGAAGTTGTCGTATTTGTCGTAACGCACGGCGGCCGACAGTTCCAGGCCCTTCAGCACGGGCGCCAGGATCTCGGCGTAGACGGCCGACACCTTCGAGTCGCCGAAGGCGGCCACATAGTTCGAGTTGATCGAGCCGTTCTCGGAACCGGACAGCGAAGGGTTGCTCAGCTTCTCGCGGCGGTGCTCGGCGCCGAAGGCCAGGCCCATATTGCCGCCCGGCAGGGCGAACAGCTCACGCGAGGCCTTGAAGTCGATGACGGACAGGCTGCTCTTCGAGTTCGACATGGCGTTGACCACCATTGCTGCGTACAGCGAGGCCGGGTTGCGGCCGGCCTGGGCGCCGATGTAGTACGGGAAGTACTGCGACGTCGGGTCGCTCAGGGCGGCGCGCATCACGTTCATGTTCAGCATGTTCGTGTAGACCAGTTCCAGCTGCGAGTCGGAGTAGGTGTAGCCCGTCTCCCAGTCCCAGCCCATGGCCGAACCCTTGATGCCGGCCACGAAGCGGCGGAACTCGTTGTTGGCGTTACGCACGCTCGGGCCGATGTCGGCCGCCAGGTAGCGGATCCGCGCCGGCGCGCCGAACGGATTCTGCGGGTGCGAGGCGGCCATCAGGTTGGCGTTGCCGTAGTTGATGAAGCCTTGCGGATTGGCGGCGTTCGGCGGGAAGGCCACGGTCGGCGTCAGCGACGGCGGCACCATCGTAAACGACGTGTCGCGCTTGGAGTAGCCCAGCTCGATATAGGCCTGGGTGCTGTCATTGATCTGGAACGTGCCCTTGCTGTACAGGTTGATCGACTCGATCTCCGGCTGCATGTCGCGCCACTGGTTGACGTGGTACAGGCAGCCGCCGTTGGCGCCGGCCTGGTTGGTCGTTTCGCTCAGGCTGGCGCAGCCGGGCAGGCCCAGGTAATTGGTCGTGACGGGATCGCGCACGGCACCGGCCGGGCCGGGGCTGGCGCTGTTAGTGCCGCTGATATAGCCGCCGGCGAACTGGGTGCCGACGGGGAAGCCGTAGGAACGCAGGTCGCCCGCGCCGATGTGCTCGCGCCGGCGGGACCGGTCCTTGTTGGCGATGCTGTCCGACTGGAAGTACTCGGCGTTGACGACCCAGTTGTACTTGTCTTCGTCGAGGTTGCCCTGGCCATAGGTGACGGAGGCCTTGTTCTGCTTGCCGTCGTCGTAGCGCGACCAGCCCGTGTCGCCCTTGATTTCCAGGCCCGTGAAGTCGCGGCGCAGGATGATGTTGACGACGCCGGCGATGGCATCGGCGCCGTAGGTCGAGGAAGCGCCGTCCTTCAGGATCTCGATGCGCTCGACGATCTGCATCGGCACGGTGGACAGGTCGGTAAAGCTTTTCTGGCCGTCGTCGGCACGGGCGAACGGCGCCATGCGGCGCCCGTTCAGCAGCACCAGCGTCGACGTGGCCCCCAGGCCGCGCAGCGAAATGGCGGTGGAGCCGGCGGCAAAGCCATTGCCGAAGCCAGTCGGCAGCGAGCCGGCGCCGTCCACGGCCAGGGTCTGCAGGTATTCGGCCACGGTGCCTTTACCGGAGCGCATCAGCTCTTCACGGCTGACCACCTGCACGGGCGACGCCGTTTCAGCAGTGGCGCGCTTGATGCTCGAACCCGTGATCTCGACGCGCTGGATACTGTCGGGGGCGTCCTGCGCGGCGGCGTTGCCTGCCATGCCCATTGCTGCCACGGTGCCGGCGAACAGCAGGCGAACCGATCGGGCCATCATTTTCTCTACCATGAGCAATCTCCACATATGAATTTCTGAAACGAGCGACAGACGGTACTTCTGCAATGCTCTCGTGGAAAAGCCGTATCGGCTTGTCCGGCTTCAGATGAAAACATCGGCAATATTGCACGTCAACAGCGTTCGCCTTTGCAGCCCGCACCATGTTGGCCAGCGTTTTCCCAAGCTGGTGCAATACTTCCGACTGCAGACGGTTCCAGTCCGGTACTCGCCCTAACGTCGGGGAACTGCACCAAAAACCGCGCCGGCATTGTGCAGGTGCATTTCTCAAAATATTGTGGAAAATTTACAACGGCGCGCGGGGCACCGGCCAGCCACAGGAGCACATGGTTGCCGATGGCCGCCGATGACGGCGATATGCGTTATCGTTATGGCTTTTCGGGCGCTCGGCGCCGCTGCCAGGGAGTTTCATGCCTGCCTTTCTGTTGCGCCGCCTGGGGCAGATGCTGCCCACGATGCTGGGTGTCGTGCTGCTCGTGTTTTTCCTGTTTAACTGGGTGGGCGGCGATCCTGCCTATATCCTGGCCGGCAAGATGTCGAGCCCGGAAGCCATCGCCAATATCCGCCGGCAGCTGGGCGTCGACCAGCCCTACACCGTCCAGCTGGGCATCTTCCTGAAGCAGGTCGTCACGTTCGACTTCGGCCAGAGCTGGGCCACGGGCGAACCGGTGCGCCAGATCATCGCCACCCGGCTGGGGCCGTCGCTGACGGTGCTGGTGCCGATGACGGTCCTGGAAACCCTGATCGGCATCGCGCTGGCACTGGCGGTGGCTTTCGTGCGCGGCTCGCTGACGGACCGGGCCGTGATGGTCGCCTGCACTGTCGGCATGTCGGTGTCGATCCTCGTGTATATCATCGTGTTCCAGTACGGCCTGGCGTACCGGCTGGGCCTGTTCCCCGTGCAGGGGTGGAGCGACAGCTTCGCCGACAACCTGCTGCGCTATGCGCCGCTGCCCATCCTGATCGGGCTGACGGTGTCGATCGCGCCCACGCTGCGGCTGTACCGCAGCTTCGTGCTGGACGAAGTCAACCAGGATTACGTGCGCACGGCGCGCGCCAAGGGCCTGTCCGAGCGGCGCGTGATGTGGGTGCACGTGCTGCGCAATGCGGCCATTCCCATCATCACGCACGTGATGGCCAATCTGCCCGCATTGCTGATCGGCGCCTTCCTGCTGGAACGCTTCTTCGGCATTCCCGGCATCGGCCGCGAAGTGATCCTGGCCGTCGAACGGAGCGATTTTCCGGTGATCAAGGCCATTACCGTCTGCGTCGCGGCCGCGACGATGGCCTTCAACCTGCTGGCGGACCTGCTGTACCGCGCCGTCGACCCGCGGGTGCAGCTGTGATGCCCGTTGCCGACCACGGCCATGCGGGCCTGTGGGCTCTGGCCTGGCGCCGCCTGCGCGCGGACCGGCTGGCGATGGCGGCCCTGGCCGTCGTCGCCGCCTGCCTGGCGATGGTGCTGATGTCGGCGACGGGGCTGGTGGCGGCCGACTGGGAAGACGAAGTGGCCGTCAACTACGCACCGCCGGCCTTCGTGGGCGCGCCGCCGGACGCGGCGGCCGCGACCGCAGTCACGCGGGCCGTGCCGGATAACCCCTTCGACCCGCTGGCGGCCGAGCTGCGCGCCTTGCGGGCCGAACTGGCGCGCGAGCATCCGGAAGCGAACGCCCCGCGCCGCGCCACCTTGCCGTTTGGCGCCGACAAATGGGGCCACGATATCGTCAAGAAAACCATCAAGGGCGGCGAGACGTCGATTGTCGTCGGCCTGGTGGCGGCGCTGCTGGCGGTGGGGCTGGGCACCCTGTTCGGTGCCGTCTCGGGCTTCTATGGCGGGCTGGTGGACGATTTCTTCAACTGGTTCTACAGCGTCTTCACGGCCATTCCGTCGATCCTGATGATCCTGACGGTGGCGGCCGTGCTGCAGCAGAAGGGCGTGCTGACCATCGTGCTGATCCTGGGCTTGACGGGCTGGACCGGCCCATACCGGCTGATCCGCGCGGAGTACCTGCGCCACAAGGCGCGCGAATACGTGCTGGCGGCCGATGCCATCGGCGCATCCCCCTGGCGCCGCATATTCGGCCATATCTTCCCCAATGTCAGCCATGTCGCCCTGGTGCAGCTGTCGATCCTCGTGGTGGGCTTCATCAAGGCCGAAGTCATCCTGTCCTTCCTCGGCTTCGGCGTGCCGGTCGGCGTCGTGTCGTGGGGATCGATGCTGAACGAAGCCCAGAATGAGCTGTTGCTGGGTAAATGGTGGCAGTTGGCGGCAGCGGCCGTGGCGATGGCGGTGCTCGTCACGGCCTTCTCGCTGCTGGCCGATGCCTTGCGCGACGCCCTCGACCCGAAAGTGAAATCATGACGCCGCTCCTTGACGTACGCAACCTGCGCATTGCCTTCCGGGTCGACAGGCACGGCACGGTAGATGCCGTGAAAGGCGTGTCCTTCGTCGTGCCGGCCAATGCCACGGTGGCCCTGGTGGGCGAATCGGGCAGCGGCAAGTCGGTCAGCTCGCTGGCCGTGATGGGCCTGCTGCCGGCCGACACCACCGTCGTCGACCCGGCCGGCCAGGTGCTGTTCGACGGGCGCGACATCCTGCACCTGGCAGGCGCGCAGCGGCGCGCCCTGTGCGGCAGCGCGATCTCGATGATCTTCCAGGAACCCATGTCGTCGCTCAATCCCGTCTTCACGGTGGGCTTCCAGATCGGTGAAGTGCTGCGCCGGCACATGGGCATGGGCCGGGCGCGGGCGAGGGCGCGCACCCTGGCGCTGCTGGAAGAGGTCGGCATTCCCGACCCGGCCGTGAAGATCGACGCCTATCCCGGCCACCTGTCGGGCGGGCAGCAGCAGCGCGTGATGATCGCCATGGCGATCGCCTGCGAGCCCAAGCTGCTGATCGCCGACGAGCCGACCACGGCGCTGGATGTGACGATCCAGCAGCAGATCATGGCCCTGATCGCCCGCCTGCAAAGAGAGCGGGGCATGGCCGTACTGTTCATCACGCACGACCTGGGCCTGGTGGCGGAGATCGCCGACCACGTCATCGTCATGCGCCACGGCGAGATCCGCGAGGCCGGGCCGGCGGCCCAGGTATTCGGCGCCCCGCGCGACCGCTACACGCGTGCGCTGCTGCACTGCCGTCCGCCGCTCGATACGCGGCCGTGGCGTCTGCCCGTGATTGCCGACTATCTGGAGGCGGAAGAACGGCCCCTGGCGGTACGCCAGCGTCAGCGCGGCTATGGGCCGGACGATGACATCGTGCTGGACGTGCGCAAGCTGAAGAAAAGCTTCTGGCTGCGCGAAGGCCTGTTCGGCAAGCGCGAGTTCCAGGCCGTCAAGGAGGTGTCGTTCCAGCTGCCGCGGGGAAAAACCCTCGGTGTCGTCGGCGAATCGGGCTCCGGCAAGAGCACCATGGGCCTGACCTTGCTGCGGCTGCACCAGGCCTCGGGCGGCAGCGCCCTGTTCGACGGGCGCGACCTGCTGGCACTGAGCCGGCGCGACTACCACGTCTACAAGCGGCGTATCCAGATCATCTTCCAGAATCCGTATGCGTCGCTGAACCCCCGCTTCACGGTGGGGCAGATCCTGCTGGAGCCGATGCGGCTGCACGCCATCGGCGCGGACGACCGCGAGCGCGTGAAGCGGGCACAGGCGCTGCTGGAGCGGGTAGGCCTGCCGGCGCAGGCGTATCACCGCTATCCGCACGAGTTCTCCGGCGGCCAGCGCCAGCGCATCGCCATTGCCCGCTGCCTGACGATGCAGCCGGAAATCCTCGTCTGCGACGAATCCGTGTCGGCCCTGGACGTGTCCGTGCAGGCCCAGGTGCTGAACCTGCTGCAGGATCTGCAGGACGAATTCGGCCTGTCCTATATCTTCATCTCGCACGACCTGGCCGTCGTGAAGTACATGTCCGACACGGTCATGGTGATGAAGGCGGGCGAAGTGGTGGAGATGGCCGACGCGGACGAGTTGTACCGCAATCCCCGCCATCCCTACACGCAAGCGCTGCTGGCGGCTATCCCGCAAGGCCCCCCGCGATATGCGTGAATTGCGCTAAGATAGACGAACTATGGCGAACTTGATTTCCCTCCTGCAGGAGTATGGCGTACTGATCGTCTTTGTCGTCGTCCTCGTCGAGCAGATGGGGGCGCCCATTCCCGCTTACCCCATCCTGATCGTATCGGGCGCGCTGGCCATGGATGGCGGCACGCCGCTGGCGGGCGTGCTGGCCGTCAGCCTGTTCGCCTGCATGCTGGCGGACCTGTTCTGGTTCCGCGCCGGCCGCCATTACGGCAAGCGCATATTGAAGCTGCTGTGCAAGATATCGCTGTCACCCGATTACTGCGTCAGCCAGACCGAGGACAACTTCCGCAAATGGGGGCCGAAGTCGCTGATCTTCGCCAAGTTCATCCCCGGTTTCAACACGATCGGCCCGCCGCTGGCCGGCGCCATGGGCACCCGGGTGCCCGTGTTCTTCGCCTTCAGCGCGCTGGGCGGCCTGCTGTGGAGCATCACGGGCATCGGCATCGGCGCCTATTTCCACGCCAATGTCGACCAGGTGCTGGACATGCTGTCGACGATGGGCAGCACGGCCCTGTCCGTCCTGGCCACCTTGCTGGTGCTGTTCGTGCTGTTCAAGTATGTCGAAAGGCGCCGCTTCCAGCGCGCCATGCAGACCGAGCGCATCAGCGTCGAACAATTGCGCGCCCTGCTGGACGACGGCCACCAGCCCGTGCTGGTCGACGCCCGCAGCGCCACGGCGCAGCAGCTCGAAGCGCCCGTGCCGGGCGCGCTGCTGGTGGACGGCGACCCGCTGGCCGTGCTCGGCGCGCTGCCGCGCGACCGCCACATCGTCGTTTATTGCAGTTGCCCGAACGACGTCACGGCCGCCACCGTCGCCAAGCAGCTCCAGCAGCACGGCTACACGCTGGCCAAGCCCCTGCATGGCGGCCTCGACGCCTGGAACAGCGCCTTCGGCAGCGAACGCGATGTCGTCGTTGCCGAACACATCCCCGCCGACCTGCGGTCCTGATCCGCTGCCAGGCGACATTTTCCACGTCAACGTCGGCCTGCTGCGCCGGATCGACCGATTTTCGGGCAAGGTTGTCACAAAACGGGGGGCTGACACCGGTGTTGTGACAACTTCCGGGTGCAGTGGTAGTCATACTACTGTCGGGTTGGCGCGGTTTTGCGTCGTTTTTCACCATCCTGTACTAAAACTACATCTGACTCTTGCGCCCTTGCTAAGAAATCCGATAGGATGAGGCCTCAATCATTTTCATCTGACTCATGAACGCCATGTCCGATACCGCGTCGCTGAACACCCCTTCCGTATTTCCTGGCGGTGCGCGCCTGCTGGCGGACGTCGGCGGCACCAATGCCCGCTTCGCGCTGGAGACGGCGCCCGGCCAGGTCGGCCACATCCACGTGCTGGCCTGTGCCGATTACCCCACCCTGGCCGACGCGCTGCGGGCCTATCTGGCGCTGCCGGACGTTGCCGCGGCCGCGCCCGGTATCAGGCACGGCGCCATTGCCATCGCCAATCCCGTCACGGGCGACATGGTGCGCATGACCAACCACCACTGGGAATTCTCGATCGACGGCCTGCGCCGCGACGTCAACTTCGACGTGCTGGCCGTGGTCAACGACTTCACGGCGCTGGCCCGCTCGCTGCCCCATATCCCGGCCGCGCAGAAGCGCCAGGTGGGCGGCGGCACGGCCATCGAGGGTACGCCGCTGGGCCTGATCGGCGCCGGCACGGGCCTGGGCGTGTCCGGCCTGATTCCGTCGCCGGCCGGCTGGACGGCGCTGCTGTCCGAAGGCGGCCATGTCAGCTTCCCGCCGATCAACGAGACGGAAGTGGCGATCCTGCAGTTCGCGTGGAAGGAATTCGAACACGTGTCGGCCGAGCGCCTGCTGTCCGGCGTCGGTATCGAGCTGATCTACCGCGCGCTGGCGGCGCACCGCCATATCGCCGCCGAGGTGCTGGGCGCGCCCGAGATCGCGCAGCGTGCGCTGGAAGGTACTTGCCCCCTGTGCGACGAAACCATCGAAGCGTTCTGCACGATGCTCGGCACCATTGCCGGCAACCTGGGGGTGACCCTGGGCGCGCAGGGCGGCATCTATATCGGCGGCGGCATCGTGCCGCGCTTGGGGGCGCGCTTCGACAATTCGGGTTTCCGCGCCCGCTTCGAAGCGAAGGGGCGGTTCCGCGCCTACCTGTCGGCCATTCCCACCTTCGTCATCACGGCCGAATACCCGGCCTTCCTGGGCGTGTCGGCGATCCTGGCCGAACGGCTGGCGCTGGCCTGAGCGGGCTGGAGAAATGCCCGCGCGGCGGCACCGGATACGGTACGCAACGCGGGCAATTGCACTTTTCCCGATTTTATCGGTTACAATGACCAGAGTTGGATGAAACGGCAGCGTGTGCCATCGGCTGAATTTACGCCATGGCTGCACGTCAGGCTGACAGGGCTTCCTGAACTGGTCGGCAGTTTTCTCCCCGAAAACAACTCTCTCCATCTGTGACTTCACCGCCCCGGCGCCTTGCGACCCGGCGGCTTCCGGCATGATGCAAGCACAAGATTGTTTATGGATACAGCTGAGGCCAAGAAAGTCCTCGAAACCGCGCTGCTTTGCGCTCGTGAGCCGTTATCGATTCACAGCCTGAAAAAGTTATTCGTCGATACCGACGACCAGGGGCGCCCCCTCGGCGCCGGTGTCGGTGGCGACACGATCAAGGACCTGCTGGAGCAGTTGCGGCAGGACTGGCAGGGGCGGGGCATCGAAGTAGTGGGTCTCGCCTCCGGCTGGCGCTTCCAGAGCCGGCCCGAAATGAAGCAGTACCTGGACCGGCTCAATCCGGAAAAGCCGCAGAAGTACTCGCGTGCCACGCTGGAAACGCTGGCCATCATTGCCTACCGCCAGCCCGTGACGCGCGGCGATATCGAAGAGATCCGCGGCGTGGCCGTCAATTCGCAGACGATCAAGATGCTGGAGGACCGTGGCTGGATCGACGTGGTCGGTCACCGCGATGTGCTGGGACGCCCGGCACTGTTGGGCACCACCAGGCAGTTCCTGGATGACCTGGGATTACAAACGCTGTCCCAGCTGCCGCCTTTGCAGCAAATCAGCGATGTGCAGAATGCCAATTCGATGGAAGTCCTCGAAGCCGCGCTGCAAGAGAATTTCGAGAGGGCGGCCCATGCCGCCGATGTCCCTGACAATGTAGCGCCCGACGAAGCACCCGCCGCGAGCGCGGCGCAGGACGACGCGCCTGACGCTGACCCCAAGCAAGAACAAACGAATGAACAATACAGATAACACCCACGAGACCGGCGCGCCTGCAGCCGAAGCCGCCGTCAAGCCGAAGCGCCGTACCAAGGCGCAGATCGAAGCGGACAACGCCGCGCTGATCGCGGCCGGCGGCACGCCGAAACCGAAACGCACGCGCAAGACGGCCGATGCCGCCGGCGCCGATGCCCCGGCGGCGTCCGCGCCCGCCGAAGCCGCACCCGCTGG
>NZ_WNKZ01000107.1 GCF_009720835.1 Pseudoduganella buxea
GGCCGCGGCCGTCGCTGCCGCCGTCGTTCCCGTCGTGCCCGCCGAGCCGGCCGCAGTGCCCGCGTACCCGCCCTCCAGCACGGCCGTGCGCCGCCTGGTCGAACGCCTGGCACCGCGCTACCAGATCGATCCGGCGCTGGCGCTGGCCATTATCGCCGTCGAGTCCGGCTTTCGGCCGAATGCCGTGTCGCCCCGCAACGCCCAGGGCCTGATGCAGCTGATTCCCGACACGGCGCGGCGCTTCGGTGTCGTCGACGCCTTCGATCCCGAGTCGAACGTGCGCGGCGGCATGGCTTACCTGCGCTGGCTGCTGGTGCGGTTCAATAACGACGTGCGCCTCGTGGCGGCGGCCTACAACGCGGGGGAAAACGCCGTCCGGCGGCATGGCGGCGTGCCGCCGTTCCCGGAGACGCGGGCGTATGTGCAGCGCATCGCCAGCCTGTACAGCACACCCGTGCATGCCTACCGGGCGCCGGCACCGGCGGCAGCGGCGCAGCGCCTGCCCACGGCATTTCCTGGCCTGCCGTCGAGTCGCCTGAGCGCCACAAGCACACAAAATTAATATCTTTCCAGCATCGTCTTTGCAGTACACTGGCACACTGAAACCTAGTCAATTTAGCAAGTTCAGTTGGAGAATCCAGTCATGACGCTGCCCCTCAAACGACGCACCGCCTCGATCGCCTGCTCGGTGGCGCTGGCCACGCTGCTGGCTGCCTGCGGCAAGTCCGACAACCCGGACCAGCTCGTCAGCGATGCCCGCCAATACATGGCCAAGGGCGAAGAAAAGGCGGCCCTGATCCAGCTGAAGAACGCCGCCGCCAAGAAGCCCACGGATGGCGAAGTGCGGCTGCTGCTGGGGCAGTTGTACAACGACATGAACGATGCCGTCTCGGCCGAGAAGGAACTGCGCCGGGCCCGCGCGCTGGGCATCGCGGAAACGCGGCTGCGCGTCGAGCTGGCCGAGGCCCTGATGACGCAAAGCCAGCCGCAGCGCGTGCTGGACGAACTGAAGGACACGCCGGCGCCGACGGCGGCCGTGTGGACCCTGCGCGGACGCGCCCACCTCGACCTGGGCCAGCGCGACGCCGCCCGCGACGCCTTCGATGCGGCCTTGAAGGCGGCGCCCAACGACGCCGATGCGCTGCTCGGCCGCGCCCGCCATGCGCTGATGACCGGCGACGCCGCCGACGCCAATGCGCTGGTGGCGAAGGCGCTGGCCAGCCGGCCCACCCATATCGACGCACTGATGTTCGAAGCGGAGCTGCTGCGCGCGGCCAACAAGGACAGCGCGGCCGTCGCCGTCTACGACAAGGTGCTGGCGCAGAAGCCGCAGCATGCGATGGCCCACCTGATGAAGGCCCATATCGCCATCGGCGACGGCAAATACGACCAGGCCAAAGCCGAGCTGGACGCCGTGCGCAAGGCCACGCCCCGTTCGCTGGCGCTGTTCTATGCCCAGGCCCGGCTCGACTATGTGCAGGGCCGCTACCGCCAGGCGCTCGACGCCGTGCAGGCCGTGCTCAGCACGGCGCCGAAGCATATGCCCAGCGTGCTGATGGCGGGCGCCATCCAGTATGCGCTGGGCGCCACGGCCCAGGCCGAACAGCACTTCCGCAATTACCTCGAATTCCAGCCGGATAACCTGTATGCCCGCAAGATGCTGGCCGCCACGCAACTGAAGACGGGCAATCCGGACGAGATGAAAGCCGTGCTGGCGCCGGCCCTGAAGGCGGCGCCAAACGATGCCGAGCTGTACCTTATCGCCGGCAACGGCGCCATGCAGCGCAAGGATTACGGCCAGGCAGCCGGCTACTTCGGCCAGGCCAGGGCCATCGCCCCCGGCGCGGCCGACACGCACACGGCGCTCGGTGTCGCCGCCATGATGCAGAACCGCAACGACGACGCCATTGCCGAACTGTCCAAGGCCGTCGCCATCGACGCGAAGGCCGAGCGCCCGGCCGCGCTGCTGGTCAATGTCTACCTGCGCCAGAAGGACTACGCGAAAGCCATGGCGGCAGTACGGCAGTTGCAACAGCAAAAACCCGGCAGTGCGCTGGCCAGCAACCTGGAAGGCGCCGTCAACCTGGGGCTGCGCAACCTGCCGGCGGCCCGTGCCAGCTTCGAGAAAGCGCTGACCTTGGACCCGGCCTACTGGCAGGCGGCGGAAAACCTGGCCCAGCTCGACCTGAACGCGAAGAAGCCGGAAGCGGCCAAGCAGCAGTTCAAGAACTTCATCGCCCGCAACAAGAACAACCTGCCCGCGCAACTGGCACTGGCCAACCTGGAAATGGCGCAGGGCCACCGCGTCGAGGCCACCAAGGCCCTGGAACAGGCCCAGCGCGACCATCCGGAAGCGCTGCAGCCGGGCGTGCTGCTGGCCGGGCAGTATATGTACAACGGCGAGCGCGAGCGGGCCCTGAAACTGGCACGCGCGCTGCAGGTGAGCCACCCGGCCGAACCGGACGTGATCGACCTGGTCGGCCAGATCCACTTCGCCAACGGCGACTACGACGCCGCGCTGGAGAGCTACAGCAAGCTGGCGGCCGTGCGGCCCAATTCGGCGGTGGCTCACTACCGGGTGGCGCAATCGTATATGGCCCAGGGCAAGGGGCCGTCGGCGGCGGCATCGCTGAAACGGTCGCTGGCGATCGAGCCGGAGTACCGAGATGCCCAGCTGGCCCAGGCCACCCTGGACATCGGCAACGGTGCCTATGACGCCGCCATCGCCACGGCCCGCCGCATGCAGGCCAAGCCGGACGGCAAGGTGCTGGGCCTGGCGCTGGAAGGCGACGTGCTGCGCGCCCAGAACAAGCCGGCCGCCGCGGCCAAGGCCTACGAGCAGGCCCTGGGCATCAGCGACGCGGCCACGATGCTGATCAAGATGGTGGTGGCCCTGTCGGTGGCGGGCCAGGAGCAGGAAGCGAACACGCGCCTGGCAGCCTGGCTGGACAAGCACCCGAAGGAAGCGCTGGACGTGCGCCTGTACCTGGGCAATTCGGCCCGGGCCTCGGACCTGGCACGGCAGTCGCTGCCCCACTTCGAAGCGGCGCTGGCGCTGGCGCCCCGCAATGTACAGGCCCTGACGGGCCTGGCCTGGGCCATGCAAGGCGTCAAGGACAGCCGCGCACTGGGCCATGCCGAGCAGGCCTACAAGCTGGCGCCGGAAGACGGCGTCGTGCTCGACACCTTGGGCTGGATCCTGGTCGAGCGGGGCGACACGGCCCGGGCCGTGCCGCTGCTGCGCAAGGCGGCCGAGAAAATGCCGCAAGCCATGGCGGTGCGCTATCACCTGGGCGCGGCCCTGGCCAAGGCCGGCGACCGCGACTCCGCCCGCAAGGAACTGACGCCGCTGGCGCAGGCACCGAACTTCAGCGATGCCGCCGCCGTGCGGGGGTTGTTGCAGCAGCTTTAAGCTAGGCGGTTTTCCGGAACAGTTCCGCCAAAGGCAGGCGGCGCGACAGCGCCGCCACCGGCTTGCGTGGATAGCCCAGCCGCAGGATCATCTGCAGCCGCTCGCCCGGCGCCAGGCCGAGCTGGCGTGCCAGGTCGCCTTCGACGGCGCGGATCGTGTCCTCGAAGCCG
Source organism: Pseudoduganella buxea (assembly GCF_009720835.1). Taxonomy (GTDB): domain Bacteria; phylum Pseudomonadota; class Gammaproteobacteria; order Burkholderiales; family Burkholderiaceae_D; genus Rugamonas; species Rugamonas buxea. The sequence continues at coordinate 3,583 of NZ_WNKZ01000107.1, forward strand.
GCTGCCAGGGTGCCGTCGTGCAGGCGGCTGACCTGGTCCGTCACCACGTAATACGGATGGACGGCCACGCCATGCTGGTTCAGCTGCATCCACACCCGCGCCAGTAACTGCCCGGCCGCCAGCACGCCCTCGCTGCTGGACGGTCCCGTCAGGCACAGCAGCACCGGCGCCTGGGCGATCAGCGCGATTTCCGAGCGGGCCAGCAGCTTGTACGCGCCCAGGCCGTTGAGGAATTCCATGCGACGCCAGTTGGCAATAAAATCCAGCAACATGGCGCCGCCGGGCGGCAGGCCTAGCGTGGCCACGTCGAGGCCGTCGCCGCTGGCGACCTCGGCGGGCGTGCGGCGCAGGCTGCCGATCAGCCACTCGTGCAGCCGGCGGTTGCAGAAGCGCGCTTCCGCGCTGCGCAGCACGGCGTCGACCAGGCGCTTGCGGCCCGGACCGTCCTGCAACAGGGTGATGCGGTTGCCCCCTTCGGCCAGGGTGCCCGTCGCCGCCAGCACTTCCGGCACCAGCGCATCGCGCCGGTACGGCTGGCGGTTGGTATGGCGTTGCAATACCGCCGACACGGGCGTGAACGCGGCCGGCAGGCTGTCCGGCACCAGGGTCGCATACGGCTGGCCATCCGGGCTGCCCCACTGCAAGGTGGCCGTCACGCCGTTGGCGGTCAGCAATTGCTGCAGGGTTTCGACCAGCGTGCCGATGGACAGCAGGGTGGCATGACTGTCGGGGCCGAAGACGTTGTATTCAGGGTGGCGCACGGCGTGGCGGATCTGCAGCGCGCGCCCGTCCCACTGCAGCTGGAAGGGCTGCGAATTGTCCGCCGATGGCGCGCGCACGGCGGCGGCCACCAGGTCGTCGATGAATTGGGTGCTCAAGTTTGGGTCCCGTCACGTGGCTGGGAACACGGCCCGCAGGGCGCGGGCCGTGTGCTGCGGCCACTGTATCAGGTTTTGCGGTGGCGGCGGGCAGAGACCGCCAGCACGGCCAGGCCGGCGCCCAGCATGGCATAGGTGCCCGGTTCCGGTACCGGCGCCAGGTTGAAGTCGACATTGCCGGCGGCATTGTTGATCGAGATCAGGTTACCCCGCATCAGCACGCCCTGGCGCGTGTTGTTGAACGCATCGAAGGCCAGTGTGTAGAACGGATCGGGCTCGGCAAAGAAGGCCTCGCCGACGCCGCTGGTGCAGGCCGCGCCCAGCGCTCCCAGCGCGCCACCGACGGCAACGCCGCCCTGGCTGGCCGTGCCGGCACCGGAGCACAGGGCAAAGCTCTGCGTCGAGTTGATGCCGGCGCCGCCCTGATCGTTGTAGCCGGAGATGCCGCCCAGCAGGCTGCCCACGCCCAGCAGGATATCGTCATTGGTAACGCCCCCCACCGTGGCGCGCGCGCCCGTGTTGGCATTGGCCTTGGCGAAGGTGGTGTTGCGGGTCGGGTCGGCGTAGAACTTGATGTCGAGCCTGGTCAGGTCATTGACGGTACCGGCACCGTTGATGTGCTGCTGGCCTGCAAAGCCCGTGCCTTCGCGGTAGGTTTCGCTCAGTTCGAACGTGACGTACAGCCGGTAACCGCCGACGCCGCCCACGCCCGTCGTCGCCGAATCGAGCGTGGAGCCGTTCAGCGAGAACGAGCCGAAGCTGAGCCAGCCCGAGCCGACGTTGGTATTGCCCACCGTTTGCAGCAAGGTCGACGTGCTGCCCGTGATCTGGTTGGCGGCGAACTGCGAATACAGCGACACCCCCGGCAGGGCCTGCGGGTTGACTTCAAAGACGGGAGCATCCGCCAGCACCTGGGAGCTCGCACAGGCCGCGGCAAGCGCGGCCACCATCGTGGCAATACGTTTTTTCGTTGTGGATTTCAAGATTATCTCCATTGAGCCGGTGCCTGGCCCTGTTGGTTGAACGGCCTATTGATGAAGCACAAACCGGACCACGATTTATTGTTTGAGACAAATCAAACACTTATCCATTCCGCCCCGCTGTTGCTCACTCAACTGTAAAGAAAATCGACAGGCGCAAAAAAAAGCAGCCCGGGAAGCGGGCTGCCTGCGGTCCGGCGAGATCCGGATCAGTTCTTGCGGCGGCGGGTCGATGCGGCCAGGCCGACCATGCCCAGGCCCAGCAGCGCCAGGGTGCCTGGTTCCGGTACGCCGTTGAAGTCGACGGTGCCGCTGGCGTTGTTGATCGACACCAGGTCACCGTTGATGATGACGCCCTGGCGCGTGTTGTTGAACGCGTCGAAGGCCAGTGCGAAGAACGGGTTCGGTTCGGCGAAGAAGGCCGAACCGATGGCATTGTCGCAGTCGCTGGCCAGGGTGGCCAGGTCGCCCGTGGCGGCAGCGCCGCCCAGGGTCGCGGTACCGGCGCCGGAGCACAGGGCGAAGTTCTGGGTGGCGTTGAAGGTGGCGCCGCCTTCTTCGTTGAAGCCCGACACGCCGTCGATCAGGTTGCCGACAGCCAGCAGGATGTCGTCGCCCTGGACGCCGGTCACGCTGGCGGACGTATTGGTGTTGGCGTTGGCGTTCTGGAACGTCGTGTTACGGCCTGGGTCGGCGTAGAACTTGAAGTCCAGCTGGGTCAGGTCGTTGAAGGTACCGTTGCCGTTGATGAACTCCTGGCCCGGCAGACCCGTGCCTGGACGGTACACGTCCTTCAGTTCGAAGGTGACGTAGAGCCGGTAACCGCCGACACCGCCGATACCGGTGGTGGCCGAGTCGATCGACGAGCCGCCCAGCGAGAACGAGCCGAAGGTCAGCCAGCCGCTGCCGCTGTGGGTGTTGCCCACCGTTTGCAGCAGTTCCGACGAGCTGCCGGAAATCTGGTTGGCCACGAAGGGCGCGTACAGGTTCACGCCTGGCAGGGCGGTCGGGTCGATCGTGAAGTTTGGCGCATCTGCCAGCGCCTGGGATGCAACCGACATCGAAGCCAGCGCGACGGCAGCAGCAGCGATATGTTTACGTGCAAAGAATTTCATGGGAATCTCCTGGATTGGACTGGCTTAGCGTTGCCTTCTCAACCGCGGAAGGCGGTTTGATCTACATTAAGCAGGAAGCGGGCCAGGCCAGGAGACTTGAGGCAAATCAAAGAGTTAGCGGATTGTGGGAACTTGTCGAAAACGCTACTGTAAAGAATTCCGACACCTCGGCGGCGGGCCCTACTGCGCATCCGCGATGGCGCGGGCGAACATGCGCTTGCCCACGGCCAGCGCGATGCGCTGCAATGGGTTGCTGTTGCCGCCGGGGCGCCACGTGCGTACCAGCTTGTCGCGGTAGGCGTCGTACTGCATGCCGTGGGGTGCGGCCAGCACACGGCCTCGCTTGAGCAGGATCTTGACGGCCTGGGTGCCGATGACGCCAGCACACAGCTGGCAGGCCATCACGGTGGATGGGCCGCGGCGTTCCTTCAGGTTGACCGCCTCCGGCACCACCAGGTAAGGCCGGTGCAGGCCGGCCGGCGACAGGCCCACCATGAAGCGCAGGGCTTTCTCCAGCTCGGGCCGGTCGCCCCACTGGAAATACTCCTCGAACGTCATGTGCCCCGGCAGGAAATTCATCAGCGCCACGCTCATGCCCAGCGGCGCGGCCGTGGTGGCCGGTATGCCCCGCCTGGCGCACTGGGCGAACACCTGCTGGCGGGCGTCGAAGGCGAAGAAGTCCAGCGCGTCCACGTACAGGTCGACGCCGTCGAGGAAGTCGGCCATATTGCCCGCGTTGATCCCCTGCGGGAACACCTTGACGGTCGCACCGGGATTGATGTCGTGCACGGTGCGCTCGGCAACGACGACCTTGTCCTGCCCCACCGTCGACACGAAGGCGCCGGCCTGGCGGTTGAAGTTGGGGAAATCGAACTGGTCGAAGTCGGCGATATGGAAGGAGCCGATACCCAGCCGCGCCAGGGTGACGAGGTGGATGAAGCCCACGCCGCCGGCCCCGGCGATGGCCACGCGCTTGCCCCGCAGGGCGTCCTGCTCCGATTGCGTGACCCAGCCGATATTGCGCGAAAATGCCTGGTCGTAGGAAAAGGCCGCAGTGCTCATTGCATCTGCTTGATACGGTTGATCAGGCCCCGTTCTTCGCGTTCCGAATAGAACAGCGGATAGAACGAGCGCACGCCGGAGGACGGCCCCAGGCCGCCGTACAGGGCGATCTGCTCCGTCACATAGGCCAGGTCGACGCACAGCAGGTAGGCCGGCGCGTTCACGCGCGGGTTGTTCTTCGGCGCACCCAGGCGCTTGAAGCCCAGCATGTGCTCGTAGAAGCGGCGGTGGCGCGGATTGACTTCGATAAAGATGTGCGTGCACTGGTGCAGGTCGCGCGCATAGATCACGGACAGGTGGAACAGCGACGCCATCGACTGGCGCGATTCGCCTGTCACGTCGAAGGCCAGCTTGGTGATTTCGCACACCTTGGCGCCCTGGTTCCGGTACACGTCGATCTCTTCCTTGAAGATCTCGTCGGCCAGGATGCCGATGGGCGAATCGAGGCCCAGGGTCAGGGTGCCGACCACGGTGCCGCGATCGCTGGCAGTCAGCGTGATGCGGTTCGGGTCGTCCGTGAACTTGTGGGTGCCGGCGTAGCCACGCCAGGCGTACATCTTGTTGATCAGCAGGCTGGCTTGACTTCGCCCTTGGGGAGTATCGATCATGCGCACACCAAAAGTTTTCTCGTCGGTAACTAAATCCTGCATGTCCGCAGGAACTTCGTCGTCGGTGGGAAACGCAGCGCGCGTTGGCATTGTTTCAGAAGCCGCGATATCGCTGACGGCGATTTCGTCTTCTGGTGGAGCTGCTTTGCGACTCATGGATGCATCCTCCGATGGTACCGCTGCCCCTGTCAAAAGGGGCAGGATTTAAGCCAATCAAGGGCTGGTACCATGTCAGGTCCGACGCGCTGCGCCGGGACGCCGGACCGAACGGTACCAGATACTAAGTTATTCAAGTCCTTTAAGCAATGCTCTGGCAACATTCACTTCTTTGAAAGTTTTCCCAGAAGATACAGCTATTTGCAGATGTTTACGTGCATTTTCCCGCTGGCCAGATTGATTGAGAGCATAACCGAGGTGATAGCGGAACTCGGACTCGGCGGGCGCGCCGGCCACGGCTTTTTGCAGGAGGTCGATGCCTTCGCCGGTCCTGCCGGCCGTGACGAGAATCCAGCCCAGGGTGTCGGCAATGGGTGGGCTGGCGTTGAGGCGGTAGGCCTGTTGCGCCGTTGCCAGCGCGCGCCTGTCGCCTTGTTGCTGGTAAGCCCACGCCAGATTGTTCAACACAACGGGATTTTCAGGCGCTTTCTTCAGTATGGCTTCTAATTGCGCAATTGCAAGCAATCTGGCGTTGCTAGCATTTGGCAACTGTGCCGCATACAACGCTACCGTGGAATCGTCCGGATGCGCATGCTGCCACGCTTTCAAGGCCATGTCGGCCTGTCCGTGCCGGCCCAGCTGGCGCAGCAATTGGTCCCGTTTCACTGCGAGACCAGGCTCGTCGGCACCCTTCAGGGCCCGTTCGTAGGCGGCCAGCGCAGCGTCGGTCCGGCCCGCCTGTTCCAGCCGCTGCGCCGCCCGCGCATGGCCGACGGCGGCATTGGCCGGCTGCTTCTGCAAGCGGGTCAATACCTGTTCGGCCAGCGCAGGGTGCTGCAGCCGGTCGGCCAGGGCCAGCAGGTCTTCGTTGGCGGGCAGATAATCGGGCCGGATCGCCACGGCCTGCTGTAAGGCGCGCTCGGCGGCAGCGTCGTTGCCCACACCTGCTTGCGCCCGGGCCAGCGCCACATAGGGACGCGGGTCGCCCGGCAGCGCAGCGGCCAGCTGGTCGTACGTCTCCAGCGCATCGGCGTCCCGCCCCGCCGCCAGCTGGGCCTGGCCGAGGGCGTCGAGCAGCTCGGCACTGGCGGGATGGGCAATACGGGCCTGCCGCAGCACCGTGACGGCCTTCTCGGCCAGCCTGGCCTGCTTGCCTTGCAGGTAGTGCCTGCCCAGCAGGATGGCCGACAGGGGCGAGACGTCGTCGATGCCGTTGGCCTGTTCCAGCCAGCGCAGGGCGTCAAGCGCCCGGCCCTGCGCCTGCGCCTGGTTCGCCAGCGCATGCAGCACGCCGACCTGGCGCGGCTGGGCCTTGGCGAAGGCTTCCAGCTGGCGCCGCGCCACTTCCGGCTGGCCGTCGCGGTCGGCCACCTGGACCAGGCCCAGCACGGCCGGCAGGAAGGCCGGGTCGATGGTCGCCGCCCGGGTAAAGGCGCCGCGCGCGCCCGCCACGTCACCCTTGGCCAGCCGGGCCGCGCCGGCCAGTTGCCAGGACAGCAGGTTGTCCGGCTGCTTCGCCTGGATCGCCGCCGTCGTGGCCAGCACCTTGTCATAGTCTCCCAGGCGCAGGCTGGATGCGGCCAGCACCAGCGCGGCGCGCGCCGTGCCGTCGCGGCCGGCCGCTGCCTCCAGGTCGGCGAGGCCATCGCTCACCTGCCCCTGCGCCAGCCGGCTCAGGCCCAGCGCGCTGCGGGCCGGGGCCAGGCCCGGTGCCAGTTCGACGGCCTGTTCCAGGTCGCGCGTGGCGCTGGCATAGTCGCCCAGCGCCAGCCGGCTTTCGCCGGCGATGAACAGGGCTTGCGCATCGGCTTGCGACGCGGCCGACTTCAGCGCCGCCAGCGCTTCCTGGGGGCGGCTGCCCTGCAGCAGGGTGCGCGCCAGCAGGTTACGCACGGCGTCGTTGCGGGGGTACTTGTCGAGATAGCGGCGCAGCTGTTCTTCCGCCTGCGGCACCGAACCGAGCGCGGCGTGCGCCGTCCCGGCCAGCAGCACGGCAGGCCAGTAGTCGGGCACGCCCTTGAGCACCTGGCGACTGGCATCGAGCGCCTCCTGGTAACGCTGCTGGGCCATGGCCAGCACGCCGCGCGTGTAGACGACGGCGATGCTGCCCTGCCCCGCCTTGCCGGCGCCGTCGAGCGCGGCCTTGGCTTCGTCGAACCGGTTCTGGGCGATCAGCAGCTGGGCCAGCAGTACGTGAGCTGGGATGTTGTCCGGCGCCAGGGCCACGGCGCGGCGTGCGGCCGCGACGGCGCCAGCGGTGTCGCCCAGGTGGCGTGCGAGCTGCCCCTTGAACAGCCAGGCGGCGCCGTTGGCAGGCTGGCGCAGCACGGCGGCGTCGGCATGGCGCTGGGCCGCCGCCGTGTCACCCGTGGCCAGGCTGTGCCGCGCCAGGCCGACCAGGGCCGCGGCATCGCCCGGGAATTTTGCCAGCACCCGGGTGTAGAAGCGGTGGGCCTGCTGCAATTGGCCCGTTGCCAGCGAGGAGTCGCCGCGCACGCGCAGCAGGCTGTCGTCGTCGAGGCCAACGCTGGCGAATTCCTCCAGCACGGCGCGCGGCCTGCCCTGGTCCAGCAGGCTTTGCGCCAGCAGGGGTAGTACGGTAGCCGCCGACGCACCGGCCTGCAGCGCGCGGCGCAATTCCTTCTCGGCGGCAGCGGCCTGGCCGGTACGCAGGTAGACCTGGCCCAGCAGCAGGCGCGCGGGGGCCCGGTCCGGCTCGGCCTGCAGCGCGTTCTTCAGTTCGATGATGGCGGCCTGGTGCTGGCCCTTGTTTTCATACTGTTGGGCGCGGGCGTACAACTGGTCGGCCGTTTCGCCGCCGCAGCCGGCCAGCACGAGGGAGGAAATGCAGAGCGAGAACAGCAGCTGGGCGCGCCGTGGCGCGCGACGACGCGGCAGGCGCTCTCGCATGGTATCTCCCGGTTGTGGATTTTTTGATAACCAGGCAATAGTCTCATGGTTGATTCGCGGAATCAATCCGTGAGAAGCGGCAAATAAGGAAAGTGTCGTATCCGCGCAGCGCGGCGGCTCAATGCTCGCGCTGGCTGAACCACTGCTCCAGCATCATCAGCACCCACACCATGGTGCCGTGGTAACCGGCGTGTTCGGACAGGTGCTGGCCGACCAGCTGCTCGATGAACGCGCCGCGCACGATGCCGCGCTTTTTCAGGTCGTGCAGGCTGTCGCTGGCCAGCTCCTGCAGGGGCTTGTGCTGCTGCAGCCAGACGCCGAACGGCAGGCCGAAGCCGTGCTTCTGCTTCGTGATGATCTGGTCCGGCAGGAAGCCCGTCAGCGCCTTCTTGAAGAACCAGCGCAGCTGCGTGCCGTTCAGCTTCTGCTGCGGCGTCAAGGTGGCCGAGAAGGCCACCATGGCGTCGTCCAGGAAGGGGAAGGCCACTTCCACGCCGGCCAGCTCGCACGCCTTCATCACCTTCGGCAGGTCGTTGTCGGCCAGGGTGATCTTCAGGTCCAGCGCCAGCATGCGGTTGATCAGGCTTTTCGCTTCGCTCTGGCCATAGGTGCGCGCCAGCGATGCCAGCGGCTGGCCGACGTCGGTCCCGGCCAGGAAGTCGTCCGTGAAGACCTGCTGGGGGCCGTAGCGGCCCAGCAGGTTGTAGGTTTCCAGCCGCGCCGGCATGCCCACCGAGGCCTGCTCGATATAGCTGCGCGCCTTGCGCAGCAGGCGCACCCGTTCGCCGCCGGGGAAGTTGAACACGGCCGGTTCCAGCAGGGCCTTGCGCAGCAGTTGCGGCACGCGGTCGTACAGGGCGAACACGTGCTGCTTGGCGTAGCGCTCGTTGCCGCCGAACAGTTCGTCGCCGCCGTCGCCGCCCAGCATGCGCGTGATGCCGTCGGCGCGGGCCATGCGCGCGCAGTAGTAGGCCGGCACCGCCGAGGCATTGCCGAAGGGCTGGTCGCACACGGCGGCCACCTTCGGGATGGCGGCGGCCACGTCGTCCGGCGTCACGTAGTATTCATGGTGGCGCGTGCCGAAATGGCGCGAGGCGATGCGGGCGTATTCCATCTCGTCGTAGCCCTGCGCCTCGAAGCCGATCGAGTAGGTGTCGGCGCCGCCGCCGCCCACCTGGCACAGGATGCCGGCGATGGTGGAGCTGTCGGTGCCGCCGCTGAGGAAAGCGCCGACCTTGCCGCCCAAGCTGGCGTTCTGCACGCCGTTGCGCAGCTGGGCCATGAATTCGGCCTGCAGTTCCTCGAACGAGCGCGTGCCGTTTTCCTGGAAGGCCATGCGCCAGTAGGGTTTCGTGTCGACCCGGCCCTGGCGGTAGTGCAGGAATTCGCCCGGCAGCAGGCGTTGCTGGTCGCGGTAGATGGTGCCGGGACTAGGCACCATGTGGAAGTAGACGTAGTTGTACATGCCCTGGGCGTCGATCTCCGTGCGGCCCAGCGGGTGCACCCGCAGCGCATCGGCCGAGGTGGCGAACAGCAGTGCCTCGCCGGCCAGCTGCCACGTCAGCGGCTGCACGCCCATGCGGTCGATGGCCAGCAGGGCCTCACCGTTGCGCTCGTCGATCACGCACAGGGTAAAGGCGCCGGCCAGCGCATTGCACACGTGTTCCGGCCCCTTCGGCCACTGCGTCGCCAGCGCCGTGGCCAGGCCGCGCGCTGCCGCCAGTTCGGCCAGCGCCGCATCGCGCGGCACCGGCTGCCCCCACAGGGCCACGACCAGGCCATCGGCCACGTGCAGGTGGCGCGCATGGTCGAACGCCGCCACCGCCACGGCGCTGCGGCTGCCATTGACCGCTTCCGTGGCCGCGCCGTCGAAATGCGCCAGCGGCGCGGCCATCCGGTCGATCAGGTCCCGCTCGCCGGCGCCATGGCCGATCCATCCACACAGTCCGCTCATGACGACTCCTGTTTTGTGCTCGAACGAGCGTTCAGACCAATACTTCCAGCGCGGCCGGCTGGCTGAGGAAGGCACCCGGGCTGGCCGTCAGGCCGTAGGCCCCGGACTGCAGCACGGCCACCAGATCGCCCGGCCCGGCGTGGGCCAGCTCCATCTGGTCGGCCAGCAGGTCCAGCGGCGTGCACAGGGGCCCGACCACCGACACCTTTTCGCGCTGCGTGCCCCGCACCCGGTTACCGATGACGACGGGGTAGTTCTTGCGGATCACCTGGCCGAAGTTGCCCGAGGCGGACAGGTGGTGGTGCAGGCCGCCATCCGTGACCAGGTAGACGTGGCCGCGCGACTCCTTGCGGTCGATCACGCGGCATACGTACACGCCGGCCTCACCTACCAGGAAGCGCCCCAGTTCGATGACGATCTGCGCGCCGCCCAGCTGCGGCCGGGCCGCTTCCAGCAGGCGCGCCAGGTTGGCGCCTACCTGGGCCAGGTCGAGCCGCTCCTCGCCGGGGAAGTAGGGAATGCCGAAGCCGCCGCCGATATTGACGATGCGGGGCGGCCGCGGCGCCGCCTCGGCCAGCCGGATCGCCAGCGCCAGCGTCTTCTCGTGCGCTTCCTCCAGTGCCGCCACCTTCAGGTTCTGCGAACCGCTGAAGATGTGGAAGCCGTAAAAATCCAGGCCCAGCGCGCCGATCCGGTCCAGCATGGCCGGCACCCGTTCGGCATCGACGCCGAACTGTTTCGGCCCGCCGCCCATCTTCATGCCGGACGATTTCAGTTCGAAGTCCGGGTTGACGCGCACGTTCACGCGCGGCGCGATACCCAGCTTCACGCCGATGGCGGCGGCCCGTTCCATCTCGCCTTCGGATTCCAGGTTGATGACGATGCCGGCGGCAATCGCGCTGGCCAGGTCCGCGTCGCTCTTGCCGGGGCCTGCGAAGCTGATATGTTGCGGGTCCATCGGCGTATCGAGCGCCACGCGCAGTTCGCCGCCGGAGGCGACGTCGATGCCGTCCACCAGCGTCGCCATGTGCTGCACCACGGCCGGCATGGGGTTGGCCTTCATGGCGTAGTGCAGGTGCACGTCGGCGGGCAGGTGCTGGCGCAGCTCGGCCACGCGCGCCGTCAGCGCGGCGCGGTCGTAGGCATAGAACGGGGTCTGGCCGACCCGCTGGGCCAGGCGCGTCAGGGCGATGCCGCCCACCTGCAGGCAGTCGTCGGCGACGGCGAACTGGGTCAGCGGCGCGTGCTGCGGGCGCGGGGCGTTCACGCCACCTCCGTGAAGGCGTTCTCGTACTGCGTCGACAGCAGCTTGCGGTCGATCTTGCCGTTCGGGTTACGCGGCAAGGTCTCCGTGCTGATGATGACCTTCTGCGGCAGCATGTAGGCCGGCAGGTGCGGCTTGCAGGCGGCCAGCAGGTCCGATGCCGTCAGGGCCACGCCGTCGCGCGGCACGGCGATGACGACAATGGCCTGGCCCAGCACGGGGTGCTTGATGCCCAGCGCGGCCGCCTCGGCCACGTGCTCGCGGGCATACACCACCTCCTCCACCTCGGTCGGGCTGACCCGGTAGCCGGAAGTCTTGATCATCTCGTCGTTGCGGCTGATGAAGTACAGGAAACCGTCTTCGTCCTTGCGCACCGTGTCGCCCGACCACACGGCCAGCTCCGTCAGCGGCAGGCCGTAATGGCGCGCGGCGATGGGCTTGAAGCGCTCGGCCGTCTTGGCGGGGTCGTTCCAGTAACCCAGCGACACCAGCGCGCCCCGGTGCACCAGTTCGCCCGGCTCGCCCGGCGCGCACTCGGTGCCGTCCGGCCGCAGCACCATCACTTCCGCGTTCGGGATGGCCTTGCCCATCGAATCGGGGCGGCGGTCCAGTTCTTCCGGCGGCAGGAAGGTGGAGCGGAAGGCCTCCGTCAGCCCGTACATCAGGAACGGACGCGCACCCGGCAAGGCACGGCGCAGCGCGTCCAGGGTGGGGCGCTGCATGGCGCCGCCGGAATTGGTCAGGTAGCGCAGCGTGCAGTCGGCCGGCCAGTTCAACGGCGCCAGCTGGATCCACAGGGGCGGCACGGCGGCCAGGCCCGTGATGCGCTCGGCCACGACGGCATTCAACACGTCGCGCGGCAGCAGGTGGTTGATCAGCACGGCCGTCGCACCCACGTGGAAGGACGTGGTCAGCTGCGACAGGCCGTAGTCGAAGCTGAGCGGCAGCACGGCCAGGATTCGGTCCTGCGGCGTGTTCTCCAGGTAGCTGGCGACGCTGACGGCGCCGGCCACCATGTTCCGGTGCGACAGCACGACGCCTTTCGGCTTGCCCGTGCTGCCGGAGGTGTACAGGATGGCGGCCATGTCGCCGTCGATGACGCGGTGGGCGGCGGGGACGGCGACGGCGCCATCGCGCACCATCGCGTCATCCCAGGCCAGCACTTCGACGCCGTGCAGGGCCGGCGGTTCGGCGGCGGCGCCCGTCACCAGCACCAGGCGCAGGTCGCGGCACGTGGCCAGCACGGGCGCCAGCAGCTTCAGGCGGTCGTGCGACGTGACCAGCACGCGCACATTGCAGTCGGCCAGGATGTAGCCCACCTGCTCGGGCTTGAGCAGCGGATTGACGGGCACGAAGACGCCGCCGGCGCTGGCGGCGCCGAACATGGCGGCCACGTTCTCGACATTTTTTTCCAGGTAGACGGCTACGCGCTCGCCCCGTTCCAGCCCGCGCACCAGCAGCGCATCGGCCGTGTTGCGCACCAGTTGGGCCAGGGCCGCATAGCTCAGGCGCCGCTGGCCGTGCACCAGCGCTTCCGCGTCGGGGCTGCGGCGCGCGGAACGGAAGATGAAATCGTGGATGAGATCTTGCATAGCTGTTCCAGTGAAAGTCGCAGCGCGTGGCCGGGGGCGAAATACCTTAACATTTTACAACTTATTCAAGCATGACTTCTGGTCATTCTGGCATTTTTTTCGGGCCAAAAACAACAGCCGGCGCCCTTGTCGCAGGGCTTATTGATACGAACTGAAAAAGGCGATCCGTTGCTGGTCGCAAAGGACAGGCACGGGTTATACTTGCCGAATTCGTTGTTGAAAGCGCAATCCCGGCAGCCCGGCTGCTGCCACCCCATGGAGTGTTTATGAGTTTGCAAGAAGAAGTAAAAGCCATCGTCATCGACGTGCTCAGCCTGGGCGCCGCCGGCGCGTCCCTGACCGAGCAGTCAGCCCTGCTGGGCAGCATCCCCGAACTCGATTCGATGGCCGTGGTGCAGCTGATCGGCGCACTGGAAGAACAGTTCGGCTTCGCCATCGACGATGACGAAATCAGCGCCGACACCTTCGCCACCCTGGGCAGCCTGACCGAATTCGTGCGGTTCAAGCAGACGGCATGAAACCCCTGGCAGCAGCGCGGCCTCCGCTTCCGTTCTTCCTGGACGGCGGCGCCGATGCCCGCTTCTGCGTTTTTCATTCCCCCTCTCACTCCCCCTCGCCCGACGACGCCTGCCGCGGCGCCATCGTCTACCTGCACCCGTTCGCCGAAGAGATGAACAAGAGCCGCCGCATGGCGGCCCTGGGGGCGGCAGCATTGGCGGCCGACGGTTACGCCGTGCTGCAGATCGACCTGCACGGCTGCGGCGACAGCGCCGGCGACTTCGGCGACGCCACGTGGGAAAGCTGGCTCGATGACGTGGCCCGCGCCCGGCGCTGGCTGCAACGCGAACTGGGCGACCGGTTGACGGAAGTACCGGCCCTGTGGGGCCTGCGCCTCGGCGCCCTGCTGGCGCTCGACGCCGCCCGCCGCGCGCCCGAGCCGCCTTCCGCCCTGCTGCTGTGGCAACCCGTGACCAGCGGCGCCGTGCTGCTGACCCAGTTCCTGCG
>NZ_WNKZ01000108.1 GCF_009720835.1 Pseudoduganella buxea
GGCGTGGTCGGCTGCACCAGCGGCACGGTCGGTGCCGGCAGTGCCGTCGTCGCCGTGCCCGGCTGCGCCGGCAAGGTCGCCGTGTCGGTGGACGTGCCGGCGGAGCGGCCGAACAGGTCGGGCGAAATCACGCCGGACTGCCAGGCGGCGGCCACGGCCGCCAGCACCAGCACGACGGCGCCGCCGGCCAGCCAGCGGCCGGGTTTCGACTGGCGCGCCGTCAGCGATGGAAAGCGCGATTCGCTGAAGGTGGTCGAAATCTTTTCACGTCGCACCGGGCCGTGGTCGGCGCTCGGCGAGACGGCGGGCGCCACTTCGATCTGGGCCACCAGCGGTGCCGGGTCCAGCCGCACGACCTTGGCGTAGGCGCGCACGAAGCCGCGCGTGACGGCCATGTTCGGCAACGCGGCGAAATCGCCCTGCTCCAGCGCCACCACCTGGCGCGGTGCCAGCTTCAGCTGGTCCGCGATCTGGTCGATCGTCAGGCCCATCGCCTGACGCTGCGCCGCCAGCTGTGCTCCGGGCGCCTGAGCATTCTGGTTTTTAGGCTGTTCCTGCCATTCTGAATCCATTGTTACCCCTGTCTCACTCATCGAACGCCCCACGTTGATACGCAGCATACTCGGGCGAGGCGGCATGGTGGCGGCGCAATTGCGTCACCCAGGCCTGCTCGGCGCCTGAATCGCCCAGCTTGTGCTGCACCTTGATCGCCAGCCACAACACATCGGCCGGCAGGCTGTCTGCCCTGGCCAATTTGCTCAGCCGGGTAATGAAGAAATTGGCGCGCACATTGTCGCCCCGTTCATGATAGACCCGTGCCAGGCTGGCATTGGTGGTCGGCTGGTCCGGCGTCACCTGCAAGGCCTGCAGCAGGTATTTCTCGGCCGAGCCGTAATCCTTCGCCTTCAGCGCGCAACTGCCGGCATTGTTCATGGCCTTGGCCGGCGAGGCATACTGCCGGCTGGCCAGGGCCATATCGAAATACTTGAACGATTCGGCGACCCGGCCGTTCTGGCACAGGAAGGAACCGTAGTTATTGGCGATTTCCGGATTGCCGGGGTCCAGTTGCAGCGCGCGGCGGAAATTATCGTCGGCCAGGGTAATCTCGCCCATGGCCATGTAGATCAGCGCCCGCACGCCGTAGGCATCGGCAAAGCCGGGATCGGCGGCGATGGCCTTCTTGATTTCGTCCAGCGCCACGGGCCACAGCTTCTGCTCATAGTAGCCGATGGCCAGCTGCATGCGGATCTGGGCGCGCTTCTGCGCCGGCGTCGTGTCCGACAAGGTCGCCAGCTCGGGCGTGCCGCTGCCGCCGCCGTCGCCCCCCGTGCCCGCGCACGCCGCCAGCAGCCCGGCCAGGCCGAGGGCTGCCAGCGATGTCGTGCCGCGCTGGGGGAGCTGGAACATCAGGAACGGATCTCCACGATCTTGCCGAAGTCGGCGCCGAATTTCTGCTGGTACTCCGCCATTTTTTCCATCCGCGCCTGCACGCGGGTGCGGTCCTGCACTTCGCCTGCCAGCTGGCCGCAGGCGGCGTCGATATCGTCGCCGCGCGTCTTGCGGATCGTCGTGACGATGCCCGCGTTCATCAGCACCTCGGCGAAGGCCTTGATGCGGGGATTCTTCGAACGCGTCAGGCCCGATTCCGGGAACGGGTTGAACGGAATCAGGTTGAACTTGCAGTTGATGCCCGTGACGGGGTGGTTCACCAGCGCCACCAGCTCGCGGGCATGCTCGTCGCTGTCGTTGAAGCCGTCCAGCATGCAGTACTCGAAGGTGATGAAGTCGCGCGGGGCGAATTCCAGGTAGCGCTTGCACGCGGCCAGCAGCTCGGCCAACGGGTATTTCTTGTTCAGCGGCACCAGGCCGTTGCGCAGCTCGTCGTTCGACGCGTGCAGCGACACGGCCAGGGCCACGGGAACGTCCTGCGACAGCTTGTCGATCATCGGCACGACGCCGGACGTGGACAGGGTGACGCGGCGGCGCGACAGGCCATAGGCATTGTCGTCCAGCATCAGCTTCAGGGCCGTGGCGGTCGGCTCGTAGTTCAGCAGCGGCTCGCCCATGCCCATCATGACGACGTTGGTGATCTGGCGCTCGCCCTTCGGGCCCGGCTCGATGCCCTTGGTGCGGCGCAGCTCGAACTCGGCCATCCACAGCTGGCCGATGATCTCGGCCACCGTCAGGTTGCGGTTGAAGCCCTGCTTGCCGGTCGAGCAGAAGCGGCAGTTGACGGCGCAGCCGGCCTGGGTCGAGATGCACAGGGTGCCGCGGTTTTCTTCCGGGATGAACACGGTTTCCACGGCATTGCCGTTGCCGACATCGACCAGCCATTTGCGGGTGCCGTCGGTGGACGTGTGGTCGCTGATGACGGCCGGCGCCGTGACGTGGGCGCGCGTCTTCAGCTTCTCGCGCAGCGACTTGGCCAGGTCCGTCATGTTGTCGAAGTCGTCTGCGCCGAACTGGTGGATCCACCGTTGCAGCTGTTTGGCACGGAACGGTTTCTCACCCAACTGAGCACAGTAGTCGATCAGTTGCGCGGGATCCAGGTCCAGCAGGTTGGTGAGTGTCGTTTCCATAAGCCTGTTTCAATACAATTTTCAAAACGCCTTCGCCCCGGAGGATATCCGGGGCAAGAGCGGTACAACTTTACAGCAGGCATCGGGGACATGCCGCCCCCTACACCCGCGGTGCGCCGTTATCGCGGAAGCGAATTAACGGGAGTACACGTTCAGTGCTGGGAAGTAGTAAGCGATTTCCACAGCGGCGGTTTCGGCAGCGTCCGAACCGTGAACGGCGTTGGCATCGATCGAGTCGGCGAAGTCGGCGCGGATGGTGCCCTTGTCGGCCTTCTTCGGATCGGTAGCGCCCATCAGGTCGCGGTTTTTCAGGATGGCGCCTTCGCCTTCCAGGACGCTGACGAAGACTGGGCCGGAAATCATGAAGTCGACCAGGTCCTTGAAGAACGGACGGGCAGCGTGCACGGCGTAGAAGCCTTCGGCTTCAGCGCGCGACAGCTGGGTCATGCGGGCAGCCACGATCTGCAGGCCGGCGCCTTCGAAACGGCTCAGAATCTGGCCGATGACGTTCTTCTTGACTGCGTCCGGTTTGATGATCGACAGGGTGCGTTCGATTGCCATTTTAAAAAACTCCAATAAAAAGAAAGGTTTAAAACAAAATTGATTTCTCGATCAACCTTTGATTTTACCATACAACACCCCATATACTATGCATATAGGGGCGGAAGATGGCGTCACAAGCGGCAAGAACCGCGCGGCAACCCCGGCACATCGTCGTGGCATGCGAATTTTCACCGGCTGGGAAGCACGGTGGGCATGCCGGCAACACACGGTCGGCCGGATTGACCACAACAGACCATCCCGGCGGGCGCAAGCCCGTTTTCCCGGCACCGCGCATACGCGCGCGTGCTATGCTTTGGCAAGGGTACACCGTACCGATCCACTAAGGAGTGCAATATGGACCGCAATTACGAAACTAAGCTGCAAAAGCCGTACGACCTGTCGGGGAGCCGCCAGGTCACCCGCAACAGCGTGCTGCGCAATACCTACTGGCTGCTCGCGCTGTCGATGATCCCGACCGTGCTGGGCGCGGCCATCGGCGTCATGTTCGGCGTGCCGATGCCGCGCGGCTTCATGGGCGCGATCCTGTTCCTGGGCGTTGCCTTCGGCTTTATCTGGGCCATCGAGAAGAACAAGGACAGCGGCTTCGGCGTCGCCCTGCTGCTGGGCTTCACGTTCTTCATGGGCCTGATGCTGACACCGCTGCTGACCCGCACCCTGGGCTTCAGCAACGGCGGCACCCTGATCATGCTGGCCTTCGGCGGCACCGGTGCCGTCTTCGCCGTGCTGGCCAGTATCGCCACCGTGTCGAAGCGTGACTTCTCGGCAGTGGGCAAGTGGGCCATGGCCGGCCTGGTCGTCATCATCCTGGCATCGCTGGCGAACATCTTCTTCCAGATCCCGGCGCTGACCCTGACGATCTCCGTGCTGGCCATCGGTATCTTCTCGGCCTTCCTGTTGTATGACGTGCAGCGCATCGCCAACGGCGGCGAGACCAACTACATCAGCGCCACGCTGTCGGTCTACCTGAACGTGTACAACATCTTCACGAGCCTGCTGCAGATCCTGGGCTTCGCCGGCGGCAGCCGCGAATAAGGGTTTTGCTTCCCGCGAAAAGCCGGCGTTTGCCGGCTTTTTTTTCGTCCGCTGCAGGACCAGGAGCCGGGCTCCGGCGTTGACCTTGTTTCAGTCCTGCCCCCGCACGACGAACGCCGTGCTTCCCACCGCTTTGCCGCCCGCATCCACCAGCTCCAGCAGGTGCGCGCCGGGCACCGGCTGCCAGCCCGCCGACTCGTCCACGCCACCCAACACTTCACCGTCGAGCTGCCAGCGCAGGCCCCGCGCCGCGCGGGCCAGGAAGAACACGCGCTGGCGCGCCGCCGGGATGTCGGGATCGACGGCCAGGATGCTGCCATCGACCGGATAGACGATGCCGGGCGCCTGCCCTTCCCCGCCCGGCAGCGTCACCTGGGCCGTCTCCGTGCCGCGGATGAACCACTCGGCGCGGGGCGGCTCCAGCGCGGGCTGGAATGCCACCTGGCGCCGCAGCACATTGGCGGGCGGGCGCGGCGCCGTGCCGGGCTGGCCCCGCTGCAGGTAGTCCATCACGTCGCGCCACACGGGGGCCGCCCCCGTCACGCCGGAGACGTCCCACATGGCGCCGCCGTCGAAATTGCCGACCCAGACACCCACCGTGTAGCGCCCCGTCCAGCCGATGCACCAGTTGTCGCGCATGTCCTTGCTGGTGCCCGTCTTGACGGCAGCCCAGTAGGTGGCGGCCAGTTCGTTCTTCAGCCCGAAAGTGACGCTGCGCGCGGCCGGGTCGGCCAGGATGTCGCCGACGATGAAGGCGGCGCCCGCATCGAACACGCGGCGCGCCGGGCCGGCCGCTTGCCCGCCACCGACCGCTCGCAGCACGGCATCGCCGGCCACGCCACCGTTGGCCAGCGCGCGGTAGGCATTGGTCAGTTCCAGCAAGGTGACCTCGGCCGAGCCCAGTGCCAGCGCCGGCCCGTAATAGTCGGCCGGTTCCGTCAGGCTGCGCAGGCCCAGCGCCAGCAGGCGCTCGTGGAAGCGCTCCTGCCCGGCCAGCAGCAAGGTGCGCACGGCCGGGACATTGAGCGAGGCTGCCAGGCTGGTGCGGGTGCTGGCAAAGCCCTTGAAGTCGTGCTCGTAGTTCTGCGGCGCGTACAGGCCGCCGGCCGTGGCGAGCGCCAGCGGCGAATCGTCCAGCGGCGAGGCGGCCGTGATCAGGCGCCGCTCCAGCGCCAGCGCGTACAGGAAGGGCTTCAGGGTGGAACCGGCCTGGCGCGGCGCCGTCACGCCGTCGACCTCGCTGCCACCGGCATTGCCGACCCACGCCAGGATCTCGCCGCTGGCGTTGTCCAGCACGACGATGGCGCCGTCGTTGACATTGCGGCCGCGCAGCGCCATCAAGCGCTGGCGCAGCACGGCCTGGGCGTGGCGCTGCAGCGCGCCATCCAGCGTGCTGCGTACCTGCTCGCCCGCGCCGCGCAGCAGCTGGCGGGCGGCCTGGCGTGCCGGCGGCAGGGGCGCGGCCACCACTTGGCGGGCAAAAGCGAGGCGCGCCGTCATGCCGATATCCCGGCACGGCGTGGCCGCATGCAGTTCCACCGCCAGCGCGCAGGCGCGCCGCGTCACCAGCGCCACGTCGGCCGACGGCGCGCGCACCAGCGCGGCCAGGATGGTCGATTCGGCCACGTTCAGGCCCGACGGCGCCTTGCCGAACAGGGCCTGGGCGGCGCTGCCGACGCCCTGCAATTCGCCGCGGAACGACACCAGGTTCAGGTAGGCCTCCAGCACCTGCGGCTTGGTCCAGGCGGCATCGAGGGCGCGCGCGGCCTGCACCTGGTCCCATTTCTGGCCCAGCGTACGCCCGCCGGCGCCAGCCTGCAGGGCCGGGTCCAGCAGGCCGGCCAGCTGCATCGTGATGGTCGACGCGCCGCGCGGGCGCCGGCGGAACAGGTTGTCCCACGCGGCCTGCCCCATCGCCCGCAGGTCGACACCGCCGTGCTCCATGAAGCGCTGGTCTTCCGCCTGCAGGAGTGCCAGCGGCAGCGCCGGCGAGACATCGGCCAGCGCCACCCACGGCTGGCGCCGCACCTGCCGGTCGATGCGCAGTGCCTGCAAGGGCGCGCCGTGCCGGTCCAGCATGACGGCGTCGCTGGGGCGGTAGGCGGCACGCACCTGGGCCGGCGTGGGCAGAGCAGCGCCTTGCGCCGCACCGGCCGCCAGCAGCAACAGGAGCGAAGGCGCCAGCCGCTTCACTTCACGTTCACCGGTGCGTTCGGCAGCATGCCGAACATCTCGGGGATGTACATGGCCTCGACCCGCGTCGGCGGCAGGTTGTAGGTGCCGGCGTTATTGAGTCGCACCGTGTATTCGACGCTCCACTTGCCCTTCGGGACGAACTCGTAATACGAACGGAAGGCGTCGAACGTGCGCTCCTGGAAGGCCGGCCAGGCCCAGCCGCTGGCCTTCTCGCCCTTCACCAGGGTGCGCGAATCGCTGCCCAGGCCGGAACCGAGCACGGTGGCGCTGGCCGGAATCGGATCGTCCACCACCACCCACGTCATGTCGCTCTGCGCTTCCAGGTCGAGCCGGACGCGATAGACGTCGCCCTTCGACCACGTGCCCGGCGTGCGCTGCTCGATCGGCGTGACCGTCTTCCTGATGCCGTAGCCGCTCGACACGGGCGCCTTCAGGGGCACGGCCGCCAGGCTTTGCACGGTGGCCCACGGCTTGCCCGTGCCGGCATGGCGCAGGTCGAGCGACGCGGCGCCGGCCGTCCATGGCAGCATCGCCGCGGCGGACTGCGTGGCCGCGGCCAGGTCGACCGCCTGGCGCTTGCCGCCCAGCGCTGCGGTGGCACTGCCCGTCACGGGCACGGCCTCGAACTGGCGGGAGAATTTCGTCAGCGCCAGCACGCCCCAGGCGTTGGCCACCGTCGTGTCCCAGTGGCCCCGCTTGTGCCGGCCCAGCGCGCCCCGGGCCAGCCGGCCCATGTCCTTGCGCCAGCCGGGATGGTCCAGCATCGCCAGCAGCAGGCGGTTGGCATTGGCGTCGGCCGAGGCCATCAGCCACCACCAGGCGTCCTTGCGCTCGGTGGAGAACGTCATCGTCGTGCCCTGCAGGTTCAGGCGCGACTTCAGGATCTGTTCCGCTTCCTGCTTGCGCCTGGCCTGCTCCGGCAGGTCGCTCGTGCGGTGCAGGATCAGGTACCAGTCGATGACGGCGGACGTGGGCCACAGGTTCGGCGCGATCGTGAACGACTCCAGCATCTCGGGCCGAACCCGGCCGGCACGCGACAGCGCTTCCAGTGCCGCCACCTTGCGCACGGCCAGGTCGGCCGTCGCCAGGGGCGAGCCGCGTACGATGCGCCCTTCGACGAACGCTTCCAGCGCCGCCTCCATGCGTTCCTTCTGCACGTCCGGCAGCTCGAAGCCTGCCTCGTCGCTGACGGACAGCAGGTAGGCCGTCAGCACGTCGCTGCCCTGCTCCATCACGGGGAAGTACTTGGCCAGGCCGTCGCTGTCCAGGTAGGCCGCCAGCTGCGCCGCCACGCCCGCCCAGCGGGACGCGTCGCCCAGCGCGACGGCGCGCGAGGCGCTCTGCTCAAGGCAGATGTACGGATAGGCCAGCATGTAGTCGCGCACGCCGGGCAGCTCGCCGCCCAGGCGCGCCGTGAACAGGGTGCGGATGCCGCCCCGGCCCGGCACGGCGTCCGGCGGCGCCTGCACCGTCATGGACTGCGGCCCGTCCAGCTGCACCAGGGTGGCCTGCAAGGTCGTCACGGGCACGGCCGGCTTGACCTGCTGGCGCACGCGCAGCCTGTCCGAGGCCGTGCCGGCGACGGCCGCCACCTCCCACGCCAGCTCCGTCACGCCGACCGGCACGGTGATGTCCCAGCCCACTTCCTGGGCCTGGCCCGGCGCCAGGCTGACCCGCTGCGGCGCCAGCGCCTTCCCGGCCATGGTGGCGCGCAGTTCGCCGGCAATCGCCGCCTGCGACGCATTACGCACCGTGAAGCCGGCACGCAGCCGGTCGCCTTCGCGCACCAGCGGCGGCAGGCCGGACAGCAGCATCAGGTCCTGCGAACTGGTTACCTCGGTGCGGCCGGTGCCGAACAGGCCGGCGCCGCCGCTGGCGATGGCCACCACGCGGAAGGCCGTCAACGCGTCGTTCAGCGGCACCTCGACGCGGGCCAGGCCGCGCGAGTCGAGCTTGACACTGGCCTGCCAGAACAGCAGCGTGTCGAACAGCTCGCGCCCCGCCCCCTTGCCGCCGCCACCGCCGCTGGGCACGGCCTTGCGGCCGAAGTGGCGCTTGCCCACCACCTGCATCTGCGCCGTGGCCGTCTGCACCTGCAGGCTGCGCTGACGCATCATCGTGTCCAGCAATTCCCAGCTGGTGTTCGGCATCAGTTCCAGCAGGCCCACGTCGACGGCGGCCAGCGCCACCTCGGTGCCGGCCGGCGGCACGCTGCCGTCCGCGCGAGTCACCTTCACCGTGACCTGCGCCTTTTCGCGCACCTTGTAGACGGCCTTGTCGGCCGCAACCACGACCTTCAGTTCGTTTGCCGCCCAGCCCACCTTGACGGGGGTAATGCCCAGCTTGTACGCCGGCTTGCCCAGGTCGACCAGGGCGGTGGGCGCCACGCCCGCCACGCGGCCCCGCACCACCAGCGCGGACACATAGACATTCGGCGCATACGCCTTCTTCATCGGAATCGAGAACACCGGCTCCGTGCCGGACAGCTCGCGTACATAGGTGTCGAGGATGCCTTCGCGTTCGACCGTGATCAGTGCCGTGGCGGCGCGGAACGGCATGCGCAGCTGGAAGGTGGCGTCCTGGCCCGGCTCGTAGCGCTTCTGCTGGGGCAGCAGGTCGATGCGGTCGTTGTCGGTGGCATGGAACCACCAGTCCTCGCGGTCGGCCACCCACATCTCGCGCTGCGTGACGGCTGCATGGCCGGCCGCATCGACGGTGGTGGCGCGAACGATCAGGTTGCCGCCTTCCGGCGCCGGCACGGCGCACACCAGCAGGCCCTTGGCATCCGTGCGGCCCGTGCAGGCCCGGCCCAGTGCCTTGACCTCGCTGCTGTTCTCGTACGAATAGAAGCCGCCGATCAGCCGGCGCCGGTGCGAATATGTCTCACGCTTGAAGAAGTCGGCCGCCACGTCGGCACCGGGCACGGGGTTGCCCGCCACGTCCAGCACGGCGACGGTGAACTTCATCGATTTCCTGCTCATGACCCAGCCGTCCGGCTGGATGCCGATCACATGGTTCGACGGCCACAGGGGAATACGGGTGGAAGCCGTCAGCGTCTCGCCGTTGGCGTCCTGCCAGCTCATCTCGGCCAGCAGCTCGCGCGGCTGGTTCGACTGGGGCAGGCCATCGATCGCCACGCGCGCGCCGCCGGCCCGGTCCAGGGTGACGTTGCGGGTGCGTGCCGGGGCCTGTTCGGTATCATCCCCCTCGCCTTCCTCGTCGAACGTGGCGTCGTCTTCGTCGAACGTGGCGCCGGGGCGCTCCACGCCCACCTTGACGTCGCCGGCGGCGAAGCTGAAATCGGCATAGTCGGGGAAGTCGACCGCCTTCGGTTCGACCACGGTGGCCAGGCGCACCTGGGCGCCGCCCGCGCCGCCGCCGGCCAGATACGACAGCTGCAGGTCGAGCGGCACGGCGCTGGCCTGCACGGCCGGCGTGCGCGGCCCCTGCAGCAGCGCCTTCATCGTCGGCACGCGGAACTGCTCGACGCGGAAGCGCCCTGCTTCCTGGCCGCCCAGCATGACCTGGTACCAGCCCTGCTTGGCGTCCTTCGGCACGGTCCAGTCATGCGCCGCGCTGCCGTTCGCGCTCCAGCTGATCGGCAGCTCGAAGCGGTCGTCGCTGCCCTCGTGCAGCAGGAAGACGCGAGGGGGGGCCGCCCGCGAATCGGCCTGCAAATCGGCCGGCAGGGCGCCACCGCCATCGGGCGACACGCGTGCCGCCTGTCCCGGCTTGACCAGCTCGAAGCCCTGCGCCGTGCGCCGGCGCAGGAAGTGCTTCATGTGCACCGTCTCGCCGGCGCGCAGCAGGGTGCGGTCGAATACGGTGGTGGCGATGATGTTGGCACTGCGCACGTCGTCGGTCGGCACGTTGAAGCGCCACGTCTCGATGCCCTCGCGCCAGTTCGACAGGGTGAACGTGAAGTCGTCGCCGCTCCTGGCGGTGACGAAGTAGCGGTCTTCGTAGTTGCAGCGCGCCTCGGGCAGTTCGGCGTCGATGCGGGCCACGCCCTGGCCGTCCGTCACGCCCTGCCACAGCAGCTTGCCGGTGCAGCCCCACACGGCCACCTGCGCGCGCGGCACGGGCCGGCCCCGGTCGAGCGACGTCACCCACACCAGCGACGAGCTGCCGCCATGCTTGAAGTGGGCCACCATATTCGTCACGAGCGCGGCGCTGCTGACATAGGCCGTGCCGCCGCCGGGCGTCACGCCGGCGCCCAGCTTCGGGCTGGCCAGTTCGACGACGTGAAAGCCCGGCTTGCGCAGCGGGATGCCGACCACTTCGAAGGCCTTGCGCCCGCCCGGCTTGGGCATCGTGAAGGCCTGGCCCCGGCCGCGCAGCAGTTGCCGGCCCAGCGACAGGTTGTACTGCTCGACCGGCTCCCAGTCGCCGTAGCGGCCGCCGTTCAGGGTGCGCAGCCATGCGACGATGTTCATGTCGCCCGTGACGCGCAGGGTGCGGCCCTGCACGGGCGGCGCGCCGGCTGCGGCCACGTTGCGCACGGTAACGGGCAGCAGCCGGTCGCCGTTGGCCTCGATGATGCCGAAGCGGGCCGGGAACTTGATCAGCGGCGGCTGCTCCCCTGTTCGCACCGTCAGCGGAAAGCGGGCGGCGTTGACGAGGCTGCGGCCGGCATCGTCCTTCAGTCCCGCCGGCAGGTGCAGCTGCAAGGCGGCGTTGGCGGGAAACGGGCCGGGGAACTGCACGTCGGTGAAGGTGGAGGTTTTCGTCAGGTCCGTGTCGAAGGCGGTCGCATAGGTCTTGCCACCGGGCCCGCGCAAGGTGATGGCCGTGGCCAGCGCGACGGGCACGGGCGCGGAAAACGACAGGCGCAGCGGCGTGATGGGCATGCACGGGCCCTTGCGCCGCAGCCGGTCGCAGGCCAGGGAGGCCGTGAAGTCGGGCCGCGTGCGCCAGGCCAGTGGCTGGTCTTCGGTGGTGGCGATGCCGGTATCGCTGACGATGCCAGTGCCCCACACCAGGGTCACCTCGGCCTTGGCCGGCAAGGTGCGTGCGCATTGCAGCACCGCCACCGGCAGCTTGTCCTTGCCGCTGTCCTTCACCTGCACGACCCCTTTCCACGCGATGCCTCGGGCGAGGTAATACGCGTGCAGGTGGCGCTGCAGGAAGTTCTTGCGGTTGGCCAGCACCTGTTCGCGCTCCGGGCCCGCCAGCACGCGCACGGGGATTTTTTCGTTGATGCCGGCCGCGCGGCACCAGGCGTGGGCGGCGACGGTGGCTTCGCGCGCGGGCGCGTCCAGCCCCAGCACGAAGATTTGCCCTTCGTCGACCTGGCTGCCTTCGGACGGCAAGGCGTCGATGACGGCCGGACCGCCGGTGGAGAAACTGTAGGTGCGCTCGCCCTGCAGGGCGGCGCCGGCCAGGTCGCGCAGGGCGGGCTTCAATGTGAAGCGGCAGGCCACGCCGGCCGGAAGGTCGCGCTCGAAGTCATAGCTCCAGGTGCTGCCGTCGACCCAGCGGCCCTTGCCCGGCTGGGCGCAATCGATGTCGAACGGGTCCTCGGTGCGCAGGTCGCCGAAGGCCACCACCTGGCTCGAGAAGCGCGCCTGCACCTGGCGCACGCCTTTCACGACGCCTTGCGGCGCGAACGATTCGACGGTGGTCTGGGCCGCCGCCGGCAGCCCCAATGACAGGGAAAGGGTGGCGAGGGCAAGAAGGGTTGGCAGCAGTGGGCGGGCGCGCATGGGGTCTCCATCGGTGGGCATCCAGTGTTGCAAATAATGCAACGGATGTCAAGGTGCCGCCCTGGCACACCGCCCTGGCTTTGCTATGCCAGGTCGAACACCGCCATCGACTCGACGTGCGACGTATGGGGAAACATGTTGACGACGCCCGCCTGCTTCATCACGTAGCCGGCGCGGTGCACCAGCACGCCCGCGTCGCGCGCCAGGGTGGACGGGCTGCACGACACGTAGACGATCCGGCTCGGCATCAGCTCCGGGTGGTTTTCCTTCAGCTCGGCCAGCGCCAGCGACAGGGCCATGGCACCGTCGCGGGGCGGGTCGATCAGCATGCGGTCGAACTTGCCCAGCGCGACCAGATCGGCCATCGTCACTTCGAACAGGTTGCGGGTCGAGAAGGACGTCTTCGCATCCAGGCCGTTGACGCGGGCGTTCTCCAGCGCGCGTTCGGTCAGGGCCGTGCTGCCTTCGATGCCGACCACTTCGCGGGCCTGCGTGGCCAGCGGCAGGGTGAAGTTGCCCAAGCCGCAGAACAGGTCGGCCACGCGATCTTGCGGCTGCACCTCCAGCAGGCGCAGGGCCTTGTGCACCAGCACCCGGTTGATATGGTGGTTCACCTGCGTGAAGTCGGTCGGCTTGAACGGCATGCGCACGTTGAACTCGGGAAGCAGGTAGTGCAGCTGCTTGTCCAGCGGGTAGAACGGGTAGGCCGTGTCCGGGCCCTTCGGCTGCAGCCACCACTGGATCTCGTACTGGTCGGCGAAGGCCTTGACCTTGACTTCATCTTCAGGCGTCAGCGCTTCCATATTGCGCATCACCAGCACCGTCAGGTCTTCGCCGATGGCCAGCTCGATCTGCGGCACCTTGTCGAACAGCGACAGGGAACCGATCAGGGCGCGCAGCGGCAGCAGCATGTCCGACACGTGCGGCGGCAGGATCTGGCAGCTCTGGATATCGGCCACGTAGACCGACTTCTTCTCGTGGAAGCCCACCAGCACCGTGCCCTTCTTGGCGACCCAGCGGGCCGACAGGCGCGCGCGGTAACGGTAGCCCCAGGTGGGACCGTACATGGGGCGCATCATCAGCTCGGGCTTCACGCGCGACATGTGCCACAGATTGTCCTCCAGCGCGCGCTGCTTGATGGCCACCTGTGCCGACGGCTCCAGGTGCTGCATCGAGCAGCCGCCGCAATAGTCGAAGTGCACGCACTTGGGCTTCACCCGCAGCGACGACTCGCGGTGCAGCACCGTCATGCGCGCCGCTTCCCAGTTCTTTTTCTTCTTGAACGTTTCGAAGCCGACCCGCTCACCCGGCAGCGCCCCCTCGACGAACACCACCTTGCCCGGCGTACCGTCTTCGTTGTCCAGATGGCCGACGCCACGCGCGTCCATGTCGAGCGATTTGATATCGATGATGTTGTCTTGCATGAGTATTCAGGTCAGTAGGCAGCCGGCGCGGTGCGAACGGCAGTGGCGATTCGGGAGGGCGATATGATAGCAGAGATGGCGGGCGAAAATACCGAAGGTGCTGCCGGCCGCAGCGCCGCCGGCGACACCGAGGCAGCGGGGCTATTGCTCCCGGCGCGCCGTTCTACAGCAGGGAATCGCGCATCACGCCGCGCGCGGCCATGGCGCGCTTGAGCTTGACGAGTGCCTCCTGCTGGATCTGCCGCACCCGCTCGCGTGTCACGCCCATTTCCTCGGCCAGGGTTTCCAAGGTGGCGGGGTCGTCGTTGTCCAGGCCGAAGCGGCGCATGATGACGATGCGCTGCTTGTCCGGCAGCTTGGTCAGCCAGTCGCGCACCAGCTGCGTCATTTCATGGTGTTCGGCCCTGGCGTCCGGGCTGTCCTCGGCGTCGCCGGGCAGCATGTCCATCAACGAGGACTGGGGATCGTTGTCCAGCGGCGCGTCGAGCGAGGTGGCATGTTCGGACAGGGCCAGGATGTCCTGCACTTCCTCGACGGGGCGGCCCACCAGTTCGGCGATATCCTCGGCGGTGGCGTCCTTGCCGTTGTGGTGCTTCGCTTCCAGGTGGTATTTGCCGCGCAGGATCTGGTTCAGCTCGCGCACCATGTGCACCGGCAGGCGCACCGTGCGGGCCTGGTTCATGATGGCGCGCTCGATGCTCTGGCGAATCCACCACGTGGCGTAAGTCGAGAAACGGAAGCCCCGTTCCGGCTCGAACTTGTCGATGGCGCGCATCAGGCCGATATTGCCCTCCTCGATCATGTCGAGCAGCACGACGCCCCGGTTGATGTAATGCTTGGCGATCGACACGACCAGGCGCAGGTTGTGTTCGATCATCTTCTGGCGCGCGGCGAAGTCGCCGGCCTTAGCCAGGGTGGCGTAGTGCACTTCCTGGGGCGCCGTCAGCAAGGCCCGCGTGCCGATCTGGTTCAGGTAGTGCTGTGTGGTATCGGTGGACAGTTCGGCGGCCAGCACCTTCTTCAGCTCGTCGACGGTTTCCAGCACGGTGGCTGCTTCGGCGACGGCAGGCTCCGCATCGAGTTCACGGTCGATGCCGCCGTCGAGGGCGCCATCGAGCCCGTCCGCCAGCCCACCGTCCATCTGCTCTGCCGGAAAATCGTCCGGTGAATCTTCTTCCAGATGATGGCGCGGCGAGCTTGTCATGGCGTTCCCTAGCGGTTAGGCAGGAATTTCGATGGGTCGACCGGCTTGCCCTGCTGCCTGATCTCGAAGTGCAGCTTGACGCTGTCGGAATCGGAATCGCCCATCTCGGCGATGGCCTGGCCCCGGTTGACCGTCTGGCCTTCCTTGACGAGGATGGCGCGGTTGTGGGCATACGCGGACAGCAGACCGTTACTGTGCTTCACGATGACGAGATTACCATATCCGCGAATGCCGCTGCCGGCATACATCACCTTTCCTGCACCTGCCGCAAGCACCTGCTGGCCGGGACGGCCGGCAATGTCGATGCCCTTGTTCTTGCCTTCGTCGAAGCCGGCCACGACCTTGCCGTCGGACGGCCAGGCCCACGCCACTTCGCGGTCTTCCGCGCTGAGCGACGACGTGCTGGCCGTTGGCGGGGCGGAAGGCTTGGCGCTGGCCACCTGCACGGGCTTGCTGGCCGGAGCGTCCGGCTTGCCGTCGCCGTCCTTGTCGACCTTCTGCAGGTCGGCCATCGTGCCGTCCGTGTACGGGCGCTTGTCGCCCTTCGGCTCCGTCTTCTTCGGCGGCGGCGGCGTGACGATCTTCGTTTCCGGCGGCATCACGACGGCGGCCGTGCGCACGCCCGGCGCGTCTTCCGGCGGCGCCACGCGCAGCACCTGGTCGACCTTGATGTCGTTCGGATTGGCCAGGTTGTTCCAGGCCACCAGGTCGCGATAGTTCTGGCCGTGGTCCAGCGCGATGCGCAGCAGGGTGTCGCCCTTGCGCACCGTGTAGGTACCGTCGCGGTCCCTGGTTTCCTGCACGGGCGCGGGAGCCGGTGCCGGCGTGTGGCGAACGATCGGACGTTCGATCACGGGAGCCTTGTTCGGCGTCGAGGTGCAGGCGCCCAGCACCGCGAGCGGCAGCACCAGCAGGGTCGAACGCAACAGCGACGAACGTAATAGCGGGGAACTTTTCTTTGTCATACTCATCTAATTTTCTTATCCATTCTCTACCCTCCGGGTCGGGCGCCGCCACGCTGGCGCAGCGGGCGGCATGCTTTTCCCTTCGGCTGCTGACATCACCCGGAACCGGTGCGGGTCCCAGGCGGGCATTATCGGGCATGCCGGCGGCGCGGCAAAGCCGGTACTCACGCTCGTGCCGCATGCTTGTACTGCATGCCGGTACGACACGCCGGTACTGTTCATACTGCGATCGCGGCCCAGGCGACAAGTCAAGGCGCGCGGGCACACCTGCCGAGTAACGCGGCCGACGGCCCTGCCGATGACAGCACCGCTGACTTTCTGACAAGCGTTGGCTTTGCCGCAAGCGGCCGCGCCGCCTCGCCGGCGGCAGGGGGAGCGTCCCAGGCACGCATGTGCCGGCACGTGCCAGGGGCAACCTTACACGACGCCGGCGCGCAGCGGCACGAAGTGGCAGTCTTCCAGGATGCGGCGGTCCCATTCATGCTTGCCCACGCGCGTGACGAGCTCCAGGTGCTGGGTGCGATCACCAACCGGCGCTACCAGCCGGCCACCGACCGTCAGTTGCTCCAGCAGCGCGCGCGGCACCTGCAGGCCGGCCGCGGCCAGGATGATGCCGTCGAACGGCGCTGCCTGCGGCAGCCCAAGCATACCATCTCCGTAATGGAGGCGCAGATTCGGCACCCGCAGGGGCCGCAGGTTGGCCTTGGCCAGCTCGTGCAGGGCCTTGATCCGCTCCACCGAATACACCTCCTGCGCGATGCAGGCCAGCACGGCCGCCTGGTAGCCGCAGCCCGTGCCGATTTCCAGCACGCGCGTCAAGCTCCCGCCGCCGCGCAGCACCTCGATCATGCGCGCCACGATATACGGCTGCGAGATGGTCTGCTGGTGGCCGATCGGCAGCGAGGCGTCGATGTATGCCTGCGCCGCCAGCCCTTCCTCCATGAACATATGGCGCGGCACCGTCTCCAGCGCGGCCAGCACGACGTTGTCGCGCACGCCCTGCTTGGCCACCCGCGCCGCCATGGCCCGCCGCACGGCGTCGGACACCAGCGCGTACTGGCGCGGCGCCGCCACGGGCACGGGATTTACACGCTGCCGACGGTGGCGGCGCTGGCGGACGACGCGGGCAACGCTGGCTGGCAGATGGGCGCCGCGCTGCTCCATTTCGCCACGGCCGGCGGCGCCGTCGTGATTCC
>NZ_WNKZ01000109.1 GCF_009720835.1 Pseudoduganella buxea
TGGCGGGTGCCGGCGCGCCAGCCAAGGCGGGGTCGACCGGCACCGTGGCGGGCTCGCCTGCCTTCACGGGCGCGACGGTGCGGTCGGTCGGCGCCGTGACGACGGGTGCGGGGGCGGCCGACGGCGTATTCGTTTGCGCGGAAACGACAAAGCTGCCGGTCAGCAGCAAGCCGGCCAGCAGCAGGGTCGTCACCACCCGGGGCGCGGGGGAAGACGCGCGCCTCATTTATTCAGTTTTCGGATGCGTTCGGACGGCGTGATGATGTCGGTCAGACGGATACCGAACTTGTCGTTCACCACCACCACCTCGCCCTGGGCGATCAGGCAACCGTTGACGAGCACGTCCATCGGTTCGCCGGCCAGCCCGTCCAGTTCCACCACGGAGCCCTGCGCCAGTTGCAGCAGGTTCTTGATGGCGATCTTGGTGCGGCCCAGTTCCACCGTCAGCTGGACGGGGATATCGAGGATGAAGTCGATATCGTTATGGGTCTCGGTCTTGTTCGCCGTCTTCGAGAAATCCTTGAACACGGCGGCCGTGGCGGCCTGGTTCTGCAGCGCTTCCGCCTCGGCCTTGGCCTGCTCGGCGATGGCGGCACCCCACAGGTCGTCGTCGGCGGTTTGGTCGTCTTGATTGTCAGACATGTTTCACTCCTGCTGTGCCGGCCCGGTGCCGGCGCTCTGTCATGGTTGTCGTGCAGGGCACGACCGTGTTTTTATTTGCTCAGCGTATCGCTGTTGGCGAGCAGCTTTTCCACCTTCAACGCGTATTGTCCGTTCAGTACGCCGTACGTGCAATCGAGCACGGGCACGCCGTCCACCGTCGCCTCGATGGTTTCCGGAATATTCAAGGGAATCACGTCACCCACCCGCATGTTCAGGATTTCGTCGAAGCTCACTTTCGCCGTGCCCAGCCTTGCCACCAGTTCCACCTCGGCGATCTGGATCTGCTGCGTCATCAGGCGGATCCACCGCTTGTCCACTTCCAGCGCCTCGCCCTGCAGCGACGACGTCAGCGCATCGCGGATCGGCTCGATCATCGAATACGGCATGCAGAAGTGGATCTGGCCGGAAACCGAACCCAGCTCGATGGTAAACGTGGACGCCACCACCACCTCGTTCGGCGTGGCGATGTTGGCGAACTGGGTGTTCATTTCGGATCGAATGTACTCGAATTCGACGGGGAACACCGGTTCCCATGACTTCGTGTACGCCTCGAACACGATATCGAGGATGCGCAGGATGATGCGCTGCTCGGTAGCCGTGAAATCGCGGCCCTCGACGCGGGTGTGGAAGCGCCCGTCGCCGCCGAACAGGTTGTCCACCAGCAGGAACACGAGGCCCGGGTCGAACACCATCAGGGCCGTGCCCCGCAGCGGCTTCATGTGCACCAGGTTCAGGTTGGTCGGCACCACCAAGTTACGGATGAACTCGCTGTACTTCGATACCCGCACGGAACCCACCGACACTTCGGCGCTGCGGCGCAGGAAGTTGAACAGGCCGACGCGCAACAGGCGGGCGAAACGCTCGTTGATAATTTCCAACGTCGGCATCCGGCCGCGCACGATGCGCTCCTGGGTTGCCAGGTTGTAGGTTCTGACTCCCGCGACTTCCTCGGGCGCGGCGATATCGTCCTGGTCGCCGTTGACGCCTTTCAGAAGTGCATCGACTTCTTCCTGGGAGAGAAAATTATCAGCCATGACTCGTGGTGGTCCGAACGCCGCTTATTGAATGATAAAGGAGGTGAACAGCACTTCCGACACCTCCTGCTCGTCGCCGTGTTCCTCGAACGGCAGGTTGACCTGTTCGAGGATTTCCTTGCCCAACTGTTGCTTGCCCTCGGGCGTGTTGATTTCCGACGCACGCTTCGAGGATAGCAGCAGCAGGATACGGCTGCGCACCTTTGGCATATTGCTCTTGATGAGCTCGGATTGCTCCGCATCGGACAGCTGCAGGGTGAACGCCAGCTGCAGGTACTGCTCGCCTTCTTCCGGCTGCAGATTGACGGTAAACGCTTCCACCGGCACATAGACGGGCGGGCCGGCCTCCTTCTTTTTCTTCTTCGATTTCTTCTTGACGGGCTCTTCCTCATGCTCGGCCGAATCGGCGCCATGCATGAAGTACCAGGCCGCACCGCCACCGCCCAGTGCCAGCACCAGCACGGCGACGATAATGATGATCAGTTTTTTCTTGGACCCGCCGCCGGCCGGTGCCGCTTCCGCTTTCGCCTCAGCCTTCATGTCGTGGTTTCGCTTTCAATGCTGTCCCCTGGGGGACGGATTCGTGACTCGATTATGGCATTATCGTTCGGCACGACGTTGCCGGATAGGGCGAACAGAGGGCAAAATTGCCCTCAGTCTATTGTTTCAAAGGTTTAGGCGAAGGTATCGACGGCGCCCAGCACGGTGCGCCGGACCACCGGCTCTGCCGGCGCGGGCTCATCCACGCCATTGCTTGCGCGATGGTTGCCCCGTCCTGCCGCAGCGGCTGCCCGGGCTTCGGCCTGCTCGGCAAAGGCCTGGCGCTGGTCCTGCGTGCCGGTCGATACGGTCGCGCTGCCCAGCTCGATGCCGGCTTCGCTCATCGTTTCACGCAGCTTCGGCAGGGCGTCTTCCAGGGCTTGCCGGGTTTCCGGTTCGGCCGCCATGAAGCTCACGCTGGTCTGCTCGTTCGACACGCTCAGCACCACCTGCATCGGCCCCAGGTCCGGCGGGTTCAAGGTCAGCGACGCGGTCTGGTCGCCCCCGGCCACCATCCACACCACCTTTTGGCCCAGCTGCTGCTCCCAGGCATTGCTGCCCACTCTTGCCTGCAGGCTGTTCGATGCGGCCACGTCGGCCGCCTGGGCCGTAGCCACCAGCGCCTGGGTGGCCTGCGGCAGCACGGCCGGGGCTTCCGCGGACGCTTCGGCCAGCTTGGCGGCAAAGGCCTCGGCCTTGATGCCTGTCTGCACCGCGCCCGCCGTCAGCTCCGCCCTGGCATTAACGGGCACGCCGTCGCCAGCCAGTTGGCCCTTGGCGGTATCGGCAGCGGCACGCAGGGTGGCCGGATCGGCGCCCATGCCCTTGCCGTGCTTGCCACCGTCCTCGCCTTCGCCCTGCAGCGCGGCCAGCGGGTCGCCTTCGGTGGCCGCACCGGTGGCATCCTCGCCGCCGGCATCGGCCGCCGGTGCGGCAGCGTTGCCCGACTGGTTATACGCCGCCACCATGGCCAGCATGGCCGCCATCGGATCGACGGCGGCCGCCGCGGCGGCCATGGCAGCATCGGTGACGGACGTGGCTTCGGCCGCCGGGTCGGTGGCTGCCTGGGCAGTCTCTGCCGTGCCCGCTGCCGCGCTCGTCGCTGCGGTCGTGGTCGCCTGTTCGGTTTTTTCCGCCCCCTGCGCCGCATTCGTTGCCGCCGTCGCGTTCGCCGCATTGGCCGCATTGGCCGTGTTGGCGGGCTGGGCCGCCTTGGCCTGGGCCGGGGCCTTCGGCGGTGAGTTGGGCGCTTGCGGCGTTTTCGGCGCCGGCGCGCTCTGCGTCTGCGGCACGTTCACCTTGATCGGCGCGGCCTGCTTGATGACGGGAGCGGGGGGCGGGGCGGGCTGGCGTTCCACCTGGCGCGCCAGCGCGTGCTTGAAATCCGTGTCGCCGGCGTTGGCCGTGCTTTTCTGGCCGGACGGCATGGCGGTGTTCAGCAGGGTGTTCTGGAGGGACTGGGTTTGCATAGTACGCGGCCTTGCTTGTGATGATCGTTGACAGGGAGATCCTGCGGCGGTGACTGCTAGCGCTTGTAGAACGCGCCCCGAGCGGCGTGCTCGTCCATGGCCTTCTGGTCGCGCTTGGCTTCGACGGCCAGTTGCTTGGCCGCCTCGCGGTCGCGCAAGGTGGTGTACGACATGCGCTTGCGCTCCGCTTCCTGCCACCTGGCCTTTTCCAT
Source organism: Pseudoduganella buxea (assembly GCF_009720835.1). GTDB lineage: Bacteria > Pseudomonadota > Gammaproteobacteria > Burkholderiales > Burkholderiaceae_D > Rugamonas > Rugamonas buxea. The sequence continues at coordinate 3,919 of NZ_WNKZ01000109.1, forward strand.
CTCGCTGCGCTTCTGGGCGTGGCGCACCATGTCTTCCTGCCCGCGCACGGCCGTGTCGAGCTTTTCCATGAAAGCCTGGAAATTGCGGTAGGCCATCGGCGTGATGCCTGCTTGTTGCGAGGCGTCGAAGCGGCGGCCGTACTCGTCGCGGTAGCCGGCCAGCATTTTCAGCTTTTCCTCGGCATCGCCCACTGCCTTCAGGGCCGCACCGAGCCGCTTGGCGCTGTCGTCCGTCTCGCGGCGCGCCATGTCGATCAGGGTTTCAAGTTGGGAAGTCGAGGCCATGGTGATGATTATAGGCAACCCGGGCGCGGATCAATCAGTCGAACAGCGTGGTCAATTGCCCCAAACTCTCCGGCATCGTCACCCGTTCCGTGATCTTTTGCTGCAGGAAGTGCTCGATGCGGTCGTGCAGCTTGATGGCCTGGTCCAGCACGGGATCGGTGCCGGGCGTGTAGGCGCCCACGGCGATCAGGTCGCGGCTGCGCTCGTAGCGGGAGAACAGCTGCTTCAGGCGGCGCGCCTGGGTCTGGTGTTCCGGCGTCGTGATCGAGTGCGCCGCGCGGCTGATCGACTGCTCGATGTCGATGGCGGGGTAGTGGCCCGCCTCGGCCAGCCGCCGGTTCAGCACGATGTGGCCGTCCAGGATGGCGCGGGCCGAGTCGGCGATGGGGTCCTGCTGGTCGTCGCCCTCCGTCAGCACGGTGTAGAAGGCCGTGATGGAGCCGCCGCCCAGTTCGCCGTTGCCGGCCCGTTCCACCAGCACGGGCAATTTGGCGAACACGGATGGCGGATAGCCCTTGGTGGCGGGCGGCTCGCCGATGGCCAGGGCGATTTCGCGTTGGGCCATCGCGTAGCGGGTCAGCGAGTCCATGATCAGCAGCACGTTCTGGCCCTTGTCGCGGAAGTGCTCGGCAATGGCCGTGGAGTAGGCCGCGCCCTGCATGCGCATCAGCGGCGGCGTGTCGGCCGGCGCGGCCACGACGACGGAGCGGGCCAGGCCTTCCTCGCCCAGGATGTGTTCGATGAATTCCTTGACCTCCCGGCCCCGTTCGCCGATCAGGCCGACGACGATGATGTCGGCCTCCGTATAGCGCGCCATCATGCCCAGCAGCACGGATTTGCCGACACCGGAACCGGCGAACAGGCCCATGCGCTGGCCCCGGCCCACGGTCAGCATGGCATTGATGCAGCGCACGCCCACGTCCAGGGTTTCCACGATGGGCGCGCGGCCCAGCGGGTTGGCGGGGCGCACATTGATGGGGGCGCTGTCGGAGGTGTGGATGGGGCCCAGGCCGTCCAGTGGGCGGCCGGCGCCGTCCACCACCCGGCCCAGCAGTTCAGGGCCGACGGGCAACTGGCGCGCGCGGTCGCTGGTGCGGCGGCGCGGCTGCCCGGCAGTGGCCGCGCCCGGTTTCGGGATCAGCGGTTCGACCGGGTAGACCCGGGTGCCCGGCACGATGCCCTCGACATCGCTTTGCGGCATCAGGAACAGGCGGTCGCCCTCGAAGCCCACCACTTCGGCCTCGACCCGGCCACCGGCCGGCAGCGGCACCGTGCAGGCGGCGCCCACGGCCAGGCGCAGGCCCACCGCTTCCATCACGAGGCCGGCCACGCGCGTGACCCGGCCGGCCACCTGCATCGGCTCGACGAAATCGAGCACGGCGGCGCAGTCGCCCAGGTAGGAACGCCAGCGCCCTGCATGGGCGTCGGCGCCGGCAGGGTCGTCGACCTTGATGTCCATGGCTTACTCCAGCCAGTCCGAGGATTTGCCCAGGGCCTGCGTCAGGCGGGCCCAGCGCGATTCCACCTGGGCGTCGACCTGGTTGCTGGCCGTTTCCAGCTTGCAGCCGCCGCGGGTGAGGGCGGCATCTTCCGCGATGCGCCAGCCTTCCTTGGCCAGTTCGTCGCCGATGGCCTCGCGCACGATGACGGCGTCATCGGGATGGAGCATCAGCACGGCCGGCTGCTGTACGACGGGCAGGATGGCGACGGCGTCGCGCACGATCGGCACGATCAGTTCCGGCTTCACGGGCAGCGCTTGCTTGAGCATATTGCGCGCCAGGTGCATGGCCAGTTCCATCACGTCCTGGGAGATCAGCTTGTCGGCACCGCGCAGGGCTTCGGCGAAGTTCTGCGCCATGTCCGCCAGCGGAGCCAGCGCGGCGGCCGTCGTTTCCTGGCCTTCGCGGATGGCTTCGTCCTCGCCCGCCCGGTGGCCTTCGGCATAGCCGTCCTCGTAGCCCTGCTGGCGCGCTTCCTCGCGGATGGCGGCCAGTTCCTCGTCGGTAGGGTACTCGGGCGGCGGCGGGGTGTTGGCGAAGGCGTCATATTCGGCCTGGCGCGCCGCCGCTTCGGCCGCCGCGGCAGCTTCCTGCGCGGCCCGGGCCTCGGCTTCCTCGCGCTCGCGCGCGGCCAGGGTGCTGGGCCGCAAGTCGCCGAAGGACTTCAGTTCCCAGCGCTGGAATGCGGTTTGCTGCTCTTTCGGAATTTGGGCCAAGCCTTACCTCTGGTTCTGAAACAATTAAACGGCGGAACTTAAACGAAGGCGTTTAGACGAACGAGTCTTCGCCCTTGCCGCCCAACACGATCTGGCCTTCGTCGGACAGGCGCCGCACGATTTGCAGGATCTGCTTCTGCTGCGTCTCCACTTCCGACAGCCGCACCGGGCCCTTCGATTCCAGGTCTTCCCGCATCATCTCGCTGGCGCGGGCCGACATGTTCTTGAAGATCTTCTCGCGCAGTTCCTGCGAGGCGCCCTTCAAGGCGATGATCAGCATCTCCGACTGCACTTCGCGCAGCAGCAGCTGGATGCCGCGGTCGTCGATATCGATCAGGTTGTCGAACACGAACATCTCGTCCATGATCTGCTGGGCCATATCGTTGTCGTAGTTCTTGATATTGTCCATCACCGAGTTTTCCTGTTCGCCGCTCATGAAGTTCAGGATCTCGGCCGCGGCGCGCACGCCGCCCAGGGTGGACTTCTTGATATTTTCGTTACCGGACAACAGTTTCGTCAAGACATCATTGAGTTCGCGCAGCGCCGCCGGCTGCACGCCGTCCAGGGTGGCGATACGCAGCACGACGTCGTTGCGCAAGCGGTCCGTGAAGTGTCCCAGAATTTCGCAAGCCTGGTCGCGCTCCAGGTGGACGAGGATGGTGGCGATGATCTGCGGGTGCTCGTTGCGGATCAGTTCGGCCACGGACGGCGAATCCATCCACTTCAGGCTTTCGATGCCGGAAGCGTCCTTGCCGCCCAGGATGCGCGACAGCAGCACGGAGGCCTTGTCGTCGCCCAGCGCCTTGGTCAGCACCTGGCGGATGTATTCGTCCGAATCCAGGCCCACGGTGGAGGCGGCGGCCACTTCGTCGCGGAAGCCGTCGAGCACGTCGACGACCTGCTCGTGCGGCACGCCCTTCATCGTCGCCATGGCCGCGCCCAGCTTCAGCACTTCGCGGGGGCCGAGGAACTTCATCACTTCCGCGGCCTCGGATTCACCCATGGCCAGCATCAGAATTGCTGCCTTTTGCAGTCCGGTACTATCAGTCATTTGCGCCTATCCATGCTTTGATAACGTTCGCGACGATGCGCGGGTCTTCGGCGGCCAGCTTCTTCGCCAGTGCCAGGTTGTCGCGGTAGGTCCGCGCCGTGCTTTCTTCCATTTCGGCCATCTGCTGCGCGAAGATTTCCTCTTCCGTCGGGCCGGCCGGCTCCTCGATGATTTCCTCTTCCGGTTCCGGCTCCGGTGCATTGATCTCGTCGATCTTCTTGAACACGGGACGCATCATCGGACGCACCACCCGCATCAGGATGTACAGCAGGATCAGGGCCGTGATGAGGAACTTGGCCAGTTCCTTCGCCATCGGCAGGTTGGCCGGGTCGCGCCACCAGTCCAGGGTCGGCTCGGCCGCCTTGTCGACGCCGTCGAACGGGGCGTTGGCCACGCTGACGGAGTCGCCGCGGTCCTGGTTGTAGCCCATCGCTTCGCGCACCAGGCTGTTGATCTTGGCCAGCTCGTCGGCCGTCAGGGGGCGCACGGTGACCTTGCCGTCGGCGCCGACGATGCGGCGGTAGTTCACCACCACGCCCACCGTCATGCGCTTCAGGCCGGCGATGGCCTTCTGCTCGTAGCGCACCGTCTTGTCGACTTCGTAGTTCGTCGTCGATTCCTTGTGCATCGGCGCACCGGCGACGGCGGCGCCGCCGGCCGGCACGATGCCGGGGGCAGGGGCCGTACCGGGCGGCGCCGTTTCCAGCGGCGCCGTCGCCACGCCCGGCGGCTGGTTCGACAGGGCGCCGGGCACGCCGTTCGGATTGGCGTTGGCATTGCCGTTGGTTTCCGTGCTCTGCTGGCTGCGGATGGCCGACGGTGCCGGCGACGAGTTCGGCTTGTACGACTCGGCGGCCTGCTCGATGGCGGAGAAATCGACATCGGCCACGGCCTCGGCGCGCACATTGCCTTCGCCGACGATGGGCTTGACGATGTTCTCGACCTGCTTGATGACCTGGTTCTGCAGTTCCTGCACGTATTTCAGCTGGGTCGCATCCAGGCTCTTGATGGCCGTGTTGCTGTTCTTGTTCTGGTCCGACAGCAGGTTGCCCTGCTGGTCCACCACCGTCACATTGGCCGGCTGCAGTTCCGGCACGCTCGACGCCACCAGGTGCACGACGGCGCTGACCTGGCCCGGATCGATCGCGCGGTTCGGGTGCAGGGTGAGGATGACGGAGGCGGTGGGCTTCTGCTGCTCGCGCACGAACACGGAGGGCTTGGGCATGGCCAGGTGGACCCGGGCCGACTGCACGGCACCCAGCGATTCGATGGACTTGGCCATCTCGCCTTCCAGTGCGCGCTGGTAATTGACCTGTTCCAGGAACTGCGACACGCCCAGCTTCTGGTTTTCCATCAGCTCGAAGCCGACATTGCCGCCCTTCGGCAGGCCCTGGGAGGCCAGGCGCAGTCGCGTGTCGTGCACCTGGTCTTCGGGAATCATGATGGCGTTGCCGCCTTCGCTGAACTTGTACTTGACCTGCATCTGGTCCAGCGCGGCCGTGATGGCGCCGCCGTCGCGGTCCGAGAAGTTGGAGAACAGCACCTTGTAGGCGGGCTCCTTATTCCACAGCCACACCACCAGGATGGCGATCAGGATCGCCGCCACGGCGCCGCCGCGGATGATGTTCTTGCCCATCGGCGTCTTATAGAAAGGAACTCTCCCTTCCGTGTCGGCGGGGGCGTCGATGTCGAGTTGTTCGGCGGCAGCTGCCATGTGTGCGTTCCAGGGGCGTTAAGGTCGTCTGTTAATCGAGGGCCTTGTCGTGGATGGACCGGCCTGATGCACATTATCGGCTGCCGTACGGCAATCTAATCCGGGGAAAAGAGGCCCCTTTCCGGACCTGCTCGAGGCAGTGCATTGCGCGTGGCCTGATATTCTGGAAGCCTGACAGTGCGAGGGAACTTGGTTCCGGAAGGTGAGCACCTATTGTAGCAAGGCAAGATGGCGAGGCAATGAAGCGCGTCCGGCGCCAGTTGTGCTACCGCAACAAATTTGAGGAGTGACGATGAAGACAGGTGGAATCGACAGCAGCCAGATCCAATCGATGATCGCGCAGCTGAAGGCGGCGGCCACGCGGCCGCAGGCCACGCCGCCTGTCATCCAGACCGAGCAGCCGGCCGCCAAGGTCGACTTTTCCGACGCCCTGAAGGGCGCCCTCGACACGGTCGCCGCCAGCCAGAGCAAGGCCGAAGGCCTCAGCAAGCGCTTCCAGATGGGCGACGACTCCGTCAACCTGTCCGACGTCATGATCTCGATGCAGAAAGCCAGCATCAATATGCAGGCCACCATCCAGGTACGCAACAAGCTCGTGTCGGCCTACCAGGACATCATGAATATGCAGGTGTAAGCTGGCCGCAATATTTCCCCAAAAATGGGGACAGACCCCATTTTTCGAGAAACATTGCCAAGAAAATGGGGTCTGTCCCCATTTTTTTTGCAACTAACTGAGGCCGGCCATGCGGGCGTTGCGCTCGCGTTCGAGTTTCATGATGTAGCGCTGCACGGCGTTCATCGCGCCAGCGCTGATGTCGATGAACTGGCAGCCCAGGCGCCGGTTGGCCTTGTTGTTCATCAGGGTCATTTCCTGCGAGTTGCGGATCTGCAGGCCTGTCAGGATGGGGCCGATTTCCGGCAGGTCGATGCGGCAGCCGCCGTATTCGTGGCCGATCGAGTCGCCCAGCACGAAGCGGTTGTCCAGGATGGCGATGCCGCCGCAGCTGATGTCGGCCAGGGGGAAGGACGCCTCGCCGCCGCCTTGCTCTTCCGGCATCGTGATGACGACCTTGACGGGATTGCCGACGGGCGTCTGCATGCGGTAGAACTCGCGTCGCTGCAGGCGGATCAGGCTGGGCGGCAGGGCGATCTTCAGGGCCGGCACGGCGTCCAGCATGGCCAGCTGCATGCTTTCCGTGCCGAAGATGATGCGGATATTGTCCAGGGTCGTCTCGAACGACACGGGCCGGCCGGACATCAGCCGCGCCGTTTCTTCCGGGTCCGATGGGCGGTCCAGCAGGATCGTGTCCGTGTCCGTGTCGACGTGCAGGATGGTCGTCACGCACATATCGTTGTCGCCCAGCGGCAGCATGCGGATCATCTGCTTCTTTTCGGCGATGCCGCGCAGCAGCGCAAGGATTTCCCGACGCGATCCCACCTCGAAATCGTGCCAGTTGTCCATGTCCGCGTCATTCAGGTAAGGGTACATCGGGGTCCGTTGCTTGAGGAGGTGGGGGGATGCTCATGACCGGTGCCGAGGGCGGGGGCAGGCCGGATTTCTGCGCTGATTCAATATGATAAAGCCAGGCCAGCAGTTCCGCAATGACACGATAAAGTGTGGGCGGAATCTGCCGGTCGAGGTCGATGTCCATCAGCAGCGACACCAGTTCCTTCGATTCGTGCACGTAGACGCCGGCCTCGGCGGCGACGGCAATGATCTGCTCGGCCACCAGCCCGCGGCCCTTGGCAACCACCTTCGGCGCGCCTTCGCCGTCGCGGTAGGCCAGCGCCACGGCGCTTTGCATGGGCCGGCGGGGAATCTGGTCGTCACGCTGCATCGGACGCTCCCGGCGTTGCCGACATGGGCGGCGCCTCGGCCGCCTGGGCTTGTCCGATGGTTAGCGACGACAGCGGCGCGCCGGCCGCGTCCAGCGCGCCCTGCAGCATGCCGGCCCATGCCCGCAAGGTGTCGGCCGCCTCGCCCGTGTCGGACTGCACCTGCACGTGCACCTGGTCGCCGATCATCGTCACGCTGGCGTTGACCTTGCCCAGCAGGGGAAAGCGAAACTTGACGCCGCTGCGCCATACGGGCGCGTCGTCCTGCTCGCGGCCCCCCCCGCGCGAGCGGCCGTCGCCTTCCTCGCGCGCCACTTCCCACTGCATCTTCTGGCCCGGCCACGCTTCGCCGTGCCACTGCACCTTGCCCTGTTCCTGCGTGTGCAGTTGCTGGTTGATCATCTGCGCCGCCGACAGATCCGGCCCGGCCAGGTTGCGCGCCAGCGTTTCCGCCGGGGACTGGCCTTGTGCCTGCAGGTGGCGCTGCATCTGCGGCTCGCGCGCCAGGTCCTGCAGGGGGCGCTTGCCCTCGGCCCAGTCGGCCACATGGGATTCGTAGAACAGGCCGGACTCGCCCAGCACGCTCTGCAGTTTCTGGCCCAGCTGCTGCGGCTCGGGCCCACCGGCACCGGCCAGCGGCGCCTTGCCGTGAATGATGACGGGCGCGCCCGGTGCCGTGTAGGCCACCGTCAGGGCGCTGGCGATGGCGCGCGCGGCCGGGCTGAACGTGGCCTGGGCCGTGTTGCGGTCCAGCTGGGGCAGATTCTCGGACGAGGTCAAGGGCGCCTTGCTCAGCAGCGCGGCGGCCGTGCTCAGGGGGCGGGAATTGGTGGCCTGGGCGTCGCCCGGCTGGGTGTGCAGGATGGGCGTCTGCGGGGCGCCCGTGCCGACCTGCAGCAGGGGGCGGGGCTGGGCCGCCACCACCGCCATCGGCACTTCGCCGCCCACGTCGGCGCCGGCCGGCAGCATCATACGGGCATTGGTATCGGCCACGCGCACGAGGAAGCTGCCGTCCGACATCTTGGCCAGGATCTGGCCCTGCACGGTCTGGCCCACCAGGGGCTGCAGCGCGCGCTGGAACGCCGCCTGGCGCGGATCGGCAACGGTCGGCGCGTTGCCGACCGGGGCAGTGGGCCGCAGCCCGGGCGTGTCGAGCCGCTGCACGGCGCTCAGTTCCTGTCAGGTCCCGAAATCAGACGGCGCCGTAGGCGTTGTGGACGCGGCGTTCGGTACCGGTACTATTGATCAGCTTGGACAACTGGGCCATCCACGGCTGGATCAGGTCGCGCACCTGGCGGTCGTCGTCCAGCATCTGCTTGATCAGGGTGACCTTGCGCTGGCGCTGCTCGCCTTCCAGGCGTACGGTGTTCTCCTGCGCCTTCAGCAGGGCCACGTGATCGGACACGCGCTGTTCCAGCGCTTCCAGCCGCTCCCAGTCCGAAGCATTCGCCGCCGTCACCATCTGGCTGCTCAGTTCACCCATTGCCGCGTACACGGTCAGCACGTCTTGGTTCGTCATGTCTTCCTCTTAGTAGCGGGCCTGGGCAGGCGCCTGTTTCTGGTTGCCGATGGATGCGCCACCGGCCGGTGCATCGCCGATCTGCTGCCACGTGTCGCGCAGGTCGACCAGCAGGCCGTGCACTTCCTGCAGGATGGCGGGATCGTTCTGCAGGTTGGCCGTCAGCAGGCGCGAGCTCATGTATTCATACAGGGCGTCCAGGTTGCGTGCGATCTCGCCGCCCGCTTCGCGGTCCAGGCTGGCGCGCAGGCCGTTGTCGAGGATCTGGATGGCTTTCGACAGGGCCTTGCCTTTTTCCTCGATATTGCCGGCCTTCATTTGCGTCATGCCGTTCAGGATGGCGACGATGGCGCCGTCGTACAGCATGGTGATCAGCTTGTGCGGCGAGGCGGCGGCAATGCCGGTCTCGAGACCGACCTTGGCATACGCATTGACACCACGTTGGGGGCTTCCGAACATACGTTCTCCTAATTCCTTGGTACTCAGCTGTTGGCGGCGATGGACGCCAGCTGCTGCGTGAGGTAGCTGGACGTGGTTTGCATTTGCGACAGCATGACGTCCAACCTGCTGTACTGCGCGCGATACCGGGCTTCGATGCCGGTCAGCTTGTCGGCAAAGGCGTCGCGCTGCTTGGCGACATCCTTGATCGACTTGTTGATGCCGTCGGTGCGGCTGGTGATCTGGCCGGTCTTGCTGAGCATGGTGGCGGCCAGGTTGTTGAGCTGGTAGGCATAGCCTTGCGAGAAGCTTACCGTACCGCGGTCGCCGATGGCGCCACCGGTGATCTCGATCTTCAGGCCTTCCACGTCGGTGCCGGCCAGGCCCGTCATGGTCTGGCCCGTGCCGATGACGGCATGGCCGCCCAGCGTGCCGGCCACGTCCATGCCGGCGGCCGGCGTGGCGCCGCCGAACAGGCTGTCAGTGGTGGTGCCGCTGGTGCTGGACACGGCGATATTCGATGCCGAGCCATATTTGGCCGACGACAGCACCAGCTTGCCGTCCGTGTCGATGGTGGCCGTCACGGCACTGCCGGCGCTGGAAAACGCGGAGGTACCATTGATCGACGACTGCATCACCTTGGCCAGCTCGGCCGCCGTGTAGGTGCCGGCGGGAATCGTGACGTTCGCCGTGTTCTTCGAATTGCTGGGCGTGCCGTCGTTCAAGGTCACGGCCCAGGTCGTGTTGGGGGCGATCGTCGTGCTGGCCGGCACGGCGGCGGCGCTCGTCATTGCACCCTGGGTCGCCATCTGCGTGATGGTCAGGCCATACGTGCCTGGCTTGGTGGCCGATGTCGAGCTGGTGAACGACACGAGCGTATCGCTGGAGCGCCCGACGGCACCGAACAGGGCGCCGATATCGTCGAACGAGGTTTCCAGCGCCTTCGAGAACTTCGACGAATCCAGGCTCAGCGTGCCGTCCTTGGCGAAGCTGATGCCGACCGAACCGAGCGTGGTCAGGTTGCCGGACAGGCCGCTGATGGTGCTCGTCATCATGCGGCGTACTTGCGCCTGCACGGACTGGGCCGTGGAGTCACCCTGCAGTGCGCCACCCGATTTGGTGTCGGCGTTGTAGCCGGTCAGCTTCTTCAAGGTGCCGTTCAGGTCGTTATAGGCCTTGACGAAGGATTCCACATTGCTCTTCACGGTGCCCGTGTTCTTGCTGACGTTGAGCGTGCTGGAACCCGTCTGCGTCACGGTCAGGGTCACGCCCTGGATCGCTTCACCCACATTGTTCGAGTGGCTGGTCACGGCAATACCGTTGACGGACAGCTTGGTGTCCTGCGCGGCCGTGGTCTGCGTCATCTTCTGGGCGCCGGACGGGTCGTAGCTGAGCATGTCCACCAGCGCGGCATCGGGCGGGTCGGTATCGTTGCCGCTCAAGGTCATCTTCATCGACGAGTTGGCGCCGGTCGCGTTCGACGTGAACACCAGGTGATACGGGTTGGCGCTGCCGTCCGAGACGATGGTGGCCGTCACGCCCAGGCCGGCCTTGTTGACGGCGTCGCGGATGCCTTCGAGTGAGTTGTTGGTCGAATCGATGGTGACGATGCCCGAGGCGATATTGGCATCCTGGGTGAACGTGCCGCCCAGGTAGGTGCCGCCGGTGCCGGCGGTCAGGCCGGCGACGGTCGGGTTGCTGCCGGCGATGGTGATCGGGCTGGCATCGGTCGAGCTCAGCGAAATGCCACTGACGGCGGTGGCGCTGGAGCCGCCATTGACTTCGCCGCCGCCATTGCCGATGCCGCCCGTGACAGCTGCCGGGCTGCCGGTGACTTTTTCCTCGACCACCAGGTTGGCGCCGTCGGCGCGGGTGAACTTCAGGTCGCCGCCGGCGGCGGTGCCGCTGATGGTGATGCCTGCGTTGGTCAGGGCCGTCAGCACGGTGCTGGGATCGGTCAAGGCGGTGTCGATCGACGCTGCCGTGAGCCCGGCGCCCGCACCCACGTTGGCGCCTTGCGCGGCCAGCTGCACGCCGCCGACGGAGAGCGTATAGCCGCCGTCGGCTCCGGTCGTCACTTCGCCGAAATTGGCGAACAGTGAGGCCGACGTGGCTGCCGGCTGGGCCGTGGCCGTCACACCCGTCGTCGTGCTCTTGGAATTGATGGCTTCGGCGAGGGCGCGCGCACTGGTCGTCGTGCTGTCGGTGGCGATGGCCGTGCCGTTGATCGTCAGCGAACCGTTGCTGATACCGTCGCGGGCAATGTTCGCCGCCATGGTCGTGCCGGCCATGCCGAAGCCGCCGCTGACGCTGCCGAACTGGAAGGAGATGCTGGTCTTGGCGCCTGTGCCGATGGACGACTTGTTGCTGGCGATGCCAGGCGTCGTCAAGGTCTGGCTCTGGGCCAGCTGGCTGACGTTGATCTTGTAGTTACCGGCAACGGCCTTGGCACCCGCCGATGCGGACAGCACCTCTGGCTTGCCGGCAGTGGCGGACAGGGCCTTGAAGTCGGTGGCCTTGGTCAGACCGCCCAGGGAAGCCTGGAACACGCCCACGGCGCCGCTGAGCGAGCCATAGGCGCTCAGCTTGGCCTGGTACGACGCCGTCTTCTGGTCGTACTTGGCCAGTGGTGCGGCCTCGGCCTGCATCAACTGGGAAACGATGGTACTGACGTCCAACATGCCGCCGGACGCTGAGACTCCTGAAGTTGCCACGGCTTGCTCCTGGGAAAACGATAATATAAGTCATTATCGGCAGAATCAAACGAGACTTGAGAGGGGAAAACAGGTGCCAGTTTTGGCGATGGGAAATTAGCGGTGTATATCGTTGCCAAAGGCGAAAAAAAGGGCCGCCGGCGAAGTGCCGGCAGCCCAAAATCCCACCACAAACAAAAAATTCCCCGGCCAGAGCAGCGCGGGGAATCGTATTACTTCGCCGCTGCCGGAATTAACCGCGCAGCAGGCTCATCACGCCGTTCGGCAGCGAGTTGGCCTGGGCCAGCATCGCGGTACCCGCCTGCTGCAGGATCTGGCCACGGGTCATCGTGGCGGTCTCTGCGGCGAAGTCGGTATCGACGATCCGGCTCTTCGATGCCGACAGGTTCTCGGTGGTCGATGCCAGGTTCGAGATGGCCGACGAGAAGCGCGACTGCAGTGCACCGTAGGCGGCGCGCTGGGTGTTCACGGTCGACAGGGCGGCATCGGCGATCTTGATGGCAGCCTGGGCGCCTTCGAAGGTCGAGATGTCCAGGCTGGCGACGGACTTCAACGTCGAGGTATTGCCGCTGGCCAGACCGG
>NZ_WNKZ01000010.1 GCF_009720835.1 Pseudoduganella buxea
GCATCTGGGCAAACATCAACGGCAGGCCGCTGCCGGCGGCCTGGCCGTCCACGGCGCCGGCAGTGCCGGTCGGCATGGCGCCTGGGGTGGCGCCGGCATTCGCGGCAACGGCGCCTGGCAGCTTGGTGTCCGCTGCGGGTGCGCCTGCTGGCGCGGTGGGGATTGTCATCATCATGCTTCGGTTCCGGCAAATTCGTTATCGAGGGCATAGGCCAGCCAGCCCTCTTTATGCGTTGTCATATGCTGCAGGTGTTTGCCCAGTTCCGTACTGGCCGACTGCGCGCGCTGCACGGCATCGCCGTGCAACTGGCGCAGGGCGGCCAGGGCCGCCCGTTCGGCCGGCGTCCACTTGCCCTGGGCGGCCAAGGCCGGCAAGGAGGACGCCATCAAGGTATTGAGTGCCGCCAGTTCGTCCCAGTCGGACGCCGCGGTAGCGGCGGCCAGGCGCTGGCCCAGCCGCAGGAGTTGTTGTTGCCTATCCATGTTTGGCCTGCACGCCCAGCCAGCCCTGCCGGATCGTCGCCAGCAGGCCGACCACTTCGTCGACGATGGCGGGGTCCATGTCGATGCCGGCCCGGTAGAGGCGGGCGGCGCAGTAGTCGTAGAGCCGGCCGAGATTGGCAACCACTTCGCCACCATTATCGAAGTCGAGCGAGCTCGACAACCCATTGATGATCTGGGTGCATTTGTCCAGGCTGCTTGCCTTCAGTTCATAGCGCTTGCCCACGATGTGACCGCGGGCGCGCGCCAGCTCTTCGAGCAGGCCGTCCGTCAAGACCAGCACCAGTTCGATCGGCGAGGCGCGCGCGGTCTGCGCGTCCAGGTTGGTCGAGTGGTATTCGCTGTAAGCGTCGTGATTCATCATCTGGTAACCGTTCTAAACTGGGGTTCGCAAGGCGCCCTGGCGCGACATGTCTTAATTGGACTTGTCGCCGAACAGGGCATCGAAAATACTGGTGTTGCTGCTCATCTGCGCCTGCAGCGTCTGCAGCTTCGTAAACTGGTTCAGGTAGCGGATGTAGGCCGCTTCGTACTGCTTGTCCAGGCGTGCCTGGCGGTCCATGATGCCGTCCTGTACCTTCGTGTTGTTGTCGCGCCGCTTCGTGATCTGGCCCGAGGACAGGTCGGTCCACTGGTCCGTCAGCTTGTCCAGGCCGCCCATGACGCCACTCGGCGTCGTCAGGCTGGACGAGCCCATGATGGCGTCCAGGCCCGTCGGGTTGGCCTTCAGCGCCTTGTTCATGCGCGTCGTGTCCAGGGTCAGCGTACCGTCGCGCTGGGCCGTGACGCCGTAGTTCACGAGGCTCTGGCCACCCACCTGCTGGCGCAGGACCGCCTGCATGCGCGTGCGCAGGGCCTGCACGCCGGCGTCGGCACTGAAGGCCCCGGCCGATGCACCGCTGACGGCGTCGCCGGCATCGGTCAGGCTCTGCAGCGTCTTGACGAGGGCATTCCAGCCGTCCACGAAGCCTTGCAGGTTGGCCTGGGTGCCGCTGGCATCCGTACCCACCGTCAGGCTGACGGGGCTTTCGCCCACGGACTGTGCCTTCGTGAACGTCATCGACACGCCGTCGATGACGTTGTACGTGTTCGAGGCCTGCTGCAGCTTCGTGCCCGTGGCCTTGTCGCCCAGGTAGACGATGGCATCCTTGGCCACCATCAGGTCGGTGCGGTTGCCCGGCAGGGCCAGCGCATCCTTCAGGGTGCCGGCGGGCAGGGCGCTGCTGTCGATGCCGACCGTGTTGGCGGCACCCGTTTCGCTGCCGGTCAGCACCAGTTTCTGGACGCCGTTCACCGTCATCGTCGAGGCCGTCACTTTGGCCGTGTTGCCCGACGCAATATTGATGGCCGTGGCGATTTCCTTCACGGACAGCACGCCGTCGCCGCTCTGGTCGGCCGTCGTCAGGTCGACGGCAAAGCTGGACGAGCCCACCGACACGGTGATCGTGCCGGACTCGGCGATCGGCGTCGTGTCGTTCAGGTTGTCATACGCGGCCTGGTTGGCCGTGGCCAGCTGCTCGACGAAGAAGTTGTATGTGCCGGCCGTGGCGGCGGTGCCGGCCGTGGCGGTGCCGACGGCCGAGCTGAACGTGGCCGACGTGGCCAGCACGGATTTCTTCAGCGACAGGCTGGACATGACGCCTTCGAAGGTGCTCATGGCCGACTTCAGGCTCGTCAGGGCCTTTTCCGTGGCCGTCGCGGCGCTGTTCTGGCTGCTCAGGATCGACTGGCGGTCAGAGATGTATGCGGTGGCCAGCTGGGTCGCTGTGCTCTTTGGATCGTAGGTAGGTGCGGTCGATGCCATTTTCGTGCTCCGAGGAAATTATTGAGAGTGTACCTTGGGTAGAAGCGACCAAAGGGACGTTCCCATGAAATTTATTTCCGTATGGCTCTATTTTTGGGATCGCAACCACAGTTGCGTTGCCAGGTCATCATGCACTTTCCGTTCTTGCACATGCTTCGCCGACGTTACCACCTGCTGTTTCCTGTCCAGTACCTGGCCCAGCACTTCGCGCTTCACATAGGCCGCGTTCAGGGCCCGCTGCGACACGGCCATGTCGGCTTCGTGCATCGTCAGGTCGAGCCGGTGGCTGTCCGCCATGGCCAGCACGGCCTGCTTGTAGGCGCCACAGTTGGCGGCCAGGGCCAGCGGCAGGCTGCCGGACGGGCCGCTGCTGGTGGCCAGGCCGTGCAGCCGTTCCAGCGTCTTGCGGTAGCGCTCGGCCGTGGCTTCCTTGGCGGCCTGGGCCGTTTGCAGCTTTTCCAGCTCCGAGTTGCGCAGCGCCACCAGGGTCGACAGGTTGCGGATCAGGTTCACGTCGCTCACGTCATCAGCCTTTCAAGTTGCTCCACGCACGGGGTGTACGGCGCATCTTCCTTGGTGCCCTGGCACAGGAATGCCTCGATATGGGGGTGCAGCTGCACGGCCTTGTCCGTGACCGGATCGGCACCAGGCACGTAGGCGCCCAGCGGGATCAGGTCGCGCACGCGGTCGTGCTTGGCCATGGCCGCCTTCAGCGCCCGCGCCGCCAGCATGTGTTCCTTGCTGATGATGCCGTTCATGCAGCGGCTGATCGACTGGCCCACGTCGATGGCGGGGTAGTGGCCCCGTTCCGCCAGCGAGCGGGTCAGCACGATATGGCCGTCCAGGATGGCCCGCGCCGTGTCGACGATGGGATCCTGCTGGTCGTCGCCTTCGGCCAGCACCGTGTAGATGGCGCTCATCGAGCCGTCCGGGTGCTCGCCGTTGCCGGCCGATTCCACCAGCTGCGGCAGGTTCGAGAACACGGAGGGCGGGTAGCCTTTCGTGGCCGGCGGCTCGCCCAGCGCCAGCGCCACTTCGCGCAGCGCCATCGCGTAGCGCGTCAGCGAATCGACCAGCAGCAGCACGTTCTTGCCCTGGTCGCGGTAGTGGGCCGCGATCGAATGGCACAGTTCCGTCGCCATCACCCGCATCATCGGCGATTCGTCGGCCGGCGCGATCACCAGCACGGCCTTCTTCAGGCCGTCCGGGCCCAGCGACATGTCGACGAATTCGCGCACTTCGCGCGAGCGTTCGCCGATCAGGCCGACGATGACGACATCGGCCACGGTCTGGCGCGTGATCAGGCCCAGCAGCACGGACTTGCCGACGCCGGAACCGGCCATCAGGCCCACGCGCTGCCCCTTGCCCAGGGTCAGCATGGAATTGATCGCCCGGACGCCCACGTCGAGCGGCTCGTGCACGGGCGTCTTCTTCAGGGGATTGACCTTGGGCGGCTGCATTTCCAGCACGTGTTCGCCCGTCAGCTTGCCCAGGCCGTCGATCGGCTCGCCCAGGCCATTGACCATGCGGCCCAGCCAGCCGTTGCCGATCTGCAGGTTGACCTTTTCCGCATGGGGCAACACCCGTGCGCCCGTCGTCAGGCCGATGGCCTTCTTGAACGGCATCAGGTACGACACCTTGTCGCGGAAACCCACCACCTGCGCTTCCAGCCAGTCGCCGCCGACCGTTTCGATCTGGCAACGCTGTCCCGTGTGCATCGGGCAGCCTACCGCTTCGAGCAGCAGCCCCTGGGCACCGACCAGCCGACCCGTCGGGGTGGCCATCGGTACCGCATCGAGTTCCAGCTTGCGCAGTGCGTCGGCAATCATTCGTCGTTCTCGTCGTCGTCATCGCCGCCGTCGGCGGCCTGCAGTTGCTTGTCGACCTGTTCCATCACGGCCGCCAGGCGCTGGGTGCAACCGGCATCGACTTCGCTGTCGCCGGCGCGGATGCGGCATTCGCCCGGTTCCAGGCGCGAGTCGGCAATCAGGTTCCAGCGCTTGGCCCGTTTCGGGTCCAGCTCCGTCACGCGTTTCAATTCTTCCGGGTTCAGGAAGACGTCGATTTCCTCGCGCGTGGGCGGCATCGACGCCAGCGTCTCGTCGACCAGGGCCATGATCTGCACGGGCTGCAGGGCCAGCTCGGCGCGGATGACGGAACGGGCCACCTTGGCCACCAGGTCCACCACTTCCTTGCGCTGCGCCGCGCGGTAGTCGCTGCGCAGCTTCTTCAGGCTTTTCAGCATCGCGTCGACGGGGCGGGCCAGCTGGTCGTAGCCGACCAGGGTCTCCTGGCGGCCTTCGTCGCGGCCTTCGGCCAGGCCCTGCTGGCGGCCCGCTTCGAAGCCGTCTTCCTGGCCCCGCTGCAGGCCGATATCGTAGCCGTCGCGCTGCCCCTGCTCGAATCCTTCGCTGATCGATGCCTGCCACTGGGCGGCATCGACCGTCGTGCCGGTGCCGCCACGCTGCGCCGACTGCGGCGTGTGGTGGGACAGGGGCGGAAAGCGGTAAGGGCGGAACTGCTTCATTCGACCACCGTCTCGGCAAACAGCTGCACTTCGACTTCGCCGGAATCGGCCAGCGCCTTGACGGTCGCCATGATTTCCTGGCGCGACGCCTCGATACGCGACATCGGCACGGGGCCGGCGCGGCGCATCATGTCCTCGAAGGCCTGGGCCTGGCGTTTCGGCATCGTCTTCAGGATGGCGTCGCGGATCGAGCCTTCGGCGCCCTTCAGGGCGATGGCCCACTGTTCCAGCGGCACTTCCTCGATGATGCGCGACAGCACCGCTTCCGTCTGGGTCGACAGGATCAGGAAGTCGTACATCGACATCTCGATCTGCTCGACGATGGACGGGTCATGGGCGCGCAGCAGTTCCACCACCTGGGCGCGGTTGCCCGGCAGGCGGTTGAGGATCTCGGCCACCTGCTTGACGCCTTCGATGCTGGTGCTCTGCATGTCGAACGAGGCCAGGCAGCGGTCCACCAGTTCGTCGAGCTCGACCAGCAGGTCGCGGTCGATCTCGTCCAGGCGCGCCAGGCTCAGCAGCACCAGGTCGCGCCCTTCCAGCGGCAGCCCGTCGATGATCTGGCCGGCCAGCGCGGGCGGCAGGAAGGCCAGGAACACGGCCTGGATACGCACGTGTTCGTTGGCGATGTATTCGGCCAGCCACTTCGGCGAGGCCCACTGCAGGCGCGCCATCTTCGGGCGCAGCTCGTCACCGTAAATATTGTTCAGCACGGTGTTTGCGATATCGCCGCCCAGCGCCAGGTCCAGCGAGCGCTTCAGGTAGGAGCGGGACGCGCCATGCACGCCGGATTGCTCGCGGTAATCGTCGAAGAAGGTCTGGATGGCCGTCTTCACGGCTTCCACCTTGATGCCGCTCATGCGCGACATCACCTGCGTCACTTCCAGCAGTTCCTCGCGCGACAGGCAGCGCAGCACGGCGGCGGCCTGTTCCTCGCCGATCGACAGCAGGACAATGGCGGCCTGCTCGACCGGGGTCAGGGTGGCGCCTTCGACAGGCATCAGATCGTTCATATTATTGAGCTCGGCCATTTTTCTGCATCCACTGTTTGACGACTTCGGCAACACGCTCCGGCTCTTTCTCGGCCAGAACCTTCAGGTGATCGACCATCACGTCGACCGGCGAGCCGGCGGGCGGCAGGTCGTAGTTCTCCAGCAGCGGCACCACCGGCATGCCACCCGAACCCATGCCCACGCCACCTGCCACGGCGGCCACGGCGGGCGTCGCGCCCAGGGCGGCCGGGGTACCGGCCACGGCGTCGACACCAACCGGCAGGGCCACCGCGTCGCCGGCGCGGCGGTCGGCACCGCTGCGGGTATCCAGGGCCAGCGCCGGTGCCGCGACCGGGGCAGGGGTCATGCGGTTCGTCAGCAGGCGCAGCAGCGGACGCAGGATCAGGAAGTAACCCAGCAGGGTTGCCACCGCGTAGCCGATCCAGCCACCCATGTCGACGACGTTGTCACGCTCTTCCCACCACTGCACCGGTGCCGCTTTCGGCGGGAAATTCATGGCCGACACCACCAGCGTGTCGCCCCGTTCGGCATTGATGCCCAGGCCGTTACGCAGCACCTTGTCGACATTGGCCAGTTCCGCGGCCGTCCAGCCCGTCTTCGGATTCATCGCGGCGGCCTGGGCCAGCACGATGGCGACATTCTGGTGTTCCAGGCGGCCCCGGGCACGCTTGGTCTGTACGATACTGCGGTCGTAAGCATACTGGCGCGTGGTTGCATTCTTGCGGGCCGTGCCGTCGGGCATCTGGCCCGGTGCGGCAGCGGCACCGGCGGCGGCACCGGCGGCAGCGGCGGCGTCCGGGGCGGCTTCGGCGGCCGGCGGGCGGTTCGACAGCGTGCCCGGCACACCCATGGCCATGCGGTTGCGGTCCTGCTCTTCGCGCATCGCTTCGCTGGTGACTTTCGGCGTTTCGCCGTATTTCTCGACCGTTTCCTCGACCTTGTCGTTATCGACGGAGGCCGTGACGGAAATCTTGAAGTTGTCGTCGCCGACGATCGGGCCCAGCAGGCCGCGGATATTGCCCTTGATTTCTTCCTGCACCCGTTTCTGGGCATCGTTGCCGGCGGCGCTGGCATCGAAGCCGTCCGTCAGGTCCACATGCGAGGACAGCAGGTTGCCGGCCTGGTCGACCAGCGACACCCGTGCCGGCGCCAGGCTGGCGACGCTGCCCGAGACCATGTTGACGACGGCGGCGATATGTTCCGGCGTCAGGGTGCGGCCCGGCTTCAGGCCGATGACGACGGCGGCCGACGATTTTTCACCGTCGGATGACACGAACGACGTCGACTTGGCGATCGACAGGTGCACGCGCGCCGAAGCGATGGCGTCCAGGGTCATGATCGACTGGGCCAGCTCGCCTTCCAGGCCGCGGCGGAAGCGCACATCCTGGACGAACTGCGACACGCCCAGCGGGTCGTTCTTGTCCATCAGCTCCAGGCCGGCCGGCAGCTGGGCCGTGACGCCCTTGGCGGCCAGCAGCATGCGCACCTTGCCCAGCATTTCGTCGGGCACCAGCACCTGGCCGCTGTCCGGGTGGATGCGGTAGGGAACCTGTTCCGCTTCCAGCACCGTCATCATGTCGGACACGGCGACTTTCTCGCGGGCGCCGAACACGGGTTTGTAGCCGGACTGGTCCTTCCACAGGAACATCAGCACGAGGGCCGTCACGCCGATGGCGAGCAGCAGCAGCGGGTACAGGTTCTTCAGCAGGGCAGGGGGCACGCCCGGCATCCCATTGGAGGAGCCGCGCAAGCGCCCGAAGGCGGACTTGAGAGTATTAATCACGGGGACTTTCGCTTAGTCGAACAGAAGGTACGGCGGAATTGGCGTACAGCGGCTTACAGCGGCAACTTGATGAGCTCGTCGACGGCGCCCATCACCTTGTTGCGAACCTGCATCAACATGGAGAAGGACAGGCTGGCTTCCTGGCTGGCCATCATGGCACCCACCAGGTCGTCACTGCGGCCGGCGTCGACGTCGGCCATTTTTGCGCTGGCGGCCTGGTCGGCCGAATTCACGCCGGAGATGGCGTTCTGCATTGCTTGCGCGAAGGAGCCGGCGGACTCGCCGGCATTGGAGCCCATGCCGCCGAACTGGGCGGCTGGGGCGATCTGGGTATGCTGGGCCAGGTCGGCGGCGGCGTTGGTCAGCGACGCCAGGTCGGCCTGGATCAGGCTTGCGATAGGATTTGCCATGTGCGTTCTCACTTTCTTGCAACGTTGATCTTCGATTCCACTGCCACCCCTTCGGTGTTACCGCCACGGGGTGCATGGCGCGGTTCAGGGGGTGCTGCGGGTCCGGTTTTCAATCCTGGCTGCCAGCGCTGCAAGCCGATTGGAAAACCCGAAAACTGCTGACATAACATTCATCCGATTATCTGGATGATCGGCATGATTAATTGCAATCATGCATAGATAATGTGCCAGGGTCGATTCAGTGCGCTGCATTGTTTCCTGTGAAAGAAACGCTGTTACTGTGGCAAAAGTCCTTAATAATCAAACACTAGGCGCCGCTTGTCATTAACTTGCGAAGACATGGTGTGTTGCTCGGGACAGGGATAAGCTTACCGGGTGGCAACAGCACTGTAAAGAGGAATTTGGGAATTGTGCGTTATTGACTGGTGGCAATAATGACGATTTTCGGTTATTCTATGATGCCTGGATCGTGTCTTCGTATACTTTGCGATACGATGTGCCATGCAGACGAATACACACCTATGACACATTTAACAAGCTCATCGACCAACGCCGCGCCCCCGCTGGTACTGGACCCGGCCCTGCTGGGACGGCCCGTGCACCGGCTGCCGCAGTTCGCCGCCCAGTTGCGCGACGACCTGGCCGTCGCCCTGCGCCAGGGCGCCAACCGGCGCTACTGGGGCGCCTTCGTCGTGGATGCGGTGGACGTGGCGCGGCTGGACGGCAACGAACGGCGCACCCGCTGGCTGCATTTCACGGGTGCCGGCGGCGTGCTGGCGTTCTCGCTCGAACGAAAGGTGTTGCTACAGGTCTTGAATAACCGTTATGGTCGCGGCAAGGGCAGCGAGCCGGCAGTCGACGAGGCCCTCGTGAAGGTAACAGCCACGGAAGAACGTCTTGCTGTTGTTTTAGGCCAACAAATTGCCGCCGCCGTCGCGCACCGGATCGCGGAAAACGTTCCCCGTGTCGATGCTGCGGCCACGCAACCGGTCGAGGCCGTTACGGCGCCGAACCCGGCGCGGGGCGCCTGGGTCGTCGTGGTGACGGTGCGCGAGGGCGAAGTGGAAGGCAAGCTGTGGATCGCCCTGGACAAGCACCTGATCTCCGACGTGCTGCGTGGTCTGGCCTCGGAACGGGAATCGGTCAAGCGGGCGCCCGCGGCGCCGCTGGCGCAGCGCATGCAGGTGGCGCTCGATGGCCGGCTGGTCAGCAAGGAAGTCACGCTCGGTGCGCTGTTCGACCTGCGCGTGGGCGATGTCATTCCGGTCAGCCTGCACCGGGCCGACGTGATGCTGGAGGACTCGCGGCTGTTTACGGCCGCCGTCACGGAGCACAAGGGAAAACTGTGCCTAACATCTTTTGAAGACATCGAATAATCATGATGAACGTAAACGAAAACGGCACCGGCAGCGAGCTGCTGGACGATGTGACGGAAGAGATGATCCTCGATCCGGTCGCCGCCGACCTGGCCGAGATGCAGGTCGCGCGCCCGCCGCGGCGCGATCTGCCGCAGATGATGCGCAAGATCCCCGTGACCTTGACTCTGGAAGTGGGCTCGGCGCGCATTTCGCTCGAGGAACTGATGAGCATCGGTCCGGACAGCGTCGTCGAACTCGACGTGCTGGCCGGCGAGCCCCTCGTCATCAAGGTCAACGGCACCGCCATCGGCCGCGCCGAAGTGGTCGTGGCGGGCGAGAACTATGGTCTGAAAGTGATCGACCTGGACGGGCTCAACCTCGACATGATGACCTCATGATGTCGTCTTTCGCATGGTGGCCGGCTCCCGCAGCCGGCCTTTTGCTTTTGGGGGTGTCTTGACGAAGTTGCCACGCTTGTTTCCACAGTTACTCGCGCGGTCGATCCCGCGGTCGATCCTTGCACTGCTGATCGCGGTGCCCGGCCTGGCGCTGGCCCAGGCCGCCCCGGGCAATACCCCCGACCTGCTGGCCGGGGTGGTGCCCGGTGCCGCCACCGACCTGTCGGTGAAGATGCAGATCCTCATCGTGATGACCTTGCTGGGCCTGTTGCCCGTCATGGTCATGATGATGACGAGCTTCACCCGCTTCGTCATCGTGCTGACCCTGCTGCGTTCGGCCCTGGGCCTGCAGCAGGGCATGCCCAACCGCATTATCACGGGCGTGGCGCTGATCCTGACCTTGCTCGTCATGAAGCCCATCGGCGACCAGATCTGGCGCGACGCCTTCGTGCCCTACGACCAGGACCGCATCGGCCTGACCGAGGCCCTGCGCATCGCCGAGCAGCCCGTGTCGCGCTTCATGCTGGCCCAGACCAGCAAGGCCGCCCTGAAGCAGATCGCCACCTTGGCCGGCGAAACCAACGTCACGGTGCCGATGAACCATGCCTTCACCGTCAAGCTGGCCGCCTTCGTGCTGTCGGAACTGAAGACGGCGTTCCAGATCGGCTGCATGCTGTTCATTCCGTTCCTGATCATCGACCTGGTGGTGTCCTCGGTACTGATGGCGATGGGCATGATGATGCTGTCGCCCCTCGTCATTTCATTGCCGTTCAAGCTGCTGCTGTTCGTGCTGGTGGACGGCTGGACCCTGACCGTGAACACGCTCGTGACGAGCATCCAGGCCTATTAGCGACGCGGAACGGACAACTATGCTCACTCCCGACGTGGCCGTCGACCTGGTGGTCGAGGCCCTGCACATCGTGATGGTCCTGGTGCTGGTACTGGTGGTTCCCGGCCTCGTGGCCGGCCTCGTGGTGGCCCTGTTCCAGGCCGCCACGCAGATCAACGAACAGACGCTGTCGTTCCTGCCGCGCCTGTTGATCACGCTGTTCGCCATCATCCTGACGGGACGGTGGATGGCCAGCTACCTGATGGACTATTGCGTGTCCATCTTCACGCGCGCAGCCACTCTGGTCGGCTAGAGCGCGTGGAACAGGTCCTCGCCAATCTCTTCCCGCTGCTCAATGCGCTGTGGTGGCCGTTCGTGCGCGCCATGGCACTGCTGTCGGCCGCGCCCGTGCTGGGCGAAGCCATGGTGCCGGTGCCGATCCGCATCCTCGTCTCCCTCGTCATCGCCATCCTGATGATGCCCGTCACGGGGCGCGAACAGGTCGTCATCGACCCGTTCACCCTGGCGGCGGCCGTGGCGACCCTGGAGCAGGCCATCATCGGCTTCGTGCTGGGCCTGGCGTTTCACTTCAGCATGGCCGTTATCAGCCTGCTGGGCTATATCGTGTCGTCGCAGATGGGCTTTTCGATGGCCGTCATGAACGACCCGCTGAACGGATCGTCGTCGGACGTCGTCTCGGGCCTGCTGTCGATGCTGTCGATTATCGTCTTCTTCGCCATCGACGGCCACCTGGTCATCACGGGCGTCATCGGTGCCAGCTTCCGGGCCTGGCCCCTGGGTGGCGGCTTCGGCCCGCTGCTGCTGCAGACGGTGGCATGGAACGCCGCGTGGATCTTCTCCGCGGCAATGCTGCTGGCCATTCCAATCGTGTTTTCCACCGTCGTGGTACAACTCGGTTTCGGCTTCCTCAATCGCGTGGCGCCCTCGCTGAACCTGTTTTCGCTGGGCTTTTCCGTCATCACCCTGTTCGGCCTGTTGATGCTGGGTCAGGTGGTGCGCTTCATCCCGGATCACTACACGCGCATGTCGGGACAGGTGCTGGAAATGATCCGGCAACAAATGCAGGTAGCGGAAGGGCAGCGCAATGGCGCAATCCGATAGCGGCGACAAGACAGAGAAGGCGTCACAGCAGAAGCTGAGGAAGGCGCGCGAGGAAGGCCAGGTGACCCGGTCGAAGGACCTGGCCACGGCCATCGGCATCCTCGTCAGCCTGAAGCTGTTCATCTACCTGCTGCCCACCTACCTGGACCAGTTCAAGGCCATCTTCGCGCAGAGCTTCGTGCCGCTGGACGCCGGTGACGCGCTGGGCAATGCCATGTCCGACGTGTTCTACGAGGCCAGCATCCTGCTCGTCAAGATGGTGCTGCCCCTGTTCCTGGTGCCGTTCTGCATCGTGCTGTCGTCCGTGCTGCCGGGCGGCTTCGTCATGAGCAAGAAGAACCTGGCACCCAAGTTTTCGCGCATGAGCCCGATCTCCAACCTGGGCCGCCTGTTTTCCGGCAAGCACGGCTTCGAGCTGCTCGTGTCCGTCGCCAAGGCCGGCGTACTGATCGCCGTGCTGGTGCATATGGCCCGCTCGACGATGCACGACTATGCCCGGCTGCAGTCGCAGCCCCTGTCCGAAGCCATGCTGAACGGCGCGGCGCTGATGGCCGACGGCCTGATGTCGATGGTGTCGATCTTCATCCTGTTCGCCATTATCGACGTGCCGGCCCAGGCCTTCTTCTTCGCCAAGAACCAGCGCATGAGCAAGCAGGACGTGAAGGAAGAGCACAAGACCAGCGAGGGGCGCCCGGAAGTGAAGGGCCGCATCCGCCAGTTGCAGCGCGCCATGGCCCAGCGCAGCGCGCGGAAAACCGTGCCGACGGCGGACGTCGTCGTCGTCAATCCGGAGCATTATGCCGTCGCGCTGAAGTACGACGAGAAGCGTGCCGAGGCGCCGTTCGTCGTGGCCAAGGGCGTCGACGAGCTGGCCCTGTACATCAAGTCGATCGCCGTCGAGCACAAGATCGAAGTACTGACCCTGGCGCCGCTGGCGCGCGCCATCTACAACACGGCCCAGGTCAACCAGCAGATTCCCGTGCAGCTGTACCAGGCCGTCTCGCAGGTGCTGCACTATGTGCTGCAACTGAAAGCCTTCAAGTCCGGCGGGCGCCAGGGGCTGCCCGCCTTCCCCGACGGCATCGTCGTACCACCATCCATGAGTGAGGTTTCGCCGCCATGAATTTCCTGAACCGCCTGGTAGCCGAAACGCGCCGCCACAAGTTCGCCACGCCTGTGTTCGTCCTGTCCATCCTGGGCATGATCATCCTGCCGCTGCCGCCGATCCTGCTCGACGTGCTGTTCACGTTCAATATCGTGCTGGCGCTGATCGTCATCCTCGTGTCGGTGCAGGCAAGGCGGCCGCTTGACTTCTCCGTGTTCCCCACGGTGATCCTGGCCACGACCCTGCTGCGGCTGACCCTGAACGTGGCGTCGACCCGTGTCGTGCTGCTGCATGGCCACGAAGGCACGCACGCGGCCGGACGGGTGGTGGAAGCCTTCGGCAACGTGGTGATCGGCGGGAACTTCGTCGTCGGCCTGGTCGTCTTCGTCATCTTGATGATCATTAACTTCACCGTCGTCACGAAGGGCGCGGAGCGCATTTCCGAAGTGTCGGCCCGCTTCACCCTGGACGCCTTGCCGGGCAAGCAGATGGCCATCGACGCCGACTTGAACGCGGGCCTGATCAACCAGGAAAAAGCCCAGCAGCGCCGGCGCGACGTGGCGATGGAAGCGGACTTCTACGGCGCCATGGACGGCGCCTCGAAGTTCGTCCGGGGCGACGCCGTGGCGTCGATCCTGATCCTGATCATCAACCTGGTCGGCGGTGTCGCCATTGGCGCGCTGATGCAGGACATGAGCTTCGGCGACGCATTCCGCCAGTACGCCCTGCTCACCATCGGTGACGGCCTGGTGGCACAGATTCCCGCGCTGCTGTTGTCGTCCGCCGCCGCCATCATCGTCACCCGCATCAGCGACGCCGGCGACTTCGAGGACCAGGTCGGCTCGCAGCTGCTGGCCAACCCGAACGTGCTGTTCTCGGCCGCCGGGCTGATGGTGGTGATGGGCATCGTGCCGGGCATGCCGTGGCTGCCGTTCCTGTCCTTCGCGGGCGCGCTTGGCTATGCCGGCTGGCGCATGTTGCAAAGAACCGTGGAGGTGCCCGACACGAAGCAGATCGAAGCCATCACGGCGGCCCTGTCGGAAGAGAAGACGCCGGAACTGGAATGGCAGAGCCTGCCAATCGTGTACCCGCTGCAGGTGCTGCTGGGCTACAAGCTGGTGGGCCTGATCGACAAGGCGCAGGGCGAGGTGCTGACCAAGCGCATCCGCGGCGTGCGCCAGAGCCTGTCCGAAGGGATGGGCATGGTGCTGCCGCCGATCGGCGTGCGCGACGACCTGAGCCTGAAACCGTCGCAGTATTCCGTCGTGCTCGGCGGCGCTGCGATTGCCCATGCAGAAGTCTTTGCCGACCGGCTGATGGCGATTCCGTCGCCGAACATGTATGGCCAGGTGGACGGCATTCCCGGCGTCGAGCCGGCCTACGGCATGCCCGTCATGTGGATCGAGCCGGCCGACAAGGCGCAGGCCCTGGGCCTGGGCTACCAGGTGGTGGAGGCGCCCAGCGCGATCGCCACGCACGTGTCCAAGCTGATACGCGAATACCTGCCGGAACTGTTCCGCCACGACGACGTGGCCGCGCTGATGGAGCGGCTGACGGCCCTGTCGCCCCGCCTCGGCGCGGCGCTGGACAAGGCCATGACGCACACCCAGCTGCTGCGCGTGTTTCGCGTGCTGCTGGCCGAGAACGTGTCGCTGAAGGACATCGTGCCCATCGCCACGACCCTGCTGGACAGCTCGGAAGCCACCAAGGACCCCATCCTGCTGGCGGCCGAAGTGCGCTGCGCCCTGCGGCGCCAGATCGTCAACAGCCTGTTCGGCCAGAAGCGGGAAATGCTGGCCTTTAACCTGGGCGGCGAGCTGGAAAACATGCTGCTGGGCTCGCTGAACCAGGCCCGCCAGTCCGGCAAGGTGGTGCTGGACAACTACCCGATCGATCCCCACCTGCTGGCGCAACTGCAGGTCAACATGCCCGTCGCGCGCGAGCAGATGAAGCAGGCCGCCACGCCGCCGATCCTCTTGGTGCTGCCGCAGATCCGCCCCCTGTTGGCCCGTTACGCCCGGCTGTTCGCACCGGGGCTGCATGTGCTGTCGTATAACGAGGTGCCGGAGAATCGGGAAGTGTCGATTATCGGGACGGTGGGGTAAGGGCGCTTGTCTTGCCCGCGCTGAAGAAATGGGAGGTTGCCGCTGTCCTTGCCATCCTGGCGACGGCGCTGCTGACGCCCGCGGGCATCTACATGGCGTTCAAGCGGTGGGAAGCCGATCATTACAGGGCGTTGATTGCCTCGGAAGTCGAGTTGGCCGGCGTCCTGTCGGTCGAAGGCGAGTCGCATTTCCGCGAAGGGTGGGGCGTCGCGGTATTCGCGCTGGCGCCTGCCGCGCGGGACCGCTTCGAGGCGCCGGGCGGCACCGGCCTGCTGGCCGGCCGGGAGGAACTCCGTACCGCATCGCCGGCGACGGCTTGACGCTGGCCGACAGGTGGATGTCGGGTTTCGACTGCGCCAGCGGGAACAATCCCCCAGCCCGCAAGGTCAGGCTTGTGCTGGACACACCGGGTTCGTTCGTGAAAAGGCGAGCCGAATCCGCGCTGATCGTCGTGCCCGCGGCCAGCCTGGTGGCGCTGGTGCATGACGGCTGAGTCCGGCCTTGTCCTTGGGTGGCGCAGACGGGCTTGGGCGATTGCGCAGTGCCGCACAGGGATTTCGCAGCATCGAGCGGGCTTCGCCGGTCATGAACGGGTCTGCCATACTGCCTGTACCAGCAAGATGAATCCAGATCTTTACCAGCCTCGCTACCGCGGTGGGACGCCAATGGAACACGTCGCGCAGGTCGCTATGCGGGCAGACTGCTTCCTCCGTTCCGGATGAGATTGCTCATCTGCCCAGTTGTACCTCCAGCGTTACAGGGCCGCCATTTTACCCAACCCATGATTTGGTGCGATCGAGCAGCGCCGTACCGGTGCCGTTCGACTGCCAGCTATAACAGGGTTCGATTTTTCCATATTGGGTCGGATACGATACGATATCGAGTACGCATACTACCGCCAGACAAAACGACCTGAAGACCGGATACAGCACGGGCCACCGCTTGTGCTTTGAATTTTCCATTAAAAAATCCCTATTCTTTCAAGGAAAGGCGCATCCAATAATATTTTACGTACATGATTATTCCTGCCGCATCCGTGTTAATCTTCAGTCCATCTGTCTCGAATACGGCGGATCGTGCACAATAACTCTCTGAGAAAGGATGCCATGTTTAAAAGATTATTATTGGGTGCTGCGCTCTCCATCTGCGCAACGGCGCAAGCCAGCGAAAAAACATTCGAGATCGTGTACCAGGGTGCTTATTCTCCTGATTTTGAAGTGTTCCTTCCGGATTGGAAGCTTACCGTCGAGGTCACGGTAAACGACTTGAATAATGATGGGAGCTACTCACAGGGCGAACTGAGCAGGCTCAAGGTGGACGAGCTTGAATACCGGGGTTCGTGCAGCGCGGTCGACTGCGTGGAGAATTTCAACTGGACAGCAGGCAGCCTGCCGGCGTTCACAGCCACCTATCGACGTCAGACCTACTGGGGCGGCGACCTCATGTACGAACAGCGTAACACCCTTGTCGCGGGCGTCGATTACCATCTTTATGCCTGGTCATACACCAGTGGTATTCAGTCCGACTTCACTTGGCAATGGACCGACGCGACGACCACGACGGTGACGGACATCAGTCCGGTGCCCGAACCCGCGCAATACGGCATGTTCGCAGCAGGAATCGCCGGCATCGCCGCACTGGCGCGGCGTCGCCGCGCCTGATACCGGTTTCCCTTTCGCTTCATCGTCGACCCGTATGGAATAAGGTACGGGTCGATGCGCCACCGATGCGACGGTCTGCCCATTTTTCCGCCGATGGCGCGCTGGCGCCGTTCGCTGCCCATTTATAATCGCTTTCGCAAGGTCGATTCTTTTATCGATGTCCTGACATCCAGCTCAATGCCCGCGAATTTCTTTCCGCCCGAACCATTGCCATATACCTCCCTCGCCGACGCCGTTGAATAGTTCGTCGTGCGGGAATAAACCCATCCAGTTTGCCGCGCCGATGCCGGATCGTAGTGCTGGCGCCTGCTTGGGCGCCGGGAGGGTAAGCCTGCATGCGGGCACGCGTTCCAGGTTGGCCTTGGCTCACGGCATTCCCTACGCCGGCACGGCATGTCCGCCGATACCTTGCTCGTTGCCACCAGCCTATGCTCGGTTCAATGGCCGGCGGTAATCCTGCCCCGGCCCGCATTCCAGGAGGATCAACCATGACGCAAGAACAGAACAAGCTCCATAACGATGGCGACTCGGTCCAGCACGGCAACAAGCCCGTGCAGGGCGGCACCACGCGCGACGGACTGGTGGCCGGCGCGGGCGGCCTGGTCAACAATCCGCAGACCCAGCTGGACCCGCAGGAAGCGAATCGCGATGCCTACGGTGACCAGGAGACGGGGGCCACGTCGGGCGAGACGGGCGACGGGCGCAGCCCGAGGCAGGTGGCGGCCAGCGGCAGCCAGGCCACGCAGCACAGCGCCGGTGGCAGCCTGCAGCAGGACAGCGAACGGGCTGCGCGCAGCAACGGCAGGAAGAGCACCCCTTAAGCGGGGGCGCGCCATGCTTGAACCGGGCGGAATTTGCACCTAAACTGGGCGGCAACTTCTTCTCCCGGAGGCAGCATGGAAACCCAAGAGCTCTTTCGTGGCCGGCTGATCGACCATATACAGCTGGTGGTACAGGACCTGGCGGCGTCGCGGCGCTTCTATACGGCCGTGTTCGAGGAACTGGAAATCGACATCGGCGGCGAGGGCGAGGATTACTTCTGGGCGGACGAGCTGTTCGTCTCCTCGCGCGACAGCGAGGCAGCCCAGGGACACTTGACGGGCCGTCACCACCTGGCCTTCCAGGCGCGCGACCGCGACATGGTGAACGCTTTCTATCGCGCCGCGCTGGCCCATGGCGGCACGGACAACGGCGGGCCGGGAGAACGGCCGTATCACCCGGGCTATTACGCCGCCTTCGTGCTGGACCCTGACGGCAACAATATCGAAGCCGTGTTCCATGGCGAGGCCCAGCGCAGCGCGGCGGCCGTGAAGATCACGTTCTAGGCGCGCGTTTCCAGGAACAGCTCGTCGGCCGGCAGCGGCTGCGACAGCAGCACGGCCACTTCGGCCATCGTGCGAAACAGGGCCGGCGTCAGCGCCGCCACCTGGCGCGCCGTCGGCTCGCGGCCGGCGGCAGGCGGCAGCTGGCGCATCATGCGGGCGCGGCCGATGCGGATCCCGCAGGCCTTCGCCACGGCGGCGATCTGCGGCAGCATTGCACGCATATGGGCCATCGCGCCGGCCTGGGCCGCGCCGATTTCCAGCAGCACGCCGTCAACCAGCGGTTCGAGTTGCAGCACGACCTTGCCCAGCCCGCCCAGGAACAGCTCCAGCCGCAGTGCGATGCGGGGTGCCCGGCGGCGCGCCGGCAGCCGGCCCGGCGGGGGATTGTCGCCTTCGTCCGGGTCACGCACGATCACGCGCAGCACCAGCTTCTCGGCGCCCCAGGCATACACGGCGAATTTCCAGGCCTCCGTTTCCGCCACCAGCTGGGGCGGCACGCGGCCGTCGCGCAGCACGGCAGGGGCCTGCTCGGACTGGAACAGGCCGGCCGGCAGGTGGCGTCCCTGTGTCTGCTGCAGCAGGGCGCTGCGCTGCTCGGCATAGTTTCTTATCATGACGAGCCAGGAGGCGGCCATGACATTGACGTCCGGAGTCTGCCATGTCAACTGGCGCGACAGGAAAATCTGGTGGTTCGACTGCATCGCACCGGGCTCGGCGTTCAGCAGCGCCTCGGCGGCCAGCTTGCCGGCCAGGGCGGTGGGCAAGGTGCCCGTGACGGGCTCGGCGTCCAGCGCCTGCAACAGTGCGCCGACCGTATCGGGCCCGCCGGCCGGGACGGGCAGGGGGGCCGGCTCCGGCTGACGCGCCAGCTGGCGGCCCGGCTGGTCGCGGACAATACGTTCGGGAATGCTGAGGGCGGTCATCGCCACGCGATCTATTGCCATTCGGCCAGCTTACCATGTGAGGACAAAAAAAAGCCAACCGCGGCGGTTGGCTTCTGGGTGGCCGGGTGCGACGCCGGCCCCGGATCATCCGGATTACTGCAGCAGGGACAGGACCAGCGACGACTGGCTGTTCGACTGCTTCAGCATGGCGGTGCCGGCTTGCAGCAGCATCTGGTTCGACGTCATGTTGGCCGATTCCGTGGCGAAGTCGACGTCCATGATGCGGCCGGAGGCGTTCTTCGTGTTGGTCGAGATGCTCGACAGGTTGCTGTTGACGTGGTCCAGGCGGTTCGACACGGCACCCAGCTTCGAGCGCATCGTGCCGACGGCGTCGATGGCGTCCGACAGGTCCTTGATCGTCGCGTTGGCGGCGGTGGCGCCGGCCGTGGCGTCGGCACCGGAGATTTCCGTACCGGCAGCGGCGGCGGCGGCACCGGTGGCACCGTCGAACTGGTCGGCGGCGGCCTTGATCTTGTCATGCACGGCCGTCATTTCGGTGGTGAAGTCGGCAGTCATTTTTTCGTCCTTGTCGGCGCCGATCTGGAACGTGATCGTCGTCGACAGCTTGCCCGTGCCGCTGGTCAAGAGGTTGGTGCCGCCGAACTTGGTGTTCGTCATGATGTTGCCCAGTTCGTTGCTCAGCGAGTCGAACTCGGCCTGCATGGCGGACTGGTCGTCCTTGGTCGAGGAACCGTCGGCAGCTTGCGTGGCCAGGTCCTTCATGCGGTTCAGGATGTTCGACGTCTCGTCCAGCGCGCCTTCGGCGGTCTGCATCAGGGAGATCGAGTTCTGGGTGTTACGCATGGCAACTTGCATGCCGCTCGTCTGGGTCTTCAGGCGGGTGGCGATCTGCAGGCCGGCCGCGTCGTCCATGGCGGAGTTGATGCGGTAGCCGGTCGACAGGCGGGTCATCGACGTCGACAGCGTGCTTTGGGTACGGTTCAGCGAGTTCTGTGCGGACAGGGCTGCGTTGTTGGTGTGAAGGCTCAGCATTGTAGTTACTCCAGTGGGTGGGTTCGTTTAGAGCAGCTTTCTGCGCTCTCATCAGTACAAGACGACCGTCCCGCGCAAGTCATTAAGTGCCGTGCGGAAATTTTTTGAAATAAATTGTGGACGTAAAAAAAGCGCCGGGGCCGGGGCCGCGGCGCTGTTGGCGTAAAGCCAACTTACATATTCGGATAGTTCGGCCCGCCGCCGCCCTCCGGCGTGACCCAGACGATGTTCTGGGTCGGGTCCTTGATGTCGCAGGTCTTGCAGTGCACGCAGTTCTGCGCGTTGATCTGCAGGCGGTCGGCGCCGTCGTCCGTCTTTACGTACTCGTAGACGCCGGCCGGGCAGTAGCGCTGTTCCGGGCCGGCATACTTGGCCAGGTTGACGTCCACCGGCACGGACGGGTTCTTCAACGTCAGGTGCACCGGCTGGTCTTCCGCGTGGTTCGTGTTCGAAATGAACACGGAGGACAGCTTGTCGAAGGTCAGCTTGCCGTCCGGCTTCGGATAGACGATGGGCTTGTAGTTGGCGGCCGGCTTCAGGCAGGCGTGGTCCGGCTCGCTGTGGTGCAGGGTCCAGGGTGCCTTGCCGCGGAACACAATCTGGTCGATGCCCGTCATCAGGGTGCCGAACACGAGGCCCTTGTTCAGGTACTGCTTGACGTTGCGGGCCACGTGCAGCTCTTCGTGCAGCCAGGACTGCTCGAAGGCGACGGGGTAGGCGGCCAGCTCGTCGAACTGGCGACCCTGGCCCAGCGCGTCCACGATGGCTTCGGCGGCCAGCATGCCGGACTTGATGGCGGCGTGGCTGCCCTTGATGCGGCTCATGTTCAGGAAGCCGGCGTCGCAGCCGATCAGCGCGCCGCCCGGGAACACCAGCTTCGGCAGCGACTGCAGGCCGCCGGCCGTGATGGCACGGGCGCCGTACGAGATGCGCTTGCCGCCTTCGAAGAACTGGCGGATTTCCGGGTGCGTCTTGTAGCGCTGGAACTCTTCGTACGGCGACAGGTAGGGGTTGTGGTAGTTCAGGCCCACGACATAGCCGACCACCACCTGGTTGTTTTCCATGTGGTACAGGAAAGAGCCGCCGTAGACGTCATGCGCCAGCGGCCAGCCGGACGTGTGGATGACGAGGCCCGGCTTGTGCTTGGCCGGGTCGATCTCCCACAGTTCCTTGATGCCGATGCCGTAGGCCTGCGGGTCCTTGCCCTTGTTCAGGTCGTACTTGGCCATCAGCTGCCTGCCCAGGTGGCCGCGCGAGCCTTCCGCGAACAGGGTGTACTTGCCGTGCAGTTCCATGCCGAGCTGGAAGTCCGGACCCGGTTCGCCGTCGCGCTTGACGCCCATATTGCCGGTGGCGACGCCCTTGACGGAGCCGTCCTCGTTGTACAGGATCTCCGCGGCAGGGAAGCCGGGGAAGATTTCCACGCCCAGGCTCTCGGCCTGCTGGCCCAGCCAGCGCGTGACATTGCCCAGCGAGATCACGTAGTTGCCGTGGTTTTCCAGGCACTTCGGAATCATGAAATTGGGCGTCTTGATTGCCTTCGTCTCGGTCAGGAACAGCACGCGGTCTTCCGTGACTTCCGTGTTCAGCGGCGCGCCCAATTCCTTCCAGTTCGGAATCAGTTCCGTCAGCGCGCGCGGGTCCATGACGGCACCGGACAGGATATGGGCGCCCAGTTCGCCGCCTTTTTCCAGCACGACGACGGAAATCTCCTGGCCCTTTTGCTGGGCCAGTTGCTTGATGCGAATGGCTGCCGACAGGCCGGCCGGGCCGCCGCCGACGACAACGACGTCATACTCCATCGCTTCGCGCGGACCGTACTGTTCAACGAGATTTGTCATATGAGATTCTTGTAATTAAGTGAAACGGGAAAAATTAGCACGAGTGTGCTTCTTTTTCCGCTCAAATGCAACGGCATTGTATTAGATGTTCCCGTCTAATACTGCTAATTGTGTAAGATGGCGTGCAACGGCGCACGGGGCGCGAGCTGGGGAAGCGCTGATTTATTGCTGGTGGATGAGATTAGTCTTGAAAAGCGTGTCCAGCAAGACGCGAACGCCCCGTCATACCGGGGTATTGCGGGGCGTTTGTGGCGCAGCTGGGCGCGTTTTCTCATGGCAAAGACCGCCGCCATGAATACATCAGCGCTTCCCTAATGACAACAAGGAGCAGCCAGTGGGCATCGAAGTCAATTTTGAAGGCAAGATCGCGCTGGTGACCGGCGCCTCCAGCGGCCTGGGTGCCCGCTTCGCCAAGGTGCTGGCCAGCGCCGGCGCCCAGGTGGTGCTGGCCTCGCGCCGCACCGAGCGCCTGAAGGAACTGCGCGCCGAAATCGAAGCCGATGGCGGTGCCGCCCATGTCGTGACGCTGGACGTGACGGATTACGCCAGCATCAAGTCCGCCATTGCCCATGCGGAAACGGAAGCAGGGCCCATCGACATCCTCGTCAATAACTCCGGTGTCTCGACGACGCAACGCCTCGTCGACGTCACGCCGGAAGACTACAGCTTCGTCATGGACACCAACCTGCGCGGCGCCTTCTTCGTTGCCCAGGAAGCGGCCAAGCGGATGATCGCGCGGGCCAAGGGCGACCCGAAGAAACAGCACCGCATCATCAATATCGCCTCCGTGGCCGGCCTGCGCGTGTTGCCGCAGATCGGCGTCTACTGCATGAGCAAGGCCGGCGTCGTCCACATGACGAAGGCCATGGCAGTGGAGTGGGGCAAATACGGCATCAACACGAACGCCATCTGCCCCGGCTATATCTCCACCGAAATCAACGAAGACTATTTCGCCAGCGAACAGGGCCGGCGCCTGATCGAAATGCTGCCGCGCAAGCGCCCCGGCAAGCCGGAGGACCTGGACGGCCTGCTGTTGCTGCTGGCCGGCGAAGATGCCCACTTCATCAACGGCGCCGTCATCTCCGCCGACGACGGCATGATGGCCCAATAAGTTGCCCGAAAAATGGGGACAGACCCCATTTTTCGGGCAATGTTTCCCTTGCCCCTGCCGGGAAACAGCCGGTGACAGTTGTATCGCCGCCGCACCGGCGCCGCGCCCAAGGCGTGCGCGGCGCAGATTGACGAGCAGCCAATTCGGCCCATGCTAGAATTTGCGTAGGGAAACTGATGTTGCCGTTTCCCTGGGTCATGGCCCCGTCCCCGCCCTGATTCACGCCACCACGGCGAATCCGCACGTGCCTCCCTCCGGGACTGCGCGCCGCCATCAGCCTCGCCGCCGGGGCCGTCCGACCGTTACCCCATGTTTCTGCCATGCGCTTCGTTCCGTCCACATTGAAAGCACGCATCGCGATCCTCGTCAGTATCCTGGCACTGGCATCGGCCCTGCTCGCTTCGCTGGCCGCCCTGCAGCCGATGCGCCATCAGATGCGCACGCTGGTGGGCAACCAGCAGGTGGCCCTGCTGGCCAGTACCGGCGCCGCACTGGACCAGGAAATCGGCGCCAAGCAGGTGCTGTTGCGCTCGATCGCCGAGAATATCGCCCGCGAAGCGCGCACCGGTCCGGCCGGTCTACAACTGCTGCTGGAGCAGCACCCCATCCTGCGCGACGAGTTCGACAATGTACTGGCCTTCGACGTCACGGGCCGGACCGTCGCCAACCTGGCCAACCGGCGCGGCATCGGCGAGCAGGTGGCGCGGAACAATACCGCGTTCCAGGAAACCCTGGCGATGCGCGAGGGGGCCGTGTCGCCACCGTACCGCAACCCGCTGACGGGCAAGCCGGCCATCATGCTGACCGAAGCCGTGACCGGCGCCGACGGCAGCGTGGCGCTGGTGCTGGGCGGGGGACTGAGCCTCGTCAACGCCCACTTCATGGGCCATTTCCTGTCGGCCCGGCCGGGACCTTCGGCTTACTTCTACCTGATCGACCAGCACGGCACGATCATCTACCATCCCCAGTCGGCGCGCATCCTGCACAACGTCTGGCGCGAGCAGGGCGGTGTCACCGAGGTGACGCGGCGCGCGCTGGGCGGTTTCGAAGGCTGGACGGAAGGGGTGACGAAGGAGGGCCAGCGGGCCCTGATCGCCGCCACCCACCTGCGCCGCACGGGCTGGACCTTGACCCTGGTCTACCCCGTGGAGGAGGCGTTCGCGCCGCTGCGCGAGGGCGAACGGGCAGCCTGGCTGTCGACGGCGGCCATCACCTTGCTGGCCGCCGCGCTGGGCCTGGCATTGATCGCGCTGTTCCTGGCGCCGCTCAAGCTGTTGCATCAGCGGGTCGAGATGCTGGTGGCGGGCACGGCCGACATTGCCGTGCTCGATTCGGCCCGCGCCGACGAGATCGGGGGGCTGAGCCGGGCCTTCTTCGCGCTGTCGCGGCAACGCCAGCAGGCCGAACAGCGCCTGGCACTGCTCAGCCGCACCGACACCTTGACGGGGCTGAACAACCGGCGCGCCTTCGAGGCGGAACTGCCGGCCGCCATTGCACGGGCCCGCCGCCAGGGCACGGGCCTGGCGCTGGCCTTCCTGGATGTGGACTACTTCAAGCAGATCAACGATACCCACGGCCACGCCGTGGGCGACCGGGTGCTGTGCGAATTCGCGCGTCGCTTGCGCGTGACGGTGCGGCAGGTCGATACCGTGGCCAGGCTGGCCGGCGACGAATTCGTCATCATCTTCGAATCCGTCGAGACCGAGGCCGCCGTCGCCCCCATCATGGACAAGCTGCTGGCCGCGATCAGGGTGCCGTTCGACTGCGGTGCGCAGTGCCTGACGGTGACGGCGACGGTGGGCGTGGCCTGCGCGGCCGGTGCGATCGGGCCCGACACGCTGCTGCGGGTGGCCGATGAAGCGCTGTACGCGGCCAAGGCCGCCGGGCGCGACCGGTGGACGCTGCGGCAGGCGGCCCCTTAGGCCGGGTTCAGCGCGTCACGCCCATCAGTTTATGCACCAGTTCGCTCGACGTGGCGGCGCCGAACTTGCGCATCAGCTTGGCGCGGTGCATTTCCACCGTACGGGGTGACAGGTCCGTTTCGCGGGCGATCATCTTGCTGGTCTTGCCTTCGACGAGGAAGGCGGCGATTTCCCGTTCGCGCGGCGTCAGCTCGGCCGATACGGGGCGCTTTTCGCTGACATCCTCGAACGTCCACACGCCGGCGCCCAGCGGGTCGCGCGGGTCGAGGGCGCGGCCCGTCACGTGGCACCAGAACAGTTCGCCATTGGCGCGGCGCATGATGCGCTCGTCCGAATAGCGGCCCCGCGTGTTCATGATGGGAATGATGCGGTCGCCCGTGCGCAGGAATTCATCGACCGTGGGGTACAGTCGCTGGAACGATTCGCCGTCCAGCGCGCCGTGCGGATAGCCGAACATGATCGTCAGCGCATCGTTGCTGGACTGGATCACCCGGTTGACGGAGATGCACATGCCCACCGGTGCGAACTTGAAGATGGTTTCGTAGTCGATCTCGTAGGGTGCATTCATCAGGGCGTCTTCCGTCATCTCCATTATTGAAACCCTGTATTACAGGTATTTCTACGGTATTGTACTTTCCAGTTGCGTAATCTATTCTGGTACGCCATCTGCAGGACAGAGCAGGACTGCGCGCATCGACCGGCCCATCGCGGCTGCCGGCAGATTCGTGCATGCCCGAGGGAGCTTATCAAAAAATAGAGGGGTCACCAATGAACAAAATCTATCCCGATGCAAATGCGGCGCTGGCGGGCGTCGTGCAGGACGGGCAAACGGTCGCCGTCGGCGGCTTCGGCCTGTGCGGCATTCCCGAAGCGCTGATCGAGGCGCTGCGCGATTCCGGCGTCAAGGGGCTGACGGCCATCTCGAACAATGCCGGCGTCGACGGTTTCGGCCTGGGCCAGCTGTTGGAAACCCGGCAGATCAAGAAGATGGTCGCCTCCTACGTGGGCGAGAACAAGGAGTTCGCGCGCCAGTACCTGGCCGGCGAACTGGAACTGGAATTCACGCCGCAAGGCACCCTGGCCGAGAAACTGCGCGCCGGCGGCGCCGGCATTCCCGCCTTCTTCACGAAGACGGGCGTGGGCACCATCGTTGCCGAAGGCAAGGAAATCCGCGAATTCGACGGCGAGCAATATGTGATGGAACGCAGCCTCGTGGCCGACGTTTCCCTCGTCAAGGCCTGGAAGGCGGACAAGGCGGGCAACCTGGTGTACCGCAAGACGGCGCGCAACTTCAACCCGAACGTGGCGGCCGCAGGCAAGATCACCATCGTCGAAGTGGAACAGCTGGTCGAAGTGGGCGAGATCGATCCGGACGAAGTCCACACCCCCGGCATCTTCGTGCACCGCATCGTACTGAACGCCCATCCTGAAAAACGCATCGAACAGCGCACCGTGCGTTCGAACTGAGGAGAACAACATGGCATGGACTCGTGATCAAATGGCCGGGCGCGCGGCCAAGGAGCTGCAGGACGGCTTCTACGTCAACCTGGGCATCGGCTTGCCGACCCTGGTGGCGAACTACGTTCCGAACGATATCGAAGTGTTCCTGCAGTCGGAAAACGGCCTGCTGGGCATCGGCCCCTTCCCGACAGAGGATGAAGTCGACGCCGACCTGATCAACGCCGGCAAGCAGACCGTGACGGCGCTGCCCGGCTCTTCCTACTTCAGCTCGGCCGATTCCTTCGGCATGATCCGTGGCGGCAAGATCAACCTGGCCATCCTGGGCGCCATGCAGGTGTCCGAGAAGGGCGACCTGGCCAACTGGATGATTCCAGGCAAAATGGTCAAGGGCATGGGCGGCGCGATGGACCTGGTGGCCGGCGTCAAGAAGGTCGTCGTGCTGATGGAGCACGTCGCCACGGCCAAGGACGGCAGCACGTCGCACAAGATCCTGAAGCAGTGCGACCTGCCGCTGACGGGTGTCGGCGTCGTCGACGTGATCATCACGGACCTGGGCGTCATCGAAGTCACGCCTGCCGGCCTGAAGGTGACGGAACTGGCGCCGGGCGTGACGAAGGAACAGCTTGCCGCCGCCACGGGCGTAACCCTGGATTTCTCGGCCGTCTGAGGGTCCTCAGCCTGGCCTGGACGTAAAAAAGGGCACCGACCGCGAGGTCGGTGCCCTTTTTACCTTGCAGCGGGCAGCTTAGGCCTGCTTGGCGATGCCCATCGGCGCGCCGTGGGCCACTTCTTCCAGCGGCTCGTGCGGTGCGGACGGGTTAGCCAGTTCGCGCTGCATGGTTGCCATGTCCAGCTCGCCTTCCCACTTCGACACGACGAGGGCGGCGACGCCGTTGCCGACGAAGTTGGTCAGGGCGCGGCATTCGCTCATGAAGCGGTCGATGCCCAGGATCAGGGCCATGCCGGCCACGGGAATCGTCGGCACCACGGCCAGGGTGGCGGCCAGCGTGATGAAGCCGGCGCCGGTGATGCCGGAGGCGCCCTTGGACGTCAGCATCGCCACGCCCAGGATGGTCAGTTCCTGCATCAGGGTCAGTTCCGTATTGGTTGCCTGGGCAACGAACAGGGCGGCCATCGTCATGTAGATATTGGTGCCGTCCAGGTTGAACGAGTAACCGGTCGGCACCACCAGGCCGACCACCGGCTTGGAGGCGCCCAGGCGCTGCAGCTTCGTCATCAGCGAAGGCAGGGCGCTTTCCGATGAGCTCGTACCCAGCACGATCAGCAGCTCTTCCTTGATGTAGGCGATGAAGCGGAAGATCGAGAAGCCGGTGAAGCGGGCAATGGCACCGAGCACGATGAAGACGAACAGCGCGCAAGTCAGGTAGAACGAACCCATCAGCTTGGCCAGCGGCAGCAGCGAATCGATGCCGTATTTACCGATGGTGAAGGCCATCGCGCCGAAGGCGCCGATCGGGGCCACCTTCATGATGATATTGACCATGCCGAAGATGGCGCTGCCGGCCTCGTCGATCAGCTTGGCGACAGGGCGGCCTTTTTCACCCAAGAGCGACAGCGAGAAGCCGAACAGGATGGAGATCAGCAGCACTTGCAGGATGTCGCCCTTGGCGAAGGCATCGACGACGGTGTTCGGGATAATGTTCATCACGAAGTCCAGCGTCGACTGGTGCGACGCCTTTTCCGTGTACTGGGCAATCGCCTTCGTGTCCAGGGTTGCCGGATCGGCATTGAAGCCGGCGCCCGGCTTGATGATATTGGCGACGAACAGGCCGATCACAAGCGCGAAGGTGGAGACCACTTCGAAGTACAGCAGGGCCTTGCCGCCGACCCGGCCGATCTTCTTGACGTCCTGCATGCCGGCGATGCCGGTGACGACGGTACAGAAGATCACGGGTGCGATGATCATCTTGATCAGCTTGATAAAGCCATCGCCCAGCGGTTTCATCGCCACGGCGTCCTTCGGCAGGAAGATGCCCAGCAGCACGCCAACGGCAATGGCGAACAGCACCTGCACGTAAAGAATCTTGTAAAACGGTTTTTTCATCATGGTCTCCCCGGAATTCGAATACTGCACTGGGAGCCATCATGCCGAACCATCTCAGATATCACCATTGTGATTATCCGCATTGTGGTTAGCCCTATCAGGGCTTTCCACAATGGGGGAAATACGTAGCGGGCGCAAGCGGCCGCCCCTTGCCGGATCATGCCAGTGCGGCATACCCCCACTGCCGCGCCAGCGCTTCCAACTGTCCGATCCGCCCATACGCGGCCGCATCGCAGTGGCGGAACGCGGCGATGCGCAGCGGCCGCATCGTGGCAAGCAGGGCAGGGCCGGGCGCCAGCAGGGCGCCGCGCAGGCGTGTGACCCACGCCTCGGGCACGTTGCCACCGGCGATCAAGGGCAGGCCCGGTGCGGCGGCCGAATACTGCAGCACCGCCAGGCCGGCCACGGCGGCCGGGTCTTCCTGGCGCAGGTAAGCGAAGGTGACGCAGTCGATGGCGGCAATGTCGGCGGCGCCTTCGCGCACCATGTGCACGCTGGCGGCGTGGCTGCCGGACCATTTGACGTCGCCGAAGAAGCGCCCGTCCCGCGCCAAGGGCGCCACGGCATGGCGCAGCAGGTTCATGCCGCTGTTCGAATGACGATCGTTGACGGCCGCGACGAGGCCGCGCGCTTGATCCAGTGTGGCGATGCCGCGGTCGGCCCGGACAATCATGGCGCTGGCGTAGTCGCTGCCGGTGCAGCCGGGCAGCTCATGGCAGGGCGTCGCCAGCAGCGCGACCTTGCCGTGCAGCGTGGCGATATACGGGTAGCCGCAGGTCTGGCTGACCAGCATGTCGGGCCGGGTCCAGAAGTCGGGCAGGGCGACGTCGCGCGCGATGGCGACGTCGTCGGCCACGCCGGCCTGCGCCAGCCATGCCGCCAGCAGCTTCTCGTACGCCCGGCCCAGGCGGCTCGACACGTTATACATCGGCAGGGCCGCCTGCCAGCTCATGCCCGCTCTCCCGTTGCCAGGTGCGGATGCACGGGGGCGTCGATGGCGGAAAAGCCGTGGCGGCGCACCAGGGTGCCGTAGCCGGGCAGGTGGAAGCCGCCGCTGCGCTGCCGGTAGTCGGCGCGGCGCGCCGCATACACGCGGGGCAGCAGGTACCACGGCAGCGACGGCAGGTCATGGTGCACCAGGTGCAGGTTATTGTTCAGGAACAGCAGTCGCAGCACGGGGCAGGATTCGTTCAGCACGATGCGCTCCTTATGCTGCGCCGCCGGGCGGTGCTCGTAGTAGGACCGGATCATCGTCAGCGACTGGGCAGGGTAGGCGATCGCCAGCAGGAAGTACCAGGGCGTGACGCCGAAGGCCATGTCGACGGTCCCCAGAAGCGCGCCCAGCATCGCGAAGTGTCCCAGCCACATCGGCGTGTCGCGCCAGTTGCCCCGCAGCGGCTGGCGCACCACCTCCAGCCACGTGCCGCCGATGCTCAGGGCCGGGCCCACCAGCATGCGGCCCCAGAAGGTCTTGTTGAACCAGTACAGGGCGCGCAGCGGACGGTTCATGCCTTCCCACGCCTGCGGCGTCACGTAGAAGCTTTCCGTGTCCAGCGCGGGCAGGGTCAGGTGGAAGTCGTTGTGGTGGCGCAGGTGGCTTTCCCGGTACAGGCGCCACGGATACCACACCGCCAGCGGCAGGTAGCCGAACAGCCGGTTCAGCCACGGCGTGCTGGTCGGATGGCCGTGGATCAGCTCATGCTGGAGCGACATGTACCAGGCGCACCACCAGATCATCAGCACGGTGGCGGCGACGATGCCCAGCCGCTCCCAGTGGGCCAGCGTGGTCCACCAGCCGCCGTGGATGACGGCGATCAGCAGCCACGTCGGCCATTCGCCCCGCCACAGGGCGCGGCCCCGCTCGGCCGCCACGTGCCGCCGCTGTTGGCCGTCCAGGTATTCCGAACGTTGCGCGGACAGCAGCGGGTCGGCCATGGCGTGTCCTTAGAAGCGCGCCGTGACGCGCAGGCCCACGGTGCGCGGACGCACCAGGTAGACAAGGTTGCCCGGCTGGATGGCGATGCCGTTCGGCGTCACGTCGCTGACCTTGGCGCCGTTCGTCAGGTTGGTGCCGAACAGGCCCACCTCATAGCCGCGCGTGCGGTACGTGATGTTGGCGTTGACCGTGTTCGACGACGGGATGCGCGCGTAACTGCCCTGCGAAGCGGCGAAGTTCGTGAAGGCTTCGCCCCGGTAGGCATAGCTGGCCGACACGCCCACTTCGTCCGCGCCCGCCAGCGGAATGCTGTAGCTGGCGTTGGCGCTGGCCGCCACACGCGGGGCGTAGGGCACACGGCTGCCGGCCGGGATGTTCTGCGCGGCGATGCCGGTGACGACGGTGTCGGTGGCGCTGGCGTGGTTGTACGAGGCATTCAGGCCGACCGAGGCGCGGCGCGTCAGCTTGAAGGCCGTCTCCAGTTCGACGCCCTTGCTGCGGATCTTGCCGGCGTTCTGCGTGAAGTAGTAGGTGCAGGGCAGGCGGTTGAACACCTGCACGTCGCGCCAGTCGATCAGGTAGGCGTTGGCATTGACGGTCAGGCGCCGGCCCAGCAGCGAATTCTTCGATCCCGCCTCGAAGTTCCACAGGCTGTCCGGCGCGAACGTGGCCGGCGCCTGCACGCCGCAGAAGTTGAATGGCACGGGCTGGTTGTTGCCGCCGTAGCGGAAGCCCTTGCCGGCCGACGCGTACAAGGTGTGGTCCGGG
This sequence comes from Pseudoduganella buxea, assembly GCF_009720835.1. Taxonomy (GTDB): domain Bacteria; phylum Pseudomonadota; class Gammaproteobacteria; order Burkholderiales; family Burkholderiaceae_D; genus Rugamonas; species Rugamonas buxea. Next base: position 30,983 of record NZ_WNKZ01000010.1, read on the forward strand.
TCGATTCGCCAGGCGGCGGCGAAGCGGGGATTGGCGCCGCGCGAGGTGGCGCTGCTGGTGCTGACCTCCGGCTGGCCCACGGGCACGGCCGGCGTGGCCGTCACGAGGTTGCCGAACAGGCCCGTAAACTTCAGGTCGAAGTCCTGCGTGCCACGGAACAGGCGCAGGCCGGCCGTCAGGTCGAGCTGGTTCCACAGGGTATAGGTGGCCTCGGCGAACAGGGCCAGCTGGCGCGACTTCGTGTTCTGCGTGCCGGAAAAATAGTTATCGGGGCCGAAGGCCTGGTCGTGCACCTGCGAGTCGTAGCCGGGGAAGTTGCGGGTGGCGGCGTAGCGTGCGTCGAAGCCCGCTGTCGGCTGGTCCTGGCGCGTGTCGCGGCGGCCCTGCTCGTAGAAGGCGCCGGCCGTCCATTTCAGCTCGCCCCCATCCTTCGAGTGCAGCCGCACTTCCTGCGCGAAGTCCGTGATGGCGTTGCCGATGCGGTAGGCGGACGCCATCAACGGCGGCTGGCCGCCGAAGATGAAGGCCGTGGCGGGATACTGGGCCGACGTCTGGTAGAAGGTATCGCGGTGCAGGTAGGACGTCGACGACACCAGTTGGGCGCGGTCCAGGTCCTGGTTCACGGTCACGTTATACAGCTGCAGCTTGTCGTTGCTGGCCTGCGGCAGCAGGGCGAACGTCGTAAAGGGGGCCAGGTCGGCATAGGCGTCGTTGACGCCGCCCTTGATGTTCGAGGCCGTGATGCTGGCGTCGATCAACAGGCGCGGGTTGGCGCGCAGGCGCGCGGCGATGCGGCCCTGGTTGGTCGACACGGCGTTGGTCGTGGCGCCGTTGAAGGCGTTCCTGATATAGCCGGAGTCCTTGCCCGTGTACGCCGTCAGCCGCAGGGCCAGCACGTCGTCCTTGACGGGCAGGTTGACCATGCCGCGCAGGTTGTGGTTGCCGCCGCCGAAGCCGCCGGTGCGCGAGCCCACCGCCTCGACGGAGCCGAACAGGTCGTTGAACTCGGGCTTGCGCGTGATCTGGCGCACCGTGCCGGCCATCGCGCCGGCGCCGAACAGGGTGCCCTGCGGGCCTTGCAGTACTTCGATGCGTTCCAGGTCCAGCACCTTCAGGTCCGGATTGGCGGACTTCAAGGTGACGGGCATCTCGTCGATGTACACGGCCACCAGCGACGCATCCTGCACTTCGGACGGCACGATGCCGCGCACCACCAGGCCGCGCATCGTGATGTTGTTCACGCCCGCGCCCTGCTGCTGCACCGTCATGGCCGGCACCAGGTCGGCGATGTCGTTCAGATTGCCCAGGCCGTATCGGGACAGGTTTTCCGGCTTGATGACGGTGATTGCGGCGGGGACGTCCTGCACGTCGACGGCACCGGTGCGGGTGGCGGTCACTTCGACCCGCTCGATGATGTCGGCGGCGGCCGGCGCGGCCGGGGCAGGGGCGGCGACGGCGAACGGTGCGGCGGCGGAAAGCAGGGCGATGGCGTGGTGGCCGATTCTACGCTGGTACATCGATGATCCTTGTGTGGTGCGCTCTTGCGAGCGGCGGTGGCGGAAAAACGGCCGCGCCCCGCCGCCGGACGAACGGGTCATCCAGGGCAAAGTATAGGCAGGCGGGAAGCGGCCGGGAACGAACTTAATTGCGATTGCTTATGCGGATTGCGTTGCGCAGGGTGCCGTTTACGGCACTACCGTAATAAAGATATAAACAGCAAAGATCACCAGGTGCACGGTGCCTTGCATGATCGTCGTGCGCCCGTTCCCCAGCGACAGGGTGGCGACGACGATGGACAGCAGCAGCAGCACGGTGGACTTGACGTCGATCCCGAGCGACAAGGTCCAGCCGTTTACCAGCGAGACGATGGCGACGGCGGGGATGGTCAGGCCGATGCTGGCCAGGGCCGAACCCAGCGCAAGGTTCAGGCTCGTCTGCAAGCGGTTGGCGCGCGCGGCCTGCCAGGCGGCGATCCCTTCGGGCAGCAGCACGACGGCGGCGATGATGATCCCCACCAGCGCCTTCGGTGCGCCCAGTGCCGCCACGGCCGCTTCCAGCGGCGGCGACAGCGATTTTGCCAGCAGCACGACGCTGCCCAGGCAGGCCAGCAGCAGCGCGCCGCTCCACCACACGGTGCGCGTGGGTGGCGGCGCGGCATGCGCTTCCTGGTCCTCCACGCCCGCATCGGGCAGGAAGTAGTCGCGGTGGCGCACCGTCTGCACCAGTACGAACGTGCCGTACAGAACGAACGAGACGACGGCGATGAAGACCAGCTGGCTGTTGCTGTAGACGGGGCCCGGGGTGGTGGTCGTGTAGTTCGGCAGCACCATCGTCAGTACGGCAATGGCCGACAGGGTGGCCAGCGAAGCGGAGACGCCCGTTTGCGTGAAGGTCTGTTCGCCGTGGCGGCGCGCACCGGCCAGGAGGCAGATGCCGACCATGCCGTTCAGGATCAGCATGACGGCGGCGAACACGGTGTCGCGCGCCAGGCCCGTGGTAGCTGCGCCGCCGGCGATCATCAGCGACACGATCAGGGCCACTTCGATGGACGTGACGGCCACTGCCAGCACCAGGGTGCCGTAAGGCTCGCCGATCTTGTGCGCCACCACCTCGGCGTGGAAAACGGCGGCCAGCACGCCGGCGAACAGGCCCGCGGCCAGCAGCAGCACATAGGTGCCGCCCAGTGCTTCCTGCAGGCCGAAGGCTTTGCCGGCCAGGAGCAGCCAGGCGGCGATGGGCGCGGCGATGGTCCACGCGGGCAGGGAGGCGGCGATTTTCATGGCGACGGGGCGAGTTGGCAAAGCGCCATCGTAACCGTTATCGCTCCGATAATGCAGCCCGGCTGGATTTGCCGGGCCGCTTCGGCTCCAGCGGCCTTACTGCGCCACCCAGCCGCCATCGACATTCCAGGCCGCGCCGCGCACTTCCTTTGCGGCGTCGCTGCACAGGAACACGGCCAGTCCACCCAGCTGCTCGGGCGTGACGAAGTCGCCCGACGGCTGCTTGTCCGCCAGCAGCGCGTGCTTGGCTTCCTCGTTGGTCAGGCCCTCCTTGGCGGCGCGGTCGTCGACCTGCTTCTGCACCAGGGGCGTGAGCACGAAGCCGGGGCAGATGGCGTTGACGGTCACGCCGGTGCGGGCCGTCTCCAGCGCCGTCACCTTGGTCAGGCCCACCAGGCCGTGCTTGGCCGCGACATAGGCCGACTTGCCGGCGGACCCCACCAACCCATGGGCGGAAGCGAGATTGATGATGCGACCCCAATTCTTCGCCTTCATCGCCGGCAGCGCCAGGCGCGACGTGTGGAAGGCGGATGTCAGGTTGATGGCGATGATGGCGTCCCATTTCTCGACGGGGAACTCGTCGACGTTGGCCACGTACTGGATGCCGGCGTTGTTGACGAGGATATCGACGCCGCCGAACTGCCCGGTGGCGAACGCCATCATCGCTTCGATCTCGGCCGGTTTGCTCATGTCGGCGTTGTGGTGCACGGTGCGGACGCCGAACTCCCTGGCCGTATCGTCCTGCAGCGCCGCGATGGCCTGTGCATCGCCGAAGCCGTTGAAGACGATGTCGGCGCCCTGCGCCGCCAGCGCGCGGGCGATGCCCAGGCCGATGCCCGACGTGGAGCCCGTCACCAGGGCCGTCCTGCCGGCCAGCGCGCCTTTGCCGGCGCTGCCTCCGACGCTGTCTGCAGATGTGCTGCTCATGGTTGTCCTTTGCGAGTTGAAATGATCGAGGTGGTCATGCCGGGTGCGCTGCGCTACACTTCCCGAGGATTTTATCTGCAACGCACGGTAGAATGTAGCCCAAAAACCAATACTCAGCAGAGGAGCAGGCCATGAGCGAGCCAGCGATCGAACCGGTAATCAAGTCAGTGCAGTGCATTTCGCCGGCGGGCCTGCACCGGATGGCCTACAAGGAATGGGGCGATCCGGCCAACCCGGACGTGCTGGTGTGCGTGCACGGCGTCACGCGCGTGTCCGACGATTTCGACCGCCTGGCCCCGGCGCTGGCGGACCGCTACCGCGTGGTCTGCCCGGACGTGGTGGGCCGCGGGCGCTCCGGCCGGCTGAAGAATCCGACGCTGTATGGCGTGCCCCAGTACGTGGCCGACATGGTCACCTTGCTGGCGCGTGTGCTGGCCGATGGCGAGCGCCAGCAGGTGCACTGGTTCGGCACATCGATGGGTGGCCTGATCGGCATGGGCCTGGCGGCGCTGCCGGACAGCCCGATCGACAGGCTGGTGCTGAACGATATCGGCCCCGTGCTCGATGCGCGCGCCTTGAACCGCATCGGCGACTACATCGGCCAGGACCTGCGCTTCCCCACGTACGAGGCGGGCGCGAAGTTCGTGCGCGACGTGTCGCTGCCCTTCGGCCCGCACAGCGACGAACAGTGGGACAAGATGGCGCGCGACGTGCTGCGCCAGGATGCCGACGGCCAGTGGGTGCGCCACTACGACATGGGCCTGGCGCTGCCGTTTCGCGCCGCCACGCCCGAATCGGTGGCCTCCGACGGCAAGATGCTGTGGGCCGCCTACGATGCGATCCGTTGCCCGACCCTGGTGGTGCGCGGCGAGCAGTCCGACCTGCTGTCGCGCGCGACGGCCGAAGCCATGACGCAGCGGGGACCGCGCGCACGGCTGGTCGAGATCCCCGGCGTCGGCCATGCGCCGATGTTCCTGCAGGACGAGCAGATCGCGATCGCCCGAGAATTTTTGTTGAACCAGTAGAGAAAGAAGATAGAGATGATGGAAATTAAACGACTGCACGTTGGCAAGCGGATGTCCGAAGTGGCGATCCATAACAGCACCGTCTACCTGGCCGGCCAGATCGCCGACGACACCAGCGCCGACATCGGCGGCCAGACCCGCGAAGTGCTGGCCCATGTCGACCGCCTGCTGGCCGAAGCGGGCAGCGACAAGAGCTGCATCCTGTCGACCCAGATCTTCCTGGCCGACATGGCGCTGTTCGCCGGCATGAACGAAGTGTGGGATGCCTGGGTCGCCCAGGGCCACACGCCGCCGCGCGCGACCGTCGAAGCCAAGCTGGCCAACCCGGCTTGCCTGGTCGAGATCGTCGTCGTCGCCGCCCAGCGCTGACTGCATGCCGGCACGTCCCGCCGCCGGTGGCGGGGCAGGTGCCGGCCGCTTTTACGGCAGTATTTTGCTGCAACAGACAGATTCGCCGGCTTGAAGGGTTGAAGGTTTCACTATGGTTTCCATCGCGGCTTTGAATAGCGCAACGTCCGAGCAGCTGGTCCAGGGGCTGTCGCCGGAAGACGGCGCCCGCGTGCTGGCGGCGTTCGATTTCGCTGCCGTCGCCTATGCCGGCCGCACCGCCACCAGCGGGCAGGGTGCCTTCGATTTCGCCGTCGGCGTGGCCACCACGCTGGCGCTGCTGCGCACCGACGCCGCCACCCGCATCGCCGGCCTGATGTTCGAACTGTGCCTGCTCGACCCGGCCCAGGCCATCGCCATCGAACCGAAGTTCGGCAAGGAAGTGGCCGACCTGGTGACCGGCGTGCACCAGCTGATCCGCCTGCGTGAACTGACGCAGGGGTCCGTCAGCGCGCGCGGCAAGAACGCGCCCCAACTGGCGCTGGCGCAGATGGAAACGCTGCGCAAGATGCTGCTGGCCATGGCCAGCGACATGCGCGTCGTGCTGGTGCGCCTGGCTTCATGCTGCAGCACCCTGCGCTACTTCGCTGACATCAAGCTGTTCAACGAGATGACGCGCGCCTATGGCCGCGAAACGCTGGACCTGTACGCGCCGCTGGCGAACCGCCTGGGCATCTGGCAGATCAAGTGGGAGCTGGAAGACCTGTCGTTCCGCTTCATCGAGCCTGAGAACTACAAACGCATCGCCAAGATGCTGGAAGAAAAGCGCATGATGCGCGAAAGCTTCGTCACGCAGTCGATCCAGCGGCTGCAGGACGAGCTGGCCAACGCCGGCATCACGGCCGAAGTGTTCGGCCGGCCCAAGCATATCTACAGCATCTGGAACAAGATGCGCGGCAAGGAGCTCGACTTCAACGAACTGTATGACGTGCGCGCCTTCCGCGTCATCGTCGCCGACGTCAAGAGCTGCTACACGGTGCTGGGCCTGGTGCACAATATCTGGACGCCGATTCCGAAGGAATTCGACGACTACATCTCGCGCCCGAAGCCGAACGGCTACCAGTCGCTGCATACGGTGGTGATGGCCGACGACGGCCGCCCGCTGGAAGTGCAGATCCGCACGCACGAGATGCACAGCTTCGCCGAATACGGCGTGGCGGCCCACTGGCGCTACAAGGAGGAGGGCGGTTCGAACTTCCAGGGCCAGCAGTACGACGAGAAGATCGCGTGGCTGCGCCAGCTGCTGGCGTGGAAGTCCGACGTGGCCGATGCCGTCGTCGGCCAGGAGGAGCTGCAGCGCGAATGGGTCGAAAAGCTCAAGTCGGCCGCGCTGGACGACCGCATCTTCGTGCTCACGCCGCAGGCGCGCGTGCTGGAGCTGCCGGTGGGCGCGACGCCCATCGACTTTGCCTACCACCTGCACAGCGACGTCGGCCACCGCTGCCGCGGCGCGCGCGTGGACGGCATCATGGTACCCCTGAATACGCCGCTCAAGAGCGGCCAGACCTGCGAGATCATCACGGCCAAGGGCGCACCCGGCACGGCCGGCCCTTCGCGCGACTGGCTCAGCCCCGGCTATGCCGTCAGCAACCGCACCCGCGCCAAGGTGCGGGCGTGGTTCCACGCCATTGACGTGCAGGAGACCTTGTCGCACGGCCGCGCGCTGGTGGAAAAATCGCTGCAGCGCGAAGGCAAGACGGCCGTCAACCTGGAAGCGCTGGCGCAGAAGCTGGGCTTCCCGAAGGTGGACGACCTGTTCCTGGCCGTGGGCAAGGAGGAATTCAGCCTGCGTCACGTCGAGCAGGCGCTGCACGATTCCAGCGAGGCGCCGCCGCCGGAAGACGCCGTGGTGGTGGGCAAGAGCCGCGCGTCGTCGACGGAGCAGGGCGCCAAGTCGGGCGTGCTGGTAGTCGGCACGGAAGGCTTGATGACGCAGCTGGCACGCTGCTGCAAGCCGGCCCCGCCGGACCCCATCGTCGGCTTCGTCACGCGCGGCAAGGGTGTGTCGATCCATCGCCTGAGCTGCAAGAACTTCGCCGAGATGCGCGCCAAGGCGCCCGAGCGCGTCATCGTCACGGAATGGGGCAATACCCGCAGCGACACGGTGTATCCCGTCGACCTGTTCGTGCTGGCCGGCGACCGCCAGGGCCTGCTGCGCGACATCTCCGAGATCTTCTCGCGCGAAAAGATCAATGTGATCGGCGTGAACACGCAAAGCGCCAAGGGCCAGGCGCGCATGACCTTCACGGCCGAAATCGGCGCCACCGCGCAGCTCCAGAAGGCGCTGGCGGCCATTTCCGAGGTCACTGGCGTACTCGAAGCGCGGCGCGCCTGAAGATAGTGAGGCCTGCCGGCAGCGCCGGCGCCGCCTCCGATGGCAGGAAAACCACAAGTCATAGCGGGCGACAATTCATTACAGTTTCGCCGCCGGCCGCGCGCTAACCTGTAGGAAGTATCCTACGGGAGGTTGCCATGAGCGCTGTACCACAGGGCCTGGAACGGGTGCCGGAGCAGCCGGCACGGGAGCGTGCGTTGTCGCCGGGCGGCACTGCTGCCGCGCGCGGCGACGATGCGGGGCAAGCGTATGCCGAGAAGCAGGAAGAACTGCATCGGGCGCGCTGGCGCCACGCCCACGGGGTCGCGCCAAATGCGGCGACCGCGGGGCTGGCACTGTCCGGCGGCGGCATCCGCAGTGCCACCCTGGGCCTGGGCGTGCTCGAAGGCCTGCGCGACCTGAAGCTCCTGCCCCGTTTCGACTACCTGTCCTCCGTCTCCGGCGGCGGCTATATCATGGGTTGGCTCACGGCCCACTGTCGCCGCGGCACGGGCTGGCTGGGTGCCGACAGCGCCACCGTGCGCGCCTGGGACAGCTCGATCGCCCACCTCAGCAAATACTCCAATTACCTGTCGCCGCGCGTGGGAGCATTCAGTGCCGACACGTGGAGCGTATTGACCGTGTGGGGCCGCAACGCCCTGCTGGTCCAGATGACGGTCATCTGCGGCATCGTCCTGGCGTTGCTGGCACCGCGTGCGGCCATGTTGTGGTTCGTCAGCTGGCCCAAGCACGACAACCTGCGGTGGCTCACGGTGCTGGTGTTCATCGTCGCTATCGCAGGCATCGCCGCCAACCAGCTGCACCAGCGGTATGAGGCGGCGCGCCGGCGCAAGCAAGCCAAGAACAAGGAGAGCAAGCGAATGCTGCTGTCCTGGGTCGGCGCCCCTGTCGGCGCGCTGGCGGGAGTTGCATGCCTCCTGGCGGCACAGTATTTCGCGGATATCCATGATTTCAAGCCTTTCCCCGAGCGCTTCCCCGAGCCCGTTACGGTAGACAACCTGGCCCGCGCGGGGGTGCCGGCCGTGCCGATCGCGCTGCTGTGCGTCGCCGCGGCAATGGCGTTCGTGACATGCGCCGTATCGGTGCGCTTCATCTTCGGTGGCAAAGAGTGTGTCAATGCCTGGCCCGACTATGGCCAGGGCTGGGTCCAGCTCCTGGTCGTGCTGCCGCTGCTGCTGACCAGTGTCGCCTTTGCTGCCGTGTTGTGGCGCGGTGCCTCGCTGCTGGAAAAACCGCAAGCGTTCGGACAGCTGTTCACCCACGGCCTGGGCTACTGGCCCCTACCGCTGGCCTGCGCCTTTGCCGCGCTGGTGGCGTTGACCTGCTGCTCCTTCCGCCGCTGGACCGGTTTCAAGGGCAGGACGCGGGTGCCCAGGGTCGTCTTCAACGCGGTGCTTATCGCCGTCACGTCCGTGGTGTGCATCGCCGCCCTGCATGCGGCGTTTGCCGGCATCGTCGTGCTGATGCAGACCTTTGTCGGGGATGGCGGTGTCAGGAACGCCTTCGTCTGGGGACCGAGCCTGGTGCTGGTATCGTTCGCGTTCGCCGTCGTCCTGCTGATCGGCATAATGGGCCGGGCATCGATGGAAGGCATGCGCGAGTGGTGGAGCAGGCTTGCAGCATGGCTGTGGATCTATGCGCTGGTGTGGAACATGCTCACGATGTCCGCCATTCACGGCCCCGCCCTCGTGACGACCGTCGTCAATCCCGACTCCTGGGAGAAGGCGATGCCATTGCTGGCCTGGATCGGCACGACCGCCGCCGGACTGCTGGCATCGAGCTCCGGTGCCACGAGGAGCGACACCAAGATCCGGTCGCGCGAATCGACGCTGGTGTCCACGGCACTGGAAGTGGTCGCCAAGGTGGCGCCCGTCATCTTCATTCTCGGCCTGCTGCTGATCGTCGCCGCCGTCATCGAGCGGATGCTGCCGGGTTTCTATTTGGAGCCGACGTCACCGCTGGGGAAGCTTGCCGACTGCACGCCGGGCCAGTGGTGGTCCGTGTTTGCCGACTACCTGCGTGATGACGGTGCCATCCTGGCCGGCATCGCCGGCGGCGTGACAGTGCTGCTGGGGTTGCTGGCCTGGCGCGTCGACATCAACGAATTCAGCCTGCAATCGTTCTATCGCAGCCGCCTGGTGCGCTGCTACCTGGGCGCGTCGCGGCAGGCGCGCACGCCGCAGAAATTCACGCAGTTCGACGATGCCGACGACCTGCGGGTTTCCGAGTTGGGCGGCGAAGGTTTTACAGGCCCGCTCCACCTGATCAACTGTACCGTGAACCTGGGCGGCACCAGGGACCTGTCGCTGCACACCCGCCACGGCGCCTCGTTCACGGTCACGCCGTACACGATCGGCAGCGCGTCGCCGATCGAGGGCGACCAGGGCAGGCACATCGTCGGTTTTCGGGAACACGGCCATTATCGCGGTCGCGGCATGACCCTGGGCGAGGCGCTGGCGACATCCGGCGCCGCGGCCAGCCCGAACCAGGGCTTCCACACGTCGTCGGCCGCGGCCTTCATGATGACGATGTTCAATGCGCGGCTGGGCCGCTGGTGCCCGAATCCCCGCCACGCGACGGCGTACACCTCCCCATGGTTCAGCCTGGCTTTTCTCGTGCGCGAGCTGTTCGGTACGGCAAGCGAGCGCTCGTCCTACCTGATGGTGTCCGATGGTGGCCATTTCGACAACCTGGGCGTGTACGAACTGGTGCGGCGCCGCTGCAAGCTGATCGTGTCGGTCGATGCCGAGTGCGACGCCGCCATGCATTTCGGCGCGCTGGGCACCCTGATCCGCCTGTGCCAGGTCGACTTCAAGACCCGCATCGAGATCGACGTGGACCGGCTGCGGCCGTCGCCCGACAGCGGCCGGAGCCAATCCCATCTTGCCGTTGGCAGGATCCTCTATCCGCCCCTCGACGACGGCAGGGGTGCCGAGGAGGGCGTGCTCGTCTACATCAAGGCGGCGCTGACCCCGGCCCTGCGCGACGCTTCGGTGCTGCAGTACCATGCCACGCACCCGGCCTTTCCGCATGAATCCACGGGCGACCAGTTCTACGGCGAGGACCAGTTCGAGAGCTATCGCCGGCTGGGGCGTCACCTCGTCAAGCACGGGCTCGGTGCCGGGCTCGATGCCGACAGCCTGGCGCGCATCGTGCAGTTGCGGCCGGACTTCGCCAGCGCGCTGGCTGCGGCGCCGGTGTCGGTGACTGCCCAGGCCTGGTGATGGCGATCCGTCCGAGCGGCGAGCCCGAGGCAGGGCACGCCTCATACCCAGGTGCCGGAATTGTCGCTCAGTTTAGATCGTTTTTTCTCGGAGACTTCCGGATCTGCCAGGCCGAGGCCTTTCCGAGGTGAGTAGATTCTGTCTGGTTATCCTGCCACATAACGCGCTGCCGAATTTGCCTGGGAATGAAAAGCAGGGCGCTCTGGTCGAACCCGGAGGCGAATGGCGAACTTGCTTTCCTGTATAACTACAGCGATGCGTCGTCGATAAACCAGCTGAAAGCGCCTTCCAGCTCTGCGAACGAAGGCGAACCCGGCAAGAGCCGGGTGCGCCACGACATCGGAAAAGCAGGATATCTTCGATGACATCGGATTGTTTTACGATGTAAGCGCCTGCACAGCTTTATCAATGACTGCCCACCGGTCGAATAAGAATGCGGTAGTCCAGCGACTCACGAGCGTCTGAAAAATGCGTGGCGCTTCATTCCTTATTGCAATGCATGCGTCGACGCGCAGCCAGCCCCGCCAGTCCCAAAGCCATCATGGCGTAAGTGGCCGGCTCGGGGACCGGTGACAACGTCACGACAAAGCCGCTACCGGTATTGTCCATGCCGTAAAACGTCCTTCCGTCGGCCGAAACGCCAAGAGGCAATGCCAGCGTGCGACCGCCAAGGTCGACCCCTTGACTGGTGATATAGTCGGTGAAACTGAGCATGCCTTGACCTTCTATCCAGATGGTGCCTTGCCCGGAGGCCGCGGGACCGAAGCCACGGTCGTAGCCGACAATGATATGACCGTCTGCGGAGACGCCGGTCGCGCCCTGAAAGTCCGTCGTCGCGTCCAGATCGCCCAGCCACTCCGTCTGCTGCGTGACAGTGCTGTATCGCCAGGTCTGGCCGTGGTTGCCATCCCCGACAATCCAGTTGCCGTCAGCCGATACCGCACCTGCCTCCTGCAGTGCATTGCCCTGATCGTCCACCATATTATGCAAGGTGCCGTTCTTCCAATAGGCGCCGGTCCATTGCCCGTCTGGCTGCTCGACCCATCCGGCGATGACGGTGCCGTCATATGACACGCCGTTGGCACGTGACGAGCCCCCGAGCGAACCAAGGTCGTGCATGACGCCGGCGGGCGTCGAGGCGATGGCATGCGCAGTGCCCCCGTCGACCCAGCCTAAGCCAACCACCGTCTTCCCATCGCCGGAGATGTTCCAGCCGGAGCTGGCGGACGTATCGGAGTTGCCGCCAATGCCGCCCAGTGTCGTCCACTGGCCAGTACCGACCGAGTAATAGCCGGCGTAGCCCAGGCCGTCGCTTCCGAAGGCCGAGCCGGAGATGCGTGAGCCGTCAGCCGACACGCTGGCCACGCCACCTTGCCATGCCCCGCCGATGGACGTGACGCCGGTGGCGGCAGTCCACATGTAATACGAGTCGTTTTGAATATAGGCGCCAATCACGCTGCCGTCTGCCGAAGAACCCGAAACCGTGATGCCGTAACCAAGATCCCACAGTTTCCCTGCCGCGTGAGCGGAAGGGACGGTCACGCTACAAACAAAAGCAGCTGCTGCGAGAGCAAAACAAGCTGAAGTCTTCATGTTTCGAGCCTTTAGGTTGATCAAACGATGGTGGGGACTGACTCCAATTGATTTAATTGCATTATGCGAGTACGACTCTAACCATCTGAAAATCCGAAGTCAACGGCGATCGAAATTGTTACAAATTCATCGCTGTCAGTGATTAAAACTGATAGACCGGGATGCCGGTTTCCCGTCTATTCGCCCATGCGGTATTCCCGTGGCGAGCGCGCATGATCCGGTAGCGTTCGCTGGATGCCTGCCTCCGCGCGATCATATTTTGTTAAGCAGCATAAGGTGCCAGTCGGGTATCGCCGCATGGACCTTATTCGGAATATGGCGTTCAATTATTGAAGCCTGCACCGCACACCGCGTCGCCCTGTGGTGCGGATGGCGCGATGGCTTTCACAGCACGTGCCGGAAGCACCAGGTCGCGTACATTGGATAGCATGGCCCATGTAGCCAGGAGTCGGCGCTGCACCCGCCTCAAGTGTGCTGGGATGGCAATGTTATGGGGATGTGTCTGCGCCGGCCTGCGGACAGTTCACCTGGCCGCAGGCTGATGATGGGACGTGGATTGGCAGCGCCTGCCGGCGCCGGCACTGGCTGCGTGCTCTCGCGCGACGGGACGACGCTAGTGCCCGGCGCTATCGGGGCGCCCCTGGCGCCCGGCCACTTCCGCCTGCAAGGTGACGTGCTCGATCCGGTGCTTCTCCCGCAGCATGGCGCGGATCGACGCCAGCACGTGCGGCCACTGCTGCAGGTCGCGCACTTCCACGTGGCCGATCAGGGCCGGTTCGCCCGGCGCCATGTCCCACACGTGCAGGTCGTGTACCGACACGACGCCATCGAGCGCCTCCAGGTCCTCGCCCAGGGCCATGTAGTCGATATGCTCCGGCACCCCTTCCATCAGGTGGTGGCCCGACTCGCGCAGGATGCCGTAGGTGGACTTGAGCAGCAGCAGCGACACCAGCAGCGACAGCAGCGGGTCGATCTGCATCCAGCCCGTGTAGTAGATGACGGCGCCGGCAATCAGGGCCGCCACCGAACCCAGCATGTCGCCCAGCACGTGCACCAGCGCCGCGCGCGTGTTCAGGCTGTCGCGGTCCTTCGACAATACCCACGCCACCAGCAGGTTCACCATCAGGCCGATGGCGGCGACGATGAACACGGTGCCGCCGGCCACGGCCTGGGGCTGGGCGAAACGCTGCACGGCCTCGAACACGATCCAGCCCACCACCAGCAGCATGACGATGCCGTTGACGAAGGCGGCCAGTGCCTCGGCGCGGCCGAAGCCGAAGGAGTAGCGCGACGACGGCGGCCGCTTGGCGATCAGCTGGGCGAACAGGGCCAGTCCCAGCGAGGCCGCGTCCGTCACCATATGGCCGGCGTCCGAGATCAGCGCGAGCGAATTGGAGATGAAGCCGGCGACCACTTCGACGCCGGCGAACAGCAAGGTCAGGCCGAGCGCGCCGGCCAGGATGGACAGGCTGCGGTCGGCGCGCTGGTGGCGGTACTGGGCATCGCCCTTCAGGTGGGCGTGCAGGTGGCTGGGTGCGTTCATGGTGGAATTGGTAATGGCCCAAGGCGGCCGGATCAATATAGCATCTTGCCCTGCGGGCCGTCGCCGACGTCCCTGGCAACTATTTCAGTTTGACTCTTGTCATTCGGCGCTTCCCTCCCTATAATGCTGGGCATCGGGCGGTTAGTTCAGCTGGTTAGAATACTTGGTCGACATCCAAGGGGTCGGGGATTCGAATTCCTCACCGCCCACCAGTTTCAGCAGTAGGCAGCAAGCAGTGCGTTGTAAAGTGTAGTGAATCCGCAGTAGTTGAGTAGTACGGCACTGGTCGTGAAACTCGCTGCCGCGGGCAAAGGGCGGTTAGTTCAGCTGGTTAGAATACTTGGTCGACATCCAAGGGGTCGGGGATTCGAATTCCTCACCGCCCACCAGAATTCAAGGGGGCCGCAGCTTCGAAAGGCTGCGGTCCTGTTCATCTGTAAGAGCGAGAAAGGCACACCGGTTATGACACCGCGAACTACGACCCCAGGGTTTGGTGAGTGACGCTAGTCGACCGGCTTTCTTTGGCTTTTCAATTTGAAGAAAAACGCGGCTAGTCCGCGTTTTTTTTCGTCCGCAGTTTCCCCTATACTTCCCGTAGCAAATTAAGCGGCCCCGTGCCGATGGAGATCAATATGGTTTCAGTCCGACTTCCCGATGGATCCGTGCGCCAGTTCGACGCGCCCGTCACCGTGGCGCAGGTGGCCTCGAATATCAGCAACAGCCTGGCCAAGGCCGCGCTGGCCGGCAAGGTCGACGGCAAGGTCGTCGACACCTCCTTCCTGATCGAGCAAGATGCCGACGTCGCCATCGTCACCGACAAGGACCCGGAAGGCCTGGACGTGATCCGTCACTCCACCGCCCACCTGCTGGCCTACGCCGTCAAGGAGCTGTTCCCCGATGCGCAGGTGACGATCGGCCCGACCATCGAGAACGGCTTCTACTACGACTTCTCGTACAAGCGCCCGTTCACGCCGGACGACCTGGTAGCGATCGAGAAGAAAATGGCGGAGCTGGTCAAGAAGGACGAGCCCGTCACCCGCAAGGTATTGCCGCGCGACGAGGCCGTGGCCTACTTCAAGTCGATCGGCGAGCATTACAAGGCCGAGATCATCGCGTCGATTCCCGCCGGCGAAGACGTGTCGCTGTATTCGGAAGGCCAGTTCACCGACCTGTGCCGTGGCCCCCACGTGCCGTCCACGGGCAAGCTGAAGGTGTTCAAGCTGATGAAGCTGGCCGGCGCCTACTGGCGCGGCGACTCGAAGAACGAGATGCTGCAGCGGGTCTACGGCACCGCCTGGGCCAAGAAGGAAGAGCAGGAGCAATACCTGCACATGCTGGAAGAGGCGGAAAAGCGCGACCACCGCAAACTGGGCAAGCAGCTGGACTTCTTCCATTTCCAGGACGAAGCGCCGGGCCTCGTGTTCTGGCATCCGAAGGGCTGGACCATCTGGCAGCAGGTCGAGCAGTACATGCGCAAGAAATACCAGGACAACGGCTACCAGGAAGTGAAGGCGCCGCAGATCCTCGACGCCAGCCTGTGGGGCAAGACGGGTCACTGGGACAACTACCGCGAAAACATGTTCGTGACGGAGTCGGAAAACCGCTCGTATGCATTGAAGCCGATGAACTGCCCGGGCCATGTGCAGATCTTCAATTCCGGCATGCGTTCCTACCGCGACCTGCCGCTGCGCTACGGCGAATTCGGCCAGTGCCACCGCAACGAGCCGTCCGGCGCGCTGCACGGCATCATGCGCGTGCGCGGCTTCACGCAGGATGACGGCCACATCTTCTGCACCCACGAGCAGATCGAGCCGGAAGTGGTCGCCTTCCACAAGCAGGCCATGGAAGTTTATGAAGACTTCGACTTCACGAACATCGAAGTCAAGCTGGCCCTGCGTCCGGACAACCGCATCGGTTCCGACGAGGTGTGGAACGAGGCGGAAGACGCGCTGCGCCAGGCCCTGCGTGCCTGCGGCGTGACGTGGACGGAGCTGCCGGGCGAGGGCGCCTTCTACGGCCCGAAAGTGGAATACCACCTGAAGGATTCGCTGGGCCGCCCATGGCAGGTGGGCACCGTGCAGGTCGACTTCTTCATGCCCGAGCGCCTGGGCGCCGAGTATGTGGCAGACGACAACACCCGCAAGGTGCCCGTCATGCTGCACCGGGCCATCGTCGGTTCGATGGAGCGCTTCATCGGCATCCTGATCGAGAACTACGCCGGCGCGCTGCCGATGTGGCTGGCGCCGGTGCAAGTTGCCATCCTGAATATCTCGGATGGCCAGGCGGAATATGCAACGGCGCTGGCCGCCAAGCTGCGTTCGCTTGGCTTGCGCGTCACGGCTGATTTGCGCAACGAGAAGATCACGTATAAAATACGCGAACATTCCGTCCAAAAGTTGCCTTATATCCTCGTGATCGGTGACAAGGAGCGGGATGCCAATACCGTGGCTGTGCGTGCGCGGGGCAATGTCGACCTGGGCGTAATGTCCATCGATGCCCTGGTCGAGCGACTCCAGCAGGATGTCGCCAACAAAGCCTGACGGAATTTATTCCGTAACCGGCCACACGATCTAATTTCTTAAAGGAAACTGCAATAGCTACTGACAAGTCGCATCGCATCAATGGCGAAATCACGGCACCGGAAATGCGCCTGTCCGGTGTCAACAATGAGCCGCTCGGTATCGTGAGCCTGGCCGAAGCCTTCCGTCTGGCGGAAGAGTCGAACGTCGACCTGGTCGAAATCGCCCCGACGGCGGTTCCGCCGGTTGCTCGTCTGATGGACTACGGCAAGTTCAAGTATTCCGAGCAGAAACGGGCGCATGAAGCCAAATTGAAGCAGAAGATCATTGCTGTGAAGGAAGTAAAATTCCGTCCCGGCACTGACGACGGCGACTACAACATCAAGCTGCGCAATCTGATCAAGTTCCTGGAAGACGGGGACAAGACCAAGATCACCTTGCGTTTCCGTGGCCGCGAAATGGCTCACCAGGACATCGGCATGCGAATGCTCGAGCGCCTGAAGGCCGATCTGGAAGAGCATGGCCTGGTCGAGCAGTTCCCCAAGATGGAAGGGCGCCAGATGATCATGATTATCGCGCCGAAGAAAAAGAAATAAGTTATAATTGCCGGCTGCCGAACAGCTGGGGTCTGTCCCTTCGGGACTGACCCCGGTTTTTCATTGTAAAGCTGAACGGCAAGAAGATTTTGCAGCGCCCAAGCGCTGCAACATGTAGTGGCCCCGCTGCCGCTGCATCAACAAGTGAAAGCAGGCACCCAAGCGCGACGTAGTGTTGCCACCTGCGATCCTGTTACTTTGGAGCTGTCCGTGAGGACAGATGTGTTATGCCAAAAATGAAGACCAAAAGCTCCGCGAAGAAGCGTTTTCGCGTGCGTCCAGGTGGTACCGTCAAATCGGGTATGGCGTTCAAGCGTCACATCCTGACCAAGAAGACCACCAAAAACAAGCGTCAACTGCGTGGTACCCGTAACATCAATGCGTCCGACGTCACCAGCGTCATGCGCATGATGCCGACCGCTTAATCTCACACTCATCTAAGGAGCTACTATGCCTCGAGTAAAACGTGGGGTTACTGCGCGTGCCCGTCATAAAAAAGTACTGAACCAGGCCAAGGGTTACCGTGGTCGTCGCAGCAAGGTTTACCGTATTGCCAAGCAAGCAGTCATGCGCGCTGGCCAGTACGCCTACCGCGACCGTCGTAACAAGAAGCGCGTCTTCCGCGCACTGTGGATCACCCGTATCAACGCGGCTTCGCGCGAACACGGCCTGACCTACAGCGTCTTCATGAACGGCCTGAAGAAAGCCGCTATCGAACTGGACCGTAAAGTCCTGGCCGATATGGCCGTGATGGACAAGCCGGCGTTTGCCGCGATTGTCAACGCCGTGAAAGCAAAAATCGCTGCTGCGTAATTAACAGCGATCGATGTGGCGCGCCGCTGGCGACAGCGGCGCGAAGAGCGGGGCAGGGTTCAACGACCTGGGCCCCGTTTTTAATTTCCAGCATAGGAAAACAGTCGGATGAACTCCCTCGAACAACTCACTACCGCGGCCCAGGCTGACTTCCTCGCCGCCGCGGACGCTGCCGCCCTCGAAAACGCCAAGGCCCGCTACCTGGGCAAGACGGGCCAGATCACCGAATTGATGAAGGGCCTCGGCAAGCTCGAGCCCGAGGAAAAGAAAGCCCAGGGTGCGCTGATCAACGCCGCCAAGCAGCAGATCGAAGCCGCGCTGACCGCGCGCCGTGATGCGCTGGCCGACGCGCAACTGCAGCTGCGCCTGAACGCGGAAGCCATCGACGTGACCCTGCCGGGCCGTGGCCGTGCCCCCGGCGGCATCCACCCCGTCATGCGTACGTGGGAGCGGGTCGAGGCGATCTTCCGCTCGATCGGTTTCGACGTGGCCGCCGGCCCCGAGATCGAAACCGACTGGACCAATTTCACCGCACTGAACAGCCCGGAGAACCATCCGGCCCGTTCAATGCAGGACACCTTCTATATCGACGGCAACGACAGCACGGGCAAGCCCCTGCTGCTGCGTACCCACACGAGCCCGATGCAGGTGCGCTATGCGCGCAGCCACCAGCCGCCCATCAAGGTGATCGCGCCGGGCCGCACCTACCGCGTCGACAGCGATGCCACCCACTCGCCGATGTTCCACCAGGTCGAGGGCCTGTGGATTGCCAAGGACATCAGTTTCGCCGACCTGAAGGGCGTCTACCTGAACTTCGTCAAGGCCTTCTTCGAGACGGACGATCTGCAGGTGCGCTTCCGCCCGTCCTATTTCCCGTTCACCGAGCCGTCGGCGGAAATCGACATCGCCTTCGGTTCCGGTCCCCTGAAGGGGCGCTGGCTGGAGGTGTCGGGCTCCGGCCAGGTGCACCCCACCGTGGTGCGCAACTTCGGCCTCGATCCGGAAGAATACATCGGCTTCGCGTTCGGCTCCGGCCTGGAGCGCCTGACGATGCTGCGCTACGGGGTCAATGACCTGCGCCTGTTCTACGAAGGCGACCTGCGTTTCCTGAAACAGTTCAACTAAAAGAATAACGAAGGCTGAATATGCAATTCTCCGAAAACTGGCTCCGTACCCTGGTCGACCCGACGCTGACGTCGGAAGAACTGTCGCACCTGCTGACCATGTCCGGCCTGGAAGTGGAAGAAGTCGAACCGGTCGCGCCGCCGTTCTCCAACGTCGTCGTCGGCCTCGTGCGCGAGATGGAAAAGCACCCGAACGCGGACCGCCTGAACGTGTGCCAGGTCGATGTCGGCACCGGCACGCTGTTGACGATCGTGTGCGGCGCGCCGAACGTGCGCCCGGGCCTGAAGGTGGTCTGCGCCAAGGCCGGCGCCGTGCTGCCGCCGGGTGCGGACGGCAAGCCCTTCGAAATCAAGGTGGGCAAGCTGCGCGGCGTCGAGTCGCAAGGCATGCTGTGCTCGGCGCGCGAACTGAAGCTGTCGGAAGACCACGGCGGCCTGATGGAGCTGCCGGACGACGCGCCCATCGGCGCGGACTTCCGCGACTACTACGCACTGAACGACCTGAAGTTCACCATCAAGCTGACGCCGAACAAGGCCGACTGCCTGTCCGTGCTGGGCGTGGCCCGTGAAGTGTCCGCACTGACGGGCACGCCGCTGCGCGCGCCCCAGTCGGCGCCCGTTGCCGTCAGCACGGACGAGACCCTGCCGGTGAAGATCAGTGCGCCCGACCTGTGCGGCCGCTTCTCCGGCCGTGTCATCCGCAACCTGAATGCAAAGGCGGCCACGCCGGACTGGATGAAGCAGCGCCTGGAGCGCAGCGGCCAGCGTTCGCTGTCGGCCCTGGTCGACATCTCGAACTATGTGATGCTGGAGCTGGGCCGTCCGTCGCACGTGTTCGACCTGGACAAGATCCACGGCGGCCTGGACGTGCGTTGGGGCAAGGCCGGCGAATCCATCAAACTGTTGAACGGCAATACCGTCGCGGTGGACGAGTGGGTCGGCGTCATCGCCGACGACAAGGAAATCGAATCCCTGGCCGGCATCATGGGCGGCGATGCCACCGCCGTGTCGCTGGACACGACGCACATCTACCTGGAAGCGGCCTTCTGGTGGCCGAACGCCATCCAGGGCCGTGCCCGCAAGTACAATTTCTCGACGGACGCGGCGCACCGCTTCGAGCGCGGGGTCGATTACGCGACGACGGTCGAGCACATCGAGCGCATCACGGCCCTGATCGTCGACATCTGCGGCACGCCGGAAACGAAGGTGGGCCCGGTGGACGACCACGTCGTCAACGTGCCACAACGTACGCCGGTCAAAATGCGCACGGCGCGGGCGCAGAAGGTCATCGGCGTGCCGCTGACGGACGCCGTCATCGCCGACATCTTCACGCGCCTGGCCCTGCCGTTCACGCTGGAAGACGGCGTCTTCGCCGTGACGGCGCCCAGCTACCGCTTCGACATCGAGATCGAGGAAGACCTGATCGAGGAAGTGGCGCGCGTGTACGGCTTCGAGAACATTCCGGCCCGTCCGCCCGTGGCCGAGAACACGATGCGCATCGCGCCGGAAGACACCCGCTCCATCTTCGCCGTGCGCCACCAGCTGGCCGACCTGGGCTACCAGGAAGTGGTCAACATGAGCTTCGTCGAAGCGCAGTGGGAGCTGGACTTTGCCGCCAACGCCAATCCGATCAGGCTGCAGAACCCGATTGCCAGCCAGCTGTCCGTGATGCGCTCGTCGCTGATCGGCAGCCTGGTGGCCAATGTGCGCTACAACCTGAACCGCAAGGCGCCAAGGGTGCGCGTGTTCGAGGTGGGCGCCGTGTATCATCGCGACCCGACGGTAACGGACGGCGCCCTGACGGTGGCCGGCTACAGCCAGCCGCAACGGGTTGCCGCCATGGCCTACGGTCCGCAGGCGGATGAACAGTGGGGGCAGCCGACCCGCGACGTCGATTTCTTCGACGTCAAGGCCGACCTGGAAGCCCTGTTCGCGCCGGCGCAGCTGCGTTTCGCCAAGCTGGAGCATCCGGCCCTGCACCCTGGCCGTGCCGCTTCGGTGTCGCTGCACGGCAAGGTCATCGGTTTCGTCGGCGAGCTGCACCCGCGCTGGCTGCAGCAGTACGACCTGCCGAAGGCGCCCGTGCTGTTCGAAGTGGACAGCGACGCGCTGCTGCGGCGCGAGGTGCCGAAGTACGTGGACATCTCCAAGTTCCCCGGCACCAGCCGTGACCTGGCCGTCGTCGTCAAGCAGGACGTGCCGGCCCAGCAACTGCTCGACATTTTCGCCGCGGCGCAAGCCAGGGCAGAGCACGGACGCATCGTGCAAGCCATTGTTTTGTTTGATGAATATCGCGGCAAGGGCCTGGAAGCGGACGAAAAATCGCTTGCTTTCCGCTTTAGCTTGCAAGATACTCAAAACACCCTGCAGGACGATACGGTCGACGCGCTGATGACTGCGCTGGCCGATGCGGCCACGCAAAATGCGGGTGGGCGGGTACGGAACTGATCCATCGGCAAGGCATTTCAAGCATCAGCATTTCAATCATTGGTTTACCCAGCGGGTCCGGTGCGCCGGACTCGATGTTCTTTGTAAAGGCGGGGCAAAAATTAACAACAACGACGTCAATTCCGCGGTCATGCAATCTGCGCTGGATGCCGAGTTGCACAGCGCCATGCAGGTTGCCAAGGTACGCAAGGAAGCTGAAAAAGACTTGCCCACGCTGACGAAGGCCGAGCTGGCTGAACTTCTGTTCGAACAGGTCGGCCTGAACAAGCGTGAGGCCAAGGACATGGTCGAAACCTTCTTCGACGAGATTCGCAACGCCCTCGAGCGGGGCGAAGCCGTCAAGCTGTCCGGTTTCGGCAATTTCCAGCTGCGCGACAAGCCGCAGCGGCCGGGGCGCAACCCGAAAACGGGCGAAGAGATCCCCATCACGGCGCGCCGCGTCGTGACCTTCCATGCCAGCCAGAAGCTGAAGGCCATGGTGGAAGAGAGCGCCGCGCTGGCCCGTGCCGCGTGAGCCGAGGGTGGACATGAACGATCGCATCAGCAAGAGCGAACTGGTAAGCCTGCCCCCGATTCCCGCCAAGCGTTATTTCACCATCGGCGAAGTAAGCGAACTGTGCGGTGTGAAGCCCCACGTGTTGCGCTACTGGGAGCAGGAATTCACCCAGCTCAAGCCGGTCAAGCGGCGCGGCAACCGGCGCTACTACCAGCATCACGAAGTCCTCTTGATCCGCCGCATCCGTGAACTGCTGTATGAACAGGGTTTCACGATCAGCGGCGCGCGCAATAAGCTGGACAGCCGTGGCGCGGGCGCGCAGGAAGAGTATGATGAAGTGTCGGTTGGCGGGCTGCCGGAGGCACCGCCGCCGCTGGATGGCGACATGATCCGTGGCGAGCTGCAGGCAATCCTGAATCTGCTGAAGCCGTAGGCGCTGGAAGCAAGAATTGGTACGGGGCTATTGAAAATCGCGCTTGCGCCGGCATCTTGCCTGCGCATACGTGACCGACACGTCGTCCGCAGGGGTTCGCGGGTGGTTTTCAAGGCCGACACAGTCCGTCGCGAGGAAAGACGTGGCAGCGTCCTCCGGCGCGGGCAACGTCTTTTTTTTCGTCGGAATGGCGTGCGCGTGTCGGCGCGACAGTGGGCGAGAACGTTAAATGTTTAGTGATACAATATCAACGTTATAATTTCGCCAGTGAAAATGCAGACGCTGATCCGGGGCGGCGAGCGCCCCAGAACTACTTCCCCACGCTAGGGATATACGAGGGAAAACAATGATACGCGTTGCCATTTGTGACGATCATCAGATAGTTAGAGCAGGATTCAAACAGATTTTTTCGTCTTCCGACGATTTTTCCGTCGTGGCCGAAGGCAGTACGGGACGCGAAGCGCTCGATATCGCGCGTCGCGAGATTTGCGACGTCCTGCTGCTCGATATCGCCATGCCGGACCAGAGCGGAATCGATACCCTGCGGACCATCCGACAAGGCCAGCCGGACTTGCCGGTGCTGATCCTGTCCGGGTATCCGGCGCAGCAATACGCGCTGAACCTGTTCAAGATGGGGGCCAACGGCTACCTGAACAAGGAATGCGAGGCGGACGAGCTGATCACTGCCGTGCGCACCGTCTACCAGGGGCGGCGCTATGTCAGCTCCCAGGTCGGCGAATTGCTGGCGCAGAGTTTCGACCGCGATCCGAACACGGCACTCCATACGGAGTTGTCCGACCGCGAGTTCCAGGTCTTCCTGCGCCTGGCGCGCGGCGCCACCGTGTCCGATATCGGCACGGCATTGTCGCTCAGTATCAAAACGGTCAGTACCTACCGCACGCGCATCATGGAAAAAATGGGCTTGCAATCGAACAGTGACCTGACATACTACGCAATGAAGAACAACTTGCTGGATTGAATACACAGCGCTGCCTGACCAGGCGCATCCCCGCGTAACGCCTTGCCCGAACGGCAAGGCGGTGCCGCCACTGGTACCGCCAGCTGGTGTTTTCGGGCTCCGCAGTCCATCCCGTCCTCCCGATTTGTTGTTCCTGTGCGCAAGTTTTGAGCGCGATAGACTTTCCATGAGGCATTAATTGACTCGGCGGTCTATAATAGCCTGCCCGCCGCCGCGCGTCAGCGAAGGATGCTTCAGGATGTACTTCACCGTTCAAGCAGGACCGGCTCACCGCCTGCCATTCTACAAAACCGTTTTGTGCGTAACCTGCGCACTGTTCCTCATCGTGAACGGTTTGAGCCTGTTCCATAACCTGGAGTCGCTCAAGAGCGCCAATGCGCAGACCTTGCAAAGCTCGAGGGTGGCCGAGCGCCTGCAATACCTGGGCGTGCTCGTGCAGGATGCAGAGAGCAGCATGCGCGGTTATTTCATTTCCGGCGATGAAACCTACCTGGGACCGACGCGCGCCGTCACGGCCGATACGGAAGCTGAATTCAAGCTGCTGGAAACCTTGCTGGCCGATAATCCGGCTCAGCTGAAGAACCTGAACCAGCTGCACCAGCTGGTGCGTCGCAAGCTGGGCATGATGGGACAGGCCATCGACGTCTACCGCCATGGCGGGCTGGAAGAAATCGTCAATATCGCCCGTTACGGCGAGGACCGCAGCGGCATGGACGAGATCCGGCTGCAAACCGTCATCATGATCCAGGAGCAGAGCGAAACCCTGGCCGCCCGCAGCGCGAAATTCTACGAGGAATACCACAAGGCCCTCGTGCTGGGCATGGGCATCAATGCCGTCGCCATCGTCGTCCTCGTGATGTTCTACCAGATCGTGCGGCGCACGTACTTCGCCCAGGCCACCGTCGAGCACGCGCTGCAGCAGTCCAACGAGAACCTGGAAGCGATGGTTGCGCAGCGTACCGAACAGCTGTCCGTGCTGTCGCGCCACCTGATCAGTATTTCGGAAGAGGAAAAAGCCCGCCTGTCGCGCGAACTGCACGATGAAATGGGCGCACACCTGACGTCGATCAGCATGGACATCACGGCCGTGACGCAGCAGTTGCAAAAGACCGACCCGGAATTGGCCAACCAGCTGCGCCGCGCCCGCGGCACCCTGCTGGAAACGGTGGAGCTGAAACGCCGCATCATCGAAAACCTGCGCCCCAGCCTGCTGGACAACCTGGGCCTGTGCGCCGCCATCGACAGTTACACGGAAGACTTCGCCCGCATGACGCGCATTCCCTGCGAGACCGAGATCGGTCCGGAGGTGGATGCCATCGTGCGCGACGGCGAAACGAGCCTGTCGATCGCGCTGTTCCGCATCGTGCAGGAATCGCTGACGAATATCCGCAAGTATGCCCGCGCCACGCGCGTCTCCGTGACCTTGCGCGAAACGGCGGACGGCATGCTGGTACTGCGGGTGATCGACGATGGCGTCGGCATTGCGGCCGACATGATCGTCAAGCCGATGTCACATGGATTATTGGGGATGCGCGAGCGGGCGCTGCTGCTGGGCGGCACCCTGACGATCCGGCGTGGCCGGGGCGACAGGGGCACCTGTATCGAAGTGTTCATTCCCGCCCAGGGAAAGCCGGCGGCCGAGAGCGCGCCGGCCAGGCCGGTCAGCGGCCAGCTACGTCAACGAGCAGACGATCATATTCCGTCTTCGCCACCTTGTAGCATTCCCCTGCATAGCGTTCCAGTCCATCACGATCTAGCACAGTGATATTGCCGCGGCGGTAGGTGATCAGGCCGTCGTCCTGCAACTTGCCGGCAGCGGCCGTAATGCTTTCGCGCCGCACACCCAGCATGATGGAAATCATTTCCTGAGTGACCTTCAGTTCGTTGCTTGGCGAACGGTCCAGGCGGTCGAGCAGCCAGCGGCACAGCTTCTGCTCGATCGAGCTGTGGCGGCCGCCGACGGCGTTCTGGGCCATCTGGGCAAACAGGGCCGTGTTGTAGCGCATCAGCAGCTGGGGCAGGGCACCGCCCTGGTTGAATGCGTCGCGCAGCGCCTGGGCCTTCAGACGGTAGCCGTAGCCGGCGCTTTGCACGACGGCGGTGCACATGGCACGTTCGCCCGGGAACATCGACACGCCAACGACGCCTTCATGGCCGACCACGGCGATTTCCGTCGTGGCGCCGTCTTCCATCACGTACAGCAGGGACACGATGGCCGTGGTGGGGAAGTAGACGTTTTCCAGCTTGCTGCCGAACTCGAACAGTTCCTTGCCGAAAGGCAGTTGGACCAGTTCCAGGTGTTCGAACAGCGATTCCAGCACATCGCGAGGCAGGGCCGCCAGCAGTTCATTTTGCTGCGTGCCGCTGTAACTGACAACGGGCCGCGCCGCCACCTTGAAGTCCCGCGAGCCGATGGGCATCGAACGGGACACAGAGTTTTTTTCGGTAGCGACAGGCTGAATGTTGTTCATTTTATCCTCACAGACTATAAGTACATGGTTCGCTGGTCGGGGCCGGATCATCTATTAAGACCATCCAGGAGCACTTCTGTTCTCGCGCTGCTTTGCCGATTGCGTAGGGTGTACTTTAGTTTTCTATGTAGGTTATGAACATAAGACGGGTTTCCGCTGGGATGTAGGCTGGCAAGATCGCAACATGTCAGTCTAGTCCTACTGCAACACGATGATTTCATAACACGCAGCCAAAAGTTTCGGCGCACGGTTGCAGTTGTTCACGGAATGCAGGGCGTACGGCCCAGGCTACATGCGGGTTTGCGGGACACGGGCTCCGTTTTGACGAGATATTGACAACTGTTTTTGCAATCCCAAGAATATCTGAAATATTTCTCGTAAGCATTGTTCGGGTGCGAACATAGGTATCCCTCCTACAAGGGCTTGTGCTGCGCGCGCCCTACAAGAGCGAACCCGAACGCTGAGGCTCACCGTCGCGAGGCGAAAGGGTGAGGCGATCAGTCGACTATCCACGCTTCCGCAAATTTCTTTTTGCTCCGATCCCAATAGTAGTAAGCGCTCGAACTTTCGAACTTGAAGAATTCGATTACGGTATGTCGCGCGGAGATCTCCTTGCTTCGCTTCGGTCCACAGTCGAAATACCCTTTGCCGCATGCGGTGGTGTACACACCGGGCGGCAACTTCCTGATTCCCATGGCTGGCGTCAGCGAGCGGTGGAAGTCCGAACCGAGCGCATGTCGGCGGTGAGTGCCATCGGCCTGCCGCAGGAAAACGAACAGGCCCGACCGGTTCAGCCGGTCCGAAACCAGCAGCTGCGCTTCATCATCGGAGCCATTGCCGTCAAAATCCCCGAGCACGACGGTATAACGCAATGGATCCGTGCCGCGCCAGGCAAGCGCCAGCTCGGCGGGGCCTGCTCGCCGCCAGCCGGCCGGAGCGCCGATGTCAATCCCCCACGCTGCCGCTGGCAGGGCGCATGCGGTCAGAACGGCGATGGCAGAAATGATCCTTGCGATGCCGCGTTCCTTTTCGTTACGCATCAACGTCAGCCTTTCGCGCATTCCAGCAGTACTTGGAAAATAGTCTTCGATGGCCGTTTGGCGCCAGCTTGCGCATGCATAGAGACTCCTGATCGGTGCCTGGTGGGAAATGCGAGGCTTTATCCATCGATGCCAGCGTACGCCATTCGAGCGTACTGACATTGCTTTTCTGCAATGAATCCATCGACCCCGGCCGGTGTTGCGCGACCTGCTGGTGGCCCCATCCATGGCCCACGGCTTTTGGGTGATAATTCACCCCATGAAAGTATTGCTCGTCGAAGACGACCCCACCCTGGCCGACGCCATCGCGCGGCTGCTGTCCAGCCATGGCATTACCGTCGAGACCTTGCGCGACGGCGTGGCGGCCGATGCGCGGCTGGCGGCGGAGCCGGCGTTCGATGTGCTGGTGCTCGATATCGGGCTGCCCGGCATGGACGGCTTCGAGATCGTGCGGCGGCTGCGGGCGCGCGGCAGTGTCGTGCCGGTGCTGCTGCTGACGGCGCGCGATGCCGTCGAGGACCGCGTGCGGGGCCTGGAGCTGGGCGCGGATGACTACCTCGTCAAACCCTTCGCCACGCCGGAACTGGTGGCGCGCATCCGGGCGCTGGCCCGGCGCCATGCGCCGCGGCCGGCCGTGCTGGCCCTGGGCGCGCTGTCCCTGGACACCGGCACGCGGCGCGCGCGGGTGGGCGAGCGCACCATCGAGTTGTCCGCGCGCGAGTGGGCCGTGCTGGAATACCTGCTGCGGCACGTGGCACGCGTCGTGTCGAAGCAGCAGATCATCGACGCCATCCTGCCGCTGGGCGACGACGTGACGCCCAACGCCGTCGAGGTGTATATCTCGCGCGTGCGCCAGAAGACGCTGGACGCGGGCATCGCCATCCGCACCATCCGCGGCTTCGGCTACATGCTGGAGCAGGCCGCCCCGGACGACACTGCCGGCACCCCCGCATCCACTCCCACCGCCTGATCCATGGCCAGCCTGCGAGTGCGCCTGCTGCGCTGGCTGATCGTGCCGATCCTGCTGGTGAATGTGGCGGCCGGCGCGCTCACCTATGCATTGGCCTGGCTGCCGGCGCGGCTGGCATTCGACCAGAGCCTGCTCGACGCGGGCACCGCGTTGGCAGCCAGGGTCGAAGGCACGGCTGCCGCGCCCCGCGTCGACCTGCCGGCAGCGGCCCTGCGCGCCCTGCGCGGCGACGCCACCGATGCCGGCTTCTTCGCCGTGCGCGACGCCACCGGCCGGCTGCTGGCGGGCGATGCCGATTTTCCCGACGTTCCCGTACGCGGCGGCGACGGCCAACCCGACGGGCAGGCTTTCGACGCGATCCTGCGCGGCGAAGCCGTGCGCGCCGTGCTGCTGCGGGCCGATGGCGGCGCCACTGTGGGCGTGGCCCGAACGGTGCGCAAGCGCGACCAGGCCCGCGCCGCAATCGTGCGTTCGCTGATCCTGCTTGAAGCGGTCATCACGCTGGTCTCGGCCGGCTTGATCTGGTACTGCGTCACGCGCGGCCTGCAACCCTTGCGGCGGCTGCGCGCGGCCCTGCGGGGCCGGGCCGACGACGACCTGGCACCCATCGCGGCCGACGACGTGCCGGACGAGCTGGAACCGGTCGTGCGGGCCCTGAACGGCCTGCTGGAGAAGGCCGGGGACGACGTGCGCGCGCGCCAGCAGTTCCTGGCCAACGTGGCACACCAGCTGCGCACACCCTTGGCCGGCCTGCACGCGCAGCTGGACCTGCTGGCGCGGCCTGGCAGCGAAGGGGAAAGTGCCCATGCCATCGGCCTGATGCGGGCCTCGACCGGGCGCATGATCCGCCAGGTGAACCAGCTGCTGGCGCTGGCCCGCGCCGAGCCGGGGCAGGGCGCGCGGGAGATGAAAGCCGTGGCGCTCGACGCACTGGTGGCCGACACGGTCCAGCACTTCGTCGAACAGGCCGCCCGCAAGGACATCGACCTGGGCTTCGAGCTGGCGCCGGCCACCGTGCGGGGCGATTCCTTCCTGCTGCGCGACCTGGTGGACAACCTGGTCGACAACGCCATCCGCTACACGCCCCGGCACGGCCGCGTCACGGTGGCCTGCCGCCAGGACAGCGGTGGCGCCGAGCTGACGGTCGAGGACAATGGCCCCGGCATCCCGCCCGCGCGGCGTGCCGACGTCTTCAGCCGCTTCGTCCGGCTCGACGAACAGAGCGCCGGCACGGGGCTGGGCCTGGCCATCGTGCGCGATATCGCCGCCAGCCATGGGGCGACCGTCGCAGTCGATGCCGGGCCGGGCGGGCAGGGGGCCTGTTTTACCGTGCGCTTCCCGGCATAGGCGCCAAAAACCACACTGTCAGCCGTTTGTCAGGATTTCCTAAGGGTAACGTCAGCTTTGGATAGTAGACTGTGGGCAATATTTGTACATTGCGCGCGGGAGGCTGGCATGATCGACAAGATTCACAAGGTTCGGGGGCATCGGGCCCGGGGTTTTACCCTGGTCGAGGTGATGATCACGGTGGCCATCGTCGCCATCCTGTCCGCCGTGGCCGTGCCGCAGTACAGCAGCTACGTGACGCGGGGCCGCCTGGCCGAGGCGTTTTCGTCGCTGGGGGCCGTGCAGCCGCTGGCCGAACAGCACTGGTCGAACCAGCGCAGCTACGCCGGCCTCGGCGCCCTGAATGCCTTCCCCCGCGCTAGCCAGAATTTCGACTATGCGCTGACGGCCGCCGATGCCGCGTCCTACACCGTCACGGCCACCGGCAAGGGCAGCGTGCTGGGCTTCGTGTTCACGATCGACCAGAACGGCAACCGCGCAACGACGGCCGCGCCGTCGGGCTGGACGGCGAACGCCGGCTGCTGGACCGACCGCAAGAGCGGCGAATGCATCCATTGATCACGCCACGGCGCCAGCGCGGCTTCACGCTGGTGGAGTCGATGGCGGCGCTGGCCGTCATCGCGGCGCTGCTGGCCGTCGGCATTCCGAACATGACGACCTGGGTCGTGTCGAACAAGGCCCGCTCCGCCGCCGAGTTCTATGGCGAGGGCTTCGCCATGGCGCGGCGCGAAGCCGTGACCCGCAATGCCGCCAGCCGCCTGGTACTGAGCCCGAATCCGAACGGCCAGCTCGATTGGCAGGTCGACGTGTGCTTCCCCGTGCCCGCCATGCCGTGCAGTGCCGACAGCGGCAGCTGGTCCACCGTGGATGCCGCCGCCGACAACGACCCCAACGCCGCCTCGCCGTTCCGCTCGATCTACCGCGCCGCCGGCGCGCTGCCCAGCGCCGAAGTGCTGGTGCCCACCGTGCAGCCGCAGGGCAGTTCCACCGTCTACTTCACGGCCCTGGGCTGGGTCGATACGACCGACCAGCAGCGCCTGGCGCGCCTGACCCTGACGCCGGCCGCCGACCTGCGCGATGCCGTGGCGCCGGTGGCGCTGGTCGTCACCCTGGCCGGCATCGCCTCGAAGTGCAACCCCGCCATCGCCGCGCCCGACTCGCGCGCCTGCCCGCCATGACAGCGCCCACGTTCAACCCCCGCCGCACGCGCCGCCAGGCCGGCGTCGCCCTGCTGGAAGTGATGATCGCCGTGATCCTGCTGGGCATCGGCCTGTTGGGCGCGATCGGCCTGCAGGCCCGCTCGTATGCCGCCCTGTCCGAGGCAGGCCAGCGCGCCGAGGCCACCATCCAGGCCGACAAGCTGGTCGCCATGATCAACAACGACGTCGCCAATATCGGCCTGTACGCGCTGGCGCCGAACACGACGCCGGGCGCCGCCATCGCGCCGTGGCTGGCCGAGACGCGCGCGCTGATTCCGGGCGCCGCCGCCACTGTCGTGCTGGTGCAGCAGGGCACGCGCTGGCGGGTCGACCTCACCATCACGTGGCGGCGCAAGCAGGGCGCCGACCAGAACACGCACCGGGTCACCGCCTATGTCATCTAGCATCCATCCGGCCAAGGGCTTCTCACCGGGTTTCTCACCGGGTTTCTCACTCGTCGAGCTGCTCGTCAGCGTCGTCGTCGGCATGCTGGCCATCGTCTTCGCCACGCGCCTGTTCGTCAGCAGTGAGCAGAACAAGGCGGCCGCCGTGGGCGGCTCGGACTCGATGCAGAACGGCATGCTGGCGATGTTCTCCATCTCGAACGACGCCGGCCAGGCCGGCTGGGGCCTGAACGACACCTTGCTGGCCGGCTGCGACACGACGTTCTCCGACACCCAGGGCTACGTGCTGCCGGTGGTATCGCGCGGCGGTGTCGATACGACGCCGCTGTCGCCCGTCGTCATCGAAAGCGGCGGCACGGCGTCGGACCGCATCACCCTGATGGCCGGCAGTGCCATGAGCGGCGTCGGTTCCGAGCGCCTGCGCGACAACTACGCCGGCGCCGGCTCCGTCAACGTGGCCACCACCCAGCCCTTCGGCTTCCTGCAGGACAGCGTCGTCGTGCTGGCGCCGGAACCGGCCGGCGGCAAGTGCGCCGTGGCCCAGCTGTCCGACACGCCGCCCGGTTTCACGCTCAACTTCGCGGCCGACGGCACGCGCCGCTTCAACCGCGCCACCCTCGGCAATGCCTACGGCGCCGGCCAGGCCCGCGTCTACAACCTCGGCCCCGTGGCGACACTGGCCTTCCATACCTGGTCCGTCGCCAACGGCAACCTGCTGCTGCGCGCGACCGACCTGGCCGGCACGGCGGCCACGCCGGCCGCCGTGGTCGACAACGTCGTCGCCATCAAGGGCCAGTACGGCTTCGATACCCGCGCCGCCAATGCCTTCGACCCGGCCACCGGCATGCAGGTGGGTGCGTGGAGCACCACGATGATCAATGCCGACGGCGACGGCGTCACGGGCGGCGCGGGCGACATCCAGCGCATCGCCGCCGTACGCCTGGCCGTCATCGCACGCAGCAAGATGCCGGAAAAGCCGGACCCCGTCACGAAGCAGTGCAGCGCGACGACGGCACCGCTGACGGTCTTCGCCGGCCGCTCGCCGGCCACCGTGGCCGCCAGCGCCGTCACGGTCAACGTCGACGTCATCGCCGACTGGCGTTGCTACCGCTACCGGGTCTTCGAGACCATCGTCCCGCTGCGCAACGCGGCATGGAGGCCATGATGCCGCGCGTCCTTCCTCCGCGCCGCCCGCAGGGCATCGCGCTGCCCGTCATGCTGATCATGCTGACGGTCCTTTTAATCAGCAGTATCTACCTGCTGCGCTCGACCACGTCCACCACGTTGACGACATCGAACCTGGCCTACGAGGCGGCCCTGTCGAAGTCGGCCGACCTGGGCCTGCACACGGCCTTCGACTGGCTCAGCACCGTCGGCAAGGGCCAGCTGACGGCAGACCGGCCGGCCGCCGGCTATGTGGCCACGCTCAACCCCGCCTGGTCGGTGCGCACGCCCGCCTTCTGGCAGGGTTCCACGGTGGTCGTCGAACAGCCCTCCAACCTGCGCATCGAATATGTGATCCACCGCATGTGCACGGGCACGGGCGACTACAACGCCGCCAACAGCTGCACGTTGACGTCGGCCAGGCGCAATGTCAGCGCGCCCACGCAGGTGGGCGACAGCCTGTCGTCGGATGCGCCGGCCTACCAGGACAAGCCGCAGCTGCACTACGTGATCACCGCCCGCGTGTTCGGCACGCGCGGCGGCAATGTCGTCAACCAGACGGTCGTGATGATGGGGCCGTGAGGCGCCGCACAGGTAAAACCATGAAATCGAAACTCCCCCATCTTCTTCAGTTGCCGTGCACGCTGGCCGCACTGGTCCTGTTTACCCTGCACGGCATGGCCGGCGCGGCGCAGACCCAGATTGCCCAGGTGCCGTTGTTGAACATCAGCGGCACCGGCACCGTCAAGCCGAACCTGATGCTGTTGTTCGATAACTCCGGGTCGATGGAGCAGAACTACACGCCGGACTACGTCAACGACAACCTGTGCCGCACCACCAGCCGGCTGGCCAACGGCGTCACGGCGTGCACGGTGGGCCATCCGCCGTTCATGAGCCCGGACTTCAACAAGCAGTACTACAACCCGCAGATCCGCTACCAGCCGCCGATCAAGGCCGACGGCACCTACTACCCGGAGCAGAACGCCACGGCCACCAGCAACTGGACCAGCGTTGCCAGCGACGGCTTCGGCAAGCAGAACGTCGACATGTACGGCAACGGCGACAATGCCATCAACCTGACCAACCAGTTCCCCGACCTGAAGTGGTGCGACCCGGACAACACGAGCGACTGCCGCTTCAACTCGGCCACCTACACCTACCCGGACAACACCTACGCGCAGGCACAGGCCGTCAGCACGGTGCCTTACTACTACAGCATCGGCGTGGCCGAATTCTGTACCGACGCCGCCATGAAGAGCTGCGTCTCCACCAGCGCGGGCGCGGCCGCGCCGGCCGGCTACCCGGTGCCCGCCACCGTGCGCTGGTGCGATACCCGCAACCTGACCAACTGCCAGGCCAAGCGCGTGGGCACGTATATCTACCCGCGCTACTCGCAGGCGCTGGGCGCCACGGTGGCCTACGCAACCATCACGATCGGGGCGAGCCGCACCAGCCTGGCCATGAACGTGGCATCGGTGGTGGTGCAGGACCCGGACGGCAACCGCACCATCAGCAACGGCAGCGTGGCGGCGCCGAACGGCACCAACACGGCGCTGAAGCAGCAGACCCTGGCCAGTGCGCTGGCCTCGTCCATCATGGCACGCACGGGCCTGACCAACCAGTACCTGGCCTGCGTGCGCAACCCGATCGGCGTGGCCAACGTGCCGGCCTGCTCGAGCTTCGGCATCAACCTGGCCAGCGACGCCGTGGTGGCGGTGGTGCCCGTATCGTGCAGCGGCTCCAAGTCGGTGACGAACTGCCAACCGTACTACGATAATTCGCGCAGCGGCTGGGGCCTGGTGGTCGATGCGCCCGCCGTGCGGGTATCGGCGCCCACGGCCCTGTTGCGCGTAACGGGTACCACGGCGAACAACCGCCAGGCGTCGCTGGCCAGCGTGGCGCTGGGCAGCACGACCCTGTTTTCCAACCTGAACCTGGGTACCGGCAGCGGCAACACGTCGGCGCAAACGGCCGCCACGGCCATCATCACGCGCATCGGTACTTCCGGCACGGTGCGCGCCTACGCGGGCGGCAACACCATCACGCCCACCTGCGCCGAAGCCGTTACGCCGGCCACCGTCTGCCTGGTCGACACGGCCAACAATGCGCCGGCCAAGACGCTGGCCGTGGGCAGCATCAGCAACCGCGGCACGATGGTGGTCGCACCCACCGACAGCTTCGTCGACACGGACAGCGTGCCGACCACCGTGCAGGCAATCTCCGGCGGCAATGCCGCGCCCAGCACGTTCGCGCGCGTCAATATCGTCAGCGGCCGCACCTATCCGAAGTCGCTGGGCCGCACCGACTGCGCCGGCAGCACCTGTACCTACGCCGAGGAGATGACGAACTTCGCCAACTGGTATTCGTACTACAAGACGCGCCTGCAGATGATGAAGACGTCCGTCGGCATCGCCTTCACGCGCCTGAACGGCAACTACCGGGTCGGCTACGTACGCCTGTCCGCCGCCGGCGCCGGCAACGCCATCGACATCAAGCCCACCGATTTCACCGGCACGGCGCGCACCAGCTGGTATTCGACGCTGTACAACACCACCACGTCCGGCTCGACGCCGATCCGCACGGCGATGGACAACGTGGGGCGCATGTACGCCAACCTGTCGCCGTATGCCTACTCGGACGGCAACCAGGTGGTGCAGTACCCGTGCCAGCAGAACTTCCTGATCCTGACGACGGACGGCTACTGGAACGGCAGCACCACCAACAATGTCGTCAACAACGACGACAAGGAAAGCGTCACGCGCTTCTGCATGCGCAAGGACGCCTGCGTTGATACCCGCGGCCAGGGCCAGCCCTCGATCTCGGACGTGGCCCTGCACTGGTATAACGGCGGCTCGTCCACGGGCACCGTGTCGCTGCGCCCGGACTTGGAACCGAATATGCTCAAACCCGGCCTGGTGCCGGCCGCCGCCGGCGAGAACACCCACCTGCACATGACCACCTACACGCTGGGCCTGGGCGTGGACGGCGTGATGAACTACGAACCGAAGTACGACAGCGCCCCGGCCGTCAACGGCGACTTCTTCAACCTGAAGAATGGCGTCACCAGCGGCTGCCCGTGGAACAACGGCGGCGCCTACGTGTGGCCGGACCCGAACACGTCCAGTACGGCGTCGACCGTGCAGGAGCGGGTCGACGACCTGTGGCACGCGGCCATCAACGGCCACGGCAAGTACTTCAGCGCCAGCCAGCCGAAAGACGTCGTGGCAGGCCTGCAGGAAGCGCTCGACAAGATGCAGATCAGCGTCGGTGCCGCTGCCGCGGCGGCCACGTCGACCCCCAACATCTCGCTGGAAGACAACGACATCTTCTCGTCCACCTTCACCACCGTGAAGTGGTTCGGCGTGCTGTCCAAGCGCAACGTCGACACGGGTACCGGCATCGTCGACACGGCGCCCGTGTGGACCTCGGCCACGGCCATGGGCGGCCAGGTCGCCACCACGGGCACGGCCGGCAGCACGGTGGACGGGCGTACCATCTGGATGCGCGACGGCGCCACCACCGACCTGAAGCCCTTCTACTATGCCAGCATGAGCGCTGCCGAGAAGGCCTGGTTCACCAACAAGTGCACGCAGCTGACGCAGTGCACCCTGCTGGACGCGGGCAACCGCGCCATCGTCAACGGCGGCACGGAACTGGTGAACTGGCTGCGCGGCCAGCAGCAGCATGCCGACGACGTCGTCTTCCGCGCCTACAGCAACAGCCGCGATGCCGATCCGAATGCCACCGTCACGGTGCCCGTCGTGCTGGGCGATATCGCCTCGTCCAAGCCCGCCTATATGCGCGACCCGCGCAAGAACTACTCGCTGGCCGGCTACACGACCTTCAAGGAAAGCCATGCGCTGCGCGCACCGGCCGTGTTCGTGGCCGCCAACGACGGCATGCTGCACGCCTTCGACGCGGCCGACGGCAGCAGCGGCGGGCGCGAACTGTGGGCCTATGTGCCGCGCATCACGATGCAGAAGCTGCCCGCGCTGGCCAGCACCACCTACGGCACCAACCACCAGTACACCACCGACGGCTCGCCCGAGCTGGCCGACGTGCAGATCAACGGCCAGTGGCGCACCATCCTGGTGGCGGGCCTGAACGGCGGCGGGCGCGGTTACTACGCGCTGGACGTGACGGATGCCGGCCCGGCCTGGACCGACGCCACCGGCGCGGCCAGGGGCGGCCAGAAGCCCAAGCTGCTGTGGGAGCTGTGCGCCGACGCGGCCCTGTGCACGCAAAGCCGCCTCGATGCCAGCAATATCGGCCTGACCTTCGGCAGCCCCCAGTTCGGCATGCACAACGGGCGCTGGGTGGTGTACGTCACGTCGGGCTACAACAACGTGCCGGGCGGCGACAACGTCAATGCCGGCGACGGCAAGGGCTACCTGTTCATCGTCGACGCGGCCACGGGCGAGGTGGTGGGAAGAGTCGGCACCGGCATCGGCGACACCACGACGCCTTCGGGCCTGGCCAAGATCACGGCCATCACGGCCGACCCGGCCACGGACCCCGTCACCACGTATATCTACGGCGGCGACAACAACGGCAACCTGTTCCGCTTCGACCTGACGGCCGGGGCCTCCGTCAAGCGGATCGGCATCGCCACCATCGGCAGCGTGGCCCAGCCCATCACGGCGCGCCCGGACGTGACCTTGTGCGCCGTCACCAGCACGGCCGCCGACGGCAGCACCAGCCAGAGCGCCCAGCGCGTCGTGCTGTTCGGCACGGGCCGGTTGCTGGACCTGCCGGACATCGCCAACGTCGACGTGCAGAGCCTGTACCTGCTGCGCGACGACGGCACGGTCGACCTGAACCTGCGCGGCGGCACGATGCAGCAGCAGACGCTGTCGCAGCGCACGTCGACCGAGGGCACGGGCGACGACGCCGTCACCACCATCGACGAGATCGACCTGACCGGCAACAAGGTCAACCTGGCCACGAAAAGCGGCTGGTACTTCGACTGGAAGCTCAACGGCGGCGAAAGGATGAACCTGGACCCGAAGATCGTCTCGGGCGTGGGCAATGTCGTGACGAACATCCCCACGTCGGAATCGTCGTGCTCCGTCGGCGGCACGTCGAACTTCTACGCGGTGGACGTGTGCCACGGCACGGGCGTGAACGGCACCATCGTCGGCAGCATGCTGTCGAACACGTCGGCGGCGGTGGGCTTCATCATCGTGCGCCTGCCCAAGGGCGACCTGAAGATGATCACCACGACGGCCAAGGGCGAAACCTTGACGCGGCCCTTGCAGGAGCTCGACACGGTGGGCGCCCACCGGGCCGGCTGGCGGCGGGTGAAGGGCGACTGAACAGTATGGGAGGGGGGGCGACCCCGCCCCCTCCCGAAATCCGCCCGGTGGCGGCCAAAAAACGGTAAAATCCCCGGTTTTCCCGTGAGCCGTTTGATTGGCCGCCACCATGTCCGAAGAAATCGAAGTCACCAGCCCAGAGAATCAGGAAGCTGCCGCCGGCAGCGCCAAGGCACCAGCGCTGATCGCGCGTGAAGTGCAGCGCCGCCGCACGTTCGGCATCATCTCCCACCCCGATGCCGGCAAGACCACGCTGACGGAAAAACTGCTGCTGTTCTCGGGCGCCATCCAGATGGCCGGTACCGTCAAGGCCCGGAAGAGCGCACGCCACGCCACGTCGGACTGGATGGAGATCGAGAAGCAGCGCGGCATTTCCGTCGCCTCGTCCGTGATGCAGTTCGATTTCCGCGATCACATCATCAACCTGCTCGACACGCCCGGCCACCAGGACTTCTCGGAAGATACCTACCGCGTGCTGACGGCGGTCGACTCGGCCCTGATGGTGATCGACGCGGCCAAGGGTGTCGAGGCGCAGACCATCAAGCTGCTCGACGTGTGCCGCATGCGCAGTACGCCCATCGTCACGTTCATGAACAAGATGGACCGCGAGACGCGCGACCCGCTGGAACTGCTGGACGAACTGGAATCGGTGCTGAAGATCCAGTGCGCGCCGGTGACGTGGCCGATCGGCATGGGCAAGAACTTCCGCGGCGTGTACCACCTGCTGCGCGACGAAGTGCTGCTGTTCCGCGCCGGCGTGGAAAGCGCCAACCAGAGCTTCGAAGTCATTTCCGGCATCGACAATCCGCGCCTGCAGGAGATGTTCCCCCTTGAGATGGACCAGCTGCGCATGGAAGTGGAGCTGGTGCACGGCGCCTCGCACCCGTTCAACCTGGAGGAATTCCTGGCCGGCGTGCAGACCCCCGTGTTCTTCGGTTCGGCCATCAACAACTTCGGCGTGCGCGAGATCCTGTCCGCGCTGGTCGACTGGGCGCCGCCGCCGCGCGAGCGCGACGCCACCGTGCGCAGCGTGAAACCGACCGAGCAGCCGTTCTCCGGCTTCGTCTTCAAGATCCAGGCCAATATGGACCCGGCCCACCGCGACCGCATCGCCTTCCTGCGCGTATGCTCGGGTCGTTTCGAGCGGGGCATGAAGGTGCGCCACCTGCGCCTGGGCCGCGAAGTGAAGGTGTCGTCCGTCGTCACCTTCATGGCATCGTCGCGCGAACAGGTCGAGGAAGCGTACGCCGGCGACATCATCGGCCTGCCGAACCACGGCAATATGCAGATCGGCGACAGCTTCTCGGAAGGCGAGATGCTGCAGTTCACGGGCATCCCGTACTTCGCGCCGGACTTCTTCCGCTCGGTGCGCATCCGTAACCCGCTGAAGATCAAGCAGCTGCACAAGGGCTTGCAGCAGCTGGGCGAGGAGGGCGCCGTGCAGGTATTCAAGCCGGTGCAGGGCGGCGAACTGGTACTGGGCGCCGTCGGCGTGCTGCAGTTCGAAGTCGTGGCCAGCCGCCTGATGAACGAGTATGGCGTGGACGCCGTGTTCGAAGGCACCAGCATCAGCAGCGCGCGCTGGGTCTCGTCGGACGACAAGAAGGCCCTGGTCGATTTCGAGAACTCGCTGGGCCACAACGTCGCCTACGACGCGGCCGGCAACATGGCCTACCTGGCGACCTCCGGCGTCAACCTGCGCCTGACCCAGGAACGCTGGCCCCAGCTGACTTTCCACGCCACGCGCGAGCACGCGACGAAGCTGGACTGACGGTGTACCGGCACCGGCCAATGGCCCTGGCCGGTCGCAGTTCGGTGTCGGGCACCTGAATCGAATTCAGGCGTCCGGCACCGGATACCCCGCGCCGCCAAAGCGCCGTTCGATCAGCGCGACGGCCGCCGCCACGCCATCCTCCTGCCGCATGGCGGCGCCGACGGTTTCCGCGCGCGCCGCCATGGCGGGCGACGCCAATACATCCTTGATCTTGCGGGCCAGTTGCCGCGCCGACGTGCTGCGCCTCTTGACCGGCTTGCCCGCCACGCCCAGCCGCCGCAGCTCCTTGCCCCAGTGTTCCTGTTCGCCGATATGGGCGACGACGATGGACGGCCGGCCCGCCAGGGTCGCGGCCTGCGTCGTACCGGCGCCGCCGTGGTGCAGGATGGCGCGGCACCGGGGAAAGATGGCGTGGTGGGGCGCCGCATTCACGTACAGGATGCGTTCATCCGCCATGAAGCCGCAGTCCTGCCAGGACGGTCCCTGGATGATGGCGCGGCAGCCGGCCAGCCGGGCTGCTTCTGTCAGCAGCTGCAGCGTCGCGCGCTGCTCGTCGGTGTCGCCCGGCGTCCAGCTGCCCAGGGTCATGTAGATGGGGGCCTCGCCGGCGGCCAGGAAGCCCGCCAGCGCCGGTGCGATGGCGCCTTCCACGTCGATATTGGGCATGTCCAGGAAGCCGCAGACCTGCACCGTATCGGGCCAGTCCGGCTGGCGCGCACAGATGGTGGGGCTGACGCCGACCAGCGTCAGCGACGGCGACATCCATAGGTCGACCATGTCGGCGGCCGGCGCCATGCCGGCGCGCTGGCGCAGCCGGTCAGGCCATGGTTTCAGCACACGGTTGAAGGCGCGGCGGGTCAGCCACCACAGCAGCCGGTTGCCGGTCCGGCCGAAGTCGCCCAGTGGGTGGCCGAATGCGGACGGCACGCCCGCATGGGACAGGAACACGCTGACATACGGGCACCCGGCCTGTTCGGCCGCTGTCTGCAAGGGGTACAGGAAATGGTGGCCGATGACGAGGTCGCAGTCGGCGCACAGCGCCCGGGCCGCCGCGAACAGTTCGTCCTCGACCGGTGCCATACCCAGGCGCAGGATGGCTTCGACCTGGCGCATCGGGTCGGCCGTGCGGTAGATGTCGCGTGTCATGCGCACGGCCTGGTCCGGCGCCATGTCGGGAAAGGCAAGCACCCGCACCGTCACGCCCAGCGCGGCGCCGGTGCCGGCATAGGCGGCGCCGTCGAAGGTGCTGATGACAAGGGTGACGTCGTGGCCGGCCACCCGCAGGCCATGGGCCAGGGCCAGGAAAGGGCGCATGTCGCCATGACTGCCCCAGGTTTGCAAACCGATCTTCATCCTTCTCCTTCGTGTGCCGACGTGGGCGCATTATCGCCCGGCGCCACGGCTTCGCGTGTTTTCTTGACAAGGCTCTACCCACCGTATACTGTATTACTCAATTAATACAGCAGACAATTAGTCGCAGACAATCCATGACCCAACACACACCGGCGCTGTTCGCCATCGCGCCCGGTTCGCTCGAACCGATCTACCGCCAGGTGATCGAGCAGGTGCGCCGGCTGGTGGCGGCCGGCGTGCTGGCGCCCGGCGACAGCTTGCCGTCCGTACGCGAAACGGCCCAGGCCCTGGCCGTCAATCCGAT
Source organism: Pseudoduganella buxea (assembly GCF_009720835.1). Lineage (GTDB taxonomy): Bacteria > Pseudomonadota > Gammaproteobacteria > Burkholderiales > Burkholderiaceae_D > Rugamonas > Rugamonas buxea. The sequence continues at coordinate 71,546 of NZ_WNKZ01000010.1, forward strand.
GACGATCTCGAAGGCCTACAACATGCTGGAGACGGAAGGGGTGCTGGCACGCATGCGCGGGCTGGGCATGCAGGTGGCGCCGCGCTCGACGCCGGGAACGCCGGCGCAGCGCGGCTTGCTGCTGCGTCCCACCTTGCTGCGCGCCGCCGCTGAAGCGCGCCAGCTGGAGCTGGACGATGCCGCCGTGATCGAATTATTCAAACAAGTCCTGAAGGAAGTGAAATGACTGAAGTCGTGGTGGCGATCAACGCCCTGAAGAAAACGTTCGGCCGCCAGGGCGTGCTGCGCGGCGTCGACTGGCAACTGAAAAAGGGCCAGGTCGTGGGCCTGCTGGGCCGCAATGGGGCCGGCAAGTCCACCCTGCTCGAATGCATGCTGGGTCTGCGCGAAAGCGACGGCGGCGCGGTGACCCTGTTCGGCGAGCCGGTGCATGCCCTGTCCGAGGCAAGCCGGGCCCGGATCGGCTACGTGCCGCAGACGGCGGACCTGTTCGACTGGCTCACGCCCGTGCAGATGTTCGACTATTTCAGCGCCCTGTACCCGCGCTGGAACGACGCCCGCGTGGAAGGGCTGATGCTGCGCTGGGGCTTCCATGGCGAGGCGCGCAACAAGCCGATCGGCCGGCTTTCCGGCGGCGAGAAGCAGCGCCTGTCGATCATCCGCGCGCTGGCCCATGAGCCGGAACTGCTGGTGCTGGACGAACCCGTGGCCAGCCTCGACCCCGTCGGCCGGCGCGACTTCCTGCGCGAACTGGTGGGCGAGGTGATCGACCGCGACACCACCGTCGTGTTCTCCACCCATATCCTGTCGGACCTGGAGCGGGTTGCGCTGGACGTGGCCTTCCTGAAGGATGGCCGCATCGGCCTGCAGGCGCCGCTGGACGAGCTGCTGGACGGGGCCCGCCGCGTCACGGGCACGGGCGCCGCCCTCGACGCGCTGTGCCTGGAAGGGGAGATCCGGCGCGAGCGCCATGCCGACGGCGCCGTCAGCGTCGTGGCGCGGCTGTCGCCGGCGGAACTCGACAGCCTGCGCGGCATGGCGGCGGTGCGGGTGGAGGCCCTGAACCTGGAAGACCTGTTCGTCGAGGTGACCAGGTGAGCGCGCTCGATACTTTCGGCGTCGCGGGCTATCGCATGCTGCTGTTGCAGCCGGTGCTGGCGCGCCGCCTGAACGGCTCCTTGTGGATGACGTGGCTGCTGCTGGGTGCTGCCGGCTTTTCGCTGTTGGCCTTCGGCCTGGGCATGGACGACTGGCGGGCCGGCATGGTGGTCGCCGCCGTCATGCTGGGGGCGCTGGTCGTCATGTGGTGGCTGCTGTTCCTAGTCAGCGCCATCGCCCAGAACGCGCCTGCCCAATCCTGGCTGGTGCCCGGTTTGCACGGACGACTGGTCAAAGCGGCTGCGTTGTTGTGGGTGACCGGCACGGCGGTCATCGGCCTCGCGTTCGGCATCCCGCTGGGCCATGTCGGCTATGCCTTGCTGGCCGGCGGCGCGTTGCTGCTGTTTATCGCGGCCATGCAATCCTTCCCATGGCTGGCCGTGCTGCCGCTGCTCTTCATGGTGTCGCAGCGCTTCCTGCCGTTGCAGTCGTCGGTGCTGGCCCAGCTTGAAACCCTCGGCGAGCCGCTGGTGACGGCGATCGGTGCGGCGTTGCTGCTGGCACTGGGCGCGGCCATCCTGCACCGTACCTTCCCCCGCGGGGGCGACCGGCACCATGCCTGGCAGCGCCGCCTGGGCGAACGCGCCGAGGCCATCAAGGCCGGCAGCCTGCCGGGGGCCCCCGACCCGACCGGCACCCGCCCGTCCCGCTGGCGCGACGCCCTGTATTTTGCCGGCCTGCGCCGCGCCAGCCGTCCGGGCGGCCACCTGCTGCGATCCCGCAACCGCGCCAGGGGACTGCTGTTCGGCCTGGGCACGGCGTCGCACTGGGGCTCGGTCGTGCTGGGCCAGCTGTGCGCGGTGGCCTTCGTCACCGTGGCCGGTCGCGGCATGCTCGCCGTGAACGACCCGCAAGGCATGGCCGTGATGTTCTGCACCACCTTGCTGGTGATGCCGATGCTGCTGCACGTGCACGCCGTGCTGACGGCGATGCACCGTTACCGCGCCGAGCAGGCATTACTGCGCCTGGCCCCGGCAGCGCCGGACGCGGCCACCTTCAACCGCCAGTTCGGCGCCGTGCTGCTGCAACGTTTCCTGCTGGTCTGGCTCGCCGCGACGGCCGGTACGCTGGCAGCGGCCGCCGAGCTGCTGCCCGGTCCGCTGGCCCGCACTACCATTGCGGCCACGGCGGCGCTGGCGCTGCTGGCCGGTGCCTTCCTGCTGCGCGATTATGCGTCGCTGCGGCGCATGCGCCTGGCCTTCGGTATCGCCGTGACCGTGCTGGTCGTGGCCGGCGTGGGCCTGCGCTTGCTGATGGCGTCGGCGGGGCACGCGGTGCCAGCGTGGCTCATCGCCGGCCTGGTGGCACTGGCCGCGCTGGTACTGGCGTGGCGCCTGCGCACGATGGCGACGCGGCCGCTGGCCTTTCCGGCGGCGCGCCTGGCGCTGGACTGAAGCCAGGCCGGCGCGTGCCGGCTGGCTAGAAGAAGTAGCGTAGCGACGCGCCGGCCGTTGCCTGCGGCACGGTTGCCAGCACCAGGCCGGCCGTCGTGCCGTAGGCGATGTCGCTGGCGAAGGCATGCGGCTGCAGGGTGGCGAACAGAGCCCCCTGGAACCTGCCCAGGTCATAGCGGGCCTTGACGTCGTAGCGCACATAGGTCGGCATGTCGCGCCGCACCAGCGGCGTACTCATGTAATAGGGGTTGCGCGCCGTGACGTAAACGTCGCCGTTGACGGTCAGCCTGCCCGGCCCGACGGCGCCGCGGTACTGGGCGCCGGCTTTCCACGTGTGGGCCGGCACGGACAGCAGGGCGCCCGCGCCCGGCGCCGGATTGTCCAGCCGCGCGCGCAGGATGCGGCCATAGCTGAGGTAAGCACCGAAGGCGCTGCCGCCCTGGTAGCGCAGGTCGACTTCGGCGCCCCGGCGCGTGGTCCGGCCGGCGGCGACGAATACATCCGGCGCCGTGTTGACGATCTCGTCGTCGTTGCCGATGTCGTACACGACCCCCGACACGTCCACGCCGGCGGTGGGGCGCGCATGGAAACCCAGGTCGCGCGAGCGCACCCGGCTCGGGTCGATGTTCGTGTTGCTGCGCCCACCCGGCGCGCCCAGCGGCCCCGGGCTGCCGCTCGAACTGATCTGCTCCGCTGCCGGCGAGCGCAGGCCCTGGGCGACGTTGGCGTACAGCGTCAGGCCAGGTCGCACCTGCCAGGTCGCGCCGTATTTCGGCGTCACCACGGCGCCCTTGTACGCGGTGGACGCGGCCGGCAGCTTGCGGTTTTCCACGTCATGCTCGAAACGGTCGTAGCGCGCGCCGCCATGCAGTTTCACCGCAGGCAGCACGCGATACTGGGCCTGGACGAAGGCGCCATAGGCCAGCAGGTCCAGCGCCTGGTTGTTGACGTAGCTGGCCGTCGGCCGGCCGTTGCGGTACTGCTGGCGCAGCGCGTCGCCCTTGTCCTGGCGCGCCTCGGCGCCGAGCGTCAGGATCGCCGCGTCGCCGAAGGTCCACGTATTGCCGGCCCGCGCGCCGGCGATGATGCGGTCGTCGTAGCCGAAGGTGTGCTGCGTCGGGCTGGCCTGGATCGCCCGGCTGCGTTCGAAGTCCTCGGCATAGGCGGTGGCGAACCAGCCGGCCTCGCCGGCGGCGGGGCGGCGGTTGGCGACGAGCGTCTTGCGCCGGGCAGCGCCGAAGCCGGGCAGGCCGTACATGACGGCATGGGGATCGAGGCCCGCTTCCAGGGCCGGCAGCGACAGGTAGCCGGCGCCGGCATACTCGGATTGATAATACGAGAAGCGCAGGCTGTACACGCCGTCGCCGATGTCGGTGGAGAGTTTCCAGAACAGGTTGCGGCGATCGTCGCCGCCGCCGTGGCGGAAGCCGTCGATATGGTAACGGTCGGCCACCAGCAGCGAGCGCAGCGCGCCATGCTCGCCCGACAGCACCAGCGAACCGCGCCGGCCGCCGTGGCTTTCCACCGTGACCGCGGCGCTCGATGCGGTCGCGGCGCCGCCCTCGCGCGTCGTGATCGCCACGGCGCCAGCGCGATTCTGGTCGCCGTACAGGGCCGACACGGGGCCCTTGATGACGTCGATCGTGTCGATCATGTCGCCCGTCATCCATTCCAGGAAGGCGGGACCGTGGCCGGCGCCGCCCTGGCTGGACGGGATATTCTGCGGCACGCCGTCGATGTAAATGGCCGTGTCCGCGCCATGCGTGCCCTGCGTGGCGAAGCCGCGCATGCGAAAGCCGTTGCCCGTGTCGCCCTGGTCGATATTGTGGGCGACCACACCGGGCACGCGGCGAAACACGTTCGAGATGTCGCGCCCGATGTCCAGGGTAGCGATGTCCTGGGCCGTGACGGTGGTGACGCTGCCGGGCAGCGACGTGGCGCCGCTTCCCGGTGCGAGGCGCTCGTCGTCGCGCTGCGCCTTCACCTCGACGACCTGCAGCGGGGAGGGCGATTCGGCGGCGTCATCCTCCGCCAGGGCGGGGCCGCCGAACGCGCAAGCCAGCAGAAGGCAACAGCGCAGGGGTGGGGTGAATCGGGTGAAACGGCTGATGGGGTGCAAGATGCTTTACTCCAGGGGCAGTGAACGGGATGTCGCGCGGCACAAGCAGGACGAACGGCACCGGCTCTATTGATAATGAGTTCCCAGTATTGCATAATGCACGGCATTATTGAAGAGCCCACGGGAAGCACCATGTCGAAATCGCTGTTCATGCCGATGCTGCTGCTCGGCGCACTGCACACTGTCCAGGCCGCGAACGGGGCCACGGGCGTACCAACCGATCCGGCCAGTCCGGATGGCCGCGAAGCGCACGGTCGCACCGACGAGAACGCCGTGCGCCAGGCCGAGGACGCCTTCGGCACCAGTGTCGGACGCGAGACCATCGGCCTGTACAACGCCGCCAGCGTGCGCGGCTTTTCGCCCGTGGCCGCAGGCAACGCCCGCATCGAGGGGCTGTACTTCGACCAGGTATGGGCGCCGACGCCCCGCATCCGCCGTTCCACCAATATCCGGGTCGGCATTTCCGCCCAGGGCTACCCGTTTCCCGCGCCGACCGGCATCGTCGACTACAGCCTGCGCAAGCCGGGGACGCAGCGCAAGCTGGCACTGGTTGCCGGCGGCGACAGTTTCGGCGCCGCCTATGTCGAGGCGGACGCCGAATTGCCGCTGGCGGGCCGCGCCCTGAGCCTGGGCGTGGGCACGGCAATCGCGAACAATGAATACCCGAATGGTACCGACGCGCGCTACCGCAATGCGGCCCTGATCCTGCGCTGGCAGCCCGTGGCGGCCGTCGAGATCGTCCCGTTCTGGCACCGTTCGGAAGGCCGCGACGACGAGGAAGGGCCGCTCTACGTGCCGGCCACGTCCGTGCTGCCGCCGCGCATCGAACGGCGCCGCTTCCACGGCCCCGGCTGGGCCGACTATCGGGGCAGCGCGATCAATTACGGCAGCCTGGCGAGCCTGCAGGCGGGTGGCTGGCTGCTGCGCGGCGGTATCTTCCGCTCGCTGTACGACGACCAGCGCAGCTTTACCCACCTGCTCACGGGGCTTACGCCGGGTGGCTGGGCGGACCGGCGCCTGATCGTCGATCCGCCGATCGGGAACGCTTCCACCAGCGGCGAGCTGCGTGCCACGCGCGCGCTGGCCGAGGGGCCGCGCCTGCACACGCTGCACGCCAGCCTGCGCGGGCGTTCGCGTGAGCGCCACTACGACGGCTCCCAGGCGCTGGCGCTGGGCCGCACGCCCATCGATGCTCCCTATGCCGGGCCGCAGCCAGCCTTCGTGTTCGGCGAACAGACGCACGACAGCACCCGCCAGTGGACCGGCGGCGTGGCCTACGACGGGCGCTGGCGCGGCGTCGGTGAAGCGGGGTTCAGCATCCAGAAGACGGATTACCGCAAGCAGTTGCACAAGCCGGGCCTGGCCGCGGCGCATACCCGCGACCAGCCCTGGCTCTACAACGCCAGCACCGCCGTGCAGGTGGACGGTTCACTGGTCGTCTTCGGCAGCGTCACGCGGGGGTTGGAGGAAAGCGGGGTGGCGCCGGACAACGCCGTCAACCGCAACGAGCTGCTGCCGACGATCCGCACGTCGCAGGGCGATATCGGCCTGCGCTATGTGCCGCTGCCGGGCATCCGGCTCGTCACCACCGTCTTCGACGTGCGCAAGCCGTATTTCAACTTCGATGCGGCAGGCCGCTACACGCTGCTGGGCGATGTGCGGAACCGGGGCGTCGAGCTGTCGCTGGCCGGCGACGTCACGCCGCGCCTGAATATCGTCGCGGGGGCGATGCTGTCGCGCCCGCGCGTTACCGGCGATGGCGTGGCCCTGGGGCGGGTCGGCCCGCGCCCGGCTGGCATGAGCCGGCGCAGCGTGGAGCTGAACTTGGATTGGCGATCGCCCTGGCTGGCTGGCCTGTCGTTCGACATGACGGCCTCCCACCTGGGAGACGTGACGGCCACCGTGGACAACCGCGCCGCAATTCCGGCGCGTACCCTGGTGGCCGTGGGCGGGCGTTACCGCTTCACGCTGGCGGGGCGCCCGTCGTCGCTGCGCGTGAGTGCCAGTAACCTGTTCGACACCTACGGGCTGGAACTGCGCGGCGCCGGCGCCTATGACGTCATCGCGGGCCGGCTGCTTGCCGCCTACCTGTCGGTGGACCTGTAGGCGCTGGCCGGATCACTTGGCCGGCGTCGCCAGCGGCTGGCCCTTCTCGACGACATACACGCCCACCAGCCGCGCCGGTTCCTTGCCGGGATTGCGCGCGGCGTGCACGACGCCGGCGGGCACGATGAAGGCTTCGCCGGCCTTGAGCTTGCGGGCCGGCTGGCCGTCGACCAGCAGTTCGCCTTCGCCGCCGAGGAAGTAGCTGATCTCGTCGCCGGGATGGGTGTGGCGCGCGGCCGTGGCGCCGGCCGCGATTTCCACCTGGGCCACCACGGCTTCGCGGTTCGGCACGGAGACGTCGGCGCGGGCGATGACGGTACGCTTGATGGGGGACGCCGTTGGGGAAGGGGCCGGGTCTGCCGGGGCGGGGCCTTGCGCCAGCGCCGGGTTGGCCATGGCGGCCAGCATGCAGGTAACGAAGGCAATGGTGTGCTGTCTCATCCTGTTCTCCCTGGTGGTTTGCGCGCGAGTGCGCGCCCGCCATGGTAGCGCGTTTGCGGCGCCGTCAGGACTTGGCCAGCAGCGCGTCGAGGATGCTGGCCAGCCACGCCACCAGCAGCACGGTGGCGGCGATATTGCCGGCCATGCCGCCGCTGTTGGTGGCCTCGATCTGGGCCGCGATGGCCTGCGGGTCGAGCGGCAGGGTGCCGGCCGTGACCTGCTCGGCGATCCGGCTGGCCGCCGTGAAGGCGGTGCGCAGCAGGAACAGCAGGGCGGCGAAGGCGGGCACCATGAACAGCAGGGCGCGATTGCGGCGTTTCAGTACCAGCAACTGGCCCAGGCCGGGGAACAGCAGGGCGGAGAACAGGGCAGCCCTGATTTTCATGGGGATGGCATCACTTATCGGTCACTTGTCGTCTGGTGGTGGTTCGTTGCCCACTTCCGGGTCGGACATGAACGACATCGGCCGCAGGTCGGGCGGCGGTTCGTTCGCCACTTCCGGGTCGACCAGGAACTCGATACCGCCGCTGTCGGTGAAGTGCAAGGTCAGGTGGAAGTCGGCCGCACGGGTGTTGGCATCGCTGAACGTCACCAGCTTACCACTTTCGCTGATGCTCGGATCGCTCAGTTGGTCTTCCCGGCTCGGCTTGACGGTGACGGACTTGAAGCGCACGCCGGCGGGCGTCGGTTCGACCAGCTGGTAGTTGATGACGGTGTCGTGCTCCGTCACCAGCAGGCGCTCGGGATTGAAGCGGGTGCGGTAGCGGGTCTTGCCGGTTGCCGGGTCCCTTTCGGGAATGGCCGTCACCTGGACGTTGAGGAAAGCGGTGGGCTTGTCGGTCGGTTTCATGATGGGGCGGAGCCTTTCTTGTGTGGGTGTTGGGTGAGGTAGTCGGTATAGCGGCGGTCCCGGTAGCCCATTTGCCGCAGGCGCTCGGCCAGAGGGGCTGCCTGGTGGCCCTGTCCCAGGCATGCCGAGGCCTGGACCAGCAGCGCCAGTTGCGCATGGTCGGTGCCGGCGCCGGCGCCGGCCAGCAATTGCTGGACGTTGCGGCAGCCGCGCTGCCAGTCGGCCTCGCCCCGGCTGCGGTCGATATCGGCGCGCAGCAGTTCGGCGATGGCGTGGCCCGTCGCCAGCGAAGCGTCGCCGCGGGCGGTGGCTTGCAAGCGGGCATACGCGTCCAGCGCGGGCTGCAGCGCCGCCGCCGCCCGTGTCGCGTCGCCGCCGCGCAGGTGGGCCCGCGCCAGCACTTCGGCCGATTTCGCCAGCAGCAGCTGTACGTCCAGGCGCTTGGGCTGTTGCGCGCCCAGCTGGCGCAGCTGGCCTTGCAAGGTGCCCGCTCGATGCAGCACGTCGGCCGGCGCCAGGGTTTGCAAGGTCAATGCCTTCAGCTGCACGCCATACAGGCTTTTTTGCCAGGCGCGGTTGCTGGGGTCATGGCGGACGATGGCTTCCAGCAGGCCTTGCGCGGCCGCATAGGCGTCGCCGGTCCCCGCGTCGCCCATGGCCTGCAGCAGCTCGGCCTGGTGCCACAGGGCCAGGGCCAGCCGCTGGCTCCAGGCCGCGTTCCCCGGTGTGGCCGCATGAACCTTGGCCAGCAGCGCTTCCTCCTTGCGGTACAGCGCCATCGCCTGCGGCAGCGCGCCCAGCTTGGCCTTCGTGCTGGCCAGCCAGGACAGCGCGTTGGCCAGGTCCACCTTGGTGCCGCCATCGTCCGGCCGCGCCGCCAGCACGCGCATCTTCAGCGCGACGGAACGGTCGAACGCCTCCTCCGCCGCGCGCAGGTCGCCGCTTCGCAGCGCCACGCTGCCGACATTGGTGTGCGCATACGACAGCTCCAGCCACGCGTCGGGATCGCGCGGCGCCACGGCTACCAGGCGCTCGCCGTAGTCGCGGTAGCGCAGCATCTCCTTGCGTGCCGCCGGCCAGTCGCTGCGGTCGAAACTGATCTGGCCCAGCCAGTAGGCGTTCGCGCCCAGCTCCTTGAGCAGCTCCGGGTCCGCCGGCGTCGCGCCGATCTGGCCTTGCAGGAGCTCGCGCGCCGCCAGCAGGGCCTGCGTGGCCTCCGGCTGCCGGCCGCGGGCGACGTTCACTTCCGCGATCAGTTTCAGCGTCTTGGCACGCTGGACCAGCAGGCGCGCGTTGCCGTCGTTGCCCGCGCCGGACAGGTAGGGCAAGGCCTTGGCGCCGATATCGTCCAGCAGGTCGAGCCGCCCCAGCGGGCGCAGCTTGTCGACGAAATCGCCCAGCATGAAACTCATCAGGCTCTCGGCGTCGGCGCGCCGGCGTTCCGCTTCATCCTGGGCCGAGCGGGCCGCCAGGCCCAGCGCGGCGGCCAGCACGGCCAGCAGGGCGATGGCGCCCATCGCGGCGACGCGGATGCGCGCGCCCAGCCTGGCACGGCGCAGCGACGCATCGACGTACTGCCTTTCCTGCGTGGACAGCGACAGGTCGGCGATTTCCAGCAAGCCCCGGGCCTGGTTGGCCTGCATCCCTTCGGGCAGCAGCAGGTCGCGCGGGCGGCCGGCCGCCTGCCAACGCTCGGCCTGCGCCGCCACGCGGGTGCGGATCTGCAGCGCGTGGCGGTGGCGCTCGATCCATTCCACCACGCGGGGCCAGCGGCGCAGCAGCGCTTCGTGGGCCACGCCGAAGCTGGGGATGTCGCCGGCCAGTTCGCTGACGAACAGCCGCGCCTCGACCAGGGCCGCCACCAGCTCGCGCTGCGCTTCCGACGTCAACGCCGACCAGGCGGGCCGCCGCGCCGTCACGGCGTTTTGCTCTTCGCCGATATCGACCAGCAGCGACAGCACATGGGGCAGGGCGGCCTGCTGCGCCGCCGGCAGCGCCGCCACGATCTGTTCGGCGCGCACGCCCAGCGCCCCTTCGATGCCGCCCAGCCGGCGCAACACGTCGAAGCGCAGCTGGCCTTCGGGGCCGCGCTGGCGATACAGCTCGTCCAGGCAGTACTGCAGCAGCGGCAGCGCGTCCGGGCTGGCGCGGGCGGCGTCGCACAGCACGTCGTCCAGGCTGGCGCCCGTGGCAGGGTCGGTTTCGAAGCTCAGCTGGGCGGCGCTGGCCGGCTGGCGCACCATCTGCGCGATATCGAAGCCTGCCGGCGCCTCCACGTCGAAGTGGCCGCCCCGGCTCTTCAATGCCATCAATTCCGGCAGGGCGATCAGGGACGGATAGAAGTCGTTGCGGCAGGCCAGCAAGACGAGGGTACCGGCGCGGGCCAGCTGTTCCAGCACGCGGGTGAACTCGGCGCGCTCGGCGTCGCTCGTGTGCGGCGCGCGGAAGATGGCCTCGAAGCGGTCGACGAAGACGGCCACGCGTACCGGCCCACCGGCGGCCAGGGTGGCGGCGACGGCGGCCGTGTCCTCGCGCAGGCGCCGGCCCAGCGTGTCGGCGCTGCTGCCGTCGAACAGCAGGGTGCCGTCCCGTTCCGCGTCGACCAGCACGGCGGCCAGGGCGCCGAACAGGCTGCTGCCGCCCAGGTCGGCGCAGTCCATCTGCAGCACGCAGGCCAGCGCAATGCCGGCGCCGGCGCCGCCGGCCATCAGCCGCGGCAGCAATCCGGCCCGCACCAGCGATGTCTTGCCGGAGCCGGACGGGCCCAGCACCAATGCCATCGGACAGCCGCCGGCCGCCTGCGCCTGCACCAGCTCATGCAGGCGGGCGGTGGCCTGGACCCGGCCGTAGAAGATGGCGGCATGGCTTTCCTGGAACGGCGCCAGGCCCCGGAACGGCGAACCGCCGCGCCAGACGTCGGGCTGGTCGGCTTCGACGACGGCGGCGATGGCCCGGTAGCCGCGCTTGCGCACCGTCTCGATATAGCGCGGGTCGGTGCTGGAGTCGCCCAGCGCCCGGCGCAGTTGGGCGATGGCCTTGTGTACGGGGTTGTCGCCCAGCTCGGTCGTGCCCCAGCACGTCTGCAGCAGTTCCTCGGCCGGAATGACGGCGCCCGGATGGCGGCACAGGTAGCGCAACACGTCCATCGCACGCGGTTCCAGCGCCGCCCGCGTGTCGCCCATGGTCACGCAATTGCCTGCCACGTCCACCTGCCACTGGCCGAAACGAAATCCCTGCAGCTCCATCGGCGCCGTTGTCCTGAAAATAAATAATGAATCAAATCAACAGCTTGGCCCTTCCGGAAGGTTGCCGGAAGGCGCGCACACGCGATGCTGGCTACAGTGCGGCTTAACTGAAGAGCACGAATCTTAACATTTCCCAAATAAAATAAAATGCCGCTGTTAAACTCTTTTTATGATCACGAAGCATTTTCGCAACGCTACCTGAAGCCGCTGCTGGTCGACCCCTTGCAAGACCGGCTGAACAATCTGCCCGATGCCTCGAATTTCCCAAAGTGCATTAATATTTCTTCACAGAAAATATTAACGAATGAAAAGTCAGGCGTCCATGGGGCCGACACGGGCCGCCGCGCGCGCTTCGTGCGCACCGCCGACGGCTGGTTCTACGGACATCACGTATTGCGGAAATGGCAACAGAGCGGCGAGTGGTGCCACCAGCGCGAATCCGAGCACGACCTGCAGTACGCCGTGACGGTGGGCGAAGTACCGGACATGACGGGCGTGCCGCGCTTGACCGTCGACGTGCACGGCTCGCTGATGCGCTACGAGCGCGACGCCGTCAGCCAGCTACTGGCATCCGGACGCCACGCCGACCTGGGTACCGGCTGGGCCCGGGCCAGCCTGCACTGGTCGCTGCGCCTGCAGCTGATTGTCGACGCGGGCGGTCGCGGCAACCTGGTCAGCCAGGCCCGCAGCGTGCCGGCCGTGACGGATGCCGGGAAGACGGGACCGTACATCGCATCGAGCCCGCTGGACCACCTGCTGCAACCGGCCCGGCTGTTCCATACGTGGGAGCACGGCGCGGCCAGCCTGGCAGCCGTGCAGGATTACCTGGTCAGCCGACTGGCCGCGGCCATCGAGCCGGCCGCGATGTCCGCCATCGATGCGTGAGCCGCGCATCGCCTGCGGCATCCTGGCCGGCCCGCTGGTGTTCGACGTCACGGCCGACGAACGCCTGCACCTGTGGCGCAAGGGCGGCGATGGACACTGGCTGCACCGCACCCTGGCCGACGGCGTGCGCGCCTTCGACGTGCGCCAGGCCGTGGACGGCACGCTGTCGATCGCGCTGGCGCTGACGCGGGCGGACGGCGATATCCTCGGCCTGGCGCACGGCCTCGATCCCGCACTCGGTGCGGAAGGCTGGCGCCAGCTGCTGCGGACGATGACGGGGCCGCGCCTGCCGGCCGGCGTGCTCCGTTTGACATTCGGCGTGGCGCAGGCCGGCGCGCCGACGATGGTGGTGGCCGAAACGCCCTCAGGCGACTGGTATTGCAATGCGCTGGCCGCCGGGGACAGCCTGCACGCGATCCCGGCCCCGATGCCGGGCATGCGCCGGCTGGCCGTGGGCGCCTGCCGCCTGCCGGGCCAGTGGCAGCGCCGCGGCGACGACACCCTGGGTTTTGCGTCGCTGGACCGCCACGGCCGGAACCTCGCCTTCGATTACCCCGGCGCACCGAAAGGCATTGCCAGCGTGCTGCCGGCGGCTGGCGTCGTGCCGGACGTGCCGGACCTGTTCGTGGCAGGCGAGAGCATCGTCGTCTACCGGGGCCTGAATCCCCTGCCCATGGCGGTGGCGGCGGTGGCCGACGCGCGGCTGCTGTGGAGCGCGGCCAATCGGGGCGGGGAATTCCTCGCCTATGGCGACGCCAGCGACGCGACGTGGCTGGTGGCGCGGGCGCCGAACGGCGCCTGGCGTGCACCAGGCCGGCTGGCGTGCGGCCGCGCGGCGTTGGCGGCATCGGACAATGGCGGCCTGCATGCGGTGACGGTGGAAGAGGGCGTGCTGACGGTGGCGCGCTTCACGCCGGACGGAACCCCGGCCGGGCGCGCAGTGCTGGCGGCGCCATGAAAAAAGGCGCCGCCACCTCGCGGTGACGGCGCCTCGGGCCTTCGAGTGGAAGGCTTATTCGTAGGCCGAGATGGGCGCGCAGCCGCACATCAGGTTACGGTCGCCGTAGACGTTGTCGGCACGGCCGACGGTGGGCCAGTACTTGTGCTTGCGCAGCGACGGCAGCGGGTAGGCTGCCGTTTCGCGGCTGTACTGGCGGTCCCAGTTGTCCGACGTCAGCACGGCCGCCGTGTGGGGCGCAAACTTCAGCGGGTTGTTGGCCTTGTCGAATTCGCCGCTTTCCACCTTGGCGATCTCGCCGCGGATGGCGATCATGGCGTCGATGAAGCGATCCAGCTCGGCCTTCGACTCCGATTCGGTCGGCTCGATCATCAGCGTGCCCGGCACGGGGAAGCTCATGGTCGGCGCATGGAAGCCGAAGTCCATCAGGCGCTTGGCCACGTCCTCGTTGCTGATGCCGGTGGCGTCCGTCAGCGGGCGCAGGTCCAGGATGCACTCGTGCGCCACCAGGCCGTCGTGGCCCGAATACAGCACGGGGTAGTGCGGCGCCAGGCGGCGGGCGATGTAGTTGGCGTTCAGGATTGCTGTCTCCGTCGCCGCCGTCAGGCCTTCGCCGCCCATCATCGCGATATACATCCACGAGATCGGCAGGATCGACGCCGAGCCGAAGGCGGCAGCCGACACGGCGCCGATGCCGTTCTCGTTGCGGGCATAGCCCGTCGAGCGCTGGTTCGGCAGGAATTCGGCCAGGTGGGCGCCGACGCCGATCGGGCCGACACCGGGACCGCCGCCGCCGTGCGGGATGCAGAAGGTCTTGTGCAGGTTCAGGTGCGACACGTCACCGCCGAAGGCGCCGGGCGCCGCCACGCCGACCAGCGCGTTCATGTTGGCGCCATCGATATACACCTGGCCGCCGTGCGAGTGAACGATATCGCACAGTTCCTTGATGCCTTCCTCGAACACGCCGTGGGTGGACGGGTACGTCACCATCACGCACGCCAGGTTCTTGCTGTGCTGTTCGGCCTTGGCCTTCAGGTCGGCCAGGTCGACGTTGCCGTTCTCGTCGCAGGCGGTGACGACCACCTGCATGTTCACCATCGAGGCCGAGGCCGGGTTGGTGCCGTGGGCCGACGACGGAATCAGGCAGATATTGCGGTGGCCTTCGCCGCGCGACTGGTGGTACTTCTGAATCACCAGCAGGCCCGCGTACTCGCCCTGCGAGCCGGCGTTCGGCTGCAGCGACACGGCGGCGTAGCCGGTGACGGCGCACAGCATGTCTTCCAGCTGGCCGATCATTTCACGGTAGCCGACGGTCTGCTCGTCCGGCGCGAACGGGTGGATATTCGAGAACTCCGGCCACGTCACGGGAATCATCTCGCTGGTGGCGTTCAGCTTCATCGTGCAGGAACCCAGCGGGATCATGGTGCGGTCCAGCGCCAGGTCCTTGTCGGCCAGGCTGCGCAGGTAGCGCAGCATTTCCGTTTCGCTGTGGTAGCGGTTGAAGACGGGGTGGGTCAGGTACTCGCTCTCGCGCAGCAGCGTTTGTGGCAGTGCATGCTCGACTTTCGCTTCCACTGCGTCGAAGTCCGGCGCGGCCGGGGCGTTGGCGACGCCGTCGGCGAACACGGTCCACAGCGCGGCCAGCGTGTCGCGGCCGGTGGTTTCATCGAGCGACAGGCCGACATGGTGGGCGTCGATCTTGCGCAGGTTGATGCCGTTGGCGACGGCGGCCGCGTGCAGCGCGTCGGCGCGGTCGGTGCGCACGGTCAAGGTGTCGAAGAAGGTGCTGCTGGTCAGGGTGTAACCCAGGCTGCGCAGGTATTCGGCCATCACGCCGGTGTAGCGGTGCACGCGCTGGGCGATATTGCGCAGGCCTTGCGGGCCGTGGTAGACGGCGTACATCGACGCGATCACGGCCAGCAGCACCTGGGCGGTACAGATGTTGGACGTGGCTTTTTCGCGGCGGATGTGCTGCTCGCGCGTCTGCAGGGCCAGGCGGTAGGCCGTGTTGCCCTGCTGGTCGACGGTGACGCCCACCAGGCGGCCCGGCATCGAGCGCTTGTATTCGTCGCGGGTGGCCATGTAGCCGGCGTGCGGGCCGCCGAAACCGAGCGGCACGCCGAAGCGCTGGCTGTTGCCGACGACGACGTCGGCGCCCCATTCGCCGGGAGGCGTCAGCAGGGTCAATGCCAGCAGGTCGGCGGCGACGACTACCATGGTGCCGCCCGCCTTGACCTTCGCCACGTCGGCGCGGTAGTCGCGCACGGCGCCGTCCACGCCCGGGTACTGCAGCAGCACGCCGAAGGCGTCCGTGACGCCGCCCAGTTCGGCCGGATCGAAGGTCTTGACGTCGATGCCCAGCGGCTCGGCGCGGGTCTGCACCACTTCCAGCGTCTGCGGCAGCACGTCGTTGGCGACGTAGAAGGCCTTCGACTTCGATTTACCGACGCGCATCAGCAAGGTCATGGCTTCGGCCGCCGACGTGCCTTCGTCCAGCATCGACGCGTTGGCGATGCCCATGCCCGTCAGGTCCGTGATGGCCTGCTGGAAGTTCAGGATCGCTTCCAGGCGGCCTTGCGAAATCTCCGGCTGGTAGGGCGTGTAGGCCGTGTACCAGGCCGGGTTCTCGAAGATATTGCGCAGCACGACGCCGGGCGTGTGGGTACCGTAGTAGCCCTGGCCGATCAGCGACGTCAGTACCTGGTTCTTTTTCGCCAGACCCTTCAGCACGGCCAGCGCTTCCGGTTCCGGCTTCGGCTCGTAGTACTGGCCCAGCGGCAGGGCGCTCTTGTTGCGGATGTGCGCCGGCACGATGGCGTCGATCAGCGCCGCGCGCGTGGCGTAGCCGAGCGTGTCGAGCATCTGCTGTTGTTCGGCGGCGTCCGGGCCGATGTGGCGGGCGATGAAGGCATCGCGGGCTTCGAGTTGGGTCAGGCTGGTGCGGGTCATGGGAAGATCCAGAAAGTCCAGAAAGGGGCTGGCGAAAAACAAGGGCCGGCATCGAGGCCGGCCCGGTCAGGCGGAAATCAGGCTGCGGTGGTCTTGCCGTAGGCGGCGGCGTCCAGCAGGCCGTCCAGCTGGGAGACGTCGGCCGGCTTGAGCTTGAACAGCCAGGCCTCGTAGGCATTGGCGTTGATCGATTCCGGCGCGCCGGCGACGGCTTCGTTGACCTCGGTGATCTCGCCCGACAGAGGCGAGTAGATGTCCGAGGCGGCCTTGACCGATTCGACCACGGCGGCGTCGTCGCCGGCCGTGAAGCTGGCGCCGACCTTCGGCAGTTCGACGAACACGATATCGCCCAGCGCATCCTGCGCGAACTCGGTGATGCCGACGGTGACGGTGCCGTCGGACTCCAGGCGGACCCACTCGTGGGACTCGGTGTACTTCAGCTCTGCAGGAATATTGCTCATGTGTGCTCCATGGGTGGTGTTGTTGGGTCGGACTTGTTCGGATCAGGCAGCGAGGATTTTACCGTTCCGCACGAAAGGCAGCTTCACGACCGTGGCGGCCAGCTTCTTGTCGCGGATTTCGACGTGGACCGTGTCGCCCACCTGCACGCTGGCCGGCACACGGGCCAGCGCGATGGCTTGCTGCATGGTGGGGCTGAAGGTGCCCGATGTGATCTCGCCCGTCTCGCCGCTGGCGGCGACGACCTTCTGGTGGGCCCGCAGCACGCCGCCCTTTTCGCGCAGGATCAGGCCCACGAACTGGGCGTTCTGGCCCTTGGCCTGCAGCGCGGCCTTGCCGATGAAGTCACGTTCGCTGACCAGGTCGATGGTCCAGGCCAGGCCGGCGTCGAGCGGGTTGACCGATTCGTCCATGTCCTGGCCGTACAGGTTCATGCCCGCTTCCAGGCGCAGGGTGTCGCGCGCGCCCAGGCCGGCCGGCTTGACGCCCGCGGCGACCAGCGCGTTCCACAGGCTTTCCGCCTGCGTGGCGGCCACGCCGATCTCGAAGCCGTCCTCGCCCGTGTAGCCGGTGCGGGCGATCATCGCTTCGCCGAAGGCGGTGCCCGGCACCAGCGCGACGTTGAAGGGCTTCATCTCCGCCGTGGCGTCCTTCGCCTGCGGGATCACTTCCCACACCTTGGCGCGGGCGTTCGGGCCCTGCACGGCGATCAGCGCCATCGCATCGGCGCCATCGCGGCGCTGCGTGATCGCCAGGCCCGTGCCCCAGGCGTCGTTCTGCGCGTTCATCCACGCCACGTCCTTGGCGGCCGTGCCGGCGTTGACGACGAGGCGGAACCAGTCCTCGGAAATGAAATAGACGATCAGGTCGTCGATGACGCCACCTTCGGGATTGAGCATGCACGAATACAACGCCTTGCCCGATACCTGCAGCTTGTCGACGTTATTGGCCAGCAGGCGTCGCAGGAAGCCTCGCACGCCGGCGCCCTTGATGTCGACGACGCACATGTGCGCCACGTCGAACATGCCGACGTCCGTGCGCACGGCATGGTGTTCCTCGATCTGGGAGCCGTAGTTGACGGGCATGTCCCAGCCGCCGAAATCGACCATGCGGGCGCCGAGGGCGCGGTGGGCGTTATTGAGTGGAGTTGCTTTGAGCGTCATGACTTCCTCGGACCGATGGTTGGGGGTTAACCAGCATGCCGGAAAAGCGGACGCACTTTTCCTGGCATGAGTTACCCCTCTGTCCTCGGTACCTGAGAGATAGCGGCCGCAATGGGGTTGCCATCGCCTTGCCGCACGCCCCTTCGGTGGGCTGCCGACGGCAGCCGCTCTCCAGAGTTTGACCGCGCAAAGGCGTTGGATCTGCATCCACGCCGCTGTGCGCGCCCCTGACCGGTCCTTTGTGCCTGAGAGTTTTTGGGTAGTGCCCCTTCGGCGGCAGCATGGCTGCGCTCTCCCGGTCAAGGATCGGGACTATATGCCAGACGGGGGTGGGTGTCAATCCGGCAGGGTCAACGGCGCGGCCGGGCCGGCCTCGGGCTGGCAAGATTTGCGCGACGGGTCGGCCCTGCTGCAACGAGAACCGAAGAAACGTTGCCGAAAGCGCTGACGGCCTCAATAAACGCTTCCTGCACTTGTCAATAGTAGTTCGAAAGTCACACCTTGGGGCAAATCAAGCGCCTGGATTTTCGGGCGCCTAGTATTCCCTCCAGGGTCGGGCGGACCAGGCGGTCCAGCCCCGGAACAAGCACCTCGATCGCGAGCGCAGGTTGCCCCTGCCGTGCGAGTCGCCCCTTGCGGCGCTCGCGGGCCCGTGCGGATGGCCTGTTGCCATCCATTTTCTACTGAGGAGAACATCATGCGCAAATTGACCAGCAACGAACTGCAACACGTGTATGGCGGCGGCGCCCCCTGCGGTGGCCACGGTCATGGCCACTCGAAGAGCTGCAGCCGTGGCAAGAGCCATACGAGGAAGGACAGCTGCCACAGCAAGAGCAAGAGCAAATGCAAGAGCAAGAGCGTCAGCGGCTGTAAGTAATCGTGCGGGCGCCGGCTGATCGTTGCGATGCAGCCGGATCAGGGCGGGAACGGTTTGGCCAACCGCTGCCGCCCGCATGCCGGTACCGCTGCCGCGGGTCCCGAAGTTTCTTTCACCGTTCCAGCTTGGGGGAAATCCATGAAACGCGAACCCGACCTGCAAGGCGTCATCGACGCCGCGCAGCACGTCCCGCACCAGGAAGCATGGCTGCTCGGCCAGCCGCCGCTGCGCAAGTTCCTCGATTTTATTGACGACACGGCCATCGACGGGGCCACCTTGCCGCGCCCCCCGCTGGTGCGCGAATGGAGCACAGCCGCCCTCTACTACGAGGAGCTGGAAGGGCGCGAAGCCAATATCGCCGACCATCCCGTCGCGCCGTCGCCCGATCCGGCCATCGTGCCGCTGATCGAACAGGTGATGGCCAGCACCCGCTACACCCGCACCTTCGACAGGCTGCCCAGCACGGTCGAGATGGTCGACCTGGCCAACCTTGTCGTGTGCCAGAACCATGTGACGCACAATTTCGTCGAGGACCTCAAGCTGCGCCTCGGCCCCCATCCCGATCCCGTCGCGCTGTTCCATTTCTGCCTGCCCATGGGCGACGAGCCGGCGCCGTTCCGCATCCGCGAAGCCGGCTCGAAACGCTATGTGTTCCGCTCCGAGTCGACCGATTTCCGCTTTCACGAACCGGTGCTGCTGGGCGGTGCCCAGCTGGGCGGCCACGATGCCTATGGCGCCGTGGCAGGGGCGCTGGCGCTGATCGTGGGCTTCAGTTCGAATTTCCTCAACGCCGTGCGCGACGACGACCGTGGCCGCCTGCTGCTGCATAACGGCTACCACCGCGCCTGCGCGCTGCTGGCCCTGGGCATCCGCTACGCGCCCTGCGTGGTGCAGACGGTGACGTCGCGCGACGAACTCGATATCGTCGCCAAGTCCATCGTCGCCAACGATCCCGGCTACTTTTTCAACGCACCGCGTCCGCCGCTGCTGAAGGATTTCCTCGATCCCCGCATCCGCAAGCTGATCCCGATCAAGAAGCTGTCGCGCGTAATTGAAATCAGCTACGACGTGCGCGACTACTTCGCCGAGGAGTGATGGACGGTTCCGGCCGCGACGGACGCGACGACGAGCCGGGGCTGTCGCTGTTCCGCGCGGAAGTGCTGCGCGCGCAGCAGGCTTCCTGGCTCGGCACCGTCCTGGTCAAGCCACGCGCGCTGCACTGGTGGTTCGCCGGCCTGGCCGCGCTGACGACGGTGCTCGTTGTAGCCGTGCTGTGCCTGGGCAGCTACACGAAGCGGGCGCGCGTGCCCGGCTGGCTGGTGCCGGCCCAGGGCATGGTGCGGGTGTTCGCACCGCGCGCCGCCGTGGCCACCGGCATCTTCGTGCAGGAGGGCAGCGTGGTGACGCAGGGCCAGCAACTGGCGACCTTGTCGACCGAGGAACTGAGCATGGCGCTGGGCGAAACCCAGGCCCATGTGGTGCGGGCGCTGGCGGCCCAGCGCGACAGCCTGGCCGCCGAAGGGGAGCGCAACCGCGAGCTGCTGCGCCAGCAGCGGGCCACGATGGCCGAGCGCATCGCGGCCTTGCGGCGCGAGGAGCAGAACATGCAACGCGAAATCGGGCTGCAGAAATCGCGCGTGACGATGGCGCGCCAATGGGAGGCACGCCTGCGCGAGCTGCAAAAGCTCGGTTTCGTGCTGGAGCACCAGGTGCGCGAGGCGGCCGCCGATGTCGTCGAACAGGCGGCGCGCCACGAGGGCGCCGAACGCAACCTGATCGCGCTGGGACGCGAACGGGCCGCGCTGGAAGGCGAAATGCGCGACATCCCCGTCAGGCAGGCGGCGCAGGAGGAACTGGTCAAGCGCAATATCGCCGCCACGGCGCGCGAACTGGCCGAGACCGAGGCGCGCCGGGCGCTGTCGATCGTGGCGCCCCAGGCCGGCACCGTCACGGCCATCCACGCCACCCCAGGTGCCACTGTCACACCCGGCATGCCGCTGCTGTCCATCGTGCCGCGCGGCGCGATCCTGCAGGCGCACCTATATGCGCCCAGCGGCGCCGTCGGCTTCGTGCGTGCCGGCCAGCGCGTGCTGCTGCGCTACCGTGCCTACCCGTACCAGAAGTTCGGTCATTACCGGGGCGTGATCCGCAGCGTCTCGCGCAGCGCCATCGAGCCGGCCGACCTGCCGGCGCCGTTCGCCACGGGTGCCCAGGGTGCTGCGGCCGAAACCCGCTACCGCATCGTCGTCGCGCTGGACCGGCAGCAGGTGACGGCCTATGGCAAGGCCGTGCCGCTGCAACCGGGCATGCAGCTGGACGCGGAAATCCTGCTCGACCGGCGCAAGCTCTATGAATGGGTGCTCGAACCGCTGTTCACCTTGACGGGCACGGTGCAATGAACGCGCCGTACGACTTCGGCGCCGTGCTGGGTGTGCGCCTGCCGCTGATCCTGCAGACCGAGGCGGCCGAGTGCGGCCTGGCCTGCCTGGCGATGGTGGCCGCCTTCCATGGCGACGGTGCCGGCCTGGCGCCGCTGCGCCGCCGCTTCGGCCTGTCGCTGCGGGGCGCCTCGCTGAAGGACCTGGTGTCGATCGCCACCCACCTGGGCCTGGCGGCGCGGCCCCTGCGGCTCGAGCCCGAGGAGCTGCCGCTGCTTGCCATGCCGTGCATCCTGCACTGGGACCAGAACCATTTCGTCGTGTTGAAGGCGGTGACGGCAACGGGCATCGTCATCCACGATCCGGCCGTGGGCGTGCGCCGCCTCCCGCGCACCGACGTGGGGCGGCATTTCACGGGTGTCGCGCTGGAGCTGACGCCGGCGCCGGGCTTCGCGGCGGCCGAACCGGGACCCCGGCTGCGCGTGACGGCGCTGCTGGGGCGCGTCGTCGGCGTGCGCCGTTCCCTGGCGCTGCTGGCCGTGATGGCCCTGGCCATCGAGACCCTGGGTGTCACCAGCCCCTTCTTCATGCAGTGGGTGGTGGACGAGGCGCTGGTGGGAGCGGACCGCGACCTGCTCGCCACCCTGGCCTGGGCGCTGTGCTTCATGCTGCTGCTGCGGGTGGCGATCACGACGATGCGGGGCGCCACCCTTATTGCCATTTCCAGCGTGATGAAGGTGTCCGGCCGGGCGGCGCTGTTCGGTCACCTGGTGCGCCTGCCGGCGCGCTATTTCGAAAGCCGCCACCTGGGCGACGTGATGTCGCGCTTCGGCTCGCAGGAAACCATCCTGCAGGCGCTGACGACGGACCTGGTCGAAATCCTGCTGGACGGCCTGATGTCCGTCGTCACGCTGGTCGTGATGCTGCTGTACGCGCCCGCGCTGGCTGCTGTCGTGCTGGCCGGGGCGCTGCTGTACGCGCTGGTGCGCGTGCTGTCGTATTCGACCTTGCGCAATGCCCGCGCCGAAGCCATCGTGTGGAGCGCGCGCCGCGACAGCCATTTCCTGGAAACGCTGCGGGGCATGAAGACGATCAAGCTGTTCAACGGCCAGGACGGGCGGCAGGCCCACTGGGTCAACCTGCTGGTGGAAACGGTCAATCGCCAGGTGACGGCGCAGAAGCTGGGGCTGATGTTTCGCACTGTGAACGCGACGCTGATCGGCATCGTCGCCGTGCTGGTGCTGTGGCTGGGCGCCGAGCGCGTGCTGGACAACACTTTTTCCGTCGGCATGCTGCTGGCCTTTATCAGCTACAAGGACCAGTTCCTGTCCCGTATCAGCAGCCTGATCGACAAGGGCCTGGACCTCGTCATGCTGCGCCTGCACGCCGAGCGCCTGGCCGATATCGCGCTGACGCCGCCGGAGGAGCGTGGACTTGCACCTGCCATTCCGTCACCGCGCGCGCCGCTGGGGCTGGAACTGCGCGACCTGCGTTTTCGCTTCGGCGCGATGGAGCCGTGGATACTGGACGGCATCGACCTGGCTATCGCCCCGGGCGAATCGGTCGCCATTGTCGGTCCCTCCGGCTGCGGCAAGACAACCTTGCTGCGCGTGCTGGCCAGCCTGCTCGAACGGGGCGGCGGCGAAGTGCTGGTCGATGGCCGCCCGCTGACGGCGGCCGGCGTCGAACAGTACCGTGCCCAGATCGGCGTCGTGCTGCAGGACGACCAGCTGTTCGCCGGCTCGATTGCGGACAATATCTGTTTTTTCGCCGACGCCCCGGACGAGGAAGCCATCCGCGCCTGCGCGCGCCAGGCCGCCGTCCTCGACGACATCCTGGCCATGCCGATGGGCCTGCACACCTTGATCGGCGACATGGGCACTGTGCTGTCCGGCGGCCAGAAGCAGCGCGTGCTGATTGCCCGCGCCCTGTACCGGGAACCGGCATTGCTGCTGCTGGACGAGGCCACCAGCCACCTCGACGTCGCCCGCGAGCAGTCCGTCAATGCCGCCATCGCCCGGTTGCCGATGACGCGCATCATTGTCGCCCACCGCCGGGAAACCATCCTGTCGGCCGACCGCATCATCATGCTGGCCAAGGGCAAGGTGACGGCGGACCTGCGCGGCGCGGCGGGGCGGGCCTGTTTCATGGAACTGGCCGGCGAGGCCGGATAAGGCAGGGCGTCTTGCTCGCACGCAGCTGGGCATGGCGAAGTGCAACGCCACCGGCAACACCGTCGGCCGTCGCGCCGCCCGGTCGTGCGTCCCGAAAACATCCTGTGCGCTAGAATGGCAGCTACCATTTGGAGAGGTAGAAAACACCATGAGCGAAGATAAACAAAAACTGGATGGGGCGGCCTGGTTCACCTTGTCGGGCGACGTCAACAGCGATATGGTCCACCGC
Organism: Pseudoduganella buxea; assembly: GCF_009720835.1. GTDB lineage: Bacteria > Pseudomonadota > Gammaproteobacteria > Burkholderiales > Burkholderiaceae_D > Rugamonas > Rugamonas buxea. The sequence continues at coordinate 94,931 of NZ_WNKZ01000010.1, forward strand.
GTATTCGATGCGGTGGCGGACATGACGGAGGACGGCGTGGAGACGGCCCATATCCTGATCCAGTCGAACGGCGGTTATGTCAGTGACGGGCTGTGCCTGCACAACTACCTGAGCAACCTGCCGATCAAGATCGTCACCTACAACGGCGGCGCCGTGGCGTCGATCGCCGTGATCCTGTTCCTGGCCGGGCAGGAGCGCTATGCCAGCGAGACGGCCCGTTTCATGGTGCACAAATCCCATGCCAGCGCGCCGTCGGGGGCGCGGCCCGATGCGCTGCGCATCATCGTCGAGGGCCTGCAGGCGGACGATGCGCGCACGGAATCGATCCTGCGCAAGAACATCAACCTGTCCGACGAACACTGGACCATCCACGCCTATTCCGACCTGCACCTGACGGCGCGCGACGCGGCCAAGGTCGCCTTGATCAACGACGTGCGCGATTTCCGCCCGCCCAAGGGCAAGCGCGTGACAAATATCTGAAGCGCCCCAGCCTGGGGCGGACGACAAAAGAGCCTGCGCGGCATGGCCGTCGCAGGCTCTTTCCGTTGAAGCAGGCCTCGCCAGCGGAAAAAGCGCGCCCTTGCATGCGCTCTTGCCCGCGTCGCTACTGATGGGTTACTTGCTTTTCGCCGAAGACTTCTTGCCGTCGTTCTTGTGGCTTTGACGGCCGGCTTCTACGTGCTGCTCATGCGTGCCGCCTTGCGTACCGCCCGAGCGCGAGCCCTGGTCGCCGGACTGCTTGCTGCCGCTGCTGGACGAACCCTGCTTGCTGCCACCGCTTTTCTGATTCGAGGCCATTTTGCTTTCCTTTCGCGTGAATGGAGAGAGTCGCTTGCCGAAGTCCATCGATGAGCCGGTTGCCATGGAAGCCAGTCGACTAGCCGATACGTTTCCGGTAGCGAAATGATGCGTTTTTGCTCAGGTCCCGGATATCGGAGATGACCGTCCTGACATGTAGGACAAGACCTTGCGGGGCCAGGCGCCATGCGGGTCGCGGGGGCGAACGGTGTCGCGGGCGCCACGTGCGGGTGCCGCCAACAACGGCGGATCTGTAATTTTTCATTGCCACTCGGCAAGGATGTGCCAGAATGGCGCTTACGGTCCCCGCTTGCGGTCCCTTTTTGCGCCACCATTGTCAACTATGCATCCGTCCACGCTTCCAGCCACGCCGGCCCCGGCGGTCACGCCGCGCCATGCGCTGCTGGAGAACCTGATCGCCGCCGCCACCTCGCTGGCCCGCGCGCAACTGCGCGAGCTGTGCGTGCGGCTGGCCGGCGCCCTGGTCGATGGCGACACGATGCAGGACGATATCCGCGACGTCCAGCTGCGCCTGCGCGCGGGCAACCTGCTGCGTGACCGGCAGGGCCTGTTCGTCCAGCTGGCGTCGGATGGACTGGAACGCCACCTGCGGCGCGGCCTGGCACAACTGGCCCCGCGCCAGGCCGGTCCGCGCGACGCTGAAGCGCTGGCGCTGGTGCCTTATGAAGAGATGGACCAGCAGGTGACGCTCGGTGGCGTGGCCCGTCCGTTCGAAGCGGCCCATGCCGATGCGCTGGCCGCGCTGGGCGCGCGCCTGGCGCACCTGCTCGAACGGGGCACGCTGCGCCCGGGCCAGAATCCGTTCCGGCCCGACGTCTTCATCGCCTCGCTGCAGGAAGCGTGGGCCGCGCTGCACGCGGAACCGGAAGCAGCCGGTCTGTTGCTGCCGCTGCTCAAGGCCGGCCTGTTCTACGACCTGGCTCCCATACTGGAGGCGCTGAACCTGGCACTGGCCCGCCACGGCGTGCTGCCCGGCGTCGCCGCCACCGCCCGGGCGCGCCAGGATACGCACGATGCCGCCCCGCGGCGGCGCGATGCCCAGCTGG
>NZ_WNKZ01000110.1 GCF_009720835.1 Pseudoduganella buxea
ACTGGTTGTGGACCTACAATCACGACCGACCCAATATGGCGCTCGGCGGTATCACGCCAAAACAGAAATTGGCACTTGCCGCTTAACCTCTACTTTTAGCGTGCTCTAAAAATGGGGGGATTACCCACGAGCGGCAGCCGGTACGGCAGGATCAGCTTGAACTCGCCGCTGCGCAGCTTCGCATCGAGCACGTTGACCCCGGCCGCATGGACGCGCACCAGCACGTCGTGCTCGCCCACCTCGGGCACCGGCACGTCGGCACGGCGCAGCGTCGCGCCCTTGGCATAGCGATCAAGCAGGAAGGCCGGCATCGTCGCGCCCGGGGATGGGGCCATGGTGGATTCGCGCGCGCTCATGCCGGCAACCTCAAGTCCTTGCGGATGCCGGCGTCGAGCACGCGCGCAGGCGCGAAGCGGCGCAGCAGGCGCACCCTGGCCGCCATGCCGGGCGCGTAGTGCAGCCTGGGTTGGCGGGCGCTGGCCGCGGTCACGACCATGTCGGCCACGAGGGCGGGCTTTTCCGCGCCCAGCAGCAGCTCCTTCATGCGCCGCACTACCCCTTCGCGCACGGCGCGATACGCTTCCAACGGTGCATCCGGTTCGGCCAGGTTGGACTCGAAGGCCGTGCCGATATAGGCCGGCTCGATGACGGACACGCGCACGCCGTCGCCCCGTACTTCATGGTCCAGTGCCTCGGAATAGGCGCTTACCGCATGCTTGCTGGCCGAGTATAGGGCCATGTAAGGCATCGGCAGGAAGCCCAGCGCCGAGCCGATATTGACGATGCGGCCACCGCCGGCGGCGCGCATGGCGGGCAGCACGGCCCGCGTCATGCGCACGGTGCCGAAGAAGTTGCAGTCGAACACAGCCTGGGCCTGGATCAGCGTACTTTCTTCGGCAGCGGCCGGCGCGATGCCGAAACCGGCGTTGTTGACCAGCAGGTCGATGCGCCCTTCCCGCGCCACGATGTGCGCCACCGCGGCCGTCACCGAGGCATCGCTGGTGACGTCCAGCACCAGCGGCACGAAGGCGCCCTCGGACGCATTCATGGCGCGGCGGCTGGTGCCGTACACCTTGAAGCCGGCCGCCGCCAGCGCCGCGGCCGCCGCCGCACCGATGCCCGACGACGCGCCGGTGACAAGGGCGATGCGCGCGCCCGTCTGGTTGATGTACTTACCTGTTTTCATTTGCTCTCCATATGGCGGTGTGCGCATTTACTATCGATTCGATACGGACTATACTATCGTTTTGAGATCGAGTCACTATCGAAAGCGTATGGACGACAAAAAAAGCTGGCTGGACGAGCCCTGCCCGATTGCCCGCACGGTCGGCATCGTGGGCGATGCGTGGAGCTGGCTGATCCTGCGCGATGCGCTGGCGGGGGTCAGCCGCTTCGACCAGTTCCGCAAGAGCCTGGGCATCGCGCCGACGATCCTGACGCGCCGCCTGGCGCTGCTGGTGGAAGAAGGGCTGCTGGAGAAACGGCTGTATTCGCAGCGCCCGCCCCGCGAGGAATATGTGCTGACCGACGCCGGCCGTGACCTGCTGCCGGTGCTGTTCATGATCGGCGCGTGGGGCAAGCGGCACCGGGGCGAAGGCAAGCTGACGACCTTTGTCGATGCCGAGACGGGCGTGGAGATTCGCCCGGTCGCCGTGGACGAGGCCAGCGGCGCGCCGATCGGGTCGCGGCCGATCCGGGCGGCCGGCGCCCCGGTGGCAGAGGCTCCCGCCGCGGGCAAAGGAGACACCGGCAAGGCCTGATGCCTTACCGACGAATTACCCCAGCGCCGCCGCCATCGACCGCCGCATCACATCCATCTCCCCCTCCAGCCAGGCGCGGAAGCGCTGCACCTTGGGCCGCTCGGCCTTGTGCGGCGCGACGATGAGGCAGTAGCCGCGCGGGTAAGGCACGCTCCTGGCCCGCATCAGGCGCAGCGCGCCCTTTTCGAAGTCGTCGTAGGCGATCGAGTAGGCCACCAGGGCGATGCCCTGCCCCGCCACGGCGGCCTGCGTCATCACGCCGTAGTGGCTGAAACTGCGCGAGAAATCGTAGGGGCCTTCGAGCGCGTCGTTGGCGCGCAGCAGCTTGGCCCAGTATTCCGTGTTGTCCTCGTATAGGAGGGGAAAGCGGGTCAGGTCGGCCAGCGTCAGTTCCGTCTCGCCGGGGCGCAGCAGGCCCGGGCTGTAGGCCACAACCATATGCTCCTCGAACAGCACGGCCGGGTGGCCCCGGGTGACGCAGTGGCGGATCGCCAGGTCGTAGTCTTCCCGGTCGACGTCGACGAGGCGGTCGCTCGACTCCAGCCGCAGGTCGAGTTCGGGATAGCGGGCCGTGAACTGGCCGATGCGCTGGGCCAGCCACTTCAGCGCGAACGAGTGCGTGGTCGAGATACGCAGCACATTTTCGTCATGCCCGCCGCGCAGGCTGTCGACCTTTGCCCGCAGCTCGCGCAGCATCTGCGCCACCGTCACGGCCAGCTCCTGGCCCTTCTCCGTCAGCGCGATATGGCGCGGGTGGCGCACGAACAGCGCGAAGCCGACGGCCTCCTCCAGCTGCTTGACCTGCAGGCTGATGGCGGCCGGCGTCTTGTGCAGCTCCTGGGCCGCCAGGGTGAAGCTGCCCCAGCGCGCCGCGCAGTCGAAGTCGATCAGGCCGGACAGGCTGCGCAGCGGCCGGCCTGATCGCGCAGATCCATCCTGCACCAGGCCATCGCTACCGAACGAAGACTGCATAAGCTTTCCTTAGGCTGCCCCACAAGATTACTCGTTTGTTGGGATGAATTAACAAGTGGACAATATAACGCATGCAGCCGATAAAAACAGCAGGCGCCCGCCCCGGGTGCCCAAGGCTGCCAACCGGGCGCCCGCCGCGCCACCAAGGAGGTCATTATGTCCAGCCCAACCTGCGCCCACCCCGGCGCACTCCCCGACGCACTTTCATGCACCCCGCCGGCCCCGGCCCAGCCTTCGCCCGCGCGCTGCGCGGATGGCGCCGACAGCACTGCCCGCGCCGAGGCGACGCCTGCCGTTCCCACGGTCGGCCAGGAACTGCGCCGCCTCTATGCCAACCTCGTGTTCCTGCGCTGACGCGGACGTAAAAAAGCCGGGCAAGCCCGGCTTTTCATCAGACAAGCACGCCGCTCAGCCGACGAACTTGCGCGCGTTGCGGAACATGCGCATCCACGGCGATTCCTCGCCCCAGCTCTCCGGTGCCCACGAATGCTGCACCGTGCGGAACACGCGCTCGGCGTGCGGCATCAGCACCGTGAAGCGGCCGTCCGGCGTCGTCACGGACGTCAGGCCGCCCGGCGACCCGTTCGGATTGTACGGATACACTTCCGTGGCCTGGCCATGGTTGTCGACATAGCGCATGGCCTTGACGACTTCCTGCAGGTTGCCGGTCTGGCTGAAGTCCGCGTAGCCCTCGCCGTGGGCGATGGCGATCGGGCTTTGCGTGCCGGCCATGCCCTGGAAGAAGATCGACGGCGAGTCCAGCACTTCCACCAGCGCGAAGCGCGCTTCGAATTTCTCCGATTTATTCGTCGTGAACTTCGGCCATGCGTGCGCACCAGGGATGATGGACTTCAGGTTGCTCATCATCTGGCAGCCGTTGCAGATGCCCAGGCCGAAGGTGTCGAGACGGGCGAAGAACTGCGCGAACTGGTCGGACAAGGCAGGATTGAACAGGATGGACTTGGCCCAGCCTTCGCCCGCGCCCAGCACGTCGCCATACGAGAAGCCGCCCACGGCGATGACGCCCTGGAAGTCCGCCAGCTTGACCCGGCCGGCGATCAGGTCGCTCATGTGCACGTCGATGGCCGCGAAGCCTGCCTGGTGCATGACCCAGGCCGTCTCGATATGCGAGTTCACGCCCTGCTCGCGCAGGATGGCCACGCGCGGACGCACGCCGGTGGCGATGAACGTCGCCGCCACGTTTTCGTTCAGGTCGAACGTCACCTTCGGCGTGATGCCGGGGTCCGTTTCGTCCAGCAGACGGTCGTATTCCGCATCCGCCGTGGCCGGGTTCTCGCGCATGCGCGAGATGCGCCAGCTGGTCTCGCTCCACAGGCGGTGCAGCGCGGCGCGCGGCTGGCTGTAGATCAGCTTTGCGTCGCGCGTGAATTCGATCACGCCACGCTCGTTCGGCTTGCCGATGATATGGCTGCAGGCGCCCAGGTTGAACGAGCGCAGCACGTCCATGACGAGCGACTTTTCCTCCGCCCGCACCTGGATGACGGCGCCCAGTTCCTCACTGAACAGCGCGCGCAGGGTCAGTTCGTTGCGGCGCTCGGCCACCTGGCCGGCCCAGTTCTTGGCGTCGCCCCAGTCGGCCGCGTGCTCGCTTTCCAAGGTCAGCATGTCCAGGTTGATCGACAGGCCCGCGCGGCCGGCGAAGGCCATTTCCGCCAGGGTGGCGAACAGGCCGCCGTCCGAACGGTCGTGGTAGGCCAGCAGCTTGCCTTGCTGGTTCAGTTGCTGGACGGCGGCAAAGAAGCCCTTCAGGTCTTCGGCGCTGTCGACGTCCGGCGCGGCGTTGCCCAGCTGGCCCAGTACTTGCGCCAGGCAGGAGGCGCCCATGCGGTTCTTGCCCCGGCCCAGGTCGACGAGGATGATGGCCGTCTCGCCCGCGTCCATGCGGATCTGCGGCGTCAGCGACTTGCGGATGTCGTGCACGGGCGCGAAGCCCGAGACGATCAGCGACACGGGCGACAACACGGCCTTGTCGACACCATCGTCCTTCCACGTTGTGCGCATCGACAGCGAATCCTTGCCGACGGGGATGCTGATGCCCAGGGCCGGGCACAGTTCCATGCCGACGGCCTTGACGGTATCGAACAGGGCCGCGTCCTGGCCCGGCTGGCCGCAGGCGGCCATCCAGTTGGCCGACAGCTTGATGGCCGAGATATCGTCGATGGCGGCGGCTGCCAGGTTGGTGATGGTTTCGCCCACGGCCATGCGGCCCGAGGCGGGTGCGTCAATGACGGCCAGCGGCGTGCGCTCGCCCATCGCCATCGCTTCGCCCAGGTAGCCTTCGTACGACAGGGCCGTGACGGCGCAGTCGGCCACCGGCACCTGCCATGGGCCCACCATCTGGTCGCGCACGGAGGTACCGCCCACGGTGCGGTCGCCGATGGTGATCAGGAAGCTCTTGTCGCCCACGGTCGGCAGCAGCAGCACGCGCTGGGCCGCCTCAACCAGGTCCACGCCCGTCAGGTCGATCGCCGGATAGTCGCGCGCCACGTGCGTGACGTCGCGGTGCATCTTCGGCGGCTTACCCAGCAGCACGTCCATCGGCATGTCCACCGGATTGTTGCCAGCTTCCGGATCGATCAGCTTCAGCTGGCGCTCCTCGGTGGCGGTGCCGACGACGGCGAACGGGCAGCGCTCCCGCTCGCACAGGGCCTGGAAGGTCGCCAGGTCACCCGGCGCGATGGCGAGCACGTAGCGCTCCTGCGACTCGTTGCTCCAGATTTCCTTCGGCGCCAGGCCGGATTCTTCCAGCGGCACCTTGCGCAGGTCGAAGATCGCGCCCCGCTTGGCGTCGTTGGTGATCTCCGGGAAGGCGTTCGACAGGCCGCCCGCGCCGACGTCATGGATCGAGATGATGGGATTGTTCTCACCCATCTGCCAGCAGCCGTTGATGACTTCCTGGGCGCGCCGTTCCATTTCCGGATTGCCGCGCTGGACCGAGTCGAAGTCCAGGTCGGCCGTGTTGGTGCCCGTCGCCATCGACGACGCGGCCGAGCCGCCCATGCCGATGCGCATGCCCGGACCGCCCAGCTGGATCAACAGGCTGCCCACGGGGATGTCGTTCTTGTGCGTGTGCTGGCCCGAGATATTGCCGATGCCGCCGGCGATCATGATGGGCTTGTGGTAGCCGAACACGGCATGGCCCACGTTCTGCTCGTAGGTGCGGAAGTAACCGCCCAGCACGGGGCGGCCGAATTCGTTCGAGAACGCGGCGCCGCCCAGCGGGCCGTCGATCATGATCTGCAGGGGCGAGGCGATGCGTTCGGGCTTGCCGTAGGCCGTCGTCGTGTCCTGGCCCGCCAGCGGCGCCGTCACGCTGGCAGCGTGCTCCCATGGACGCACGGCGTCCGGCAGCAGCAGGTTCGATACGGTAAAGCCGGCCAGGCCCGCCTTCGGCTTGGCGCCGCGGCCCGTCGCGCCTTCGTCGCGGATTTCGCCGCCGGCGCCGGTGGAGGCACCGGGGAACGGCGAAATGGCGGTCGGGTGATTGTGCGTCTCCACCTTCATCAGGGTGTGGATCAGTTCATGCGACGCGCCGTATTCATGGTTCTCGCCCCGTGGGTAGAAGCGCGTCACGGCCGCCCCTTCCATGATCGACGAGTTGTCCGAGTAGGCCACGATGGTGCCCTTGGGCTGCTTCTCGTGCGTGTTCTTGATCATCTTGAACAGCGAGCGGTCCTGCGCCACGCCGTCGATGGTCCAGTCGGCGTTGAAGATCTTGTGGCGGCAATGCTCCGAATTGGCCTGGGCGAACATCATCAGTTCGACGTCCGTCGGATTGCGCTTGGCCGCCGTGAAGGCTTCGTTCAGGTAGTCGATCTCGTCGTCCGACATCGCCAGGCCCAGCTCCGTGTTGGCCCGCACCAGCGCATCGCGGCCGGCACCCAGCACGTCGATCGATTCCAGCGCCTTGCCTTCCAGCGTGCGGAACAGATCCGCCGCCTGGTCGGGATGGCGCAGCACCGATTCCGTCATGCGGTCGTGCAGCAGCGCCGCCACGGCCTGGGCCTGCGCCACGTCCAGCTTCTTGGCCGCGCCGATGCCCGTGCCGAGGATGCCGCCCTTGAGCAGCACGCGGAAGGCGATGCCACGCTCGACCCGGTGGATATGCGTCATGCCGCAGTTGTGCACGATGTCGGTGGCCTTCGAGGCCCATGGCGAGATGGTGCCGAAACGGGGAATGACATAGAACTCCTCCACCACGCCGTCGTTGGCATCGGCCTGGGCCGGTTCGCCGTAGGTCAGGAGGCCGGCCAGGCGGGCCTGGTCCTGTTCGGACACGGCGGACTGCACGTCGACAAAGTGGATGTAGCGGGCCTGGACGCCGGTGATGGCGGGCAGCACGGACTGGAGCTGGGACAGGAGACGCTGGCTGCGGAATGCGGACAGGGCATTGGAGCCCGGGAGAATCAACATGGTTGGGAGCGAGTTGATGCAGCGTGGCTGCGGATTAAAAATCTCTGAAAACCGAACAGGTGTCAATGCTGGGCGACGGCGGCCGGTCTTGCTAATGCCGGCATTATACTCGTATAACAATTGTCTTCCCAGCCTCTTCCACTCGGCCGGGACGCCGCCGCGGCGCAACAGTCGGCACCGTTTCAGGGCCAAAATGCTGTGCGGCTCGGCAAAAATCAGTGTTTTCGCACGGAAATAGCTTATTCTTGGGGCAATTCCACTCTCGAGCTTGCTGCCGTGCCCATGCCTGAATTTAGCGACCTGTCCGTGCTGATCGTCGATCCCAGTCCCGGGATGCGCGCCAGCCTGCACAATATGCTGAACGCTTCGTCGATCACGAAGATCGACTATGCCACCAGTGCCGGCACGGCCATCCGCCAGCTGGGCAAGAAAGCCTACGACATCATCCTGTGCGAGTACGACCTCGATGGCGGCGGCGCCAACGGCCAGGACGGCCAGCAGCTGCTGGAAGACCTGCGCCACCACCGGTTGATCGCGCCGGACACCATCTTCATCATGCTGACCACCGAGGGCACGGGCGCCAAGGTGATCGGCGCGGCCGAGCTGACGCCCACCGACTATGTGCTCAAACCCTTCACGGTGGAAGCGCTGATGGCCCGCATCGGCCGCGCCGTCGACCGTCGTAACGCGCTGCTGCCGGCCGCCACCCAGGTCGCCAACGGCAACCTGCGCGAGGCGCTGCGCCTGTGCGCGGCCGGCATCGACGGCGCGCCCCGCTACGCCACCGACTTCGCCCGCCTGCAGGCCGAGACCCATGCGGCGCTGGAGGACTGGTCCGAGGCGGAACTGGTGTACCAGACCGTGCTGGCCCTGCGCCCCGGCGCCGGCTGGGCGCAACTGGGCGCGGCGCGCTGCCACTACGCCCAGGGGCGCTACGACGACGCCCGTGAAGCGCTGGAACGGCTGCTGGAACTGTATCCCCGCTTTATGTCGGCGCACGACCTGCTGGCCCGCACCTACCAGGCCCTGGGCCAGGACCACCTGGCCAAGAAGGTGCTGGAACATGCCGTGACGATCTCGCCGCACATGGTGCGCCGGCTGCGCCACCTGGGCGAGCTGGCCTTCGCCACGGACGATATCGGCGCGGCCGAGCGGGCCTTTCGCGCCGTCGTCGGCAAGGCACGCTATTCCGAGTTCCGCTCGCCGGAAGACCACGTGAACCTTGTGCGCACCCTGGTACGCAAGGGCGACGCAGGCCAGGCTGCCGGCGTCATCCGCGACATGGAACGCAGCCTGCGGGGCAATGCCGACACGGATGCCTGCCGCGCGCTGGCCGCCGCCCTCGTGCTGGACCTGGGCGGGCACGAGACGGCGGCGGCGGCCGAGCTGGCCCGCGCGGCCGAGTCGGCGCGCACGGCCGAGGCCCTGTCCAGCCAGTTGAAAATCGGCCTCGTCAATGCCTGCCTGCGCCACCGCCTGGACAGCCCCGCCGCCGCACTCGTGCTCGACATGATGAACGACAGTGCTCGCGGCCTGACGGTGGAACAGGCGGTGGATGTGTTCGAAAAAGCGGGTCGCCACGACCTGGCCGTCACCGTCGGCCGGCGCGCCACGCAGCAGGCCGAGGAAGCGCTCAGCGACACGGCGCAGAAGCTGGGCCAGGGCGAGCTGCGCGCCGCAGTCGGCGCCATCACGGCCGCCGTGCGCCGCTCGCCGCGCAATGTCCAGGTGCTGCTGACGGCGGTGCAGACGATCCTGCGCCAGCTGGACGAACTGGGCTGGGAGGCACCGCTGGCCGAACAGGCCACGGCCCTGCTGGCCCGGCTGCGCAAGCTCGACCCCGCCAACGGCGCGCTGGAACACATGGCGCAGCAGTACGGCGCCACCCGCCGCAAGTACGGTATTGCTGCCACGGCGTGACGGGCGCCGGCGCGCCGGTCGCATCCTGCGCAGAAACGGCGTAGAATCTGCGTATAGTTTGCAGCATGCGGTTGCAGCAGATCCTGCAGCACGCGTCAGCACGCTCGCGCCCGGCCGCGCCGCCCGGTCCCCCGCATTTCAGGAGAACACCATGGCATCGTCCTTCAATATCGATTCGACCCTGGACAAGACGCTGGAAGAGTTGAAGAAGCATTACGGTGCGTCCTCCAAGGCGGAAATCCTGCGCAAGGCCATCGCCCTGCTGAACGTGGCCAGCCGGCATGAAAATGCCGACGGCAGCCTCACCCTGCGCCAGGACGGCAAGAACGACACGAAAATCGTGCTGCGGTGACGGGGGTCGTCAGCGTCCTGGCCGAGGAAGAACGCATCGGCAACGCAGTAGAGACGGCCACCGCACGCAGTATCCGCGCCGATATCTGGCTGCGCATCGGCATGGTGGTGGTGGTCTGCGGCATCTTTATCTGGCTGAACTGGCAGGTCATGGATTTCGGCAAGGACGCGCTGCGCCTGGACATCGCGCGGATGGCCGCCACCCCGCCGCTGCCGCCGGAACACCGGCTGATCACGGCGAACGTCGTCATGTCGCTGATCGGCGCACGGTCGTGCAGACCGGCATCGGCTTTATCGCCATCACCTCGTATTTGTTTCCACGCCGCCTGAACGGCGGCTGACGCAAGGCTACCGGCTACCAGCTACCGCCCAGCCCGTGTCACCATCGGGGTCAGACACGTTTGTCGAGACGGCCTCGGCTGTGCCTGGCGGCGCGGCGAGAGGACATTGTTGCCACCCGCCCGATATCGGCCGACGCCCCCTTGCCATCATGGCATGCTCAAGTCATTCCCGAGCGTCCTGAGCAGGGCGAAGGTGGCCAATCCCAAGCCCAACAGCAATACCACGAAGATCGCGGCCACCTTGCCGCCCGAACGCAGCAATGCACGTTTCTGCTGTTCCTTCCCCTCTTCCTTCCCCTTCCTCCCTTGATCGTAATGCCACTTGATGGCGAAAAACATGCCCGTGCCCAGCACGAGGAACTTGAACGTCACGAGGACAACTGGGACCCAATCGATCATTTGCCTATTTCCAGGTTTTGCGCGCCACCGTCGCCGACGCGCCATTGGAGGCATACTACTCCAAAGCAACTTCCACACGTCGGGACAAAATGTCCCAGTCAAAAGCCTCACAAAATGCCGGATTGTCAACCTGGACGCCATGCATACCGCGCCACTGCCGCAGGGTGTGGGCTTCGACGACCTGCTCACTTGTTCCACCAACCCCTTGCCATGGCGGCCGTCCTGGATAGTCGGATACGCTTCGTCGTTTCCGGCCCAGCGCCGGTCAGGATGGGTGATGGGCAGGCAGCCTCATGCTTCCGCCAAACCGGCATGGCACTTCGCTGGCTGTCCGCAGTGGCAGAAGTTCTGGTCGGGGAAATCGACGTCGCGGTAGGCCATGTAACTACCTGCCGGAAACGCCGCCACCGCACCGCCCACATCGTTGCGTGGAATGCCGAACTGTAACTCGATCTTGTGATAGCCCGAGAGCAGCTCCTAGAACAGCTCCTCCACCCTGGCTCGCTGGCCGGGAGGCGCCAGGGCGCCGTTGTGCGACAGCCGTGACACGCGGCCCTTCGCATTCACCGACTTTCGCGTGCGAAAGAACGCCTTTATGAAGGGTGCAAGAACTTATACGAAGGCTGCGAGCGCATCGCAATGCGCTCCTTCTTTATCCAGCATTATGGCTCACGAGTGTCCACAATTGTCGTGGCGATTCACTGTACGCTCTGGGAGCGCAGGAACACTTTCGCGCAACGCACGCCTGGGACGCTGTGGCAACATTATTCTTACAAGCTTCCCCACGGCTTATAGCTGAGCTCGTGTCCATGTCGGGGTCTGACCCCAGGGTGGACACGAGCTCGGCCGCAGCAGCTATTGCTGGGTGCCGTAGCCCCCGCCGCCGGGCGTCTCGATGACGAACACGTCGCCCGGCGCCATCTCCGTCTTGCCGATATGGCCCAGCTCTTCCACGGTGCCGTCGGCCCGTTCAACCTTGTTGCGGCCCGTGGCGGCAGGCTGGCCGCCGGCCATGCCGAACGGGGCGTGCAGGCGGTTGTTCGACAGGATGGCGGCCGTCATCGGCTCCAGGAAGCGCACGCGCCGCACGCCGCCGTTGCCGCCCTGCCAGCGCCCCATGCCGCCGGAGCCGTGGCGGATGGTGTAGCTGTCCAGCCGCACGGGAAAGCGGAACTCCAGTATTTCCGGGTCGGTCAGGCGTGAGTTCGTCATATTCGTCTGCACCACGTCGGTGCCGTCGAACCCGTCGCCGGCACCCGAGCCGCCGCTGATGGTCTCGTAATACTGGTAGCGGCTGCTGCCGAAGGTGAAGTTGTTCATCGTCCCCTGCGAGGCCGCCATCGCGCCCAGCGCGCCGTACAGTGCGTTGGTGATGCAGGTGGACGTCTCGACATTGCCGGAAACGACCGAGGCGGGATACCGCGGGTTCAGCATCGAGCCGGGCGGGACGATGACGGTCAAGGGTTTGAGGCAGCCCGCGTTCAGGGGAATCTCGTCGTCCACCAAGGTGCGGAACACGTACAGCACGGCTGCCATGCAGACGGCCGACGGCGCGTTGAAGTTGTTCGGCAGCTGGTCGGAGGTACCGGTGAAGTCGATGGTGGCGCCACGCGCGGCCCGGTCCACCGTGACGGTGACGTGGATGCGGGCGCCGTTATCGAGCGGCACGGTGTAGCTGCCGTCGTGCAGGGCGCCGATCACGCGGCGCACCGCTTCCTCGGCATTGTCCTGCACGTGGCCCATATAGGCCTGCACCACGTCCAGACCGAAGTGGGCAACCATCCGGTGCAGCTCCTCCACGCCCTTCTGGTTGGCCGCCACCTGGGCGCGCAGGTCGGCCAGGTTCTGGTCCGGATTGCGGGCCGGCCAGCGCGCACCGGTCAGCAAGGCACGGGTTTCCTCCTCGCGCAGGCCGCCGCCGGCGCCGTCGACAAGCTTGAAGTTATCGATCAGGACACCCTCTTCCTCGATATGGGTCGAGTCGGGCGGCATCGAGCCGGGCGTGGTACCGCCGATATCGGCGTGGTGGCCGCGCGAGCCGACATAGAACAGGATGGTGCCGCCGGCCGCGTCGAAGACGGGCGTGATGACGGTGACGTCGGGCAGGTGGGTGCCGCCGTTGTACGGGTCGTTGAGCATGTAGACGTCGCCCGGGTGCATGCGCCCGGCGTTCTCGCGCATCACCGTCTTGATGCTCTCGCCCATCGAGCCCAGGTGCACCGGCATGTGCGGCGCGTTGGCGATCAGGTTGCCGTCGGCGTCGAAGATGGCGCAGGAGAAGTCCAGCCGCTCCTTGATGTTGACGGAGTGTGCCGTGTTCTGCAGCCGCAGTCCCATCTGCTCGGCGATCGACATGAACAGGTTATTGAAGATCTCCAGCATCACCGGGTCGGCCGTCGTGCCGATGGCGCGGCGCGCCGGCAGCGGCGTCACGCGCGTGAGCACGAGGTGGTCCTGCGGCGTCACGACGGCCTGCCAGCCCGGCTCCACGACGCTGGTCGCATTGGCCTCGGCGATGATGGCGGGACCGTCGATGACGTCGCCGATGCGGGTATCGCCGCGGGCGAACAGGCCCGTGTCGCGCCACTGGCCGGCCGCGTACATGGCCACCGTGCGGCGCGGCACCAGGCCGCCCTCGCGCGGGGCCTGGCTGGGCGTGGCCGGCGCCGGCGCATCCGAGGCGCCGATGGCTTCGACCGATACGGCTTCCACGATCAGGGCGCGCTGCGGCATCAGGAACGAGAAGCGCTTCCTGTACGCCCCCTCGAACTGCGCGCGCATGGCGTCGATGTCGCCGTGGGCCACGATCAGCGCCGAATCGGTGCCTTCATAGCGCAGGTGCACGCGCCGCAGCGCCGAGATGCGCTGGGTGGCCACGCCCTGGCGCGCCAGCTCGCCCGTGGCCTCGGCGGCCAGCGCATCGAGCTTTTCCGCCAGCGCCGGCAGGTTGCCGGCGTCGAGCTTCAGTTCCACAGCCGCCTCGCGCAGCGCGGCCTGGTCGGCCAGGCCCATGCCGTAGGCCGACAGCACGCCGGCCAGCGAATGGATGAAGACCGTCTTCATGCCCAGTGCGTCCGCCACCAGGCAGGCGTGCTGGCCGCCGGCGCCGCCGAAGCTGGTCAGGGCGTATTCCGTCACGTCGTGGCCCCGCTGCACGGAGATCTGCTTGATGGCGTTGGCCATCTTGCCCACGGCGATGTCGAGGAAGCCCGCCGCCACCTGCTCGAACGTGGTCGGCTGGCCGGAGGCGGCGCCGATGCGTTCGGCCATGGCCGTGAACTGGGCCCGCACCGTGTCCGCGTCCAGGGGCTGGTCGCCGCCGGGGCCGAACAGGGCCGGGAAATGCTCCGGCTGGATCTTGCCGAGGCAGACATTGCAGTCCGTGACGGCCAGCGGGCCGCCGCGCCGGTAGCTGGCCGGCCCGGGATTGGCGCCCGCGCTGTCCGGCCCCACGCGCAGCCGGCTGCCGTCGAAATGCAGCACCGAGCCGCCGCCGGCAGCCACCGTGTGGATGCTCATCATCGGCGCACGCATGCGCACCCCTGCCACCTGGGTCTCGAACACGCGTTCGAATTCGCCGGAGTAGTGGGAAACGTCGGTCGACGTGCCGCCCATGTCGAAGCCGATCACCTTGTCGAAGCCGGCCAGGCGGCTGGCCCGCACCATGCCGACGATGCCGCCGGCCGGGCCGGACAGGATGCTGTCCTTGCCCTGGAAGGCGCGCGCGTCCGTCAGCCCGCCGTTCGACTGCATGAACTGCAGGTTCACACCGGGCAGCTCGGCGGCCGCCTGGTCGACGTAGCGCCGCAGGATCGGCGACAGGTAGGCGTCGACGACGGTGGTATCGCCCCGGGCGACCAGCTTCATCATCGGGCTGACCCGGTGCGACACGGAGACCTGGGTGAAGCCGATGGCGCGGGCGATGTCCGCCACGGCCGCCTCGTGGGCCGTGTAGCGGTAGCCGTGCATGAAGACGATGGCCAGGCTGCGGTAGCCGGCATCAAAAGCGGCCTGCAGGCCGGCGCGCGCACTCTCGCCGTCGAGCGGCATGACGACGTCGCCATGAGCGCCGATGCGCTCGTCGATCTCGACGACGTCGCCATACAGCAGCTCGGGCAGCACGATATGCCGGTCGAACAGGCGGGGCCGGTTCTGGTAGGCGATGCGCAGCGCATCGCGGAAGCCCCGCGTGATGGCCAGCACGGTGCGCTCGCCCTTGCGCTCGAGCAGGGCATTGGTGGCCACCGTCGTGCCCATCTTGACGGCCTCGATGCTTGCGGCCGGCACGGGCGCGCCCGGCGCCACGCCCAGCAGGTGGCGGATGCCGGCAATGGCCGCGTCACGGTAGTGCTCGGGATTCTCGGACAGCAGCTTGTGCGTGGCCAGGCTGCCGTCGGGCCTGCGCGCGACGATATCGGTAAAGGTGCCGCCCCGGTCGATCCAGAATTGCCAGTCCATCCCTGCTCCCCGTTTGCAAAATGGCTATTGTAGTTCGGCGCAGCGCCCGTGCCAGGACAATCGCGCGGCGTATCCTTTAGAATCGGGCGTCACCCAACTTCCCCCGACCCCGATGCCAACGCCCTGTGCCCTCTACACTACCCGGCAGCTGCGCGATATCGAACGCCAGGCCGCCGTCAGCCTGCCCGATGGTGCCCTGATGGAGCGGGCCGGCCAGGCCGGTGCCAATGCCGCGCTGGAGCTGCTGCCCTTCTCCACCCGGCTGGCCCGCGTGCTGGTGCTGGCCGGCCCCGGCAACAATGGCGGCGATGCGCTGGAAACGGCGGCGCACCTGGCCCATGCCGGCGCCCACGTGACAGTGATGCATGCCGACGGCGGCACGGCGCCCGAGCGGCTGCGCGCGCTGGCGCGGGCCCGGGCCAGTACGGCGCGCTTCATCGCTCCTGAGCCCGAGGCCGTGGGCGCGGGCGACTGGAGCCTCGTCATCGACGGCCTGTTCGGCATTGGCCTGGCACGGCCCGTGGCGGGACCGTTCGCCGCCCTGGTCGGCGCCGTGAACGGATTGGGTGCGGCCTTGCGCTGCCCCGTGCTGGCCTTGGACGTACCCAGCGGCCTGGATGCCGACACGGGAAGCGTCGTCGGCCCGGGCGGTTGCGCCGTCGAGGCCACGCATACCATCACCTTCATCGGCGACAAGCCGGGCCTGCACACGGCCGATGGGCGCGACCATGCGGGCAGTGTCACCGTGGCCGGGCTCGACATCGATGCCGCCCTGCTGCCGGCGCCGGCCATGCTGCTGAACGACCCGAACTGGTTCGCGGCCCATGCGCGGCAGCGCCGTCAGAACACGCACAAGGGCAGCAACGGCATCGTCGCCGTGCTGGGCGGCGCGGCAGGCATGACGGGCGCGCCGATCCTGGCCGGGCGCACGGCCCTGCATGCCGGCGCCGGCCGCGTGTTCCTGTGCTTCGCCGGCCCGGCCCTGCCCTGCGACGCGGGCCAGCCCGAGCTGATGTGCCGCCCCGCCGAAGGCCACGATTTCGCCGCCGCCGTCACGGTGGCCGGTCCCGGCCTGGGCACGGGCGAAGCGGCGGGCGCCCTGCTGGAGCAGGCGCTGGCCAGCCCCCTGCCCCAGGTACTGGATGCCGATGCGCTGAACCTGGTCGCGGCGCAGCCGGACCTGGCCGACCAAGTGCGCGCGCGGCAAGGCGCCACGGTACTGACGCCGCATCCGCTGGAAGGGGCGCGGCTGTTGGGATGCGACGTCGCCACCTTGCAGCGCGACCGGCCCGGCAGCGCGCAGCGGCTGGCGGACATGCTGGACGCGGTGGTGATCCTGAAGGGGTCGGGCAGCGTCATCGCGGCCCCGGGCCGCACGGCCGTCATCAACCCGACGGGCAATCCGGCCCTGGCCACTGCCGGCACGGGCGACGTGCTGGCCGGCCTGTGCGGCGCGCTGCTGGCGCAGGGCTGGCCGGCGTGGGAGG
>NZ_WNKZ01000111.1 GCF_009720835.1 Pseudoduganella buxea
CCACCGGCAGGCTGCCGGCCACGGTGCTCAGGCGCTCCAAGGTGACGTAATCGTCGCTGATCTTGCGCAGCCATTTGTCGAAGGCGGCGGCGCCGGCGCCGACGTCCCGCTGGTCGATCGTGTTCAGCGGTGCGACGGCCACTTCCGACGCGCGTTCGACGGGCTTGGATGGTCCTTGCGTGGGTTCGGTCATGGCACTGTTATCCGGCGGATGGATTGAAGGGCGTGGGCGCGATGTCGGCGCCGCTGTGCGGCAGCGATGCGGGCAGGCCGGGGGGCGATGCGGCGGTACCAGGCTTGCCGGCCATACCCGCGCCGGAGGCCAGGAACGTCGTGCCGCCCGGCAGCTTGCCAGCGACATGGGCCAGCGCCTGCCGCTTGACCGACGCCAGCAATGCTTGCGCGCCCCCTTGTTGCAGCGATTGCACGGCGCTTGCCGCCCCCTGCGCGGCTTGCGCCATCGCGCCGACCTTGCCAGCTGTGCCGCCGATGCCGCCGGCGAGCAGCCCGGCCCCCGGCACCGGCGCTGGTTGGCCGGACGTTGCGGCCATCGAAGCGGCGCCACCCTCGGGCGCAGCATCAGTCGGCCATTCGGTTCCCTCTCCAAAGCAGCTGCCTTCATCCCACGGATCACGCGGGTCCTTGCCGTAGCTGACCGTGGCCATCCCCATCGGCAGGCCCGCCACGCTGGCAAAGCCGTTGTCATCGAGCGTGCCCTGGCGGGTGCCACCTTCGGCGTCAACGACGGTGTAGTCGCCTTGCCGGATGCCGTCCTTGTTGTTGCCTTCCGTGCTGACGTACTGGTGATACAGGTCGAGTTGTCCCGGCGCCAGCTGCACGGTCTGCGGCAAGGCCGGCGTGCCTTCGCTCTTGCCGGGATCGAAGCTGTGTTTCGCCGCGTGTTGGACCCACTTGCCTTTGGTGCCGTGAACGATCCCCGATGCGTTCCAGCGGGTGAAGCTGGAGCCGCCGTTGATTACCACCTCTTCCTTTGCCGTGATCGTGATCCGGTTGGCGGTATGGGTGATGTTGAGCTTGGCCAGGATGTTGACGCTGTCCTTCAAGGCGCTGATGTCGATGTCGGCGCTGGCCGCCACCAGCTTCATGCCGGCCCTGTAGGCAAACATGCGCACCGCTTCCTTGACGCTGACGAGCAGGCTCTTGCCCGCGCTCAGGCTGGTATGACCGCCGCTGGTCACGGCGTTGTGCTCCACGCTCATCAGGTGCGTGGAACCCTGCGTGCTCGTTTCGATGCCGGCGGGGCTGGCGAGAAGCAGGTGGGGCGCCTGGAATTCCGGGAACTCGCCTTGAGCCGGCGTGCCGCCCTGGCCTTTGAGGGCGTCGACCTGCGCCTGCAGCGCGGCGACGACCTGGTCCTGGTCGCCCGGCTGATGCGCCTGTGCCCCCTGCGCGGCCTGCGACAGGCTGTCGTGCAATGCCTGGCCCTGCGTCATGCGTGCCAGCGTCTCCGCCATGTCGGTGATATGGGCACGGGCGTTGGGCCTTCCTTCGGTGCTCAGCAGCAGGCCCTGCTGGGCGCGCACCGCACCGATACCGTCGGTGCGCAGCTCGAAGCCCTGGCCGCGCGCGTCCTTGCGGCCGGCATGGTCCTCGATGCGGTGGAGGTGACCGAGGCTGAGCTGGCTGGCGAGGTGGTCGCTCCTGAGCTGGGCCTGGATCCGTCCTTCTGTGTCATCCAGCACCAGGTGATTGCCGCGTCCCCCGGGCGTGTTGCCGCCATTGGTAGTCAGTTCCCGGCTCCTGATTCCCGTCAGTGCCCGCTGGTCGGGCAGCTTCCACGGCGGCATGTAGCCCTGGTTGTGCACGGAACCGGTGACGATGGGATGGTCAGGATTGCCGTCGAGCCATTGCACGATCACTTCCGATCCCACCCGCGGATGACTGGCCAGGCCCTTCTCGCCGCCGGCCCAGTTGCTGCTGACCCTTACCCAGCAGCTGCCGCTTTCGTCGCGGTCCCAGTGGAACCTGACCTGGACGCGCCCGTACTCGTCCACGTTCAGGCTGCCCTGGCCTTCCTGGCCGACGACGATGGCCGTCTGCAGGGCAAGCAGTCTGGTATTCGTGCTGTTGAAACCGCGTCCCGGCCGCCAGGGCAGGGCCTTGCGATGGCACAGCAGGCGGTTCTTGTATTCGGAGACCGCACCCTTGCCTTGCAGGTAATTGTTGCTGGCTTCGTGATGCACTTCCAGGATCAGGAAGTCGCTGTCTTCGCTTTCGCTGAAATGGTCGAGCAGCTTGAACCACCGGCCGGCGGCGACGTGCCGGTTGTTCCCTTTTGCTTCGTACAGCTTGCCGCGGGCTTCGATTTCCTCCATGCGCAGGCGCGACAGTTCGTAGGCGCCGGACTGGTGCCTGAAGCCGTAATGCCCCTCATAGCTGTGCACTTGCAGCATTGGAATATCGCCTTGCTGCTCCATGGTGACGCTGTCGGCACGCACCGGTTGCGGTTGCTTGAAGTCGAAGCCGCTCACCGCCGACTGGGCGGACGCCCATTGGCGCACCGTGCTCCAGTCGCCAATGGCGTCCTCTTCGGTCGCGCCACCGGCGCGCTGGAAGCGGATGCCGGGCGATTGGCCGTCGATCGGTGCTGCTTTACGGGTGTCGTCGCAGACCCTGAGGGTGTGGCCATCGCTGCTGTGTTCGAACCAGTAGCTGTAGCCCGCCCCTTCCCAACGCCGGCACACGTAGTTGTGATCGGTCTCGTCCCATTGCGTGGCCATCGTGAACTGCGGCTGTTCGCCGGCGACTTCCCATTCCCACGCGGGCAGGCTGCCGTAGGCGGTGAAGATCGCCTCTGCCTGCTCGCGCAGGCTTTGCACATGGAACAGGCGGTTGTTCCGCCGCAGGCGCAGGTAGGCCAGCCATGGCCTCAGCACGGCCTCGTAGAACGCGACGCCGCCATCCGTCTTGACCAGCTTCAGCGACGTGACATAGCCGGTGAACGGACGCAGGCTGCCGTCACCCTGTACCAGCGAGACGCACAGCAGCTTGCCGTGCAGCGCCTCGAGCGCCATCCTGGCATCGTCGCTCAGGAGTTCGACCTTGAATTCGAAGTCCCGGGACAGATATTCGGTGCCGTCGAACCGGTTCACCATTAGCCTGGCTTGCGGGCCGTCATTTCGTGGGAACGACAGGCGCAGCAGGCGCGTGCCCTGGTGGTCGTCCAGCAGTGCTTGCAGGTCAGTCATCGCGTGGCTCATCAGTTGAGTCGGACATGGTTGTCGTCGAGTTCTGCGGCGCAGCGACCAGGGCAATCCACGTGCAAGGTGGCGCACGCATGTCCTCGGCCGGCAGCTGTTGCTGATATGCATCGTAGGAAATTTGCGTAGCCGGCGGAGAAAAGTTGCCGTCGCGTTGGCGAGGGTCAAGCTGAACGCGGCTGTTCAGACACAGCGCGTGCCTGGAGGATTGGCGTTTGCGCGGCGAGGATCGGCCATGGTTTCGCGAGGGAAGCCAGCGTCATGGAGGTGGTATGGCCGCAAGCTGCCGGCGGCATTGCTTCAGTCCACGCGGACCTTGAACGATGAAATTGAATTCCTGGGGCGCTCCTATTCGTCCTTCCGCTCCGCATCCGCCCGCGCCTTGCGCCTTATCTGCAAGGCCCGGTCCGTGACCCCGAGCCGCTGGGCGGCACGCTGGTTGTTGTCGCCTTCCTGTTCCAGCGCCGTGCGGATGGCCAGGTCGGCCGCCACCTGCCCCAGCCGGGCGAGGGTGACGCCGCGGTCGATGGCGTCGCGGATGGCGTCGCAGAAGGGCTGGTCGGGCCAGGTGGGTGTGCCGCGCAGGCGCTCGTCGGGCGGCACGTCGCCGATGGTGATGGGGCCGGGACCCGTGTGGCGGTACCAGATGCGGGCCACGGTCTGGCGCAGGTCGCGCACATTGCCCCGGTAGTCGCGGCTGAGCAGGTATTCGCGCACGGCAGGGTCGAGCTGGCGGCCGTGGCCTTTCGGGTCGAGCTGGCGCAGGAAATGGTCGACCAGGGGCAGGATGTCGCTGCGGCGTTCGCGCAGCGGTGGCGGGCGGCAGCGCCAGCCGGCGATGCGGTAGTACAGGTCGGCGCGGAAGGTGCCGGCGGCAACGGCCGCTTCCAGGTCGCGGTTGGTAGCGCACACGAGGCGGAAGTGGCTGGGGTGCCAGGTATTGCTGCCGACCCGTTTGTACTTGTGTTCCTGCACCACGCGCAGCAGTTGCGCCTGCAGGGGCAGCGGCAGTTCGCCCACTTCGTCGAGGAACAGGATGCCGCCGTCGGCCATCGCGAAGGCGCCGTCGCGGGCATTGGTGGCGCCCGTGAAGGCGCCCCGTTCGTGGCCGAACAGTTCCGAGCCGGCCAGTTCCGGCGACAGGGTGGTGCAGTCCAGAACGGTCAGCTCGCCCGTCGTGCCTGACAGTTTATGGATCAGCTGGGCGATCAGGTCCTTGCCCGTGCCCGTCTCGCCCGTGATCAGCACGGGGGACTGCGTGAACGCGGAGACTTCGACGACGCTGTGGACGAGGGCGCGCCAGATGTTGCTGTCGCCCACGAGCCAGCCCTGTACGGCGCTGGAATGCATCAGGCGCCGCACGGCATCCCACCGTTGCAGGCGCGCGACGATCTGCTGCGCGCACAGCTCGGCGGATGTCCACGGCAGCAGGTCTGTCGCGCCCGCTTCCAGCATGCCCCACATGGCTTCCGGCTCGAGGGGCTCGGCCGCGCAGTCGACGGCCAGCACGGCCGCCTGGCCGGACAGCGATTGCAAGGTCTCCGCCATCTCCGCGCGGGCGCCGCACAGCAGCACGCCGAAGCCCTGGCCCGGCTGCCCGGCGACCGTGACGCCGGCGGCGGCTAATTGGGCGCACAGGGCCAGCGCCACTTCACGGGCGGGATTCCCCACGGTCTGGACCCACAGCGATGTCGTCATTGCGACCTCATGCTTTATAGGCGCCGGCATGCCGGTGCTGCTATCAATATAGCAGTCGTGTCGTGCGGTGGGTGAGACTAAAAAAGACCTTGCGGACAGTGGCAACGGGCGATGAGCGGCTGCCGGACCGCTTGACCGATCCCGGCAGCATCGAACGGCCGGGATGGCGGGGAAGGAGAACGGGCGGCGGCCGGGCGGCCGCCGCCGTGATGCTTATTGCCGCACGCAGTCGACGAAGTAGTCGCGCTTGCCGTTCACTTCGCGCTTGACGAGGCCGTGCACGTCCGTCTCGAAGCCGGGGAAGCGTTCGTTGAAGTCGCGTGCGAAACGCAGGTAGTCGACGATGGTCTTGTTGAAGCGCTCGCCCGGGATCAGCAGCGGAATGCCCGGCGGGTAAGGCGTCAGCAGGATCGACGTGATGCGGCCTTCCAGCTCGTCGATGGCAACGCGCTCGATCTCGCGGTGTGCCATCTTGGCGAACGCGTCCGACGGCTTCATGGCGGGGATCATGTCCGACAGGTACATCTCCGTCGTCAGGCGGGCCACGTCGTAGGCCTTGTAGAAGTCGTGGATCTGCTGGCACAGGTCGCGCAGGCCCATCTTCTCGTAGCGCGGGTTGGCCGCCGAGAATTCCGGCAGGATGCGCCACAGCGGCGCGTTCTTGTCGAAGTCGTCCTTGAACTGCTGCAGGGCCGTCAGCAAGGTGTTCCAGCGGCCTTTCGTGATGCCGATGGTGAACATGATGAAGAACGAGTACAGGCCGCACTTCTCGACGATGACGCCGTGCTCGGCCAGGTACTTCGTCACGATCGACGCGGGAATGCCCGTGTCGGCGAACTGGCCGTCCAGCGACAGGCCCGGGTTGACGATGGTCGCCTTGATCGGGTCGAGCATGTTGAAGCCCGGCGCCAGCTTGCCGAAGCCGTGCCAGTCGTCCTCGGCACGGATGATCCAGTCGGCCTGGGTGCCGATGCCTTCCTCGGCGAAGTGCTCCGGACCCCATACCTTGAACCACCAGTCGCTGCCCCATTCCTCGTCGATCTTGCGCATGGCGCGGCGGAAGTCCAGCGCTTCCAGGATCGATTCCTCGACCAGGGCCGTGCCGCCCGGCGCTTCCATCATGGCCGCGGCCACGTCGCACGAGGCAATGATGGAATACTGCGGCGACGTCGACGTGTGCATCAGGTAGGCCTCGTTGAAGGCGTCCTTGTCCAGCTTGACGGTTTCCGATTCGCGCACCAGCACCTGGGAAGCCTGCGACAGGCCGGCCAGCAGCTTGTGGGTGGACTGGGTCGAGAAGATCATCGACTCCTTGGCGCGCGGGCGGTCCTTGCCGATAGCGTGCATATCCTTGTAGAAGTCGTGGAAGGTGGCGTGCGGCAGCCACGCTTCGTCGAAGTGCAGCGTATCGATCTTACCGTCCAGCATTTCGCGCAGGGTTTCCACGTTGTAGACGACGCCGTCGTAGGTGGACTGCGTGATCGTCAGGATGCGCGGCTTCTTGTTGGCGGCGTCGCGGGCGAACGGGTTGTTGTCGATCTTGCGCTGGATCGACTCCATCGTGAATTCTTCCAGCGGGATGGGACCGATGATGCCCAGGTGATTGCGGGTCGGCATCAGGAACACGGGAATGGCGCCGCACATGATGATCGAGTGCAGGATCGACTTGTGGCAGTTGCGGTCGACGACGACGATGTCGCCCGGCGCCACGGTGCTGTGCCACACCATCTTGTTCGACGTCGACGTGCCGTTGGTCACGAAGTAGCAGTGGTCCGCGTTGTAGATGCGGGCGGCATTGCGCTCGGAAGCGGCGACGGGGCCCGTGTGGTCCAGCAGCTGGCCCAG
Source organism: Pseudoduganella buxea (assembly GCF_009720835.1). Taxonomy (GTDB): domain Bacteria; phylum Pseudomonadota; class Gammaproteobacteria; order Burkholderiales; family Burkholderiaceae_D; genus Rugamonas; species Rugamonas buxea. Next base: position 6,765 of record NZ_WNKZ01000111.1, read on the forward strand.
TTCCTCGACGGCGTTGCAGACGTCGGCGCGCAGCATGTTCTCGCCGAAGAACTGGTGGAACATCTGGCCGATCGGCGACTTCAGGAAGGCCACGCCGCCCGAGTGGCCGGGGCAGTGCCACGAGTAAGAGCCGTCGTTGGCGTAGTGCACCAGCGCGCGGAAGAACGGTGGCGACAGGCCGTCCAGGTAGGACTTCGCTTCGCGGATGATGTGGCGCGCGACGAATTCCGGGGTGTCCTCGAACATGTGGATGAAGCCGTGCAGCTCGCGCAGGATATCGTTCGGGATATGGCGCGACGTGCGGGTTTCACCGTACAGGTAGATGGGGATGTCGGCGTTCTTGTAGCGGATTTCCTCGACGAAGGCGCGCAGCGACTTCAGCGCATGGTCGGTTTCCTCGACCGAGCCGGCGCCGAATTCCTCGTCGTCGATCGACAGCACGAATGCCGATGCGCGCGACTGCTGTTGGGCGAACTGGGACAGGTCGCCGTAGCTGGTAACGCCCAGCACTTCCATGCCTTCCTTTTCCATGGCCGCCGCCAGGGCACGAATGCCCAGGCCGGAGCTGTTCTCGGAACGGAAGTCCTCGTCGATGATGACGATGGGGAAACGAAATTTCATGATGTCTCCAAAAAGAAGAAGCGCCCCGGTCTTATCAGTTACCGGGGCGTCGCTGGGCGTGCGGAGGGTGACCGCATCGCGCCGTATGGGTTGTGCCCAAAAAAAAGAATCGGGATTCTCGCAGAAATCACGGGCAACCGGTGAAAAAATTCCAATAAAGATTCTTGTCCGGCATCCGCTGTTTCCTGCTCAGCGCTTGCGCTGGTAGGTGACGATCGTATAGGGCAATCCGCTGGCCGAATCATACGCCTGCCGTTGGGTTTCCTGCCACACGGTCGGATCGATGGCGGGAAAGAAGGTGTCGCAGTCGAAGGCCCGGTCGATATGGGTGACGATCAGGCGGTCCGCCAGGGCCATGCCCTGCTCGAAGACCTGCGCGCCGCCGATGACGAAGGCGGGCGCGTCGCCCACCAGCGCGACGGCGGCCTGGAGCGACGACACGGCCTCGACGCCGTCGTGGCGCCAGTCGCCATTGCGGGTGACGACGATGCTGCGGCGGTTCGGCAGGGGCCGGCCGATCGAATCGAAGGTCTTGCGGCCCATGATGATGGGGTGGCCCGTCGTCACGCGCTTGAAGTGGGCTAGTTCCTCCGGCAGGTGCCAGGGCATCTGGTTGTCGATGCCGATGCCGTTGTTGCGGTCGATGGCGACGATAATGGAAAGTTGTGTCATGAATAAGGGTCCGTTAGCGGGCCATATTATAGAGGCATTCCCGCAGGTGCCGTCCGGGCCGGGCCCGGGAGCGAGGGCAGGGCCGGAGCGGTGGCAGGGACTAGGTCAAGGACAGAGTCCGGACAGGGCCAAGGGAGGACCAAGGAGTGGGCCAGGGAGAGGGCCAGGGAGAGGGCCAGGGAGAGGGCGCCAGGGACAGGCCCAGGACAGCGCCGTGGTCGAGGACAGGGCGTGCACGGGCCGGTGTGCAGGGCGCCGCGCGGCGCGGTGGCCCGGTGCCGCAGGCGCGAGGCACCGACGCGGGGCCGGGTGCCAAAAGGTCGGCCCGCGTGAATACCGGCAAACGGGGCCGATGCCCAGGGCACGCAGCTTGCCCCGCGCCGGTGGCCGCGGAAGCCCGGGTGTTCAAAGCGCAAGCGCCGGTGCGTCCGACGGCGTCAGCACCGCCGATGCCGTCTGTCTTGCCTCGCGTTGCCGGGCGCGTTGGGCGCCGTACCCTAATGGCCCGGCCCGTTGCCGCCATCCTCGCCATCGTGGCGCCCGGCGGCGAGGAAGCGGTGTCGCCAGCGGAAGCTGGTGTTGCGGTGGATGCCAACCAGGGTGGCCGAATCGCGTACGGACAGCGATTCGATCAGGCTTTCCAGGAAGGGGCGCCAGCGGTCGCGGCGGCGCAGGTGGGCCAGCGGCGTGCCCGTCAGCGCATTGCACGTCTTGCGGCAGCTGGGGCAGCGGAAGCGCTGTAGTCCGCTGGCGAAGCCGTGCCGGTACAGCCGGTTGGCGCCGCAATGGGGACAGTTGCGCAAGGTGGCGCCGCGCCCGTCGATGACGTCCAGGCATTGGGCCAAGGTTGTGCAGCGGCCGAACAGCTCCTGCAAGGCCTTGGCCTGCCGCTCCGGCAGGACGCCGGCTTGCCCCTGCGGCGCGGAACCGCCCGCTGCCAGCGTGCTTGCCCGTTCGCCATCCCGGCCGGCATGCTGGTCCTGACTCCGGGCTTTATGCTTGTTCATATGCACGTTCATAACTCACCCCTGATTGTTATTTGTCCTTCGTATGACCACGGACGACTTCATGCAGTTCCGCGCGACGCTCCGGGAACGGTCAAAAAACAGTCAAAAAAACGACTTGTGTTCTTGCGCAGCCGGCGCGTCGATCGCCCGGGCCTGGATGACGCAATGCAATGGGGTCGAACCGTGAGATGATCCCGCTGCCGCAAACGCCTGGCACGATTGCGGGCAAGAACGGCTGCAACCATGCTGTGCAAGGAGAACTGTGATGTTTCAAACCGCGCTTTTGCGTTACCCCGACCCGACTGCGTCCCATGACTGAAGCGCCGAACCCGCCCGTGCCGTGCCGCGGCGTCCATATCGGCCATCCCGACGTTGCCGTGCGCCGCGATGGCGATACGTGGCATGTCGACGCGCTCACGCCGCTGGGCCCGGCGCCGCGGCGCTTCACGGACTGCCTCGTGCGGGGCGCGCGCGATCACCCGGAGCGCACGCTGGTGGCCCGGCGCGGCGCCGGCGGTGCATGGATGCACATCACGTATGCGCGGATGCTGGACCACGCCCGCCACATCGGTCAGGCCCTGCTGGACCGGGGCCTGTCGGCCGAGCGGCCGCTGGTGATCCTGTCCGGCAACGACCTGCAGCACCTGCAGCTGGCGCTGGGGGCGCTGTATGCGGGTGTGCCGTACGTGCCCGTGTCGCCGGCCTGGTCGCTGGTGGCGACGGATGTCGGCCGGCTGCGCGACATGCTGGCGCAACTGACTCCGGGCGCCGTGTACGCCAGCGACGGCGCACCGTTCGGCCGTGCCATCGCCGGTGCGCTGCCCGCCGGGGCGGAGCTGATCCTCGATCGCGGCGACGTGCCCGGCCTTGCCGCCACGCGCCTGGCCGACCTGCTGGCCGTGGCGCCCGCCGACGTCGACGCCGCCAATGCCGCCATCGGCCCGGCGACCATCGGCAAGTTCCTCTTCACGTCCGGCTCGACGAGGCAGCCGAAGGCCGTCATCACGACCCATGGCATGTTGGGCAGCAACCAGCAGATGCTGCTGCAGACCTTTCCCTTCTTCGCCGAGGCGCCGCCCGTGCTGGTCGACTGGCTGCCGTGGAACCACACCTTTGGCGGCAGCCACAATGTCGGCATCGCGCTGTATAACGGTGGCACCCTGTACCTGGACGAGGGCCGCCCCACGCCGCAGGACTTCGGCACCACCGTGGCCAACCTGAAAGAGGTCGCACCCACCGCCTACTTCAATATCCCGACGGGCTGGGATTTGCTGGCCGAAGCGCTGGAAGTGGACGGGGCGCTGCGCGACACCTTCTTCTCGCGCGTCCAGCTGTTCTTCTGCGCCGGGGCGGGCCTGTCGCAGGCCACGTGGGACCGGCTCGATGCCATCGCCGTCAAGCATTGCGGCGAATCGGTGCGCATCATGACGGGGCTGGGCATGACGGAGACGTCGCCCGCATGCACCTTCGGCACTGGCGACGTCGTGCGGGCCGGCTACGTGGGCGTGCCGGCGCCCGGTTGCCGGGTCAAGCTCGCGCCCGTGGGCGACAAGTTCGAGGCCCGCTTCAAGGGCCCGCACGTGACGCCGGGCTACTGGCGTTCGGCGGCCCTGACGGCCGCAGCCTTCGACGAGGAAGGCTATTACCGCACGGGCGACGCGCTGCGTTTCGCCGACGCGGCGCGACCCGCGCTGGGCTTCATGTTCGACGGCCGCATCGCCGAGGACTTCAAGCTGGGCACGGGTACGTTCGTCAGCGCCGGGCCCCTGCGGGCCAGGGTCATCGGCGCCGGCGCGCCGTATGTGCACGACGCCGTCGTCACGGGCATCGACCGGCCCGCGATCGGGCTGCTGGTGTTTCCCCGCCTGGCGCACTGCCATGCCCTCTCGGGCCTGCCGCCCGGCGCACCGGCCGAAGCGGTACTGGACAGCGTGCCCGTGCGCGCCTTCTTCGCCGGCCTGCTGGCAAGGCTCAATGCCGACGCGACCGGTTCGGCAACCAGGGTGGCCCTGCTGCGGCTGGAGGCCGAGCCGCCATCGCTCGACGGGCGCGAGCTGACCGACAAGAACACCGTCAACCAGGCCGCCGTTCTGGCCCGGCGTGCCGCGACCATCGACGCGATGTATGACGGCAGCGACAGCCGCACCATTCCGGCGGCACTGCCGCAGGGACCGGCGTCGCCGCCGCGCTATACTGGGTTTTTTGACAACACGGGAGGCGCGGCATGAAAGTCTATCTGGCGGTGATCGAGACGCTGGCCGATTGGGAGATCGGCTACCTGACGGCGGAGCTGCACAGCCGGCGCTTTTTCGCCAATCCGCTGATGGACTTCGCCTTCCTGAAGGTGGGGCTGACCCTGGACCCCGTCACCAGCATGGGCGGTGTGACCTATGAACCCGACGTGGCGCTTGCCGATCTGGTGCTGGAACAGGGCGACGTGCTGGTGCTGCCGGGCGGCGAGACGTGGGACCAGCCGGCCACGCGGCCCTTGCTGGAACGGGCGCGCGACGCGCTGGACCAGGGCCATTACGTGGCGGCCATCTGCGGCGCCACCGACGGCCTGGCCGCCGTCGGCGCCCTCGACCAACGCCGCCACACCAGCAACAACCTCGAACTCCTGAAGCAGGGCTGCCCGGCCTACCGGGGCGAAAAGCTGTACCGCAACGAGCCGGCCGTGCGCGGCGAGAACCTGCTGACGGCCACGGGACTGGCGCCGCTGGAGTTCACGGCCGAGGTGCTGAAGATGGCGAAAGTGTGGCGGCCCGAAACGATCCGGGCCTGGTACCAGCTGCACAAGACGCGCAAGGAGCGCTGGTACCACGCGCTGGTGGCGTCGATGGCGCCTGCCGCGGGCTAGTGTGGTGAATCACGGGTTCATTGAATGAATCCGACGAGAATCGCTCCAATACTGCGTTGAAAATGTGCGGAAAGGCCCCGGCCTTACCGCGCATTTCCGCCTTGTCTTGAAGCGATTTCGTCAGATTTATTTGTCAACGAACTCGCGATTCACCACACTAGACCTGCCCTATCAACGGAATCACGCCGAACAGCACGGCCGCCACCAGCATCACCAGCGCCGCCGTGACGGACCACAGCAGGGTGTAGCGCTGGTGGTCGCCGAACTCCACTTCGGACAGGCCCACCAGCAGGTAGGTCGACGCGACCAGTGGGCTGAGCAGGTGCACCGGCTGGCCGATGATCGAGGCCCGGCCGATTTCGGCCGCCGAGATGCCGTACACGGCGGCGGCCTTGGCCAGCACGGGCACGATGCCGAAATAGAAGGCGTCGTTCGAGATGAAGAAGGTGAACGGGATGCTGAGGATGCCCGTGACGATGGCCAGGTAAGGGCCCATCCAGGTGGGAATGGCCGTGATGACGCTGGTGGCGATGGCGTCGACCATCTTCGTGCCCTGCAGGATGCCGACGAAAATACCGGCGGCGAAGATCAGCGACACGACCGGCAGTACATTGGCCGCGTGCGCCGCGATGCGCTCCTTCTGGTCCTGCATCTTCGGATAGTTGATCATGATGGCCAGCGCGAAGAAGATCATGAACAGCGCGGGCAGGGGCAGGGCGCCCATGATCAGCGATACCATCAGCGCGGCCGTCAGCAGGAAGTTCACCCAGATCAGTTTCGGACGGGCGACGCCGGGCGGGGAGCCGCTGATGCTCGCGCCGGTGTCCGCGTCGATGGTGGCGCCGACAGTGGTGATCGTGGCGCTGCCGTCATGGCGGCTGCCCGGCATGGGCAGCACGTTGTTCTCGCGAGCCATGCCGGCGGCGTACGCGCCATGCACGCCGGTGGTGCCGTTCATCCGGCCCGGCAACGCCAGGTCGGCGAAGGCCGGCTGCAGCTCGCCCGCTTGCGTTGGCTGCGGTTTAGCCTGGGCCTGGGCATCGAGCGTGACGACGCCGACGCGCTTGCGCTCCTTCATCCCCAGCATGTAAGCGACGAACAGCACCCACAGGGCCGTCACGGCCATCGGCAGGATCATCGGCACGAAGATGTCGCTCACGTCCACGCCCAGCGCGCTGGCGGCGCGGGCCGTCGGGCCGCCCCACGGCAGGATATTGAACACGCCGCCGGCCAGCATGATGACGCAGGCCAGCACCAGCCGGCTCATGCCGAGCCGCTTGTACAGCGGCAGCATGGCCGACACGGTGATCATGTAGGTGGTGGCGCCGTCGCCGTCGAGCGAGATGAACATCGCCAGCGCGGCCGTGCCGACGACGATCTTCATCGGGTCGCCCTGCACCAGGCGCAGGATCAGGCGCACGGCCGGATCGAACAGGCCGGCGTCGATCATGATGCCGAAGTACAGGATGGCGAACATCAGCATGACGCCCGTCGGTGCCAGGTTCTTGATCCCCGTGAGCATCATCGGCCCCAGCGCCGCGCCGAAGCCGCCCAGGAGGCCAAAGGCGATGGGCACGACGATCAGCGCGACCAGGGCGGGCAGGCGCTTGGTCATGATGAGGAACATGAAAACTACGACCATCGAATAGGCCAGTACGGTCAACATACGAATTCTCCTTCCAGGCGCGGGGCCTGTTCTACGGCTGCAAGTGCGGGGGTGGTTCAGGCGGTGCGGAAATACGGACCAGGTGCGGGTGGCGCGACGGGCGCGGCCAGGATGGCGGGCGCAAGGTGCGGGGATGGCAAGGCGGGCATGGGCGTCTCCGGATGTTATCTTGGTTATATGGTCTTGTTTGGCCAGACTATACGGGTGCGCGCCTTTCATTTAGCTTTCAGCCGGGCCGGCGTATGATGGCGGGCGTGAAGCGACTACTTTCTTTCCTGTTGCCGGCCCTTGCCTTGTTCTGCCTGGACGGCAGGGCGGCGCCGCGCGCGGCCGAGTGCCTGATCCCGTCCAAGCCGGGCGGCGCCATGTACCTGACGTGCCGGCTGGCCCAGGCGGCGCTGGCGGACAGTCCCGGGGCGCCCCAACTGGCCTTGCGCTACCTGCCCGGCGGCGTCGGCGCGGTGGCATGGCACACGCTGGCGTCGCGCCGGCGCGCCGAGCCCGATACGCTGGTGGCGTTTTCCGGCGGCTCCATCCTGAACCTGGCCCAGGGCAAGTTCGGCAAGGCCAGCGCCGCCGACGTGCGCTGGGTGGCTGCCTTCGGCACGGACTACGGCATGATCGCCGTGCCGGCCAATTCGCCCTACGGCAGCCTGCGCGACCTGGTCGAGGCGCTGCGGCGCGACCCGAAACGGGTCGTCATCGGCATGTCCGGCACCATCGGCAGCCAGGACTGGATCAAGATGGCCCTGCTGGTGCGGCAGGCCGGCATCGACCCGCGCCAGATGCGCTTCGTCGCGCTCGAGGGAGGCGGCGAACAGTTCGTCGCCATGCAGGCGGGGCACGTGCAAGCCGTGTCGGGCGACACCTCCGAAGCGCTGCTGTATGCGGGCGCGGCGAACGTGAAGGTCCTGGCCGTGCTGTCCGAGCGGCGGCTGCCCGGCAAGCTGGCCGGCATTCCCACCGCGCGCGAGCAGGGTTATGACGTCGTGTGGCCCGTGATCCGGGGTGTATGGATGGGGCCTGGCGTGGCGGACGCCGATTACTTGCGCTGGGTCGCCGCGTTCGCCCGGATGGAATCGTCGCCCGGCTTCGCCCGGCTGCGCGAGGAGGCGGGGCTGTATCCGTTCTCGCTGACGGGCGATGCCTTGCGCCTGCATGTCGAACGGTCCATCGAGACGTACGACCGGCAGGCCAGGGACTTCAACTTGCGGCGGCGCTAGGCGCTCACACCGCCATCGGCGCGGTAAGCGGCGCGTGGTGCTCGTAGCCTTCCAGGCTGAAGTCGGAGGGCTCGATCTTTTCCAGCCATTCGGGTTCGTACTTGCCCGTGTCGGCAAACGCCGGCACGCGCGCCGAGATCGTCAGCCGCGGCGCGGCGAACGGCTCGCGCTTGAGCTGCTCGCGCACCATGTCCAGGTGGTTTTCGTAGATGTGGGCGTCGCCGATGAAGTAGCTGAACCAGCGCGGCGTGTAGCCCGTCAGGCGCCCCACCAGTTCCAGCAGCACGGCGCCTTCGGCGATATTGAACGGCGTGCCCAGGCCGATATCGTTGCTGCGCACGTACAGGCACAGCGAGATTTCCTTCGTCGTCGCGTTCGGGATGAACTGGTACAGCAGGTGGCAGGCCGGCAGCGCCACTTCGTCCAGCACGGCCGGATTCCAGCCGTGGAACAGGATGCGGCGGCTGCCGGGGTCGTTCATGATCGTGTCGAGGCATTCGCGCAGCTGATCGACCGCCTTGTACAGCAGCACCTTGGCCACGCCGTTTTCCTCCAGCGGCGCCACCACGGTGAAGCCATTGCGTTGGGCAGCTGCGATCTGGGCATCGGCGGCCGCATCGAGCACCTTGTAGGCCGGCCACTGGCGCCACTGCACGCCGTACACGGGGCCCAGGTCGTCCATGCCGGCTCGGTAGGGGTTGGCGAGCCACTGCCGGTTCTCGTTGGCGTTCTGGTCCCACACCTTGCAACCCAGTGCACGGAAGTCCGCCGCGCTGCGCGAGGCGCGCAGGAAGGCACACAACTCGCCCACGACGGACTTGAAGGCCAGCTTCTTCGTCGTCACGGCCGGGAAGCCCTTCGACAGATCGAAGCGCATCATCGCGCCCGGCACCGACAGGGTGCGGATGCCCGTGCGATTGTCCTGCCAGCTGCCTTCGGCAAGGACGGTTTCGATCAGTTGCTGGTACTGCTGCATGCGGTTCTCCGGGTGGCGCGCGCGGGGCGCAAAACGTGCAATTTTATCAGGTAGCCCGGACTAGCGTTTTGCCCGCGCCTTGGCCGCCGGGCCCTTGCCGGCTGCCCGGGCCAGCGACTTGGCACCGCGCCCGCCGGCCACCACGATCGCGCCCTGGGGCACGGCGGCGGGGCGCG
>NZ_WNKZ01000112.1 GCF_009720835.1 Pseudoduganella buxea
CCCGAACAGGACCGTGAAACGACTTTGCGCCGATGATAGTGCTGCAACCAGTGTGAAAGTAGGTTATCGTCAGGCTGTTATATAGAGAAACCCCTGTTGGCTAACGCCAGCAGGGGTTTTTTGCATTTCCGAGTACTCAATCGCCAGTCAGGCATTGCCTGGCTTTGCCCCCCGTCCAGTGATCTGGGCGGGGGGGTTTTGCATTGGTGGCTTTGCCCAGCCAGGCATGGCCTGCCTTCGCTCCGAATGGCGCGTGCTGTTGGGCGATTTTTGCATTGATGGCTGCTCCATCGCCAGCCCCGCATAGCCTGGATCTGCGCCCGTTCTGCTGAACGGCCGGACTGCGCGTGCCATACAGCCACGAAGTGACCCGTGAGAGCAAGCCTCGTCCTACATCTGGACGGGGCTTGCTCCTATAGAACTGGGCTCAGCCCGCGAGCACCATGGTCAACAGCAGCACGAGCTGCAGGCATGGAAGACGGGAGGGGACCATGGATACGGACACCAAAAGCGGCCAGGAGAATGGCTCGGGTGGCAGCAAGGGCGGTGCTGCCGATGGCAAGGACACGCCCGGCACAGCGCCAGGCTCGCGCCAGTCCGGCCGTGCCGACAATGCGCAACGGCAGGGCAAGGCGGACGGGGGCGGCAAGCGCGCCCGCTACGACGACACGGTTGACGGCAAGCAGGCCCGCTATGATTCGGGACGCAACCGCGGCGGTGACTAGCCGTCCATTCGGCAACTGAGCAGCCTCCCGGTACGAGCCCCCGCCATCGCTCATAAGGCGCCTGCGAGGCGCCCGAGTACCCATGTGCCCCGCACTGCTGCCCGCGCGTAAGCGCGGCTGCCGGGTGCCGGCTGTACAATGTCACTTCCACAATAAGGAGCGGCATGAACGAACAGCTGGCCAGGGAAGTGGTGCTGGTGAAAGCCATCGAAACCACCGATACGAAACACGAAATCCTCAGCGACGACGACCGTCGTTATGCCAACCGGACGGCGCGCGAACTGGCGCAGTGGCAGGCATCCGAGACGGGCTCGCCCGCCACCTCGGATCACTTCCTGCAACAGCGCTCGGAACAGATCATCAAGAAGCTTTCGCAGCGGCATCCCGCCTTCGCCAGTTTCGCGCGCCGCAGTACGGGCCTGCATGGCTTGAGCTGGCTGCTGCCGCTGCTCGCTCTCGCGCTGGGGGCGGGACTGGACCGCATCACCGACCCCCACCGTGTCGACCTGTTGTCCGCACCCCTGCTGGCCATCATCGGCTGGAACCTGCTGGTCTACGTCGTCATGCTGATATGGCTGTGCATTCCGAAAGCGGGCATGACGCGGGTGCGTGCGGCCTGGGTCCGGCGCCTCAGCGTTGGTTCGGCGGCAATGCCGCGCAAGATGCCCCATGCCCTGTCTGCCGGCCTGTTCGCCTTCATGGCCGAATGGGCGCAGCTGAGCGCGAAGCTCAATGCTGCACGGCTGTCGCGCACGATCCACCTGAGCGCGGCCATGTTCGCTCTTGGCGCCCTGGGGTCGCTGTATGCGCGTGGCGTGCTGTCGCAATATGGCGCCGGCTGGGAAAGTACCTTCCTCGATGCGGGCCAGGTGCACCAGATACTGTCGCTGCTGTTCTGGCCCGTGCTGACGCTGTTTCCCCTGCAGGGCTTCACCTTGGCCGATATCGAGGCGCTGCATTTCAGCGTGGGTCAGGGCGCGGCCGCCGCGGCTGGTGGCGCGCGCTGGGTGCATCTGTATGGGGCTACCTTGCTGTTGCTGGTCGTCGTGCCCCGGCTGCTGTTCGCGCTGATCGCAGGCACGCGCGCAAGCTGGCTGGCGCGCCGCTTCCCCCTCGACACGCAACAACCTTATTTCCGCCAGCTGAGCGACACGGCCGGCGGCGAACCGGGCCTGCTGCGTGTGCTGCCCTACAGCTTCACGCTCGACGAGGCGCGCAGCCAGGGGCTGGAGTGTGTCGCGGCGACCCTGCTGGGTGAACGCGCCCGGGTCCAGCTGGCGCCGTCGCTGGCCTACGGCACCGAGCCGGCCCAGGTGCTGGACAAGGCCGATGCACGCGATCCCGCCGCCACCATCACGGCCGTGCTGTTCAACCTCGCCGCCACGCCGGAGAAGGAAAACCATGGCGCCTTCCTGGCCGCGATGGTCAAGGCGGCAGCCCGCCCGGTGACGGTGCTGATCGACGACTCGGCCTTCCTGGCCCGCACCACGGACCCCCAGCGGCTGCGCGAGCGTATCGAACTGTGGCGCGAATTCTGCATCTTCCACGGCGCCGAACCCACCATCGTCAACCTGTTGGCGCCCGCGCCGACGCAGGAGGGCGCATGAAGGAACCCATCGACGACGGATCGAGCAGCGCCATCCAGCTCGCACTGATCTCGCACACGAACAACGGCAAGACGACACTGGCGCGCACCCTGCTCGGTGTTGACGTCGGCGAGGTGCGCGACGCGGCGCACGTAACGGCGCTGGCCGAATCCCACCCGTTGCTGGCCACCCCACAGGGCGACCGCCTGCTGCTGTGGGATACGCCTGGCTTCGGCGACTCGGTGCGGCTGATGAAGCGCCTGGCCATGGCCGGCAATCCCATCGGCTGGTTCCTGCGCGAGGTGCTGGACCGCTACCGCGACCGGCCATTCTGGCTCAGCCAGCAGGCCTTGCGCGCCGCACGCGACAATGCCGACGTCGTCCTCTACCTGGTCAATTCGACCGAACGCCCGGAAGATGCCGGCTACCTGCCGTCGGAAATGAAGATCCTGGAATGGGTGGAGAAACCCGTTCTCGTGCTGCTGAACCAGATGGGCCCACCGCGCCCGGGCCACGAGGAACAGGCGGAGCAGGGCCGCTGGCGTGCCCACCTGCGCCAGTTCCCCGCCGTGCGCGACGTGCTGCCGCTGGACGCTTTTGCCCGCTGCTGGGTGCACGAAGCCGTCTTCTACGACGCTATCGCGGCCCTGCTGCCGGCCGGAAAAACGGCGTCCTATGCGCGCCTGCGCGCCGTCTGGGAAGAAAACAACACGCGCCGCTTCCACCAGTCCATGGCCGTGACGGCCCAACAGCTGCTGGACGCTTGCCGCGACCGCCAGCTGGTCGAGAAAGTCGAGCAGGGCGTGCTGGCATCGGCAATGAAACTGGTCGGTGTCGGCAAGGGTGACGAGCGCAAGCGGCAGGAACGGGCCATGAACACGCTGGTGGCGCGCCTGAACCTGGGCATCGGCCAGACCACGGTGTCCCTGCTGGCCCTGCACGGCCTGGACGCCAGCGAGGCGCCGAAGATCAACGCCCGCGTCAGCAACAACTTCACCGTCCGCGCGCCCGTCGAGAAGGCGCAGGCCGCACTGCTGGGGGCCATCGTCTCCGGCGCGGCCACGGGCCTGTCGGCCGACCTCGCCGCCGGCGGCCTGACGCTCGGCACGGGCGCGTTGCTGGGAGGCGTGATCGGCGCGCTGACCTTCGCCGGCGCCGCCTGGGGCTTCAATGCCGGCACGGACCGGCAGCATCCGGCCATCACCTTGTCCGACGAGTTCCTGCGCACCTTGCTCGTCTCGGGCGTGCTGCGCTACCTGGCCGTGGCCCATTTCGGCCGCGGCCGCGGCAACTTCGTCGAGAGCGAAGCGCCGCCGTTCTGGCAGGAGGAAGTCGAGCAGGCCATCGCGCTGCATGAGGACGCGGTCCGCAAGCTGTGGCCGGCACTGCGCGAGGACGGCGACATCGCCCCCGCCGTCGAGCTGCTGACCAATGTCACGGCGCACGTGCTGGGACGCCTGTATCCGGGCGCGCGGTTGCCGGTGCAAGCGGCGCCGCCCGTTCCGGAGCCGGCACCACAGCCCTAGGCCGCGAAGCCGCCGTCGATATTCAGGCCGGCGCCGGTGATGAAGCCCGTGTCGGGGCCGGCCAGGTAGGCCACCATCGCGGCGATCTCGCGGCCCTCGGCATGACGCTGCACCGCCATGTATCCGTGCTGCTTGGTCGCAAAGTCTCCCTGGCCCGGGTTCATGTCCGTATCGACGGGCCCCGGTTGCACATTATTGATGGTGATGCCCCGTGGCCCCAGGTCATGGGCCAGGCCCTGCACCAGTCCTTTCAGGGCCGATTTGCTCATCGCATAGATGGCCGCGCCCGCGAACGGTATCCGTTCCGCGTTGGTGCTGCCCAGATTGATGATCCGGCCGCCGGCCGGCATGTGCGGGACGGCCGCCTTGATCGCCACGAACACGCCCCGCACATTGACGGCCATGGTGGCATCGAAGTCGTCCAGGGTTGCCGTGTCGATGGTTCCCAGGCGTCCAATACCGGCGTTGTTGACGAGGATGTCGATACGGCCGAAGCGTTTCACGACGGTGTCGACAGCGCCCGCGACCGCATCGGCATCGGCCGCATCGGCCTGCAGCGCCAGCACGCGGCCGCCACCCGCTTCCAGTTCGCCGGCCAGTACCTGCGCCGCATCGTGCGACTGCTGGTAGGTGAACGCAACGGTGGCACCATCGGTAACGAGCCGCCGCACGATGGCCGCACCGATGCCGCGCGCGCCCCCGGTGACGAGCGCGATCTTGCCTTGAAGGTGAGGGGACGAGATCATGATGAGCTTTCGAAGTGGTTGGAATGGAAACAGTATCCACTTCGCATTGCGCGATGAATAGCCGGCAATCGGGATCATCACTTTCAAACAGCAGGAATAATTGCTAAAAAATTCGTGTCTGACACCAGAGTTTCGGCAATATTCGCACGCCTCGGCACCTTGCTCGGCAGGGCCCGAGGCGACATCCCTGACTGCAGAGGCGATGGCTTGCATGCCGTCGCCTCCTGTGCAGGCGCCCCTGCCCGCCTCCGACGTTGAGCGCCCCGGGGGCGGGCAGGAATCAGCGCAGCTGCAGTGGCTTGCGATACGGTGCCATCGGTGGTTTCGGGAACTGTACGCCGGCGTAGGCCTTGCGGAAGCATTCGGCCTTGGCGTTCGACACGTCCGTGACGGAATCCGTCACCCGGCCTTCGGCATCGAGCGTCAGCACGATGGTGACGGGGTACTTCGACTTGTCGTGGCAGTTGCCTTTTTCGTCCAGCTTCTTCTCGTTGTTGAAGCGGATCGACACATCCTCGTACCTGGTGGCCTTGTCGTTGGGGAATTGGGCATTGAACTTGTTCATTTCGCCGGCAAAGGCCGGGTTGGCCGGCGGCGGCGTTTCGTCCTGCTGCGGCTGGCCTTGCTGCGGTGCCGTCTGGCAGCCGGCTATCAGCGCGAAGGCAGCGATGGCCCCCAGCTTCATCATCGCTTTATGCATAAGATTCTCCTTGTTGTTGTTGAGCTGAAGTTTTCCCACTGTACATAAATTGGCAAAATGACAGCGCACAAATGACAACGACAGCGCTGCGGGCAAAGTACCGCCACCGGGGGAACCGCGCTCGATGGACCTCACCGTCAGCGCCTCGCAACACCCATATCCGCGGGTTTGCGGTTTCGATAACGCCGACCTATGCTGAGTAGGACAGGCTGCGCGCACGAAGCGCTTATCCGGTCTGTCGATTGATCCCTGATCGAGGAGCAAGTCATGCGCAATGAAGGCGGGAACGGCTGTGCAAATCGGATGCGGGTCGTGTTGGCCCTGCTATTGACAGCGGCGGCAACGACTGCAACGGCCAATATGGTAAGAGCGCGTATTTGGACGGAAGGCGTGGAAACGGAACTCACAGCCCTTGATCCAGGACGTGCGGCGTCGTTGCAGGAAGTCAGGCGAGCCCCGCACGTATTGGGAATCCTCGATCTGCCGCAGATGTTCTGGCAAAGCAGCAGCGGTTGGTTGTACGCCCCCAGCCGGTTTTCACTTGCCCAGGAAACCCGCTTCCTGACCAGTTTCAGCACCGGACAAATCGTGGACAGCACGCTACGGGGCAGCATCGAGATCATGCTGGAGCCATCGGCCCGCTATGGCAGCAACTGGGAGGTGGTCTCGTTTGCGTCCACCGAAACACATTACTTGCTCAGCCCTCGCACCACACTGACCATGTCGGCGCATGTCTCCGGCATGTATGAGACTGACGGTGGACGCGATGATTTCGCGTTGCAACTCAGCTCGAATTTGTACATCGATTACGGTGCGCAACAGGCAATCTGGACTCTGCCGCAGTCGTCACAGAACTCCGGTGCCGATGATGGCGTACTCGAATTGTCGATCACGAACACTTCCACCGAGCCGCTTCCTTTTATCGCAGCCTTTGGCAGCCGCGCTGCAGCCACCTTGAGTCCGGCAATCGTGCCGCATGTGCCGGAACCCCGATCGCTGCCGATGCTGGCAACAGGCGGCCTTGTCGTCGCGGGCTGGAGCTGCCGTCGAAAGTGGCGGGCGAATGCCCGGCGCATCGTCGTGTCCCGGTTCGCCGCCATGATGTTGTCTCTCGTCCCTTTGATGGGCCAGGCACAGACGCTGGATGTTGCGGCTTCCTTGAGTCTGGCCACGGTCCACGT
This sequence comes from Pseudoduganella buxea, assembly GCF_009720835.1. Taxonomy (GTDB): domain Bacteria; phylum Pseudomonadota; class Gammaproteobacteria; order Burkholderiales; family Burkholderiaceae_D; genus Rugamonas; species Rugamonas buxea. The sequence goes on from NZ_WNKZ01000112.1 coordinate 6,465, forward strand.
CGAACGACCGAACGGCGGGTCGCTGCAGTACACTTTGCCGCTCACGACGATCTACCTCGGCACGGAAGTGTGGCAGTCGCCCTATGCCACAGATAGTCATAGTTTTTTTGGCGCCAGCGATTTGCCATACCCGATCGACATGTTTTCGTCATCCGGTGCCAGTTGGGCATCGGCCCGCGCCGTCGATGCCGAGACAAACCTTGCCGTCGGCGGCCATCTTGCAGTCGATTCATTGCCACAAGGCAGCATCATGCGCGCTACCATGGGTTATTACATGCCGGCCGTGGCGATCCCGGCACGTTCATTGGTGACTATTTCTGCCCTGCTGGAGATCAGCGTTCTGGTCGACAATCCGTCGATGTTGCCGTACAGGGTAGTCGCACACGCGGGCAGCACGCACGGACCCGGACAGACGTGGTGGGCATCCGGCGAATCGTCCAGCACGGGTACCCTGCCCCTGATCCACACCGTTGACAACAGGCACGGTTCTGACTGGTTTTACGGAACCGGTTTTGGCAGCGGAATCGACGCGATGTTCGCCACCATTATTCCCGAGCCCCATGCTTGGTCCATGCTCTTCGCAGGACTGCTCTTGCTGATTGCCGGCCGAGCGGGTCAGCGTGTTCGCCAGGCAAGGCTTAAGTTCATGCGGTACCGCTGTGCTGCCGCGGTGACAGCGGATGAGGCGCCGGCGTAAAAACGGCGCAGGCCATGCGGGCTGCGCCGTTCTGTCCCGCGACGAGGGGATCAGGCCGCTTCGGCCTCGTCCTTCGGTGGCAGGGCGATGCGGTTGTCCGTGCTGAACTGGTAGTCCTGGAACACGTGCTCGGCCGTCAACAGCTGATAGTCGCCGTTGGCCAGCTTGTGCGTCGTGTCCTTCAGGCGGTAGGTGTAGTGGCCGCAGGTCCAGCAGTTGAAGTTGCGCATGTGCGTGCACAGGCACGTCTTGTCCATCACCTTGATGCCCTTGTCGCTGCCGCCGTTGGCCAGCACTTCGCGGTTGTACGAGTTGATGTAGGCGCAGTTGCCCGTGGCGTCCAGCAGGTAGCCATAGGATTCGCAGCCGGGGCGGGTGTTGGTGCCGATGGCGGGCGTGCTTTTCAGCATGCGCATCGGGTAGCCCGTCGGCGAGATGCCGTTGACGACGATATCGTCCTCGGTGGCGCGCACGTATTCCTGCTTGACCTTGTCCGGCAGGCCGCACTCTTTTGTGATGGTGAAGCGCGTGGCGACCTGCACGCCGGCCGCGCCGATTTCCATCAGCGACACGGCATCGCTGCCCGTGAACACGCCGCCGGCGGCGATGACGGGGATGTCCAGGCCTTCATTCTTCAGGTAGGCCAGCACTTCGGCCGTGATCGTTGCCAGGTCGTAGTTCTGCCAGTCGTCCATGCCGAAGCCCAGGTGGCCGCCGGCCAGCGGGCCTTCGACGATCACGTAATCCGGCAGCCGGTCCAGCTTCTGGTTCTTGCGCAGGAAGATCTGCAGTGCCCGTACGGACGAGACGATGATGCCCAGCTTGGCATCGCGGAAACGGGGATGGTCGGCCATCAGCCCGAAGGAATTGAAGTGCAGGCCGGCCGACAGGGTGATGCCGTCGATGCCCGCGTCCAGCGCCGCGTTCAGGCGCACCCGCAGCGTTTCGCGGGGGCCGTTCATCGTCAGCTTTTCCATGCAGTTCACGAAGATCAGGCCGGGCCCTTTTTTCGCTTCCATCGTGCGGCCGATATGCAGGCGCTGCGCCTCGGCCAGGCGGCCCAGGTCGAACTGCACCACGGCCTTGTCCATATTATTGATGTTGAACTTGTAGAGCCTGGTCTTGTCCTTGACGAAGGTGGTATCGAAGCGCCGGTCCGACACGTCTTCCACCATCGCGTCCGAGATATGGCCGATGCCGCCCAGGCGCGCCGCTTCCAGCGCCAGTTCGGAAGTGGAGATGTCCACGCCCATTCCGCCGATCATGATGGGAACGTACTCTTTGTCGCCGAACCGCAGGCGAAAATCATCAACTCGTTTCATTGCTATCCTTAGACTACTGGGTGCGCGCCCGATATGCGACGATGAAGAAACTCGCGAACCATCGCGTCCATGCCGGGCTACCTGAATCAAAGCCGTGCAAACATGCGTTCAATCGCGGAAGTTGTTGAACTCCAGCGGGGTGTCGGCCACTTCCTTGCGCAGCAGCGCCATCGCAGCCTGCAGGTCGTCGCGCTTGGCACCGGTGACGCGCACCGATTCGCCCTGGATGCTGGCCTGCACCTTCATCTTGCTTTCCTTGATGATCTTCGTGATCTTCTTGGAGGTATCCGTGTCCAGGCCGTTCTTGACCTTGATGACCTGCTTGACCTTGTCGCCGCCGATCTTCTCGATCTTGCCTTCGTCGAGGAAGCGCACGTCGACCTTGCGCTTGGCCAGCTTGTTGGTCAGCACGTCGCGGACCTGGCTGAGCTGGAAATCGGAATCGGCAAAGGCCGTCAGTTCGTTTTCCTTCTGCTCGACGCGCGCATCGCTGCCCTTGAAGTCGAAACGCGTGGTGATTTCCTTGTTGGACTGGTCGACGGCATTGCGCACTTCGATCATATCGGCTTCGGAAACTACGTCAAACGATGGCATATTCTTTTTCCTCTCATCATTGCATACATACCGTGATCGCGCGGGCGTGCATCGCTCGCGCAAAGATGCGACATTTTAACGGGTATCGGTGCGAACGCTCGGTCGTTTTTGTGTCGTTCCCTCTATAATCGAGCAAATTACTCAGCCAGCCATGCATTCCGAACCCGTCCTCCAGCACGATATTTCCCTGCGTTCCTTCAACACTTTCGGTATCGAAGCACGCGCCCGCGATTACCTCCGCATCACGTCCACGGCCCAGCTGCAGGCGGCGCTCGCAGACCCGGCACGCGCGGCCATGCCCCGCCTCGTCATCGGCGGCGGCAGCAACCTGCTGCTCACGCGCGATGTCGATGCACTGGTGCTGCACATGGGCAACTTGGGCAAGGAAATCCTGCCGGGCGACGCGACGCACGTGCACGTGCGCGCCGCCGCCGGCGAAAACTGGCATGAATTCGTGCAGTGGACCCTGGCCCAGGGCCTGGGCGGGCTGGAAAACCTGGCCCTGATTCCCGGCACCGTCGGGGCCGCGCCGATTCAGAATATCGGCGCCTACGGGCTCGAGACGAAGGACGTGTTCCACAACCTGACGGTGCTCGACCCGGCGACGAACATGCTGGTGACGATGGACCGGGCCGCCTGCCGTTTCGGCTACCGCGACAGCATCTTCAAGCAGCCCGACGGGCGCCACCTGATCATCACGGACGTCACGTTCGCGCTGCCCCGCGCGTGGCAGCCGAACCTGCAGTATGGGGAGCTGGCCGGGGCGCTGCAGGAGCAGGGCATCACGGCACCGACGGCACGCCAGGTGGCCGATGCCGTCATCGCCGTACGCCGGCGCAAGCTGCCCGATCCGGCCGTGATCGGCAACGCCGGCAGCTTCTTCAAGAATCCCGTCGTCACGGCCGAACAGTGCGCGGCGCTGCTGGCGCGCTTTCCCGCCTTGGTCCACCACCGCCAGGCCGACGGCAGCGAGAAGCTGGCTGCCGGCTGGCTGATCGACCAGTGCGGCTGGAAGGGGCGCACCCTGGGTGCGGCCGGCGTCTATCCGAAGCAGGCCCTCGTGCTGGTCAACAATGGCGGTGCCACCGGCGCCGATGTGCAGCGCCTCGCGGCAGCGATCCAGGCGGACGTCGAGGCGCGCTATGGCGTGCGCCTGGAGCCCGAGCCCGTCTTCGTCTAGCGTGGCGAATCACCAGTTCGTCGACGATTGCATTGATCCTCGTCGGACTTATGCACTCCGTGAGTGACCACGACTATGCCGGGCCGATGTCTTCAAAGCTGACGGCGCGGTGCCGGCCGTCGTTCTTGGCCACGTACAGGGCCCGGTCGGCACTCTCCACCATATCGCGTTCCTGCGTTTCCGGTCCCGGCACGAAGGTCGCCATGCCGATCGACATCGTCACCACCTGGTGCGGCGAGTGCGGGTGCTCCATCGCCATCGCATGCAGCTGTTGCAGGCAATGCTCGGCCACCTTGCGCGCGCCGGCCGCGTCCGTGTCGGGCAGGATGATGGCGAATTCCTCGCCGCCATAGCGGGCCGCCACGTCGGCCGGGCGCTTCAGGCAGGCCGTCAGCACGGCCGCCGCCTTCTTCAGGCACAAATCGCCCGCCAGGTGGCCGAAGGTGTCGTTATACAGCTTGAAGCAGTCGATATCGCACATCAACAGCGACAAGGGGCGGCGCTGGCGCTGGCCCCGCTGCCATTCCTGGTGCAGCGTTTCATCGAAGCGGCGCCGGTTGGCGATGCCCGTCAGGCTGTCCAGCGCGGCCAGCTTCTGCAGTTCGATATTGGCGTCGGCCAGGTTCTTCTGGCTCTCGCGCAGGAAGTGGAAGGCCTCGTCGCGCTGCAGGCGGCTGATGTAGGCGCCCGAGTGATAGCGCACGCGCGCCAGCAGTTCGAGGCGGTCGGGCAGCTTGACCAGGTAGTCGTTGGCGCCGACGGCGAAGCCGTGCGCCTTCATCTTCGGCTCTTCCTTGGCCGACAGCACGATGACGGGCACGTGCAGCAGCTTCGGGTTGTCGCGGTACTGGCGGATCAGGTCGAAGCCGTCCACGTTCGGCATCACCAGGTCCTGCAGGATGATGGTGGGTTGCAGCCGCAGCGCGCAGTCCAGCGCCTGCATGGGGTCGGTTACGAAATGGAATTCGATGTCAAGCTGGTCGGCCAGCATGCGCCGCACCGCCTCGACGACGAGCAGCTGGTCATCCACCAGCAATACCCGCACCTTGAAGGTGGTGAAGGTCGGTTCCTGTTCCGCGGTTGCGGAGATTACCTGCGACATCGGCGCTCTCTGGTTCGATCGCGCGGCGCGCCCGTGCGGCCCCCGCACGCCTGTGCCGATGGCCGCCCTGGGCGGTGCCACGTCGATCCGTTGATCGTAAAACCGCGCGCGGGTGCGCGCGTGAATGGGCTGCCGGGCCTTCAGCTCCTGCCGCCGACACTACCGCGCAGGAAGGGACCGATTTTTTGCAGCGGCAAGGTCAGCTGCGCCGCATCGAGTTCGGCCGCCGCGCGCGGCATGCCGTACACGGCGCTGGTGGCCTGGTCCTGCGCCACCGTCGTCTTGCCCGCGCGCCGCATGGCCAGCAGGCCCTCGGCGCCGTCGCGGCCCATGCCGGTCAGCAGGATGCCGATGGCGTCGCCGCGCCAATGCTGTGCCACGCAGCGGAAGAACACGTCGACCGACGGCCGGTAGGCATACTCCCTTGGCACCGCATCGTACCCCAACTGCAATTTTTCATCCAGTACCAGATGGTCATTGCTCTTGGCGATCATCACCGTGCCGGGGATCAGGGCGTCGCCATGCTCGATGGCGCGGGCCGGCATCACCAGCTGTTCGCTCAGCCATTTGACGAAATGGTCGGCGAAGTTCTCGTCGATGTGCTGCACGACGACGATGGCGCAGTCAGGCGGCGGGTGCCAGCCGGCCAGGATCTTGGCCACCGCGACAGGGCCGCCCGTGGAGGCGCCGATCGCCACCAGCGTCTGCACGGCGGCATCGCGCCGCTCGCTGCTGGCCTGCACCGGCATGCGCGGCGACATGGCCTGGTTGCCGCCGCTGTGGCGGATCAGTTTTTCCATCGTGCGCAGCTTGGCCAGCAGCTGGCCACCGCCCTCGGCCTGGCCGGCCAGCATCGGCGTGGCCGTCACGTCCAGCGCGCCGGCGCCCAGGGCGCGGAAGACCTGGTTGACGCTGTCCTGCGGCCGCCCCGTCACCACCAGGATGGCGCAGGGCGACTCCTCCATGATGCGGCGGGTCGCCTCGACCCCGTCCAGCTCCGGCATGTTCAGGTCCATCAGCACCAGGTCGGGCCGGTTGTCGGCGCACATGCGCACCGCTTCCAGGCCGGTGCGGGCAATCCACAGCACCTGGTGCTGCGGCGTGCCGGCGATGACGCGGCGCAGCGCCTCGGCCGCCATCGGCACGTCGTTGGCGATACCGATCCTCATCGGGACGCGTCCCCGACCAGGTCGTGCACGGCATCGAGCAGGGTCTCGTCGTGGAAACTGCCCTTGGTCAGGTAGTAGTCGGCGCCGGCCGCCAAGCCGCGCGCCCGGTCCTCGGGGCGGTCCTTGTACGACACGATCATGACCGGCAGGGTGTGCAAATGAATGTCCTTCTTGATCAGGTTGACCAGTTCGATGCCGTCCATGCGCGGCATGTCGACGTCCGTGATGACGAGGTCGTAGTCGCCCGAGCGTACCACGTTCCAGCCATCGATCCCGTCGACGGCGATGTCGACCTCGAAGCCGCGCCCCGTCAGGAGCTTGCGCTCCATCTCGCGCACGGTCAGCGAATCGTCCACCACCAGGATACGTTTCATTCTACGCCGTGCTGCCGAGTCGGCGCGCGCCAGTTGGTGCAGGCCCCCCTCGGCGAGCAGCTTCTCGATCGACAGCAACAGGTCCGGCACGTCCAGGATCAGCACCGGTTCGCCGTCGTTGAGCAGGGCCGCCGACGAGATGTCGCGCAGCTTGCCGAAGATCGGGTCGATGCTCTGCACCGCCAGGCTCTGTTCGCCCCGGATGGCGTCGACCACCAGGCCGTAGCGGCGCGCGCCCGTGCCGATGACGATCACGGGCAGCAGCTCGTGGTGCTCCATGTCGCCCAGCTCCAGTACCTGGGCCGACGACACCAGGCCCAGGTGCTCGCCGTTCAGGTCGAAGAACTGCTTGTTTTCCAGCGTGTGGATGGCCGCCTGCGGCACCAGCTCGACCCGCTCGATCTTGACGATGGGGATGGCATAGGCCTCGCCGCGCACGTCCACCACCAGCGAGCGCACGATCGACTGCGTCAGCGGCAAGGTGATCGACGTATGGAAGCCCAGGCCTGGCTGCGACTGCACGTGCACCGTGCCGTTCTGCTGGCGGATGGTGTCCTGCACGATGTCCAGGCCGACACCGCGCCCGGAAATCTCCGTGATGTCCTCCTTCAGGCTGAAGGCGGGCAGGAACAGGAACTCCATCAGCTCCCCGTTCGACATCGTGTCGGCCATCGCCGGCGTGGCCATCTTGCGTTCGACGACGGCGCGGCGGATGCGCTGCGGGTCGACGCCCTGGCCATCGTCGACGATCTCGATATTGAGCATGCCGGCGCGGTGGCGCGCCTCCAGGACGATGGTGCCCATCGGTGACTTGCCGTTGGCGACCCGCACGGCCGGTGGTTCCAGGCCGTGGTCGACGGCATTTCTCAGCATGTGATTCAGGGGATTCTCGATGCGCGACAGGATGTCGCGGTCCACCAGCGTGTCCTCGCCACGGATCTCCAGGTGCACTTCCTTGCCCAGGTTGCGCGCCAGGTCGCGCACCATGCGGGGGAAATGCTGTACGCCGTCGCGGAAAGGGCGCATGCGCATGGCCAGCACTTCGTCCACCAGCTGGTTCGAGACGTTCAGCAGGCGCCGCTCGTAGTTCTCCATGTCGGTGATCTGCGCCAGGGTGGTCTGCTTCAGCGGCTGGCTGCGCTGCAGCACCAGCGCGGCCTTTTCCTGCAGGGCCGGAATGCCGCTGCGGGCAATCGCCTCGTGCAGGTCGTCCAGGGCGGTCAGCAATGCCGACTGGCTGCGCTTGAAGCGCTGCATGGTCTCGATCAGCGGATGCATCTGGTGCGCGTTGATGCGGCTTTCGCTGGCCAGCGACAGCAGCCGGTCGCCCTGGGCCGCGCCGCGCTGGGTGTGGCCGGCGCGGCGCTCCGTTGGTGGCGCCGCTTCCTCGGTGGGTGGCGCGGCGGGTGGGGCCTCGACCGCTTCGGCCGGTACCGGCGGTGGCGGCGCCGCAACCTGGACGGGGGCCGCCGGCTTTTCCACCGGCTCGGGCAGGAAGGCGATGCCGACGATGGCGTTCATCGTGCTGCGGATATTGCCTTCGTTGGTGGCCAGCCAGGCCGGCAGGTTCGCTTCCTTCAGGTTCGAGCACTGCACGATCAGGTCGACGCCGGCCAGCAGCACGTCGACCCGGTTCGGCGTCAGGCGCAGCTGGCCGTGCTGGGCGGCGATGAAGGCGTCTTCCATGCCGTGCGCCAGCTGCACGATCAGGTCCAGGCCGACGATGGCGGCGGCGCCCTTGATCGAGTGCGCCGCGCGCATCATCGGCTCGATGGTGCTACCCGAGCTGCCGCGCTCGAGGCTGAGCAGGCCGTCCGTCAGGATCTGGGTCTGGCCCTCGGCCTCCATGCGGAACAGCTCCAGCATGGAAAACTGGCTCAGGTCTTCCGGTTCGCTCATCGCAGGGTTCTCGCAAGTTGGTGACCAACCAGGCCGGCGTCCAGGCAGCCGATGCGCATGTCCTGTTCGGGCAGCACGCCAGTCAGGTAGCGCAGCAGGCCCTTGTTGATCGTCGCCGCCGGGGGCAGCACGCGCGTGGCGGCGTAGCGCACGATGCCGTGCAGGTCCGCCACCGGCAGCGCATAGGCCCGCTCCTCCCACTGCACCAGCAGCAGGCGGGCAAAGGTATGGCGGCCCTGGCGGCTTTCGCCGCCGTCCTCGCCGATGCCCAGCAGTTCGGCCAGCGACACGCAGGGGTAGAGCCGGCCGCCCACGTTGACGACGCCGCGCAGGCCCGGCGCGGCGCGATGCGGCACCCGGTGCGGTGTCGTGTGCGGCGCGATGCGCACGAACATCGCCGTGGGCAGGGCCAGCCACTCGCGGCCGATGCGAAACACGACGCTGGACGAGTCGAGCCGTTCGTCGCGCGTTTCCGGTGCGCGGAAATGCTCGGCCCACTCGCGCAGGTAGCCGTCGTCCACGGCGCGGGCCAGGTTCTGCAGGGCCGCGCCGGCGTATTCGCCGCAGTTGCGGCAATGGGCGTGCTGCGTCAGCAGCTCGCAGCTGCCGTCGCCCGTCACGCCGATACGGCTCCAGCAGCCGGCGCCGTGGGAAGGGCTGCCGTCGTCGGTGGGATTCATGGTGTCGCCTTGGTGGTGTGCTGGCGCCGCCACACGCGGGCAGCGCGTGCCTTCAGCGTGCCGGCCGCGCCGGCGTCGCCGCGCTGGCCGGCCAGCAGCGCCAGGTGGCACAGCGCGTCGTAGTGGTCGGGTTGCAGGTAGATGCAGCGGCGCAGGTGTTCCTCGGCCTGCTCGGGCTGCGTTGCTTCGGACAGCAGGCCAAGCAGGAACCACGCCTCGGCATTGTCGGGCTGCTGGGCCAGCACGCCGCGGCAGGCTGCGGCCGCTTGCACGGGATGGCCCTGGTCGGCCAGCTGGCGCGCCTGCGCCAAGTCGGTCGTGGGCGCCAGCGCGGTCAGCACCGGTGGCGGTACCGGCGCGGC
>NZ_WNKZ01000113.1 GCF_009720835.1 Pseudoduganella buxea
CCCACGGCGCCACCAACCGCGACCCGGCCGGCGACAACGCCGCCGGCATCGCGCTGATGAAGCAGGCCGTGAAACTGGGCGAGACGTTCAGCGAGGCGGCCAAGACGCACCAGACGGTGGCGTTGGCGACGTCGATTGGCTCGATCAAGGCCGGAGCGTCAACGCTGTCGGAGAAGGAACCACCTTTGACGGCGCTGATGACGGCCGTCTCGGGCATGGTCGGCGGCGACAGTCTCGACGCCGCCCGCGCCGATGCCGGTTCCCGTAAAACATCACCTGACGATGGCTCGCTGCCGCATTCGGCGGATCCCGTGATCGCCGTCAGCGCCAAGGCCGGCCTGGGCGTAACGGCGGGCGGCGCCTTGCAGCTGTCGAACGGCGAGACCATCGGCTTGATGAGCGGCGCCGACACGCAGTTCGTCGCCGGCGGCGCGCTGCGCATGCACAGCGGCCAGGCCATGGGCGTGCTCGGTGGTGCTGTCGGTGCCGGTGAAGGTGGCCTCGGTGTGCAGCTGATTGCCGCGAAGGATGCGGTGGACATTCAGGCCCAGGCTGATGTACTGAAAGTGCAGGCACGCGATGAGGTGACGGTGGTCAGCGCTTCGTCGTTCGTCGATTTCGCCGCCGCCAAGAGCATTTCGCTGTCCACGGCGGGTGGGGCGAATATCACGATCGATGGCGGGAATATTACGGTGCAGTGTCCCGGAAAGATCATGATCCACGCGGGGAAAAAAAGCTTCTCGGGCGCGGCCCGCAACGAGCATGTCATGCCGGTACTGCCCAAGGCCGAGAACACCTGGGTACAGGTCGCGGCGCAATACGACGATGCGTGGAACACGCCATGGCCATTGGCGGGCCTTCATTTCAAGGTCGACGACAAGACCTTGGCGGAAAGCCTTTCCATCAACGGAAAGCAGGGATGAAATGACCGAAATTCGCAAGCTCGATGCGCCCAAGGATGGCAATGTCCTGGTTACCGTCAAGTCGAGGATCACAGAGAAGGAAATTACCGAAGAGCGCGAAATGATCGTGCTGCGCCTGCATGCGGCATACCTAAACCTTACGGATTACATGGCGGAATTCCAGACGCAATGGGACGATTCACCCGCGCTGGCGTATGTCACCAGCGCGTACGAAGGATGGAATGCCGGCGGCGCCGAATGGCTGGACGACCAGGCGGAATTTTTCACCGCCGATTTGTGGATCAACCTGGGGAGCAAGGTCAAGGATGCGGCGGGTACGGCTTATGACCGGCTGGCGACGTACAGCGCTGGCCGTTTCGAGTCGGTACAAAAGGAAGTCAACAAGCACCTCGACAAGCCGGAAGAGACCTTGCTCAACTGGGCATGGTGGCAACGCTCGCTCAGCGATACGGCCACCGAACTGGGAAACGAGCAGCTGCGCCGGCTCGAAGCGGTTCGCCACAATATGAATGCCCTGTCCGAATCGGTTTTCGAAAGCGCCGACATGGCGAAGAAGATCTACCGGCATCGCAATGCCATCCTGGACCTTCCAACACTGATAGCGAACGGCGAACCGCGCCCGATCCAGAACTTCGTCGATACCGTGTTGATGGACATCGACCCGAAGCTGGCCAAGGCTATTCGCGATGACCCGAATTTCCCGGTGGTGCTGGAGGTGATTGCCGACCATGAGAGCGCGCTCAGTTATCTGGCCTACGTGGGACTGATGATCGAGGCGATTCCGCCGAACTTCTATGCCTATGTGGCCGGCAAGGGCGGGGCCTACCTGATGATCGAGATCGTGATGCTGATCGTCACGGCGCTGCTCAGTGCCGGTGCGGCGGCCGCGGCGCGCATAACGATGTTGATCGCCCGCTTCGCCGCGGCGGGCGCGAAAGTGGTGACGGCCAACCGCAAGATCAAGCGCGCCAAGGCGGCAATCGACGCCTTCCTGCGAATGTTGCGCGACCTGTGCGATGCCGTCGATGAATTGCACAGCCTCGGCGCGAAGTTGCTCGAGGCGCGCAGCAAGGGATACGTCCTTCGCGGGAATACGAAAACCACCTTGATGGCGAAACGCAAATCGATCAAGCGGGACAAGAAATGCCGCTGCTGCGGCAGCACGGAACATACGACGCCCAGGACCAGGCCCGGGCATGTCGAATATATTTAATCCAGGCTAAATTGGTAGAGATCGGGTATGGTAATCACACAGGGTAATTCAGCGAAAGACAGTAAATACCTCAAAAGAATCAAGGATGCGATCGAGCATGATGAGACGCACCCGCGCAATAACGGCGTCAAGATGCAGGCGCATCACATCATTTCCGGCGAAGGAATGCGCTTATCGGGAATGGGGAAAAAGATCCAGAAGTTCGGATACGATATCAACCTGTTGCCGAACTTGTCCTTTATTCCCTGTACTCTGCAAGGGGCTTGTTACCTTGGCGTGCAGCCGCATCGGGGAAACCACGATGCCAAGATCGATCAGGACAATTATGTCGACGATCGCGAGCCGGTAAGCTATCACGAGATGGTTGCCATTGCCATCCAGTCGCTCGACCTGCCGATGTCGAAGGACTGTCCGGGTGACAAACTGTCGAAACAGCAGAAGATCATCGAGGAACTGGACAGGCTCAGCAAGAAGATTCTCAACCTGATCCAGATGAAGCCTGCGGAAGCGCCGCTGACGAAGATCGCGCTGTCCTTCGGCAAGAATGGATCGGGATGCAGTGGGACGGACTCGGTCGTGACGCATCGGAAGGACCAGCCCTGTCCTGTCGACCGGCACCACCTGCATGACCCTGACAAGCCGGACAAGTCCCAGGGCAAGGGGCAGAAAACAGAACGTATTACGTACGTCCTGTCGGAAAAATTTCGTTTAAGAGTAGGACGGTGACATGTCAAAGTATGATAAAGAGTATTTTTTCGTCCGAAAATCCAAGGCAACGGGCCTCCCGTTCCTGGTCCCGGACGCCAACACGGAAGACCGGCGCTTCCGCTACGAAGCCCAGGCGGTCGGCTCGCCGCCGCTCGTGTTCACCAATGGCTGGAAGGACAAGTTCAAGGCGGAGAAAATCAAGTCCACCACGCCGGATATCCTGTTTGCAGGCGCCGACATGGTCGTGCGGCAGCCGATCCGCGAGAAACTGCTGACCTTGTCGGTGCCGGGCATGTCCCTGCATCCCGCCGTCTATATCGATGATGACGGTGCTTGGCACGAGGATTACTGGTACGTGACGTTTACCGGCAGGCTCGATTGCTGGGATCGCGAAAATTCGGAATACGACGAAGATGAACCACCCGTGGAATTGGGCGGATTTCAGCTGCATCAGGTCTACACCTACAGCCTGAACGAAAAGCTGCTCGACGATATTCCCCAGGACCAGCGGCTTCTTTTCAAGATGGGCGGCGACCTGAATGCCTTCGTGGTCTGCCACCAGTCGCTGGCGGCCATCCTGCGCGGGAATGGCGGCAGCGGCGCAGAGCTGCAGTGTGTCGCCGACTACTGACAGGGGCGAACTGGCGCGCCAGGTCTTCCGGCCTGGACCAGGCGCCAGTCCCCGGCATCCGCCAAGGCGGCAGACGAGCCCCTTGCGCGACTGAGGCATAAGAGCCCATACCTTTCGCATTGCGGGCGCCAGGGACCGTCGAAGCCGGCAGCGACGGCTCGGGCATGGGCAGTCGCTTCATCGTGTCCCTGCTGCTCGAAGACGGCGCTGCGGGTCCGGGCTGGCGTCCAGCGCGACATCGCCATGCGCACCACCGCCTTATACCACTCGCTAACAGCGAGCGCCCCGTCCTCGCCACCTCAAGCACTATCCCACCAACCTGCATTTGCCCGTCCCACGGCAGGGGCCGTTCGTCACTTGCTTCTGGTAGCGGAATCACCGAGCGGTGGGACACATATGCGTTTGGGTGATATACGGTATCGCCAGAATAAATTGGCCTGACCGGATTGCAGCAGGCATGATGCAACTGTCTCCTCCAACTCTTCTCCAAGAATTGGATTTAAGCCGGCCTTCAAGCCGGCTTTTTTTGCCCATTTTTTCCTGGCCGGCTGCGGCGACGCGTCATTAAACGGTCATGTGGCGTCGGTATGATAGCGAAAAATTTCCATTGAGAAATTTTGATATGAAATTGGACAACGGCACCATTACCGTCCTGTTCCCTACACTTCGCTCTCTCCTAAGCTGCCATGCTGACCTTTATCCAACGCCGTGCCGGCGCCAGAGTCGTCGCCGCCTTCGCCGTCCTGCTGGCCATGCTGGCCGGCGTGACGATCGCTTCCCTGCTGTCCCTGCAAAAGGTGGCGGATAATGCCGTGATCCTGGCGGACGACAAGCTCATGCGCCAGCGCCTTACCACCGAGTGGCTGGGCAGCGAGCGGCTCAACGCCGTGCGCGTGCTGTCCGTGGCCCACAGCGACAGCCTGGAAGTGGCCGATTACTTCCAGCGCCAGCTGGGCGACGGCGACAAGGCCAGCGCGGCCTTGCAGGCGCAACTGGCGAACATGCCGGCGCAAGCGGCCGAACATGCGCTGGTGACCAAGGCGCTGACCCGGCAGGCGGCCTACCGCGCCGCGCGCACCGAAGTGATGCGGCAGAAGGACATGGGCCGCACCCAGCAGGTCGAGGAGCTGGTGGCCGCCCGCCTGACGCCCGCTTTTGATGCCTACGCCGCCGCGCTGCAGGCACTGCTGGACTACCAGCGCGCCGCCGCGCAGCGCCTGTCCGCCGACTCGCACGACACCTTCATCACGGGCCGCCTGGTGATGGCAGCGCTGGGCACGGCGGCGGTGCTGATCGGCATCGCCCTGGCCTGGGCCTTAACCCGCAGCATCGTCGAGCCCCTGCGTGCCGCGCTGGACCTGGCCGTGCGGGCTGCCGCCGGCGACCTGACGGCCGTGCTGCCTCACCGCCGGCAGGACGAAATCGGCCAGCTGCTCGATGCGCTGAGCAATATGACGCGCCGCCTGGCGCGCACCGTCAGCGGCGTGCGCGAGGCGGCGCTGGCCATCGACGCGGCATCGGCCGAGGTAGCGCAAGGCAATCTCGACCTGTCCCGCCGTACGGAGCACCAGGCCGCCACCTTGCAGGAAACGGCGGCGGCCCTGGACAAGCTGACCCAGATCGTGCGCGCCCACGCCGGCCAGGCGGTCCGGGCCGAGCAACTGGCCCAGGGCGCGGCCGACACCGCGGCCGCCGGCGGCCCGGCCGTGCGCGCCGTGGTGGCGACGATGCAGGACATCAGCAACTCGGCCGAGCTGATCGTCGACATCATCGCGGCCATCGACACGATTGCCTTCCAGACCAATATCCTGGCCCTGAACGCGGCGGTGGAAGCAGCCAGGGCCGGCGAGCAGGGCCGTGGTTTCGCCGTGGTGGCGGGCGAGGTGCGGGCCCTGGCCCAGCGTTCGGCCGGCGCGGCGAAAGAAATCAAGGGCCTGATCACGGCCTCCGTGGATGCGATCCGGCGCGGCGCGACGCAGGCCGAAGGCGCCGGTGCGACCATGACAGGCATGCTGGACGGCGCCCGCGCCGTCAGCGAACTGATGAAGGATCTGGGCAATGCCTCGCGCCAGCAGGGGCGCGGCATCGCCCAGGTCAACGCGGCCGTTACCGACCTGGACCGAGATACCCAGCGCAACGCCGCCCTGGTCGAGGAAGCGGCTGCGGCGGCGGCAGCGCTGCGCGGGCAGGCCGCCGCGCTGCGCAGCCTGATGGGGCAGTTCCGGTTGGCCGCGCCGGAAGCCGCCGACCCGGCAACACCGCTGTTGACACGCTGACGCTTCTTTTCAAATTGATATTTTCTTTGCGGCATGTCATCATTCTGTCATATGATGACGGGCTCCCAATGTCCCAACAGGCGTGATATCGCTATCATCAGCGTCATGCGGATACGGCTTCGGGACCGCTTCAAAGGAGGACCCATGAGGAAAGAACCGATCAAGACTCTTAATGTGGCAGTGGCCGATGCGCCCGTGGACGAAGGGTGCCGGCAGATCATGATGAAACTGGTGGCGCAAGGCTGCAACACGGCCGACAAGCCGTATTCCCTCGAACCCTTCCAGGTAGCGGAAGCGGAAATGCGCTACCTGCTGCGCCATGGCGAAGTCTACGGTACCGGCACCTCGTTGGTGCTGCCCGTGCTGCGCTCGGTCGAAGTGCAGCGCGAAGGCGCGGAAGTGGGCAAGATTTCCTTTGTGCTGGGCGTCAACCTGGTGTAAGGGGCCTACTGCTTGCCGGCAGCCTCTGTTCGGCGGCGCAGTTCCCATGCCGCCGCCAGCGCGATCTCGTCGTCCTCGCGCACGTCGCGGCCGTTCAGCACGCGCCGGATGATGGCACTGTCGATGCCGCGCGATTGCAGGTATTCCAACGCCGCCATCGTGTTGCTGGCCTGTTGAAGCAGCAGTCCCTGGCGCACCAGGTCGCTGGTGCCAGCCGGCGCGGCGGCCGTTTCGTCCGTGGCGCGGCGCGCATTGCCCGATGTGTCCATGGCGTCCTCCTTATGATCCGGTCATTTTGAGCCGCGCCACCGCATCCAGGGCCGGGCGCAGCTGATGGCTTTCCAGCTCCAGCGCGGCCGCGATGTAGCCGCGCGCATACGTCGTGCCGCGCAGCAGGTCCGGCGCCGTCAGCTGCTCCAGCAATCCCCTGGCCACGGCCAGGTCGTTCAGGTGGCCCAGCTTGTCCTGCAGTGCCGACAAGGTGCGCACATAGCGTTTGGTCGGCTTGGCCGGCAGCAAGTCGCTGAAGAATTCGGCCGCATAGCGGGCCTTTTTCGCCGCGATACGGACGCGGTGGCGCGCCGCCAGATCGTTCTCGTCGAGCGCGCCGATGCGCTTGCGCAGGCGCTGGCGCGCCTTGCGCAGCAGCGGCACCATGGCGTCGTCCACGCGCCGGTACAGTGGCGACTTGTCCGCCAGCCCTTCGCGCCACCCGCGGCCGTGGAACCAGCCGTTCAGCTGCAGGATCACCTGCGTGTAACGCGGCTGGTGCAAGGTCTGCAGCATGTCGCGGTGCAGGTCCCTGGCGCGCTGTTCGGCCACGGCCACCAGCTGGGTCACGTCGTCGCCACCGATGGCGGGCAAGGTGGCGCCGGCCAGCACATCCCAGTCGCGCGTGGCGCCCAGCGCGCCGGACAGCCACTCGATGCTGTCATGCATGTCCGCCGGCAGCGGCGCCAGGTCCTCGAACATGTTCAGCAGTGCGCGCAGCCGGCGCAGGCCCACCCGCATCTGGTGCAGGCTTTCCACGCTTTGCGCCAGCACGCCCGTAACGTTCGATTCCAGCTGCGCCAGGCAGTTCAGGCCGATGCACTGCAAGGCATCCTCCAGCCGCATTTTCTTGTGCAGCCGCACCGGCGTGGCCTTGACGGCGGCCGGCGCCTTGCGATCGAGCAGGGCGTAGCCGCGCGCAGCCTTGCTGTCGTTGGCGATGCGCAGGGGAATCTGCTCGTGCAGGGCCAGCGCCAGCTCGAACAGCCGGGTGGGATCGCCCTTTTTCATTTCCAGTTCCAGTTCGCCGATGGCGGCATTGCGCTTGCCGACGTGCAGGTCGCCCGCATCGAGCACGCATTCCACCAGCTGACCGTCCGGCAACTCGATGTTCCAGCGCGTGCGCCGCGTCGTGTTGTTGAACACGGGCCGCAACTGGGCGGCGATATGGGGCGAGCCCAGCAGTTCAGCGATGCGCTTCGCCTTGACCTGGCGTACCAGGGCTGCCGGGTCCGGCGTCGGCCCCGGCAGCGCGCATTCCCACTCGCCGCGCTGGTGCAGGGCGGGCGAGCCGCCGGCGGCCGTCTTGACGGTCTGGACCCAGGTGCCGTCGCTGGCGCGCACGCGCAAGGTCAGGCCGTTATGCCACAAGTCCAGCTTCGGCGTGTCGTAATAGGTGTCGGCCAGTTCCAGTTCGTCCGGGCTGGCTGGGGACAGGCCGGCCAGCAGCGCATGCTGGCGCACTTTGTCCAGGTCGCGCTGGGCGACATTGAGTTTCAGTTCGGTTTCCATTGGCGCTCCTCGATGGGGATGCGGGCGCAAGGCCCGCACCGGATGAGTCGATGCCTCGGGATCGGGCCCAGGCTAAGGAGACGAGGCGCAGTTGCGCAGACCTCGACCGTTCGACTATACAGAGAATCGACAGCCGTAACCGCCAGTCATGCCCCCGCCCTGGGGTAAGAACTTTCCGACAGGAGCGTGGATCGTCACTTCCCGATAGCATGCGCTCAAATCGGATCGCTTACAATCGGCGCCAGTCTTGACGCCATGAGTGCCCATTGCCCGATCCCGCCGCCGCCAGAAAACCCAGTCGCAAAACGCCGCAAGCGGATGCCTTGCTGGCGGCCGCGAGCCGCATTGTCGCCACCGACGGGCTGGCGGGATTGACCCTGCGCCCGCTGGCGGCGCAGCTGGGCGTTTCCGTGACGGTGCTGAGCACCCATTATGGCGCGCGGGCCGATGTGATCGCCGCCATCTGCCATGCCGCCGCCGCACGGGATGCGCTGCTGTTCGAGCACTGGCGCGGAGCGCTGGCGCGCCTGGGCAGCATGCCGCCCGCGATCGCCGCCAACGTGGCGGAAACCATTGTCGACGAACTGGCGACGGGGCAGCGTGCCGTGTCCGCCTTATACCTGGAACTGATGCAGGCCTGTACCTGGGATGCGGCGCTGCGGCCGGCGTTCGCCGATTGGGCGGCGGCGCGGCGCGCGTTCTGGGATGACGTGGGCTCAAGGGCGGGCGTGGCGCCGGCGCTGCTGGCCTGCGGCTGGTGGCACGGGTATGTCGTCGCCGAACTGGCCTGCAGCGTGGCGCTCGACGCCGATCCCGCGTACCGGATGCTGCGCCGCCTTTGCCTGCAACGCCTCTTCAACGGCGGCGCGGCGCCAGCCGGCGATGGCGCCGAAGGCACGCTGTTCACTATGCTCGGTGAGCGGATGCGGATGGCGGACACCGCCACCGGCAGTGCTGCATCCGCGCCGGCATGGTCGGCCCTGGCCG
Source organism: Pseudoduganella buxea (assembly GCF_009720835.1). GTDB lineage: Bacteria > Pseudomonadota > Gammaproteobacteria > Burkholderiales > Burkholderiaceae_D > Rugamonas > Rugamonas buxea. Next base: position 8,962 of record NZ_WNKZ01000113.1, read on the forward strand.
CACGCGCCTGCGGCATCCGCCTGGCCGCCCAGGGCGTCGATGCCCTGACGCACCGTGCCATCGCCGCCGATATCGGCATTCCCCACACCACCCTCAGTTACCGCTTTCCCGCCCAGCGCGATCTGGTCGACGCGGGCATCGCCTGCATCGTCCGGCACATCGGCGCGGCGGTGAATGCCGACCGCCTCGACGAGGTGCAGCGCCTGCGCACGGAAGGCGATGGCCAGAAGCTCGACCTGGCAAGGGCCAGCTTCGCCGTCGCGCTGGCGGCCATGCGCCGGCCGGAATTGACGGCATGCGCGGCGCAGATGCGCAGCCGCCGCGGCGACAATGTGGGCAAGGTGCTGGCAAGGTACCTGCCTGGGGTGTCCGGCATCGACCCCCTGTGCGCGCAAGTAGTGTCGATGGGCCTGGCAGGGCTGACCAACACGGTGCCGCCCGGCGCGGAGGCGGAAGCGCTGGTGGCCACTGCCTTCACCGTTGCCGTCACGTGGCTGGGGGCTACTCAGGATATGCCCACAGGTCGAACGGGGCGCTAGCGCCGAAGGTCAGCAGCCGGAAGCTGGCCGGTGCGTGGTCCGTATCGGCCACCAGGTAGCCGTCCGACTGCGCCGGCAGGTCGCCGCAGCCAGCCGTCGCCAGCGTCAATTGCAGCACGTTCGGCAGCGAACTGACGGCCACCGTGCCGGACAGCTTGCAGGCCGTGCTGCCCGCCGCGATGGCACCCTTGGTGTCGATCGAGAAGGCGGCCGCGCTGCCGCTCGCCAGACGCACGACAAAGCTGCCGGCGATGGCGGTCGGATTGAGCGGGCCGGCGGCGATGGCCTGGCTGGACGAAAGCTCCAGTGCCGTGTCGCCGGTAACGGCGGGCGTGCGCTGCCACGGCGCGTTGCCGTCGCGCCGGTAGAGGGCAGTGGCCTGCTGGGCCGCGTTGTCCAGCACCAGCAGGCGGCTGCCGTCGGCCGCCGCGTAATACTTGCCGGCGACCGGGGCGGCGGCATCCCCGGTGCCGACGGCGTAGGCGCCGGCCGGCAGGTCGGTCACACGGATGGCGGGCGCGTCGTCATGGCTGCTGCCGCAGGCGACCAGCAACAGCGGCAGCAGCATCGCCGCGGCACGGGCGGGGAAGGACTTCATGGCGCGGCTCATCGGGCGAACAGCTCGCGCAGGCGCAGGCGCAGCCACTGCTGCCCGGCGGGACGCTGCTCGTAGCCCACTTGCATGGCCGAGACGGCCACCTTGCTCTTGTAGACCAGCGCTTCGTCCTCGGCCTGCTCGGCCGTCGCCACGCCCGGCGCAGAGCCGGACAAGCCCCACGGCGCGTCCTTCGTGAACTTCAGGTTGTAGGTGTCGTACGTGCCCTGGCGCGCGAACGACCATGCCGCATCGAGGGTGGGCGCATCGGGGAAGTTCACGTTCAGGGCCACGCCCGCCGGCAGCAGCGGGGCGCTGCCGGCCTTGGCCTGCAGGGCCGTGAGCAGCCGCGTGGTCAGCTGGGCCACGATGCGCGACTTCGGATTGGCCAGGCCGGCGTTATCGACCGTGTCGGTCCCGGCGCTCAGCGCAATGGCCGGCAGGCCCCGCCCGGCCGCGAACTGGGCATTGCCGATGGTGCCGGAGTTGATGACGAGCCTGCCCACGTTCTGCCCTTCGTTGGGGCCGGACAGCACCAGGTCGGGGGCCTTGCCCCACCGGGCGGGCGCCAGCACGTCCAGGCCGTACATCAGGGCCATCACGGGCGTGCCATGCACATAGTGGTAGTCGCCGCCCGTATAACCGGACCTGGTGAACGGGCCGACGGCCGGCGCCCCCAGCGGCGCGGCGCCATTGTGGCAGCCACCTTCGGCGTCGATCTGCGTCCGGTCGTTGTCGGCGACGATGGTGGTGGTGCTGTACATGACGATGGCCGAACTGCGGCCGCTCTGGCCGGAACACGGCACCGACACGATGACGGCATGCCCGGCTGCGCGCAGCTCGTCGTACAGGGCTTTCAGGTTGCTGGTGAGTCCATCGTCATTGGCGACGAGGATATTGAGTGCGAAGGCGGGACTGGCACACAGTGCCAGCCCCGCGGCGAGGATCAAACGGTGGTTCATGAAGTCCTTCGGAAAAGCGGCCAGGATTGGAAGGCCCGATGCTACCGAAGATTGATGACTCTATTATGACAGTTGCACGGATTAATTTCGCAAATTATAACCTTGTGCCAGGTATAAAAATACAGTCGTACGAATCAGAACGCTTCCCATTCGTCGGTCTTGGCAGCGGCCTTGACCTGCGGTTTTGCCGCGGCCACCGCCGGCTTGGCCAGTGCCTTCACGGCAGCGGGCGCCACGCGCTTGACGGGTGCGACCGGTGTGCCGGCGTGCTCGGTGCCGATGCGGAACACCGCCACGGCCTTGGCCAGCACGGCGGCCTGGTCCTGCATCGATTCCGATGCCGCGGCCGCCTGTTCCACCAGCGCGGCGTTCTGCTGCGTCACCGAATCCATCTCGACGATGGCCTGGTTGATCTGCTCGATGCCGGCCGTCTGCTCCGTACTGGCCGACGAGATCTCGGCCATGATGTCGGTGACGCGCTGCACGCTCTGGACGATTTCCTGCATCGTCTCGCCGGCCTGTGTCACCAGGCGGCTGCCGCTGGAGACTTTTTCCGTCGACGCATTGATCAGTTCCTTGATTTCGCGCGCGGCCGATGCCGAACGCTGGGCCAGGTTGCGCACTTCCGACGCCACCACGGCGAAGCCGCGCCCCTGCTCGCCCGCGCGCGCCGCCTCCACTGCCGCGTTCAGCGCCAGGATATTGGTCTGGAAGGCGATGCCGTCGATGACGCTGATGATGTCGGCGATTTTTGTCGCCGATGCGTTGATTTCGTCCATCGTGCCCGTGACCTGGCCGATCACTTCGCCGCCGCGCAGCGCCACGCTGGACGCGGCATTGGCCAGCACATTGGCCTGGCGTGCGTTGTCCGCGTTCTGCTTGACGGTGGACGTCAGTTCTTCCATCGACGAGGCGGTTTCCTCGAGCGAACTGGCCTGCTGCTCGGTGCGCGAGGACAGGTCCTGGTTGCCGCTGGCCACTTCGGCGGCGGCGGTGGCGATGGCATCCGTGCCCGTGCGCACCGTCGTCACGGTGTCGGCCAGGCTGTCGTTCATGCGCTTGAGCGCCAGCAGCAGCTTGCCCGTCTCATCAGTCGTGTCGACGTCGATGCGGCTGGTCAGGTCGCCCGCCGCCACCGTGTTGGCGATGTCCAGCGCGCGGTGGATCGGACGCGTAATGGAGCGGGTGATCCACCACGCCACCGCAGCGCCCATGGCCAGGCCGAAGATGCCCATGCCCCAGCCCAGCAGCCGCGTCTCGGCGAAGGTGGCTTCCGCGGCGCGGGCCGAGGCATTGCTGACTTCCTTCTGCAGCGCTGCCTGGTCGGCCGTGGCCTTCTTCAGTTCCAGCAGCACGGGCCGCAGTTCGGACAGGAACAGGCGCGCTTCGTCGACCTGACCGGCCTGGATGCGACGGATCAGTTCGTCCTGCCCGGCCGTATAGCGCGCACTGGCGGCCTGCATCTGGTTCAACAGTTCGCGCGCACGCGGCACCTTAACGGTACGGTCGAGTTCCTTGAGCCGTTCGGCCACGATCTGGCGCGAGCTGGTCACTTCTTCCATCTGCGTGCGCTGGTCGGCCGGATCGGTAAACAACAGCATATTGCGCAGGGCGATGGCGATGTCGTTGATTTCAGCCTGAATGTTGCCGGCCGCCTCGATCTTCGGCATGCGGTCGTAGACGATGTCCTTCGTTCCGGCATTGATGCGGCCCAGCATCAAGTTGCTGAGCGCGACCATAATGACGAGCAAGACGCACACGATGCCGAAACCAATGGTCAGCCGTTGCGAGATGCGCAGGTTAGCGATATTCATTTTTTCCTCGGTAAAGTCCCGCGTTGCAGGATGAAAGTCACAAGGGTGGTGACCCGGAGGAAAAAGCTTACGCAGGTTCGGTGGAAAAACCGATGGAGCAATGTTAACGACGGCCGCTTTTTGCCGTATCTGGGTGCTTTCCTGCAAGCGATTTGTCGTAAATGCGACAGTGGCGGCTGGCGTCGCGACCTCGCAACGTCTACCAAAAATATGCAGTTGACGTGACTTTTGGTGAGATTAAATTATGGCAAGTTCTATTACAATGGGCGGTATTTGCCCATGACGTTCCGGGCACTGATGAAACACTAGGAGGCACGTTGCCACCCACGGTCAACGATGCGGTATTTCGGATAGCACGCTGGCGCGCCGAATTTGCCGACCGCACCATCGAATCCCACTTCAACCGGCACCAGCTGCGCCATACCAGGTCGCAGGTGCGCCTGGCGTTGCTGTTCTGCGCCGCGTTCTACGTGGCGTTCACCATTACCGACGTGCTGGCGCTGGGGTTCGGCCGCGAGGCGCTGATCCTGCTGGCCGGCCGCGTGGTCGTGGCCGTGAGCGCGCTGGTCAGCTGCGCCTTTACCTATTGGTATCCCCATTCGATCCGGCGCATCTGGCTGGGCGCGAGCATCACGGAAATCCTCGGCATGGCCACCTTCGCCCTGGTCGTGCTGTTCCGGCCCCACGACACGCCCTGGCATGCGATGTCCATTTCCATCATGGCGCTGGTGGTCTACCTGTACATTCCGAACCGGCTGCTGTACGCGCTGGCCATCGGCGTGATCTCCACCGTCGTCTTTGTCGCATTGGTGGTCTGGCTGGACCGGCTGACGGGGCCCGAGCTGCTGACGATGAGCATGCTGCTGCTGCTGTCGAACGGCTTCGGCTGCATGGCGGCGCACCGCTACGCGCTGATCCGGCGCGAGGAGTTCCGCGTGCACGCGGTGCTGAAGAACCTGTCCGAGCGCGACGCGCTGACCGGCTGCCACAACCGCCGCTACCTGCAGCAGGAACTGCTGAACATGGAGCTGTCGCGGGCCCGCCGCTTCAAACTGAGCCTGGCCGTCGTGATCTGCGATATCGACCACTTCAAGGCCGTCAACGATACCCACGGCCACGCGGCCGGCGACGCCGTGCTCGTCACGTTCGCCAACCTGCTGCGTTCCCTCACGCGCGACGGCGTCGACAGCGTCATCCGCTATGGCGGCGAGGAATTCCTCATCGTGCTGCCCGAGACGGACCTCGATGGCGCCGTCCACCTGGCCGAACGGATGCGGGGTGCCCTGATCGGCGCGGGCACGGAAGTGGCGCCCGGCAGGGTGGTGGGCGTGACGGCCAGCTTCGGCGTCACGGCCGTCAATTTCGCCCACGTCGAGCAGCGCTTCGCCCAGGAACTGCTGGTCGACCAGGCCGACCGCCTGCTGTACACGGCCAAGAGCAGCGGCCGCAATAATGTACAGGCCTTGCAGTTCCACGGCTCGCCGGGGGCGGGCGAGCGGCGCAAGGCCGCCTGAGCGGTTTTTGAAAAGGCCTGCTCAGTAGCTCGTGATCGCCACCGGCTGCCCACCCTTGAACGTGAAGATCGTCACCGGCGACGATTTCATGTCGCCCTTCGCATCGAAGGCATAGGTGCCGGCCACGCCCTGGTAGCTGCCGGCGGCGATGGCGGCGCCGACCTTGGCCGGGTCGATCGAATTGGTCTGCTGCATGGCCTGGGCGAACATATTGGCGGCGTCGTAGTACGAGGCGGCGTAGACGTCCGGGTCGGCGTTGAAGCGCTTCTTGAAGCGGGCCTTGAAGGCGGGGCCGGCGGCCGCCTTGTCGAGCAGCGCGCCGCCCTGCGAGCACAGCACGTTGGGGCCGACGGCATCGCCGCCCAGTTTTGCCAGTTCGGACGTGCAGATGGTGTCGCCGCCCAGCAGCTTGGCGTTCAGGCCCAGCTGGCGGATCTGGCGCGCCATCGGGCCGCCCTGCGGGGCATAGCCGCCGAAGAAGATCGCTTCCACCTTCTTCGCCTTCAGGCGGGTCAGGATGGCGCTGAAGTCCACCGCCTTGTCGGTGGTGTATTCGTGGCCGGCCACCGTCATGCCGGAGGCGCGCGCCTGCTTCTTGAATTCCTCCGCCAGGCCCTGGCCGAAGGCGGTGCGGTCGTCGATGACGGCAACGTTCTTGAGTTTCAGTTCCTTGGCCGCGTACAGCGCCATCTTCGAGCCCAGTTGCGAGTCGCTGGCGTTCACGCGGAACAGGTTCTTGTAGCCCTGCTGCGTCAGTTTCGGATTCGACGCCACGCTTGCCACCACGACGCCGGCGCTGCTGTAGACGCGCGCGGCGGGAATGGCCACGCCCGAGTTGTAAGGCCCCAGCACGTAGCGCACGCCGGCATCGGCCAGCTTCTGCGCCACCGACACGCCGGCCTTCGGATCGCCCTGGTCGTCCTCGGACAGCAGTTCGAACCTCACCTTCTTGCCCGCCACCGTGACGCCCTTGGCGTTCAGTTCCTCGATGGCCAGGCGCGCGCCGTTTTCATTGTCCTTGCCGGAGAAGGCCTGGGCGCCGGACAGGGGGCCGCTGTGGCCGATCTTGACGATTGTGTCGCCCTGCTGCGCGGCCGCGGCGGTAGCCAGGGTTGCCAGCGCCAGCGCGACTGCCTTGTGCATATACTTCATCGGATCTCCCGTCGTTATTGTTGACTTGCGTGGATTATCCACGTTCCGGCGACGGGGGCAAGCAAAAGGCGCGGCGGGATGCTTCAGCACCCCACCGGGGAAGATGGTTCAGGCCCCCCGGCGGGGTGGCGTGCCCTGACCCTCCAGCGCCGGCACATTGGCCACGCGCGCGACAGGGCGCACGGCCGGCACGGGTTCGACCCGGGGCGGCGGGGCGGGGGCGGGGCCGCC
>NZ_WNKZ01000114.1 GCF_009720835.1 Pseudoduganella buxea
CTCGACGACGCCGTCCGGGCCGCGGCGCAACGCGTGACCGACGACGCCACCACTGCCCTCGTGCTGCCCGCCAGCGCCGTACCGCCCGGCCGCACCGTGATCGCCTGCGACGGTGCCGTGCCGCCATGGTCGCCGTCCGCGCCGCCGCTGGACCTGGTGCTGGCCGGACCCGTGCGGCTGGCGGTGACGGGGCCGAACGGCTGCGGCAAGAGCACCCTGCTGAAGATGCTGGCCGGTTTGCTCGCGCCATTGGCCGGCACCTGCGGCGTACGCGTCCCTTTCGCGTGGCTCGACCAGCAGCTGCCGTCGGCAGGCGACGCCGATGTACTGCAAACCCTGGCGATGCTGGACACGCCGCTGGCCCAGGGGGAGCTGCGCGCCCGCCTGGCCCTGCTGGGCCTCGACGCGGCGCGGACGACGACGCCGCTGGCGCGGCTTTCCGGCGGAGAGCGCATCAAGGCGGCGCTGGCCTGCGCGCTGTGGCGTCGCACGCCGGCGCAACTGCTGCTGCTGGACGAACCGACCAACCACCTCGACCTGGCGGCCACCGGCGCGCTGGAAGACGCGCTGCACGGCTGGCCCGGCGCCCTGGCCGTCGTCTCCCACGACAGCCATTTCCTCGCCGCGCTGGCGCCCACGCATACGCTGGCCTGGCACGCCACCGGCTGGCGGCTCGAAACGCACTAGCGCCAAGGCCGTGTCAACATCGCCGTCAGGCACGTTTGTCGACACGAGCTGGACCGTGGACCGGAGCGCTCCGCCACTTCATTCCTGCTGAGCCCGTGTCCACCTTGGGGTCAGACCCCGACAAGACACGAGCTCATCACACGAAACGCGGATGCGGCCGCGACAATTTAATGGACGAGTCCGTGTCCAGGTAGGGGTCTGACCCCGTGGTGGACAAACGCCGAGCCCGTGTCAACATCGGGGTCAGACACGGTTGTCGTGATGCATTGGCATGACGGGCGGCGCGTGGTGATTTTGCCCTCCGGCCGAGCCCGATGGTATCCTGCCGGTCTTTGACCTATGGGACAGCATCGTGTCGATCGCGGAAAAATTATTCAGGCTGAAGGAAAACGGTACCGATGTACGCACGGAAGTTATTGCCGGGCTGACAACCTTCCTGACGATGGCGTATATCATCTTCGTCAATCCCACCATCCTGGCCGACGCCGGCATGCCGAAGGATGCCGTGTTCGTCGCCACCTGCCTGGCCGCCGCGCTGGGCACGGCCATCATGGGCCTGTATGCCAATTACCCCATCGGCATGGCGCCCGGCATGGGTCTGAACGCCTATTTCGCCTATGCCGTCGTGGGCGGCATGGGCGTGCCCTGGCCCGTGGCGCTGGGCGCCGTCTTCATTTCCGGCTGCCTGTTCGTGCTCGTCAGCGTGGCCGGCCTGCGCGAGATGATCGTCAACGGCATTCCCCGTTCGCTGCGCACGGCCATCACGGTGGGACTCGGGCTGTTCCTGGCCCTGATCGCGCTGAAGAGCGCCGGCATCGTCACGGCCAATCCCGCCACGATGGTGGCCGTTGGCGACCTGCACCAGCCCGGCGCCATCCTGGCCATCATCGGCTTCCTGCTGATCGTCACGCTGGACCGGCTGCAGGTGCGCGGCGCCATCCTGATCGGCATCGTCGTCGTCACCGTGCTGAGCTTCTTCTTTGCCGGCAATACCTTCCGCGGCATCGTGTCGGCGCCACCGTCGCTGGCACCCACATTCGGCGCGCTGGACGTGACGGGTGCGCTGGCGACGGGCATCCTGAACATCGTGCTGGTGTTCTTCCTGGTTGAACTGTTCGACGCCACCGGCACCCTGATGGGCGTGGCCAACCGGGCCGGCCTGCTGGTGGCCGGCAAGATGGAACGGCTGAACAAGGCCCTGCTGGCCGACAGCGTCGCCATCGTGGCCGGCTCGGCCCTTGGTACGTCGAGCACCACGGCCTATGTCGAGAGCGCCGCCGGCGTGCAGGCGGGCGGGCGCACGGGCCTGACGGCGCTCGTCGTCGCCCTCCTGTTCCTGGCCTGCCTGTTCATCGCCCCGCTGGCCGGCGTCGTGCCGGGCTATGCGACGGCGCCGGCCCTGCTGTTCGTGGCCTGCCTGATGCTGCGCGACCTGGCCGATATCGAATGGGGCGAAACGACCGAAAGTGTTCCGGCCGCCATCACCGCCCTGTTGATTCCGTTCACGTATTCGATTGCCCACGGGATTGCATTCGGCTTCATCACCTACGGCGCGCTGAAACTGCTGACGGGCCGCGCCCGCGAAGCCAAGCCCATCGTGTGGATCATCGGTGCCGTGTTCCTGTTCAAGTACGTCTACCTGGGCGCCTGATACTTTTCAGCCCGGTTCCAGGTCCCTCGGGGCTCGGAACCGGCGCAAGGTTCTGTCAGTCTCCCACCTTCCCCATTGTAGTAATTCTCCTACGAGTTAGTAACCACCGGTTAGTCTCCCCCATTGGGAACCCTGTTACGCCCGGCGGAGTGACCAATAGTTACGAACTGTTGAGTCGAAAAAGAGGCTAATTGCCGCGCGGAATTGACTTAGCAGGCTGCCATTCATTGATAGGATTTCTACTCGCGCCACACTCTGCGACAGGAAACCGTCAACATGCATCCACTCGAACAGCTCCAGCCATGCCCGCGCCAGCGCGGCGATGGGCTGCGCCGCGAGTCGGAAAAATCCGATCCCGCCGCCACGGCGGTCAGCGCGAGGGGCGCGGCATGACGACCGTTCTGTCGCCCACGGCGTTCTTTGGGGGTCCGCCGCGGGTCCATGCGTGGGCACCGGGCCGCGTCAACCTGCTGGGCGAGCATACGGACTACAACGACGGCTTCATGCTGCCCATCGCCACGCCGCAACGCACGGATGTGATGGCCGCCCCCAGCAACGACGGCCGTTTCCACCTGTATTCGGCCACGCTCGATGCGCACGTCGAATTCGGCGCCGACGAGGCCGCGCCGCCCGGCTTTGCCCGCTACATGGAAGGCTGCATCCGCCTGTTGCAGGCGCGCGGCGTGGCCGTGCCGCCGCTGCGCATGTATGTGCGCTCGAACCTGGCGCTGGGCACGGGCCTGTCGTCCAGCGCGGCACTGGAAGTGGCCACCTTGCGCGCCTTGCGCACACTGCTCGCTGCCGAACTCGATGACGTCGCGCTGGCGCAGATGGCACAGCAGGCCGAGATCCGCTATGCCGGCGTGAACTGCGGCATCATGGACCAGATGGCATCGAGCCTGGCCGACAGCGAACACATGCTGTTCCTCGATGCCCGCACCCTGGCGCACCAGGTGCTGCCGCTGCCGCCGGGCGCCGAAGTGATCGTCATCGACTCGGGCGTGCCGCGCAAGCTGGCCGACAGCAAGTACAACGAACGGCGCGCCGAGTGCGAGGCGGCCGCCAGGCTGCTGGGCGTGCCGGCGCTGCGCGACGTGACGGACCTGGAACAGGTGGATCGGCTGCCCGCCCCGCTGAAGGAAAGGGCGCGCCACGTCGTCAGCGAGAACCTGCGCGTGCTGGAAGCGCGCGGTGGCGTCGAGGCGGCACGCTTCGGCGAATTGATGAACCAGTCGCACGCCAGCCTGCGTGACGACTACCAGGTGTCGATCGTGGCCCTGGACGAATTGACGGCGGCCCTGCGCGCCGACCCGGAAGTATTCGGCGCCCGCCTGACCGGCGCCGGCTTCGGCGGCGCCTGCGTGGCGCTGTGCAAGTCCGGCAGCGCCCGCGCCGCCGGCGAACGCGCCGTGCGGCGCATGAAGGAAGGCGGCGGCGCGGCCGCCAACGCCACGCTGCTCATACCCGCGCATGGTTAGCACCACACCAATGCGGCAGCACCGGACACCTGGTGACCGGCGGCTTACAACAAGAACTCACACCATGAGGACATAATGAGCGACTTCGAATACCCAAGGCCACAGCTGGTCCGCGACCACTGGCAGAACCTGAACGGCAAATGGCAGTTCGCGTACGACGACGAACGCCGCTTCTGCAAGCCCGACGACGGCATCGAGTGGACCCACGAAATCAACGTGCCCTACGCGCCGGAGACGAAACTGTCCGGCATCCATGACACGGGCTTCCATTACGTCGTCTGGTACCGCCTTGAATTCGACCTCGAACGTACCGGCGGGCGCACCATCCTGCATTTCGGCGCGGTCGACTACCACGCCAGGGTCTGGGTCAACGACCGCCTCGTGACGACCCACGAGGGTGGCCATACGTCCTTCAACGTCGACATCACCGATGCCGTCGTCGAAGGCGGCCCCCAGGTCATCGTGCTGCGCGTCGAGGACGATCCGTCGGACCTGCAGAAACCCCGTGGCAAGCAGGACTGGCAACTGGAGCCGCACTCGATCTGGTATCCCCGCACCACCGGCATCTGGCAGACCGTGTGGGTCGAACAGGTGCCCGACACCTACCTGAAGAACGTGCGCTGGACGCCGCACTTCGACGGCTTCGAGATCGGCTGCGAAATCATCGCCGCCGGTTCGCGCCGCGAAGGCCTGTCGGTGGAAGTGAAGCTGTGGCACGGCGACGTGCTGCTGGCCGACGACGACTACAAGCTGATGGGGCAGGAAGCGAACCGCAAGATCGCCATTTCCGACCCCGGCATCGACGATTCGCGCAACGATTTGCTGTGGAGCCCGGAACGTCCGACCCTGCTCGATGTCGAATTGACACTGCGGTGCGACGGTAAAGAGCTGGAAACGGTAAGATCGTACACGGCGCTGCGTTCAGTGGCCATCAACCGTGACCGCTTCATGTTGAACGGCCGGCCTTATCCGCTGAAACTGGTGCTGGATCAAGGTTACTGGCCGGACAGCGGCATCACGGCACCGAACGATGCGGCCCTGAAGCTGGACGTGGAACTGGCCAAGGCCATGGGGTTCAACGGCGTGCGCAAGCACCAGAAGATCGAGGACCCGCGCTATCTTTACTGGGCGGACAAGCTGGGCCTGCTGGTATGGGAAGAAATGCCTTCCGCCTACTCGTTCAGCCCGCGCTCGATGACGCGCCTGATAAAGGAATGGCAGGAAGCGATCGAACGCGATTACAGCCACCCTTGCGTCATCGTGTGGGTGCCGTTCAACGAATCGTGGGGTGTGCCGAACCTGACGTCGATGCAGGCACATCGCAATGCCGTCGAAGCGTTGTACCACATGACGCGGATGATGGATTCGACCCGGCCCGTGATCGGCAACGACGGCTGGGAAGCTTCGGCGACGGATATTTTGGGTATCCACGATTACGACAGCGACCCGCAGCGCATCAAGGCGCGCTACGAAGTGAGCGACCCGGCACGCACGCTGTTCGACCAGCGGCGTCCGGGCGGACGGATCCTGACGCTGGACGGCTTCCCGCATCGCGGCCAGCCGATCGTGCTGACGGAGTTTGGCGGCATTGCCTTCGACACCAAGGCACCGGAAACGGATACGTGGGGTTACTCGCGTGCCAATACGGCCGAGAGCTTCTATGAGCATTACACGGAGCTGCTCAAGGTGGTCAACGAAACACAGATGTTTTCCGGCTTCTGCTACACGCAGTTCGCCGATACGTACCAGGAAGCGAACGGCCTGCTGAACGCGGACCGGACGCCGAAGATTCCGCTGGAACAGATCAGTGCGGCCACGCGAAGTGTCCAGCTGGTCGTACCGGAACCTCCGAAACCTGCTTAGCGCCCACCGCGGGCCCCGGGCCACCGGGGCTCCACAGAAGGCGCGGTATTTTTACCACCACAATCAACGACCCATTTGGGCAAGGGAGAAATTATGTCAACCATTATCGTGTTCTGCCACCTACGCTGGGACTTCGTCTTTCAGCGCCCCCAGCACCTGCTGACACGCCTGGCCAAACATTACAAGATCGTGATGGTGGAAGAACCTATTCATCACGACGGCGACAGCTTCATGAAAATCCGTGAAGTGGCACCGAACATCACCGTCTGCCAGCCGCACACGCCGATCCAGCAGCCCGGCTTCCATGACGACCAGCTGCCGATCCTGCAGCCGATGATCGCCGAACTGATGCCCGAGGGCGAAGACCCGATCGTCTGGTTCTACACGCCGATGGCCCTGCCGCTGCTGCCGAAGCTGCACGCTTCCGTCGTCGTCTACGACTGCATGGACGAACTGTCCGCCTTCAAGAATCCGCCGCGCCAGCTGCTGCAGCGCGAATCGGCCCTGCTCAATATCGCCGACCTGGTGTTCACGGGCGGCCCGAGCCTGTACGAAGCCAAGCGCACCCGCCACGCCAACGCGCACTGCTTCCCTTCCAGCGTGGATGCGAAGCACTTCGCGCACGCCCTGGAGCGCGCCGACAGCCACCCGGACCAGGCCCATATTCCCCACCCCCGCCTGGGCTTCTACGGCGTCATCGACGAGCGCCTGGACACCGACCTGGTGGCCAAGGTGGCCGATGCCAACCCGGACTGGCAGATCGTGCTGGTCGGCCCCGTCGTCAAGATCGATCCGGCCCAGCTGCCGCAGCGCGCCAACCTGCACTACCTGGGCCAGCGCAGCTATGACGAACTGCCGAAGTTCCTGGCCGGCTGGGACGTGTGCCTGATGCCGTTCGCCCTGAACGAGGCGACCAAGTTCATCAGCCCGACCAAGGTGCTGGAATACATGGCGGCCGAACTGCCGATCGTCTCGACGGCCATCCGCGACGTCGAACAGCCTTACGGCGAGATCGTCGCCATCGGCCACACCTACGACGATTTCGTGGCCCACTGCGAAGCGGCCCTGAAGCAGAGCCCGGAGCAGACGGCGCAGATGGTCGAACGCATGCGCAAGGTCGTGGCCAACACGTCCTGGGAAAACACGGCATCGCGCATGCGCACCCTGATCGACACCACGACGCCTTCGCACAACTTCGCCCGCCTGACGGCGGCCGATACGGTCACGGACAGCATTCCCGTGCCGGCCGCTGCGGCCAAGGTCAATCCGCTGCGCACGCCCGTGAACGTGCCCAAGGTTGGCGCCTTGCTGGCCAGTGGCGGCGGTGCGGCCAAGGCCGTCAAGCTCGACGCGTAAGCATGCAGGGCCCGCGCTGCGGGCCTTGCGCGTGACAAGAAAAACGGCAGCCCGCGGGCTGCCGTTTTGACGTGCGCTTCTACGTGAATCGATCCTGCCTGTACCTTACGCTCAGGCGCGCTGCCGGAACTGCCAGGGCAGCGCGTTGTGGATGGCCGTGGCCGCTATCGCCGCCTGCCCCGCCGCCACGCTGATCTGGTTCAATCCGACGACAACGTCGCCGATGGCGTACAGGCCCGGCACCGTTGTGCGCTGATGACTGTCGACGACGAGCTTGTCGCAATCCCCGGCGGCCGCGCCCATGTCCACGCCCAGGGTGGAACGGGCTTTCTCGCCCAGCATCGGATAGAACACGTCGAAGCGGTAATCCTCGCCGTCCTCCGTATGCAGCACGGGCAGCTTGTCCTCCGTCAGCGTCACGCCCTTCAACGCCGACGTCACGTAGCGCACGCCGGCCGCCTCCAGCCTGGCTGCCTCGTCGGCGGAAAGGGGCTCGCCCGGCTCGCGCTCGAACAAGGTCACGTCGCAGGAAAAGGTGCGCATGAACAGCGCATGGCCGGTACGGTTATGCGGCTGCGAGACGACTGCCACGCGCTTGTCGAGGATATCGTAGCCGTCGCAGACGGGGCACAGGCGCACGGCGCCCGTGGCCACCGCCTCGTGCCAACCTTCCACGGGCAGGCCGGCATCGGCCACGCCGGTGGCCAGCAACACGACGGGAGCGTGGATTTCACCGCCGTCGTGGCTGGCGACGAAGATGTCGCCAGCCTTGCGCAGGGCCGTGATTTCCAGGTCGTCGATGGCGCCCTCGTAGCACGTCAATTGCTGGCGCAGGCGCTCGAGCAGTTCGTTGCCGCAGATCCCACCCGGGAAACCCGGATAGTTGTGGCTGACGGGGATCAGCGACAGGCGACTGTGCCCCTTGTCCGCGACGATGACGTCGCGGCGAAAGCGGCGCAGGTAGATCGCCGCCGTCAGCCCGCCAGGGCCGCCGCCGACGATCAGGGCTTCACAGCGCCGTATGCTCACCGGCGGACCGGCGCGCCGGCCGCTGTGGGGTTGCCGCCCGGCGCGCTGCCGGGCAAGGCCAGCGGGTCCGGCGTGGCCGGACCCGGCGTGGGCGGGACGTTGTTCGGGCCGACGGTACCCCAGGTACCGGCGTTGATGGGGGCGGACGAGCCCGTCGCACCCGCCGACAGCGAGGTGCCGCTGGCATTGGTGATGCTGGTGGTGCCCGGGCCCGTCATGGCGGGGCGGTTGTCGACCGTGCCGAGCGGGGCGGTGACACCCGGCGTGCCGATGGCGGCGCCCGTCCAGCCCGGTGCTGCGGCGGGGGGCATTGCCTGGCTGCGCGCGCTGTTGATACCGGCCGCGCCCGACGGCGCGCCGCCTGTATTGACTTGGCTATTGATCCGGGTATCCAGTTGCGTATTGACCTGGCCGTTCAGCGGCTGGTTGCTATTCGACTGGGCCATGGCCGAGCCGCTTCCCAGTGCGGCAACGAGCAGGCAAGCTGCGGTGGTTTTCATGACGATGCTCCTGATTGACGGATGGCCTCATTCTGTCATGGCGCCACATCAGGGGGCGTAGGAGCACGCCGCGCTGCACGGTCGGAACGGGTCGCATGCAACCAGCATGCAATGCAATGGATCACTTGCAACGGGTCAAGTACGCCTGTCGGGTGCCGACGGCAGCTCGCGGATTTTCAGCACGCCGATGATATTGCAGAGGCGCAGCCGGCACAGCAGCAACGGTTCCGGCGCGTCGGCCTGCACGCGCACGTGTACGTCGACGCCGTGCCGCCCGGGCGCCATGCTCAGGCTGTGCAAGCCCAGGCCGCCCCGCCGCAGCACCGCCAATACCGTTTCCATCGTGGCCGTGGCCACGTCCCGCTCCACCCGCAGGCGGAAGATTTTCTCATGCAGTTCCATGCTTCCACTGTAGCGCGGCGGCGCGGGAATAGGCATCCATACTTTCGGTCAAATCCGTCATTTTGCAGAAGATCCTGCTGCGCATATTAGAATACTGGAGTACATATTCCCTGGAACGGCAATATCATGGATAAACTGGATGAAACGGACCGCCGCATCCTGCGCGCCCTGCGCCGCGACGGCCGGCTGTCGAACACGAAGCTGGCCGAGGCCGTGGGCCTGTCGACGACGCCATGCTGGAACCGGGTGCGGGCGTTGGAAGACGGCGGCGTCATCGAAGGCTACACGGCCCTGCTGAGCCAGCACGCACTGGGCCTGCCGGACACCGTCATCATCGAGGTGACGCTGGACCGGCACGACGACGACATGCTGGAAAAGTTCGGCCTGGCCCTGGCCGAATTGCCGGAGGTGATGGAAGCCTATTTGCTGACGGGCGAATACGACTACCTGATCAAGGTCGCCGTGGCGGGCACCGCCGGCTACGAGGAGTTCCTGCGACGCAAGCTGTACAAGTTACCCGGCATCCGGCACAGCCGCTCGACCTTCGTGCTGCGCTGCCTGAAGCGGGCCCATTCCGTCGAGCCCTGACTGCCTGCCGCATTCCGCCGTATCAGGCCACGGCGGCTGGCGCCCCACGCCGCGCGGCCGGCCGCTTGCGCGCGGGCGCCCCGGCGCCCTTCTTCTTCGGGGCCTTGGCGGCCTGCTCCGCTTCCCGCTCCAGCCGCTGCTGCAGCAAGGCCAGCACGGCCGCTTCCTCCGGCTGCAGCGCGTGCAGGTCCTGCGTCAGCTCCTGCTCGGCGCGGGTGCGCAGCGCGGCAAGTTCGGCGCCGTCCAGGTAGGCATCCAGCACGGCCGGGTGCACGTAGCACTTGCGGCACACGGAAGGCGTGTTGCCCAGTTTTTTCGCCACCGATTCGATGGCCCGCACGACGTTCTTCTTGGCCTGGGTCTCAGAATCGAATTTCTCGAACTCCTGCAGCGCCAGCGCGGCCAGTACGGTGCCGGACCAGGTACGGAAGTCCTTGGCCGTGTAGTCCTCGCCCGTGATCGTGCGCAGGTAGTCGTTGACGTCGGCCGAGTCGATGGCATGGGTGGTGCCGTCGTCGTCGACGTACTGGAACAGCTCCTGGCCAGGCAGGTCGCGTGCCCGCGCGATGATGCGGGCCAGGCGGCGGTCCTCGACCTTGACGTCGTGCCACACGCCGCTCTTGCCGCGGAAGCGGAACTCCACTTCCTTGCCGTCGATGCGCACATGGCGGTTGCGCAAGGTGGTCAGCCCGAAGGACTTGTTCTCCTTCGCGTATTCCTCGTTCCCGATCCGCATCATGGTCGCCTCGAGCAGGTAGACGATGGTGGCCAGCACCTTCTCGCGGGGCAGCCCGGGCAGGCTGAGGGCGGAGTCGACGGCCTTGCGGATGGCCGGCAACGCCCGGCCGAAGGCGATCATGCGTTCATATTTGACCTCGTCGCGCACGCTGCGCCAGCGGGGATGGTAGCGGTACTGCTTGCGGCCCCGGGCGTCGCGCCCCGTGGCCTGCAGGTGGCCGTTGGCCTGGGCGCAGATCCACACGTCCTGCCAGGCCGGCGGGATCGCCAGCGTCTTGATGCGGGCCAGGGTGGCCTCGTCGTCCACCGGCGCGCCGCCGGCATCGCGGTAACGGAACCCATCGCCGCTGCGCTCGCGCGACAGGCCGGGCCGCGTGTCCGTCACATAGCGCAGGCCGGCGGCACGGGCCGCCGCCGGGGCGTCCGCGGCGGCGGCGCTCATTTCTTCGGATTTCATCATGGGTCTCCTGGCAAGGTCGGCCCAGTGTGCCACCGCCGCGTGGCGCGCTCCGTACGCCAGGCCACACGGGCGCACCTGGGGTACAATGCTGCCTCTACCGTATCCGTCCGCCCATGCGCCGCGCGCCCCAACGCTGCCGCGCCGGCCAGTACATGCCCATGACCATACGCTTCGCAACAACCGCCACCACGTTCGCCCTGGCCGCCTGCCTGCACGGCGCTGCCCTGGCGGCCGACGTCATCGAGGAACGCACGTGGAATACCTCCGCCGAACTGGGTGCCATCACCACCAGCGGCAATACCAGCGGCACCTCCGTGACAGGCAAGATCGACGCCCGCCAGGAACTGGAAGACTGGAGCAACCAGTACATCCTGACAGGCTTCTTCAAGGAAGACCGCACCACCGACGACGACGGCGACAAGCAGTCGATCCGCTCGGCCGAACGCTTCGCCCTGTCTGCCCGCGGCGCCTATAAACTGATGGAGGACGGCGAGCGCTTCTACCTGCTCGGCTCCCATGTCAACGACCGCTTCGGCGCCTATACCCGCTACTCGTCCGTGTCGGTCGGTCGCGCCAAGCGGCTGTACAAGTCGCCCGACAAGATCGTCGAAGTGGAACTTGGTCCGGGTTACTTCAACGGCGTACGCGCCACGGGCGAGGAGGAAAGCGGCATGACCGTGCGCGGCGCGGCCAATGTGCGCTGGCAGATCAGCCCATCGGCGCTGTTTACCCAATCCGTCGCCGTCGAGCGGGGCACGTCGAACGTGCACTCGGTGGCGGAGACGGCACTGTCGACCAAGATCAACAACACCATGCAGATGAAGGCGGCCTTCAGCGCCCGCAGCGACAGCAATGTCCCGGTGGACAAGAAGAATACGGATACCCAGACGTCGGTGACCCTGGTCTATTCGTTCTAAGCGCAGCGCCCGACCGCCAGCAGCGGCATGCTGCTCCAGGCGATGCCGATGACGCCCAGCACGGCGCTGCCCAGCCGGGCCTGCGACAGCAGATCCGGCCACCCGCCCCGCCATGCACGCCGCAGCAGCCAGGCAGCGGTGCCAAGCGCCACCACGGTGGCGCCACACAACGTCCACCAGCGCCAGTCGCGCCCACCGCCCGGCGTGCACAGGGCAGCGGCGAACAGGTAGCAGAACGTGAAGTGCGCCGCCCATACCAGCAGCGGCGCCACGCCTGCCATCGTCTTCGGCCACAAGCGATCCATCGTCACCCCATCATTCTCGGCAGCAGGTGCAGCGCGGCCGCCATGACGAGCCCCTGCCCCACCGTGTAATGCCAGATCAGCGCGCCATTGTCCAGGGTGGCGCGGCTGCCCGGTGTCAGGCGCCGGGCCAGCGAGCGGGCCAGCATGAACGGCGCCACCAGGGCCAGCAGGGCCACGTGCAGGCCCTGGTAGGCCAGCAGGCCCGCCACGCTGGCGCCCCAGGCGTGGGCCACGGGGTCGAGCCGGGCCCCGACCTGGCCGGCGATCTCGATGCCGAAGGCGGCGAACATGCACAGCGCGCCGAGGACGAGCAGCCAGCGCAGCGGCGCCTGGTGCGGCCCGGCCAGGGATCGCCGCCGCGCCAGCTCGACGGCGCCGGAACTGGCCAGCAGCAGCGCGCAGGACAGCAGCGGCAGCAGCGGCGCGGCCAGCCGGGCGCCGGGCGGCGGACAGATATCGAGCCGCATCGAAATGTGCACATACGTGAACAGGAAGGCGATGAAGACGCCCGCGTCGACCACCAGCATGATGACGGTGGCCCACCACGATACCCGCGCCGTACCGGCAGCGCCCACCGGCAGCAGGTTGTCCGCGCCCATATTGTCGGCTACGCGGGCGCGGTCTTGCGGCGGCGGCTGGTCCTGGCGCCACAGCCAGATCATGACGGCCGCGATGGCGCCGATGCCGCAGGCCCAGGCCACGACCGTCAGCTTCATCGTCATCAACAGGAAGAAGCCTGCCGTGCCTGCCGCGGCCAGGAACGGCGCCCAGCCGTCCGTCGGCAGCACCAGCAGGTACAGGGGGCGCGCCTTGACGGGACTGGTGACGATGGCTTCCCGCAGGCCCGTGGCGGTGCCGGGCAGCCAGTGCCCGCCCGCCTCCACCTCGCGCGCCAGGGTGGGCCGGTCCCACAGGGGGTTTTCGCTGTCCACCTGCGGAATGCTGCGCACGGCGTAGCAGTCCGCAGGCAGCCACTCCAGCGTGGCCGCGCCCCACGGGTTGCCCGGCTCCCGTTCGGGCTTCATCAGGGTGCGCACCAGGTCGACGAGGAACAGCACGACGCCGGCCGCCAGCACGAAGGAACCGACCGTGGAAACGAGGTTCAGGCCGTCGAGTCCCAGGCCGGAAGGATAGGTGTACACGCGGCGCGGCATGCCCAGGAGGCCGCTGATGTGCATGGGGAAGAAGGCCAGGTGGAAGCCGCCGAACATCAGGCCGAAGATCCAGCGCCCCAGCCGTTCGTTCAGCGCGTGGCCGCGCACCAGCGGCAGCCAGTAGTAGATGCCGGCAAATACGGGGAACACCATGCCGCCGATCAGCACATAGTGGAAGTGGGCGACGATGAAATAGGTGTCGTGCACCTGCCAGTCGAACGGCACGACGGCCACCATCACGCCCGTCAGCCCGCCCAGCACGAAGATGAACATGAAGCCCAGCAGGAACAGCGCCGGCGCCGTGACACGCACGTTGCCGCGCCACAGGGTGCCGATCCAGGCGAACACCTGCACGGCCGTCGGCACGGCCACGGCCATGCTGGCGGCCGACACGATGCCCGACTCCAGCACGCCCAGGCCGGCCGTGAACATGTGGTGGGCCCACAGCCCGAAGCTGAAGAAGGCGACGCCCACCAGCGCGACGATGACGGCGCGCCGGCCCACCAGCGGCGTGCCGGCGATGGTGGGGATCATCGTCGACACCATGCCCGCCGCCGGCAGGAAGATGATGTAGACCTCGGGGTGGCCGAAGAACCAGAACAGGTGCTGCCACAGGATAGGGTCGCCGCCCCGCTCGGCGATGAAGAAGGGCCAGTCGAAGGCCCGCTCCAGTTCCAGCAGGGCCGTGCCGGCAATGACGGCGGGGAAGGCAAAGACGATCATCACGCCGACCACCAGCATCGACCACGCGTACACGGGCATGCGCGCCAGGGTCATGCCGGGGGCCCGGGTGAACAGGATGCCGACGATCAGTTCGATGGCCCCGGCAATGGCGGAGATTTCGATGAAGCCGATCCCCAGCAGCCAGAAGTCCGCGTTCAGGCCGGGCGAGTACTGCTTGCCCGTCAGCGGCGGATACATGAACCAGCCGCCGTCCGGCGCGAGGCCGACGAACAGCGTGCAGAAGAAGCCCAGCCCGCCGATGGCATAGGCCCAGAAGGCATAGGCCGACAGGCGCGGGAACGGCAGGTCGCGCGCGCCCAGCATGCCGGGCAGCAGGTAGACGGCCAGCGCCTCGACGATGGGAATGGCGAACAGGAACATCATCACGCTGCCGTGCATCGTGAAGACCTGGTTGTACGTGGCGGCCGACAGCAGGGTGTTTTCCGGCACGGCCAGCTGCACGCGCATCAACAGGCCCAGCACGCCCGCCAGCAGGAAGAACAGCAGCGCCGTGCCGATGTACAGGAGGCCCACCGTGGTGTTGTTCACGGCCGTGAAGATGCGCCAGCCGGTCGGCGTGCGCCACACCTTCTCCAGGCGTTCGAGTTCGCCCTCGGGCCGCGGCAGGTCGCTGGGCAGAATGGCCTCCTCGCTGCCCCGGTTCATTTCAAGGCCTCCAGCCACGCCGCCAGCGCCCGCAGGTCCGCGCCGGACAGGCCCCGCGTGGCGGGCATGCGCGCGCCCGGCTTGATCGCCTGCGGGTCCGCCACCCAGCCGGCCAGCGTGC
>NZ_WNKZ01000115.1 GCF_009720835.1 Pseudoduganella buxea
GGCGTGCGCGGGCCCGCAGCGGCGCACGCAGCGCCGCTTCGTCGATATGCGTGCCGGGATCGTCCGCGCCGGCGGCATAGGCCGGGCCGAACAGGTCGAAACGCAGCGGCCGCGTGCCGGGCCGGGTGCCCGCCTCGCCATGCAGCAGCAGGGCCACACGCACGGCCACCACCCGCTTCCAGTGCGAGCGACGGCGCCGGTCCTGTTCGCGTTCGGCCGGCGTGTCGCCCTGTGCAGCGATGGCGTCATCCAGTGCCCGCACGCCCAGCGCGTTCAGGTAGCGATTGGGCACGCCGTCGCGCGGCTCGTCCAGGTCCACGCCATACAGCACCTGGAAGGTATCGACGCCGCGCACGACGGCATCGGCATGCCAGCCGCCGGCGTCGGTGCGGTACTTGCAACGCAATTCGGCTTCGCCGTCCTCGCCCGGGGCGACATAGAAGATGCTCCAGCCCTGCTCGGCGATGCCGACGGCAAAGCCGGCGCAATCGAGCACGGAACCGTCGCCATGGCCGGCCCCGGCGCCGCCGAAGCGCACGGCCAGCACGTCGCTGCCGTTGATGCTGGCGGACGAACTTTCGTCGATGCCTTCGCCGTCGCGCGTGACGCTGCGCGCGTCCAGCCCTTTGACGCCGGCGCCTTCTTCCTGCGTCGGGCCGACGCCGCCCGCCGGGTCGACATAGCCGGCCTGGCGCAGGGCCTGACCGATCAGCTCCAGCGCGTAGCGCCCGCCATCGTTGACGCGGGCGCTGGCGCCGTGGTGCAGGAAGTCGCCGTTGGCCGCGACCAGCATGGCCGCCGATGCCAGCGTGACGAGCATGCCGATCACCAGCGCGACCATCATTTCGACCAGGCCGATGCCGGCGCAGCGGCCGATGGCTGGCACGGGGCCCATCACGGCGCCACCCCCGCGACGGCAATGGCCACGCCGGGCACGAAGCCGCCATCGGCGTCGGCTTGCGGCGTGCCGTCCGGGTTCTTGCCGCGCCAGCCGATCTTGACGACGACGGGCGCGGCCGGGCCGCCGCTGCAGGGCCAGCGCAGGCGGCCGTCCTGCCACATGGCGGCATCGCGGCACACGCGGGCACGCCCGGCGGGCAGGCCGGCGCGTACCTGGCGTTTCAGTTCGTAGACATCGAGGCGGGCCAGCTGGGAGGCATCGCACGCGTCGGCCAGGCACTGGCCGGGCGGCGCACCCGGCACCGGTTCGGCGGCGGCATCGTAGTCGAGCTGGAGATACACGTCGCCGAGCTGGCCGGCGTTGGCGCGGATACGGTCGGCCATCGTGGTGGCGGCCTGCACGGCCGTGGAAAGCAGGGCCGATTCATGGCGGGCCCGCATCGCGTGCAGCTGCATGGCGGTGCCGCCGATCAGGCCGACGGCCAGCACCAGCACGGCAACGAGCACTTCGATCAGCGTAAAGCCGGCAGCGCGCCCCATCGTCCACCTCCGTTAGCTCTGCCGTTCAAGTTAGGCGGCAACGGGGCTCGGCGGTTGAGCGATATCAAGGATGAGCTGGATAGGGGTGATATTTCCGCGAGGAACTTGCTTGAAGGCCTTGCGAACCGGCACCGAAGTTGGGGTCAGCCCCGCGGCGCCTGGCCCCGGCCCTCGTCGCCGGCCTCTTCGATGGCATCCTGGAACTCGGCCAGGTCCTCGAAATTCTTGTAGACGGAGGCAAAGCGGATATAGGCCACCTTGTCCAGGCGCTTCAATTCCTGCATGACGAGCTCGCCAATATGGTTCGAATCGACTTCGCGCTTGCCGCTGGTGAGCAGCTTTTCCGAGATCGACTGCACGGCCGTATCGACGGCGGCGGCAGCCACGGGGCGCTTGCGCAGGGCCAGCATCAGGCTGCCACGCAGCTTGGCTTCGGAAAACTCCGTGCGGCTGCCGTTCTTCTTGACGACGAAGGGCATCGACAGCTCGATCCGTTCGTAGGTCGTGAAGCGCTTGTCGCATCGGCCGCAGCGGCGGCGCCGCTTGATGGCGTCCCCCTCCTCCGATACACGGGTATCGAGGACGTGGATTTCATCGTGCTGGCAGAACGGACATTTCATGGGTAGGAAAAAGGCGCATCAGGGGATAAAAAAGCGCCGGACCTTGCAGCCCGGCGCTCCGATAGTAACAACGCCGTCCGCTTACGTAAACAGGCGGACGGCGGCAGGCTTGCCAACTCAGGCGGCGTAGACGGGGAACTTGTCGGCCAGCACCTTGACGGCGGCCTTGACGCGCTCGATCGTGGCCGCGTCGTGCGGGTTGTCCAGCACGTCGGCGATCAGGTTGCCCACTTCCTCGGCTTCCGCTTCCTTGAAGCCGCGCGTCGTCATGGCCGGGCTGCCCAGGCGGATGCCGGAGGTCACGAACGGCTTCTGCGGGTCGTTCGGGATGCCGTTCTTGTTGGTGGTGATGTGGGCGCTGCCCAGGATCGCCTCGGCTTCCTTGCCCGTCAGGTTCTTGGCGCGCAGGTCGACCAGGAACACGTGCGACTCGGTGCCGCCCGACACGATGCGCAGGCCGCGCTTGATCAGGGTCTTGGCCAGGATGTCGGCGTTGACGATGACCTGCTTCTGGTAGGCCTTGAAGTCCTCGCCCAGCGCTTCCTTGAAGGCCACGGCCTTGCCGGCGATGACGTGCATCAGCGGGCCGCCCTGGATGCCGGGGAAGATGGCCGAGTTGATGATCTTCTCGTGCTCGGCCTTCATCAGGATGATGCCGCCGCGCGGGCCGCGCAGCGACTTGTGCGTGGTCGACGTGACGAAGTCAGCGTGCGGCACGGGGTTCGGGTACAGGCCGGCGGCGATCAGGCCGGCATAGTGGGCCATGTCGACCATGAAGTAGGCGCCGACTGCCTTGGCGACCTTGGCGAAGCGTTCGAAGTCGATCTTCTTCGAGAAGGCCGACGCGCCGGCGATGATCAGCTTCGGCTTGTGCTCGTGGGCCAGCTTTTCCATGGCCTCGTAGTCGATGTCCTCGTCGGCGGTCAGGCCGTAGGAGACGACGTTGAACCACTTGCCGGACATGTTCAGCGCCATGCCGTGCGTCAGGTGACCGCCTTCGGCCAGCGACATGCCCATGATGGTGTCACCCGGTTTCAGGACGGCGAAGAACACGCCCTGGTTGGCCTGCGAGCCGGAGTTCGGCTGCACGTTGGCCGCCTCGGCACCGAACAGCTGCTTGACGCGGTCGATCGCCAGTTGTTCGACGACGTCGACGTATTCGCAGCCGCCGTAGTAGCGCTTGCCCGGATAGCCTTCGGCGTACTTGTTCGTCAGCTGCGAACCCTGGGCGGCCATGACGGCCGGCGACGTGTAGTTTTCCGAGGCGATCAGCTCGATATGGTCGTGCTGGCGGCGGTTCTCGTTCTCGATGGCGCCGAACAGTTCTGGGTCGATGGCGGCGAGGGTGTGATCTTTAGCGAACATGGTTTAACTCCGATTGAGTACTGAGACTGGCAGATAGGATCGAATGAGGGGACCGGAACGCACGGGGGCAGCCAGACCGCGATCATTCGCGCTTCCATCGAGGCTGCCCAGGCGAACGGCTGTTGAAATCTCACGTTCCCCGGTGGAGCCCCACCTTTCGCCGGCACCGTCCGAAGGACGCCGCCCGCTTTTCGCCAGTTACGTGAGACATAAATGGAACGGGGATTGTATGTGAACTGCCGGGCGAGAGCAAGAAATTGGGATAAGAGCAATTAGTCAGCCCGCCCCGAGACAACTGGGCGATAGCAAGAAAGGGGGTAAAAGCAATTAGTCAGCCCGCCCCCAAGACATCTGGGCGAGAGCAAGAAAGGGGATAAAAGCAATTGGTCAGCCCGCCCGGAGACAACTGGGCGAGAGCAAGAAATTGAGATTAAAACAATTAGTCAGCCCGCCCGGAGAAGCCGGCGAACGGACGGGAAGTTGAAAGCATAATAACAAGTTAGCCTGCCCCGTCGTCGACACCCTCCCTCGTCTGCCCAGCTTGCCAGTCGCCCCATGGCCGGGCAATCATGCCGCTTCTGCCATACTGGCCCCCACTCGGCTACAATTGGCCGGTTCAACCACGGATACCCACCATGATCGTCTTTATCACCGGCGCGACGGCCGGTTTCGGCGCCGCGATGGCGCGCGTTTTCGCCGGCAACGGCCACAAGGTGCTGATCGCGGGCCGCCGCGAGGACCGCCTGGATGCGCTCGCCTCCGAGCTGGGCCCTTCCGTGCGCACGGTGCCGCTGGACGTGACGAACAAGGCCGCCATCCACGCCGCGCTGGAAGCGCTGCCGGCGGGCTGGCGCGAGATCGACGTGCTGATCAACAACGCCGGCCTGGCGCTTGGCGTCAAGCCGGCCCACGAGGCGTCGCTGGAGGACTGGGAAACCATGATCGCCACCAATTGCAGCGGCCTGGTGACGATGACGCGCGCCGTGCTGCCCGGCATGGTCCAGCGCAACAGCGGCCTGGTCATTAACCTGGGCTCCGTGGCCGGCCACCTGCCCTACCCGGGCGGCAACGTGTATGGCGCCACCAAGGCCTTCGTCGACCATTTCACCTTGAACCTGCGGGCGGACCTGGTCGGCACGGGCGTGCGCGCCACCAATATCGCGCCGGGCCTGTGCGGCGGCACGGAGTTCTCCAACGTGCGCCTGAAGGGCGACGACGCGGCGGCGGCCAAGGTGTATGAAGGCACGACCCCGCTGACACCGGAGGATATCGCCGCCACCGCCTACTGGATCGCCACCCTGCCGCCCCATATCAACATCAACCAGATCGAACTGATGCCGACCTGCCAGGGACCCGGCCCGCTGACGATCAAGCGCGTGTAGGCAGGCCCAAACGTAAGGGATTGTTACAGACGTCAAGTACGCGGGCGGAATTTGCTCTAATGTCCGGCTTGTATTTTGGACGTGCCTGCCTTGCACGATTTGCCCTCCCCCGGGCGGCTGCAAACTTTCGGCAACGTTTACAGAAAATGACGTAGAATGTTGCTTAATAACACTTGTGTCAGTTCAACCATGTCTTCAGAGTTCACCTGGGAAGTCCGTGTCTACTACGAGGATACGGACGCGGGCGGCATCGTCTATTACGCAAATTACCTGAAGTTTTTCGAACGGGCGCGCACCGAATGGCTGCGCGCCGTTGGCGTGGGCCAGCAGGTTTTGCTGGCCGAACATGACGCCATGTTCGTCGTCAAGAATGTCAGCGCGGACTATCATGCGCCGGCCAAGCTGGACGATGTACTAAACTTAACATTGACTATCGAGAAGCTGGGCCGTGCTTCCATCGTCTTCCGGCAGGAAGCATGGTGCGGCACGACCCGGCTGAACACGGCGCTTGTCAAGGTCGGTTGCGTCGACTCCGCGCTGCGTCCGCGCGCCGTGCCCGACGCCGTGGCGGCGCGCATGGCCGCCTATGTCAGCACGCCGGCGCCGTAAGCGGCGCGGACAGCGGCAGACAGAACATATAAACAGACCGACAAACCAGACCGAGAAACAATGAACGCCACCCAAGATCTTTCCTTCATCGCCCTCATCTCCAATGCCCACCTGATCGTCCAGTTGATCATGGCGCTGCTGCTTGGCGTGTCGCTCGTCAGCTGGACCTACATCTTCAAGAAAATGTTCGACGTGCGCGCCGCGCGCCGCCTTACCATCGATTTCGAAAAAACCTTCTGGGCCGGCGGCAACCTGCACGCGCTGTACCAGAACGCCAGCTCGAACCGCGCCAGCAACGGCGCGCTGGCCCGCATCTTCGAAGCGGGCATGGGCGAATTCATCAAGGGCAAGCAGGCCGGCGCGGCCAGCCCGCAGACCCTGGACATGGGTGCCATCCTGGACGGTGCCCGCCGCGCCATGCGCGCCGCCTACCAGCGCGAAATGGATGCGCTCGAATCGCACCTGGCCTTCCTGGCCTCGGTCGGTTCCGTGTCGCCGTACATCGGCCTGTTGGGCACCGTGTGGGGCATCATGAATGCCTTCCGTGGCCTGGCCAATGTGCAGCAGGCAACCCTGTCCGCCGTCGCGCCCGGTATCGCCGAAGCGCTGATCGCCACCGCCATCGGCCTGTTCGCCGCCATTCCGGCCGTGGTGGCCTACAACCGCTTCACGCATGATGTCGACCGCCTGGCGATCCGCTTCGAGAGCTTCGTCGAGGAATTCTCCAACATCCTGCAGCGGCAGTCGCGCTAAGGGGACGCCATGGCTTCTTCCTTCAACAGCGGCATGCGCGGCGGCCGGGGCCGCAAGCTGAAGTCCGAGATCAACGTCGTGCCGTACATCGACGTGATGCTGTGCCTCCTGATCATCTTCATGGTCATGCCCAGCTCGAACAATCCCAGCTCGATCGATTTGCCGCACGCGGAAAAGTCGACCCGTCCGCCGGACGCGTATATCCAGGTGACGATCAAGCCGAACGGTGCGCTGTCGATCGGCGTGGCGGGCAAGAATGCGGATGCGCCGGAAACGGTGCCGAACCGCGATGCGCTGGTGGGCAAGCTGCGCTCGCTGCATGAGGACAATCCCGATTACCCGGTCTTGATTGCGGGCGACAAGGAAAGCAAATACGACGACGTGATCCAGCTCATTTCCGAAGCGAAGAAAATGGGCATCGCGCGGGTCGCGCTGGCAACGAAATAACAGCATGACGACACCAGCAGCAACAGGCGGAGCGAGTTCGTCCGGCAGCCCCTACCGGGTACCCAGGCGGGAAACGGGCTGGCGTTCGTTCGCCCTGGCCATCGGCATGCATGCACTGCTGTTCGTGTTCCTGTGGGGCGGCATCAACTGGCAGAACTCGGAACCGGTGGCCGTGGAAGCGGAAGTGTGGGACCTGACGACGCAGCAGGCGGCCCCGCCGCCGCCGCCCGAACCGGAATCGAAGCCTGAGCCGAAGCCGGAACCGGAGCCGACGCCGGCCCCGCCGCCACCGCCGCCGCCGAAAGTGGCGCCGCCGGAAAAAGTGGCGCCGCCCAAGGTCGATCCGGAGATCGCTTTGAAGAAGGAGCGCGAAAAGGAAAAGCTGGAGAAGAAGCGCCTGGCCGAGGAAGAAGCGAAGAAGCAGAAGCTGGAAGACGAGCGCAAGGAAAAGCTGGCCGAGCAAAAGAAGCTTGACGAGAAGAAAAAGCGCGACGAAGACGAAAAAGAACGCAAGCTGGCCGAAGAAAAAGAAGAGCAGAAGAAAAAAGACGACGAGAAGAAGAAACTGGCGGCCCAGAAGAAGGCGGCGGCGGAATCGGCGGCGAAGCTGGAAAAACAGCGCGCCGAGGAAATGCGCCGCATCATGGGGTCCGCCGCCGGCAGCACGGGCACGGCCGAGAAATCGACCGCGCCACGGATGGACAGCGGCTACCGCGCGGCCATCGCGGCCAAGATCAAGGGCAATATCAGCTACGCGGGCAGCCAGGACCTTCCGGGCAACCCGAGTGCCGAGTTCCAGATCACGCAATTACCAACTGGGGAAATTATTTCGGTCCGGAGAACAAAAAGCAGCGGCATTCCCGCCTACGATACCGCCGTGGAGAACGCGATCGCCAAATCGTCGCCTCTGCCAAAAAAGAAAGACGGTACGGTTGAACGGGAAATCACCGCCGCATTCAAACTGAAAGACTTGCCTTGATGCGAACCATGAAAAAACTCAATACCCTGATCCTGACGGCCGGCGTGCTGGCCAGCCTGTCCGCCCACGCGCAGCTGCGCGTGGAAATTACCGGCGTCGGCAGCAACCAGATTCCCGTCGCCGTGGCCGCCTTCGGCGACGAATCCGTGTCGCCCACGCAGATCTCGAAAATCATCAAGACGGACCTGGAGCGCAGCGGCGCCTTCAAGATCATCGATGCCGGCACCATCGCCGACACGAATAACGTCGACCTGGCCGCGTGGAAGGCAAAAGGCGCAGACGCGCTCGTCGTCGGTACCGTGCAAAAGGCCGCCGACGGCAGTTTCACGGTACGCTACAAGCTGATGTCGACGGTGCAGAACGCCAAGCTGTCGCAACTGGACCAGCAGGCCGCGCCCCAGTTCACGCGCCTGGCCGGCCACAAGATCGCCGACGACGTGTATGAAAAGCTGACGGGCGTGCGCGGCATCTTCGCCACCCGCATCGCCTACGTCACGCAGCAGGGCCGCTCGTACCGCCTGGAAGTGGCCGATTCGGATGGCGAAAACGTCCAGCTGGCCCTGTCGTCGAACGAGCCGATCATTTCGCCTTCGTGGTCGCCGGACGGCACCAAGGTGGCCTATGTGTCGTTCGAGCAGAAGAAGCCCGTGATCTACGTGCAGAACCTGATCACGCGCCAGCGCACCGTCATCGCCAATGAAAAAGGCAGCAATTCGGCGCCATCCTGGTCGCCGGACGGCAGCCGCATCGCACTGGCCCTGTCGAAGTCGGGCAATACGCAGGTGTATGTCGCCAATTCGACCGGTGGCGGCATCCGCCGCATTTCCAACAGCAGCGGCATCGATACGGAACCGCAATTCTCGGCCGACGGCCAGTCGATCTATTTCACGAGCGACCGCAGCGGCGGCCCGCAGATCTACCGCATGAGCGCCAACGGCGGCGATGCGCAGCGCATCACCTTCACCGGCAGCTATAACATCAGCCCGCGCGTTTCCTCCGACGGGAAATCGCTGGCCTATATTTCCCAGCGCGGCGGCAAGTTCCAGCTGTATGTAATGGATCTGGCGAGCGGCCAGGAAACCCGTCTGTCCGACAATACCAACGACCAGGCCCCCAGTTTCGCCCCGAACGGCAAGTACATCCTGTACTCGACCGAATCGGGCGGACGCAAGGCCCTGGCCGTGGTATCGGTGGACGGCCGTGTCAAGCAGCGCCTGACGATTCAGGCGGGAGCAATCAAGGAGCCCACCTGGGGTCCTTTCATGAAGTAAATGTAGTCAAAAACCTTTCACAACGACCAGGAGAAACAAAATGGGTAACGTAAAACATCTCGCCTTTATCATCAGCACTGCAGCCCTGCTCGCCGCTTGCTCGTCGCCGGTGAAGGTGACCGAGCCGGCACCAGTGGTGGAAAGCAAGCCGGCCGAAACGGCCGCCCCCGCGGACCAGACCCGCACCGTCGCACCGGTGGACACCAAGTCGATCGACCCGCTGGACGATCCGA
The DNA here is from genome assembly GCF_009720835.1 of Pseudoduganella buxea. Classification (GTDB taxonomy): domain Bacteria; phylum Pseudomonadota; class Gammaproteobacteria; order Burkholderiales; family Burkholderiaceae_D; genus Rugamonas; species Rugamonas buxea. The sequence continues at coordinate 9,100 of NZ_WNKZ01000115.1, forward strand.
AAGGCGTGCTGGCCAACCGCAGCGTGTACTTCGACTTCGACAGCTTCGTCGTGCGTGAAGACGGCAAGCCAGTGGTGGAAAACCACGCCGGCTACCTGACCAAGAACAGCAACCGTCAGATCCTGGTTCAAGGCAACACCGACGAACGCGGCGGCGCCGAATACAACCTGGCACTGGGCCAGAAGCGTGCCGAAGCCGTGCGCAAGTCGCTGACCGCCCTGGGCGTACCGGAAGGCCAGATCGAAGCCGTTTCGCTGGGCAAGGAAAAGCCGAAAGCCGAAGGCCACAACGAGGAAGCATGGGCGCAGAACCGCCGTGCCGATATCGTCTACAAGTAATCGAAGCAGGTCGCACCCGTCCCCACGGGTACGACGGGACAGCGCAAGTTATACTGCGCTGTCCCGTTTTTTTATCTGAAAGCGTTCCGAACATGATCAAATCCGCCAAGACGGCCCTGGCACTGGCGCTGGCCAGCTTCGCAATGCACGCATCGGCCGGCGTCTTCGACGACGACGAAGCGCGCCGCGCCATCCTCGACCTGCGCGCCAAGGTCGAAGCGCTGACGAAAGACGTCACCACCCGCCTCGACAACAAAGCCGACAAGAGCGTCTCGCTCGATCTGATCAACCAGCACGAGCAGACCATGCAGGAAATCGCCCGCCTGCGCGGCCAGCTGGAAGTGCTGGAAAACGAAATCACCATCGCCACCAAGCGCCAGAAGGACTTCTACGCCGATCTGGACGCGCGCCTGCGCAAGCTGGAACCCCGCGAAGTGGAAGTGGACGGCAAGACCGCCTCGGTCGACCAGTCCGAGCAGAACGCCTACGACGCCGCCATGCAGCAGTTCAAGGAAGGCGACTACGAAGGCGCCGCCACGTCGCTGCAGAACTTCGTGCGCCGATACCCCGGTTCGATCTACGCCGCCAACGCCCAATACTGGCTGGGCAACGCCTACTACGCCCAGCGCGACTGCAAGAACGCCATCACGGCCCAGCAGCAGGTCGTCAAGACGTATCCGGACAGCCCGAAGACCCCGGACGCCATGCTCAACATCGCCAGCTGCCAGACGGAGCTGAAGGCCGTCAACAACGCCAGGAAGACCCTGCAGGAGCTCGTGAAGACCTATCCGAACACGACGGCCGCCCGCACGGCCAAGGAGCGCCTGGGCGCGAAGTGAGCGGCGCGCGGAAGGGTGGCCCGGCTCACACTGCTGAACGGTAATTTGCTCAGCAGCATTTGACACAGCCGCCGGGGCATCCTATAATCCCGCTTCTTTCGGAGGGTCGTTAGCTCAGCTGGTAGAGCAGCGGACTTTTAATCCGTTGGTCGCAGGTTCGAATCCCGCACGGCCTACCACTCGAAAGAATGTTGTAAAGCGTTGTACTGCAAGGGGTCGTTAGCTCAGCTGGTAGAGCAGCGGACTTTTAATCCGTTGGTCGCAGGTTCGAATCCCGCACGGCCTACCACTTGCAAAGATTGAACAGTTTTACCTTGGGTCGTTAGCTCAGCTGGTAGAGCAGCGGACTTTTAATCCGTTGGTCGCAGGTTCGAATCCCGCACGGCCTACCAAGAATTCAACGAGAACGCCAACCTTCGGGTTGGCGTTTTTGTTTCCGGCTCACTTTTGGCAGGCGAAAAAACCACGTTGAAGTCGCCAGGTCTTCGTGGCCGCTCGAATGAAGCGGCGACTCGGGTGTTGAATATCTGAACTAATCCGGCATACTGCCAGTCCACGTTGACACGACGAGGTCCCGATGCGACGTCTTCCCCTATTGCTGCTTTCCCTGTGTCTCCACCAAGTCGCCCATGGCGCCGAGACATTGCCTTCCAAGCTCGAACAACTTTTCAATGCCGGATCCTTTCCGCAGTTCCTGAAAGCGGCAAGCCCCCGGGCCGATCGCGACGATCCGGAAGCCTTGTTCTTGCTGGGGAAAGCCTACCACCTGGGCAAGGGCGTGGAGGCCGATCCCTACCAGGCGATGAACCTGTATGGGCGTGCGGCCGAGCTTAGCAATGCCCGCGCCGAAAACAACCTCGGGCAGTTGCTGCTTGACGGACGCGGTTCCGCCCGTTCGGCGCTGGCCCACTTCGAACGCGCCATCGCACTCGGCCTGACCGAGCCCGGCGTCCACAATGCCCGGCGCGCGCGTGCGCAAGTGTGCCGCGACGAAGGCGACCTGCAAGTGTGCATGGACGTTGGCGAGGATTTCGAAGCGGCGTGGAAGAAGGAACAGGACAACAAACTGCTCGACGAAGCCATCGTCATCTATACGGTGGCATGCGAGCGGGAGCGCTACGACGCGCACTTCGGTGCCGGCAGCAAGGCCCGGCCGGACCCGATTCCGGCTTGCGTACGGGCGATCGAACTGGCCGAGACGGGCGCCCGGCTGGGCTTGCCGCGGGCCACGCACAACCGCGGCGCCATCGACTACAACGCCAAGAATTTCACCGGTGCCCTGACCTGGTTCGAGCGCGGCTATCAGCTGGGTTTCGCCAGGTCGGCGTATGGCATCGCGACGATGTACGAGAACGGTCAAGGCGTGCCGAAAGACGCTGCGCAGGCCCTGACGTGGTACGAGCGTGCAGCCGAGTTGAAGGATGCAAAGGCGCGCGATTGGGTCGAGGCGTACTGGCTGAACGAGACGCAACTCTCGTTCGATCCCGCGCTGCTGCAGCAGGCGCTGGCCAAGTTGCGCAAGCTCGAGGCGAGCCAGCAGGTATTGCAACGCGTCCAGGACAATCTCGACGTCATCGACACGATGAAACGCAACGCCACGGCGTTCCCGCTGCTCGCACAAAAGCCCTTGCGCGACCGCTTCTGCCCGCGCGATCCGGACTTCTATGGACTCCAGGAGTGGCGGATGTTCGCCGTGACCGAGGCAAGCAAGCTCGGCGAAATAGTCTCGGAACTGACGGTCGCGGCCGAAGGCATGGCGGACGAGGAAGGCTGCATCAGGTTCGACGAGAAGGCCGTGAAGACCGTGCGCCAAGCTCTTGCGCAAGGCAACACCCTGGTCTTGAGCTGGCCTGGCCGCCGCATCATGTTGTCGGCGAGTACCGACAGCAGCGGGAAGATCGCATTCGCCCTGGCGCGCCCGGTTCCCTACTGATCGAACCGCGAGGCCGGCCAGTTGCCGGCATGGATGCACCCGTTCGTGCCCTTACTGCTCCATCATCGCCGTATAACGCCGCTGCATTTCCTCCGGCGACAATTCCTCGATACTGTGCCCGATATTCCACCGGTGCCCGAACGGATCGCGCACGACACCGCCCCGCTCGCCATAGAATTCGTCCTGCACTTCCCTTTCCAGTGTGGCGCCGGCATCGAGCGCGCGGGCGACGACGGCATCGGCGTTGTCCACGTGCAGGTGGATCGTCACGGGCGTGCTTTCCGACGGGCGGGGGCGGAGACTATTGAATTCGGGGTACTCATCGGCCAGCATCACCGTGGTGCCGTCGAAATCGAGCTCGGCATGGCCGATACGCCCGCTGGGCTCCGTCAGCCGGAATTTCTCCGTGGCGCCGAAGGCCTTGCGATAGAAATCGATCGCCGCGGCGGCGTCGTTGACACACAGGTAAGCAAACAGTTCATGGATCATGATGTCTCCCGGTCGTGGAAATGAATACATGCGTCGCTACTGTGACGTGCCCTAACCTTCCTGTCTTGAAGAAATTTGACGTTTCGGCACCCGCGACGGCGACATGGTGCGCGGCGACAGGCGCCAGCTGGCGGTAGCGCGACGGCGTGATGCCTGCGCACTCGGTGAACTCGCGCGTCATGTGGGCCTGGTCGCTGTAGCCGGCGCCAAGGGCCGATGCGCTGAGCGACGCCGCCGGGTTCTCGCGCATGGCCGCCAGCACGGACTGGAAGCGCAGCAGGCGCAGGTAGCGCTTCGGGCTCATGCCGGTGGCATGCCGGAACAGGGCGATAAAGCCGCGATGGCTGTAGCCGCTCTGCGTCACCATGTCGTCGACCCGGGCGCCCTGCGCGCAGGCGGCGAGGGCGTGCACGACGCGGGGGTGCAGCACTGGTGTCGCCGGCAACCGTGCTGCGAGGAAGGACTCGAGCAGTACCATCTGGCGGCGCGGATCGCCTTCCTGCGCAAGCTGTTGCAGCAGGGACTCGGCGCTGACGCCCCACAGTTCAGGCAACGGCGTGTGCCTTTCGGCCAGCTCGGCCGCGCTGACGCCGAATAACGCCTGGGCCGCGCCGGGCAGCAGTTGCACGCCGACCGACACGACGTGCCCGGCCACTTCCTTCACGTAAAAACCAGTGCGGACGCCGCCCAGCACGGGCGTGGCGATCGTGCTGCCCTGTGCATCGTCGGCATCGGCGAACACGCGCAATGCCGGCCCGCCGAGCCGGAACACCATGTGCATTTGCCCGGTGGGCAGCACGTGTTCACGCCTGCACGCCGGGATGTCATGGCTGTGCGATACCCAAAGCTGCCCGATGAACGGGCGCAGTGCGGGACGAGGAGCGCGAAGGTGCATGACGACGCTGGGCGGCGGAGGGTCGGGAAGCCAGTCTATCACGACGTGATTTATTGTTTTCCTTGCTCTTGCAATTCTCACCGGAAGAACATTACCAATAATCCTTTCCAGGTCCGACCTCCAAAAACGCTTCCCCTTTTAAATTAAGGGACGTGCTGTTGCCCGCTTGGCATGCCTTGGTGCGGCGCAACCTCGCAGACGTGTGTGCTCGTTGCCAAATCTCCTTGCGAGAGCACGGCTTATCGTTCGCTCTCGAAAACGCCAATTGCCAGGCGCGCACTGTGTTCATTAAGCCGCGTGCGATTTGACCTTCGCCAACGCGACGGCAGTTAGTCCTCGTCAGCGACGCAAATTACCTAGGATGCATACCAGTAACAGTGTCCGGATCGAGGGCGTACACCTGCGCGGCATCGTACGCAGATGGCTCCAGATTCAAAGACAACGATGCCCAACTCAACTGATGAGCAAGCGCGATGACTGATTTGCAAGCACTGCTGGATTCCCACCTAAGCACCCGCCTGTTGCGCGTGTCGTTCCCGAGAGACGACGGCCCGCAAGCGAAGCTGATGGTGAACCGGTTCGAAGGCACGGAATACCTGCCGCACATCGGCGCTGACATCGCGCCCACGCCCTTCAATCCATCCGTCGGATAACCGCCCCATGAGCCAAGCCACGCAAGCCCCGCCGAAGCCGTCCGACCGCGCGCTGGAAGTCGCCGTCGCACCACTGAACACGATCGACCAGCGGGACGTCGGCGCCGGCGCCGCCGCCTTCGACAAATGGCTGCGCAAGATCAGCGACGATTACGTCACCTTGGAGCGCCTGAGCACCGTGGCCGGCAGCCTGCCGGTGG
>NZ_WNKZ01000116.1 GCF_009720835.1 Pseudoduganella buxea
CATCATGAAGCGCGCGGCGCGCACGGCGCCGTGCGTCGGCATCATCGCAATACCGATATCGACGATGCGCGCCAGCGCGTCGTTGCTGCGCTCGTGCGTGCTTGCGGGCCGCAGCAAGGCGGCGCTCATCGTGTCGCCCGGCGGCGCCCGCCCAGCCATCCCGCCACCGCCAGGCCAGCGAGCAGCATCGCCCAGGCGCCCGGTTCCGGCACGGCCGACACGTTCGTGTAGGTGCCGTCGAAACGGTACGTGACGGCCAGGCTGTCGATGGTGGTCGCGCGCAGCAGTTGCGCGAAGGCGGCATCGCCCGTGTAGTCGCCCAGCAGGCGGAAACCGTGCAGCCCGCCCGTCAGGGCCAGCGTCTCGCCGCTCTCGAAGGATTGCAGGCCGTTGAAGGTCAGCCGCCCGTTACCCAGCAAGATGGTGGAACTGTCCACCAGGCTGAGCGCGGCAAACGTCTGGCCGTCCGCAGCCGACAGGTCCAGCGCGCCGCCTGCCAGCACGAGTTCGCTGGCGGCGTCGATACGCTGGGCGCCGACCAGCACCAGCTCGCCCCCCGTCAGCACCGTGTCGCCCCCGTACGTGCTTTGCCCCGTCAACGTGACGGTGCCGCTGCGAATTTCCACGCGCTCGAAATTGACGATGGCCCCGGCATAGCCGAAGGCATTGCCGCTGCCCGCATCGACCAGCAAGGTGTCGCGGCCCGCGCCACCGTCTACGCTGCCCAGCACGAAGGCGGCGCCGCCGGCGATCGTCAGGCGGTCGTCGGCGGCGCCGAAGGCGATGGCCTTGCCGCTGGCGGCACCGTCGATCAGGCCGGCGTTGGTGACGGCGCTGGCGTCCGCGCCCGTGCGGATGGTGGCGCTGCTGCCGCCGCCGACCAGGGATGCGCCGGCACGGTTGTCGATGGTCACCGTGTAGCCGCTGGCGGCGCCTTCGGCCACGATGGCCGAATCGCCCTGCCCCCGGATCAGGCCGCCCGCCGTGTTGACGATGACGGCGTGGCCGTACAGGCCCTCGCGGGTGCCCGCCAGCGGCCCGGTGGCGATGTCGTTGCCGGCCAGGGTGATGCCGCGCCCGACGGCGTTAACGTTGCCGGCCGCCACCAGGCCTTCGATGACGCCGCTGTTGACGATGCGTCCGCCGCCCGCCGTGATGCCTTCGCTGTAGGCCGGGCCGGCGCCGGGTGCGCTGAAGGCATTGGCGGAACGGATGACGCCCGTGTTCGTGATATCGACCAGCGCGTCGACGTCGACACCGTCGCCGTCGCCGGCGACGCCGTTGCCCAGGATGGTGCCGTGATTGACGACGGTCACGAGCTGGCGGCCGTTGAAGCCATCGACATTGATGCCCGAGCCATTGCTGCCCCGGATCACGCCGCCGGCCCCGTTCGTCACGTGCAAGGTGAAGGCGCTGGCGGCACTGGCTTGCCCGGCCGTGATGCCATGGCGGCCGCCTTCGACCAGGCCGCTGTTGGTGACGACGATGCCGCTGTTTTCCTGGCCGTCGATGCCGTCGCTGCTGCCGCCGGCCGTGCGCGAGCGGATCGTGCCGGCATTGACGACAACGCCGTTCGCGCCGGGCCGCACGGCATCGGCTTCGCTGGCGAACAGCAGGCCGCCGGCGTGGTTGTTGACGACATTCGCGCCCGTGACGGACGAGAAATCGACGGCTTGCGCGCCGCCGGCCGAAGCGTTCTCCGACAGCAGCGCACCCCAGTTGTTCAAGGTGACGGAGGAAGCAGGCACGTTGACCTGGATGACATCGGCATCGGCCGCGCGGATCACGGCATTCGCGTTGCCGCTGCTGCCGTTGTTGATGACGAACTGCGTGACGCCGCCGGTCGCGCGCACGGCCCGGCCCGTACCCGTCTGCGCGATCGTGCCCTGGTTGTCGAGGGTGGCGCCGTTGCCGGATACGGTGACGGCAACCGTGGCACCGCCCACCGTCAGCGACTTGCCGGCCTGGACAGTACCGGTCTGCCCCGCGCCCGGTCCCAGGTTCTGGGCCGTCGTGGCGTGCGTGGCGATGGTGAACGAGGCGGCGCCGGCCACGGGCGCGGCCAGCACCAGCATGGCGGCCAGCACGGCATGGGCGACGGGGGACAAGGCGGGCGAATTCGTTTTGGACATCGATCAATCTCCGGATAAATTTTTGTTAGCAAATTTAAACGAGATTTATGACGGCGCAATGACTGACTATTTATCCGCGCCTCGCATGTCAAACGGCTGTCATAAAGCCGGTCTAGCCTGTGCTCTGCGCGTAGTCGACTGCGCGCCGCAGGAAGGCAGAAAGCAACAAGAGAAATAACAAGCGAAGTAAGCTGCAAAGAAAGAGTACGTGAAGCCATTCGACCGGACTGCCCGCACTGCGGGCGCGGTCACCACCAATGTGATTCAACACTTTCGAGGATTTCCATGTTCCCGTTCTCCCATTCCGTAACGCCCGCCGCCCGCACCCACCTGGATGCCCAGGTCGCCTTCATCAACGACATGTCGAAATCGCTGGCCCGTTCCTTCCAGGACCTGTGCCAGTTGAATATCCAGCTGAGCCAGACGATGCTGGAAGAAAGCACCATCGCCGGCCAGCAACTGCTGACGACGGACCGCGCCAACGACGTCGTCAACGTCGCCGGTTCGCGCGCCCAGCCCGCCGCCGAGAAGCTGCGCGCCTACCAGCAGCACGTGTCGCGCGTGGCCGCCAATGCCCAGGCCGAACTGGCGCGGGTGGCCGAGCAGCACGTGCAGGAAACGTCGCGCACGGCCCGCGCCCTGGCCGACGAAGTGGCCCGCACGGCCGTCGAGCAGACCGACCGCAGCCTGCGCAAGCAGGAAGAAACCATCCGCAACTTCCGCGACCCGTTCGTGCAGGACGACGCATGGCGCGGCAACGGCAGCGCCCACGCGCACGGCAACCTGCAATCGGCCGGCGAAGGCGAGCAAGGCCAGCACCAGGGCAACCTGCAGACGGCCGCCAACTCGGGCCAGCAGTCGAACCAGGGCGGCAAGGCAAGTAAGGCCGGCTGATGCAGCTTGATGTAGGCTGAACGTCAGGCGTCGCGGACGGCCGTCCACACGGCCTCCGTGACGCTGTCGAGATAAGTATAGAAGTGCAGTTCGTCGATGCCCTCGGCCACGGCCACTTCCGCATACGCGGCGATTTCCCGGGGCCGCGCGAACGCCAGCTCGCCCGCCATCGGCACCAGCAGCGCCGGGTCCGCGCCTGCCGCCGCCCAGAACGCCAGCGACTTGCGATAATTGTCCTCGGGGATGCCATGCCCGACGACGCCTCCTTCGACCCGCCAGTAGGCCTGCGGCAGCAGCACGTCCGCATGGCTGAAGAACACCTGCCACGGCAAGTCAGCGAAGACGGCGGCGGCGCGGTAATGCGACGTCGTGCCGAACACGCGCCCGGCCGCCGCGTCGACCACCAGGCGGCAGAAGTCGTCCGCCAGCGCTTCCAGGCCCGGCTGGTCCCAGTCATATGGCCGCCCGGGCGCCCCTTCCGGATCGACATAATAGCCATCGAGCCCCGCCACGAAGGCAGACGCCACTTTTTCCGCCTCGCGCATGGCCGGATCGCGCTTGGCCGACGGCCAGCGCCAGCCGAAGACCTGCATGCCGCGGTCGTGGAACACGTCGATGGCACGTCCCAGATCGTTATCGGTACGCACGGCAACGCCGGTGGCACCCACGGCCTCGGCCTGGTCCGCGAAGTCGTGCACATCGTCGTAATTGACTACCCACAGGATTTTCGCTGGCATGGCTATCTCCTTCAACACGGTCGGCTTCCAGTATGGGGGCTGGGCGCGGCGCCGTTGTAATGCTTTGTCGTCACCGTCGGCCGGCGGCAACGGCGCTCAGAACAGCGCTGCCTGCGGGTCGTCCTGCCCGCCCGGCGGCGCGGCGAAGGCGTGCAGCTGCGCCGCCGGGGTGAGCCGCAGCATGGCCCGCGCCCGCAGAGGATCGCGGCACGCCAGCCAGCGCGCGTAATCGTCCGGGGCGACGATGACGAGCGAACGTTTTTCGTCGCCGGGCCGGTGAAAGCGCCGCAGCAAGGGGTGCTCGTCGGCGTTCACCGTCAGCTGGGTAAACGAGCAGACCTTGCGTCCGTCCGGCCCGGCCCACGCACGCCACAAGCCCGCCACGGCAAACGGCGCCTCGTCGGCCATGCCGATGGCCCAGCGCACATGGCGGCCGCTCTCGTAGTTCGGCTCGAAATAATGCGCCATCGGCACCAGGCAAAGCTGGCCGGATGCCCACGCCTCGCGGTAGCTGCGCAACTGGGCCACCGTCTCGGCGCGGGCATTCATCGTCGAAAACGCCGAACCGGCCGGCAGCCGGTGCTGGGGCACCATGCCGTAGCTGGCCAGCAGGCTGTGGCGCCGTCCCTGGCGGTCGGCGACGACGATGGGGGCGGCATAGTCCTGCCACACCTCCGGCTCCCATTCGCCCTGGGGTTCCGGCGCGCCGAAGCGGGCCATCGAGCCGCGCTTGACCGTCACGTAGTTGACACACATAGTAAAGATTGCTGGACTGAACGGGCCGATGGTAGCAGAGACGGCGCCACGCCCGCCAGGGCCTACCTGCGCCGCTCCAGCTGCACCAGAAAGACATCGTTCTGCCGCAGCGGCAGCCGGTAGTCAAAAGCGCCGTCCGCTCCCACGCGCACCGTGCGCCGCAAGGACGGCGCGCCCGTCGCCATCGCCTTCAGGGACGTCACCTGGGCGCGCGTCAGCTGCCTGGGCGAGCCCATGTCGATATAGGCCGTGAAAGCATCGTTGCGGCGATAGCCCACCTGGGACAGGGTCAGCGTGTAGGCGCCCGGCGCCAGGCCCCGCAACCGCACCCTGGCGTCGCCCTTGGCGGCAGGCGGCAGGTCGCGGATGAAGTACTGCTGGTTGTTGACACCGGCCGGCAAGGTATGGCTGTAATCCCACAGCAGCACGCGGGCATTGCCCTTGCCGTCCGTCGTCGCCACGGACTGGCTGTCGCCATTCTCCAGTTCCGTCGGCGCAAGCGCGTTCAGGAACTGGTAGGCAAAGTAGGCCGGCTTCTTGATGCCCTGCGTGTTCATCAGGCCGAAGCCGCCGTGGAAGGCTTCGAAGCGGGGGCCGGCCTCCTCGAAGATGTCGGTAAACACCCAGTACGACATCGACTGCGCCGCGCCGCCCACCTGGCGCAGCTTCTGCAGGATGTACGCGGCCTGGTGGTAGCTGTCGTGGGTGGGATCGGCCGGAGTATAGGAGCTGCTCCACTCCGTGTAATGCAGCGGCAGGCCCGGTTTGGCGGAGGCGGCGATTTCGCGCCGGTTCCTGTGCACGTCGGCGCTGATGGCGCCACCGTCCGTGCTGAGCACCGTGCCGGTGGTGCCGTATTCGTCCAGGAAGCCCTGGTTGACGCCATAAGTGTGGGTGCTGACGAAATCGAGCGGTACGCCGTTGGCCGTGGCGTGGGCGATCATCTCGGGGATCCACGCGGCGCCCGCCGTGGCCGGGCCGCCCACCTGGTAGCGGGGGCTGACACGCTTGATGGCGCGGGCCGCATGCTCGTACAGCTTGAAATACTCGGCCTGGGTGCCGGCCCAGAAGCCGTCCAGGTTCGGTTCGTTCCACACTTCGAAATACCAGCTCGCCACTTCGGCCTGGCCATAACGCGCCGTCCAATGCCGGGCCAGCGCCTCGATCAGCCTTTCCCATTTCGCATAATCGCGCGGCGGCGTGACATTGCCGCGCCACCAAAAGATAGTTTTATCGCCGCTGGCCATGGCCGAGGGCATGAAACCCAATTCGACGAAAGGCCTGATACCGATCTGCAGCAGATTATCGACCAGCGCATCGATATACTGGAAATTATAGTGCTCATTGCCTTGCGCATCGACCCGGTACACACCCATGTCGTCGCTTAACAAACCATGCATGCGGATATATCGAAACCCGGCGTCGCGGCGAATCTCGGCCAATTGGGCCTGCCAGTCGGCCCGCAGCCCTTCATTGGCGCGGCCGGCGCCGACGGCGAAATTGAAACCACGGTCCAATGGGCCCGCTACCCGCCGCAAATCCACATCGATATTGCGTTCGGACGCCACGGCGGCAAATGACAAGACAAGGAGTGCGGCCAATGCCGCCGCTTTTTTCAGGACCATCAGATTTTCCCAGGAAGTATGACCGACATGGCCGGCGGCAGCCGGCCCCCGTCGGGCAGGATAGATCCGCTGCGGGGCGCGACCTAGCGATTCCCGTGAAAACCCTGGCAGCATGCGGTTTGTGCAAGCCTTCGTGGCGCCAGTATCAGTCTGCCTGGACGGTGGTCCCGGCGGCCTCGCGGAAGGCTTTCGGCGTGCAGCCGTATTCTTCCTTGAACAGGCGGTTGAAATACGAGATATTGCCGTAGCCGACGGCATAGGCGATTTCCGCCACGGTGGCGGTGCTTTTTTCGGCCAGCAGCCGCGCCGCTTCCGTCAGGCGCAGTTTATTCACGTAGGCCGTGAATGTGAAACCCAGCTCGGCTTTCAATATATCGTTGACCTTGTTGCGATTGCTGCCCGTGGCCTGCACCACCTTTTCCATATCGAGGGCCGCGTCGGCATAATGGGTGGCGATATGGCGCAGGATGGCCGCCTTTTCCCGATCCCTTTGAGGTTCCAGCGCAAGTTGCTGGTATGCCTGCAGGGGCCGGTCCTTGTGCAGCTTCTGCTGCACATCGCGCACCAGGGCGGCGGCGTGGGCCCGGAAAAACCACAAGGCATAAATGCTCCAGCCGCCCGTCAATAAAATACCCAGTAACCATAGATAGCGTTCATCGCGGCCATGCAGCACGATGTCGCCCAACTCCACCGTCGAAGCGATATCGCGCGGGCTCTGGAAGGTCGTGCCGACGTATAGCTTGGCGACCCGGTCCAGGGTATAGGCCTGGCGCGACAGGTCGAGCTTGAACATGTCGAACCACCATTGCGGGGTTTCCAGCCGGGTCAGGTCGATGGTCACGCGCGACGGCGTCTCGTTGCAGGCGAAGAAGGCGGCCGGGGTGCGGTAGGTCAGCAGTTCGCCGGGGCGGGAGACGGCCGCATCGAAGGTGGGCAGGCCCAGGGTCAGGATATTGGCGGGGCTGCAGCGCACCCGCAGGGTCAGCGACGTGTGGCGCGACAGGTCGGCCAGCACGTCCCTGCCGTCCGCGCCCGTGAAAACCAGGTCGGCCGCCGCGAACGGATGACGGTTCGGCCTCGGGTCCGTGGCGATGCGAAAGTCCGCCCGCACTGCGTTTGCTTCGTGACGCACGCGGATCGCCGTCCGGCTGCCCGCCTCTCCGTCCGAACTGGCCGCCAGGCGCCATGGCAGGCCGGCGGCGGGCAGCAGCGCCTGGCGCGGCTGGCTCCACCCGACACAAGCCCACGCCAGCGCGAGGCTGGCCGCCAGCAGGCCCAGGCCACGCACCAGCGCCCTGTTGTAGAACTCATGCATCGCGATCCGGCCCCTCCCTTGCTGAGGCCGGAATCATAGCATTGCTGCAACTGACCCGGGAGCGGCTACATCGACCTGGCCGCGTCCTCGCTGCGCGGCACGCCCAGGCGGCCGACGACGGCCAGGCTGCCGTCGCCCTTCGGCGTTGCCACCACCATCTCGCCCTGGGCCAGCCGGTCGCCCGTCAGCGCGCGGATATTCACGTCGTGCGTCACGAGCACCAGGTTGGCACCGCCGCGGTATGCCGCCACGGCGGCGCGCAGGCTGGCCAGCTTGCGCTGGCGCGCCGTATCATCGTCGGCCATGCCGGAGTCGAGCATCGGCGCCGTCTCGACCCGGCCGAAGGCCAGCCGCGCCGTGTCGATGCAGCGGCACCAGCGGCTCGACAGCACCTGTCCGACGGGCACCCGGTGGCGCTTGAAGGCCGCGCCCAGCGCCTGGGCATCGGCGCGGCCGGCGGCGGACAGGTTGCGCTGCGAGGCGCAGTCCGCCAGCGTGAAGCCGGGTGGATCGCCCACCCCGGGGTCGGTGGCGGCATGGCGGATCACCAGCACATGGCCGCCGGCCTGCAGCCGGCGCCACAGCGCCCCTTCGTCTTCCTGCGCAACGGCCGCCGGAGCGGGAACGGTGCCGGCCAGCACGGCCAGGCACACAAGAATACGACGCAACATGGCCCCTCCTGATCGTCGTCATCGAGGCCTGATACCTTACTCCTGTTTGCCCTCGCCGGACAGGGTTTCGTCCCCGCCGACCGTCTCCACGCAGGCCGTGTCGCGCCCGGCCGCCTTGGCGCCGTACAGGGCCCGGTCGGCACCCTCGGCCAGCCCGCGCTTGTCCGGGCGCGCGCTCCAGGCGATGCCGATGCTGGTCGTTACGGGCAGGATGCGCCCATCGACGAAGAAGATGGGACGGATCGCATCGAGCAGCTTGCGCCCGATCGACTCGCATTCGAGGGCCGAATGCACCTGCTCCAGCACGATCACGAACTCGTCGCCGGCCAGGCGCGCCACCGCGTCCGTCACGCGCACCGTGGCGGCCAGCCGCTGGCCGAACTCGCGCAGCACGATGTCGCCGGCGGCGTGGCCCAAGGTGTCGTTGATCTGCTTGAAGTGGTCCACGTCGAGGTACACCAGCGCCAGCGGGCTGCCGTTGCGGTGGGCCCGGTCGATGGCCTGCACCAGGCGCTCCTCGTAGGCGCGCCGGTTCGGCAGGCCGGTGAGGTGATCGGTATGGGCCAGCCCATGGAGCTGCCGCTCGTGCTGGCGCGCCGCGGTCGCGTCGGTGGAGAACACGTAGCCGCCGCGCACCTCGCCGTCGCGCACGTGGGGAATATAGGTCGAGCGGATCAGCCGGACGTGGCCGGCGTGGCGCACCTCGCTCTCGGCTTCGGACGTGCGGCCGGCCATGCAGGCCACCAGCGACGCGTGCCGCTCTTCGAGGAAGGCGGGCCCCAGGGCCTGCTCCACCGTCCGGCCCACCATCGCCGCCGGATCGAGGCCGAGCCAGTCCGCATAACGCTGGTTGGCGAACTGGTAGCGCAGGTCCGTGCCGATATAGGCGATCATCGCGGGCACGTGGTCGGCGATGGTGCGCAGTCGTTCCTCGTTTTCCAGGATGCGGGTGCGCGACTCGGCCAGCTCCGTGACATCCTTCAGGCCCAGCACGGCACCCAGCAGCTCCCCGGCACTGCCCTTCATGGGTCGGCCGCTGGCCAGCACCATGCGCGAGCGCGCATCGGGTACCTGCACCTGCAGCGACATGTTCGCCACGACCTCGCCGGCCAGCGCGCGCCGCAGCGGCGTGCGCGCCTCGGGCAGCACGGTTTGCGCCGCCGTCACGGCCGGCTCGGCATCGGCCGAGGCCTGGGCACCATGCAGCTTGCGCGCGGCGCGATTGACCAGCGTGATGCGGCCGGCCGCGTCGCAGGCGATGACGCCGACGTCGACCGACTCCAGGATGGCGTCGAGCAGGCGTTCCTTGTCGCGCAGCGCATGCTGGGCCGCCACCCGCTCCGACACGTCCTGCATGAAGGCGGCCAGGAAAACCTTGCCGTCCACCTCGAAGGAATTGATCGACATCTCGACGATGCGCTCGCCGCCGTCGCGCGTCAGGGCCGGCAGTTCGACACGCTGGTTGCAGATCTTCGCCTCGCCGGTGGCAAGGAAGCGCGCCATGCCGCTGGCGTGCGCGCTGCGCATGCGCGGCGGGATGATCAGCGCTTCCATGTCGTTGCCCAGCGCCTCGGCCTGGGTCCAGCCGAACAGCTTCTGCGCCGCCGGGTTCCATTCCGTGATCTGGCCGTCGGCGTCGACGCCGACAAAGGCCGCCATCGACGTCTCGATGATATTGCGCACGCGCTGCTTGTTGTGCCGCAGGCTCAGTTCCACCGCCTCGCGGTGCCGGATCTCGCGCAGCAGAAGTTCGTTCTTCTCGTTCAGCTGGCGCGTGCGCTCCAGCACCCGCGCTTCGAGGTGCGCGTTCAGGTCGGCCAGCGCCGCCTGGGCGCCGTCGCGCGCGGCTACCAGCACATGCCGGTTGATTTCGTCGTGCACCATGGCCGCCAGGTCGCGCAGCATGCGCTGGGCGCCGGCGTCGAAGGCCCGGGGCGCCGTGTCGATGACGCACAGTGTGCCGATCGGCTGGCCGTCGACGCTGTGGATCGGATGCCCCGCGTAGAAGCGCACGCACGGCCCGCCGGTCACGAGGGGATTGTCCTGGAAGCGGGTGTCGAGGCGGGCGTCAGGCACCACCAGCTGGCTGTCCAGCGCCACCGCATGGCTGCAGAAGGCGATGGACCGGGGTGTCTCGCAGGCGTCCAGGCCGTGGCGCGACTTGAACCACTGGCGCCGCTCGTCCACCAGCGAGATCAGGGCGATGGGCACGTCGAAGGCGGCCGCCGCCAGCCGGGTGAAGCGGTCGAAGCGCTCCTCGGCCGGGGTATCGAGCAGGTGCAGCGCGCGCAAGGCCCGGACCCGGGTCTCGTCATTAAAGTTGTTTTGTCCAGCCATTACCGTTCCTCACCACATGCGGGCAGAAAAACGGCGGGGGTGGGGCCGCGTATGCGCCGGCGAACGGAGACGAGGTGGCCGGCAGCGATATTCTATAAGAGAAATTTAAATTCCGTGAAGCATCGTTGTACGACGACCGGATTCTGTTGTATTGGCGTCTTTCCACTTCGGAAACGGCCGTTTCCGACAGACGGGCGTGCCTTCCGGCTCGACGGCGCACGCCAGCGCGCCTTCGTTGCCGCGCGCTGGCGTTCGATTGCGCCATGGCCGGGTACACCGGGTCGGCAAATTTGTCCGTCACCCGCCAGCCCGTGGGGCCGCCGCCACGGACAAAGGTGAATTCGCCCTCGACCGCGACAGCGCCAGTGCCGCGCAGGGCCATCGACATCGGCGCGAATTGCTCGAAGCGCAAGCAGCGATATGGACCGAGGGCGGAGCGCCCCGTGCAGGGGCCGACGGCTTCGATCCGGCCGACGCCGTCGTGCACGCCCTCCAGGACCGCAAACCCTGCCGCCGTGGCCTCGCTGCCCCGCTCCCTGGCCCGCTGCGTGGCGCGCTCGGGCGCCGCGATAAAGGTCGCGAACCGGCTGCCCGGGGCGATGGCCGCGATGCGGCCCGGAAGCTTCGTTCCAGCGCGTCATGGCCCAGCGGCGCCCCCGGGTCATCGAGGGCCGGATCGTACACGCGCGGCAGCGCGGGTTTCTCGTCGTCGGTCATCGTGAAGCCGCTCCACGCATAGCGAGTGCGTTCGATGGTGAAGACATAGACGGTCTCCCTGCCCTTGTGATCCTTGACGGCGGTGCCGCCGACGTGGATCGGAGCCCGGCAGGCGCGCAGGCGCGTGCTGGAGGGATAGCGGGGATAGCCTGTGCGGAAGAGCTGCGTGATCTCCCCCACCACCGGTGCCGGCTTGCCGGGCGTTCCCCAGCCTTCGCTGGCCGGATACAGATCGTCTTGCGCCGGGCGCTCCGGGCCGCTGGCCAACAGGAACAGGGCCTCCTCGACGGCGGCGCGCAGCCTCGCGCGGTCCTTGATCCTGCTGGAAGCGTCGATGTGGCGCGATGTGCGCAGCAGCCCGGCGTCATCGATGCAGGCCGTAGCCAGCCAGGCCCGGCACGCGCCAGGTGCCGCGTCGTCCGCCAGCGCCTGCCACGCTGGATGGGCCAGTGCCGCATCCGCTGCAAAAACGACGCCGGCCGCCTGCAACGTGGCCAGGTGGGCGTCGCGCAGTGGTGCCGTCACTGCTGCACGGCTTTCGTGCGCGCCGCAGCGATCGCATAGGCAAGTTCGGTCTGGAAGGCCGCAGCCGTGCGCCACGGCCCGGCCGCGCCTTCCCGTTCGAAGGTGAACTCGGCATCGAGCAGCGTACCCGATTCACCGCCCAGCGCCGCCATGACGGGATCGTTGCGCTCCACCAGCAGGCGGCAGCTGTAGGCCTTGCCGCCGTCGATGGCGCGGCAAGGCGCCAGCGGTTCCACTTCGGCGATTTCGCGCGTGCGTTCCGGCGCGTCATACGACAAGCCGAACTTGCGGCGCACGGCACTGTTCACGTCGAAACCCGGGGTCGCCGGCGCGGCGCCGTAGTTCGACAAGCCCGCATCGACGCCCGCCCGGAACGCGCGCTCCACTTCGGCGCGGCCCACCGGCTCGGCCTTGTTGCCGAAGTTGCCATCCCCGTCGATATTGCCGAAGCGGGCCGCGAGGATGGCGGCGTTGGCGCCCGTCATGACGAAACCCTTCTTGCCCTCGGGTGCTGGCGCGATGGTGAAGGTGTATGGCGTCTCCTTGCCGCCAAGGTGCACGGTGGCCTTGCAGGCACGCACCCGCGCGGCACTGGCGTAGCCCACTTCGCTCAAGCCTTCCACCTTCGGCGTTGGAATGGGCTGGTCCGGCTTCATCCGGTCGATGTGCTCCAGGCTGGCGCCGAGGAACAGCTGCTCGATGCTGCGCCGGGTGCCGCCTTCGGTGCACTCGGGGACGGCCGCGGGCCGCAGCAGCAGCCAGGCGATCCCGGCGGCGAGCAGCACGACCACGCCCAGCCCCAGCCACGGCCGGGCGGCGGACGGCTCGGTAATGATCAGAATGCTGATGGTAGCGTTGACCTGCGCCAGCGCGGCGGCACGCTTCGGATCGGCGGCGACCGCCTTGCGGATCGCCCGCAGCCGCTTCGCATCGATCACGCCCTGCTCCTGCATCCACGACAGCAGCCCGCCTTTGCCGGCCAATACCATTTCATCGGGCTTGATGGCGGCCAGCGCGCGCCGGCACTCATCCTGCGTGATGACCCCGGCCCCGGCCAGCTTGGCCAGGCCCGCTTTCTCCGCATCGTTCAGGCAAAGTTCCAACGCCGTATCGATCGCCTCGTTGTAGCGGGATGCGTCTTCGGGCGTGCAGCGTTCTGCCGACCGCTCGCCCGCTTCCAGCAGCTCGTCTTCGTCGACGATGTCGCGGCGGATCAGCCAGACCAGATGGTCGACCAGGCCCGGCTTGCCCGACAGTTCATAGGCGCTGGCATGGGTCAGGGCCGTCAGGTGCTGGGCCGGCGTGATGATGCCGGCGGCGAGGAGGCCATCGAAGTGCATGGCGGAAGAAGTATCGTTCATCGGGCGTGCGGGCAAGTGAATTGCTCATTTTACAACACCTGCTTGCGTTCCGGACAAGGTCACCGGGCTGTCCGTCAGCCCTGCCCCGGGCTTGCTGGCCCGCTCGATCTCCGCGCCGAAGTTCGCCGCCATGCGCCACGGCTGGCCGGGCCGGTCGCGCTCGAACGTGAAATCGCCACCGAACACGCGCATGCGCGACGGCATCTCGACCGTGTACTTGCCCTGGACCAGCAGGGGCAGCCATACCGCGTGTCGGCCCGCCGCGCCCGGCATGGCGCGCGCTCGCCTCCGTCTTGGTAGATGCCAACTGACGGTATGACAATGGTCGAGCCAACAAGTTCCTTGCGAGCGGGGCAAAGCGCCTTGAGCTTAGGCCGGCAGGCGCGCGCCCGGCGGTTCAGCCACCCAGCCCGCGCGTGAAGTCGATCCGGTCCGCCCAGTCCGGAAAGTCGATCAGCGGGTTGCGGTTGCCCTGCTTCTCGAAGATGGCGGCGTTGCGGTGGTGTTCGTATTCCGTCACCGGGTCCGCCTTGTGCCAGGCCACCAGGGTGGCGATGCGGTCCGCCGTGTATTCGCCGGCACGCCGGTCGATCAGGCCCGGATAGCGCAGCAGGAAGTACAAGGTGGCGCGCGCCACGGCGCCCTTGCCGCTGCCCGGCTCGAACCTGCCCGGTTCGCGCTTGCCGCAGTCGCTGCGGATCACTTCATTGAAATCGGCGAAATCGAAGTACGGCGTATTGCCACGGAAGCTGTTGCAGTCCACTTCGCAGGCGAACAGGTGATGCAGGTCGCCCCGCATCGGCTCGCGCTTGCCGAACCATGACTGCGGCACCACGTGCTCGCAGTTGTAGGGCAAGGCCGCTTCGAGGAAGTCGTCGTCCACCGGCAGGGCCTCGGCCGCCCCAATGCTGGGCCGGACGATGGCGGCGCGCATGCGCTGCCGCTGCTCGTCGATGGCAAAATCCGTTTCGATCAATGCGCGGGCGCTGAAGGTCCGGCTGGAATAGATGCTGACGATATCGTCGTCGCCGCCGCGCGTGTGGCGCAGGTCGACCCAGGGATACAGGTGCTGCGACGGGCTGTAGCGGGGCTGGCTCGTGTGCGTGCTCTCCAGCAGCGCATGCAGGGCGCCATGGGCGGCGGCGGCATCGGCAGGCAAGGCCAGGTCGCCGTAATATGCCGCGCGCGCCACCGCATCGGCCTGGGCGTCGTAGTACGGCCGCTCGGCCGCACGCCGCAGTTCGGCCAGCGCGTCGGCCAGCGCGGGGCGGACCTGGGGCGATGGCGCAGG
>NZ_WNKZ01000117.1 GCF_009720835.1 Pseudoduganella buxea
ATGATAGTGCTGCAACCAGTGTGAAAGTAGGTTATCGTCAGGCTGTTATATAGAGAAACCCCTGTTGGCTAACGCCAGCAGGGGTTTTTTGCATTTCCGAGTACTCAATCGCCAGTCAGGCATTGCCCGGCTTTGCCCCCCCGTACAGTGAACTGGTCCAGGGGTTTTTGCATTCAGTGGCAATGCTCAGCCAGGCGTTGCGTGCCTTCGCTCCCAACAGCGCGTGTTGTTGGGGGATTTTTGCATTGGTAGCTGCTCAATCGCCAGCCAGGCATTGCCCGGCTTTGCCCTCCTTCCAGTAATCTTGTCCGGGTTTTTTTGTATTCAAGGCCGCTCACTTGCCAGCCACGTATTGCCCGGTTTTGCCTCCGCCCGATTTGGGCGGACCTGACTGCGGCGGCAGGCCACGGTCGGGTGGTTCCCGCAACTCGGCGCCTAAGACCAGGCAGTGTGCCTACCTCCCATCAGGCGAAGAGTCGCAGGGCGTCTCAGCACACATCCGCCCACTCCAGCCCAAACCTCGCCAGGTACTTCTTCAGCCGGTCGGCGTCGTTGGGCTTGGCCTTGGCTTCGCGCGACACGTTGTAGAGCTTGCGGCCCGCATCGGACAGTGAGCGCGATTTCCTGCACACGGCGATGACGCTGCGCAGCTGCATCGTGTCGAAGGTGTCGAGCTGTCCTGCTACCTCGTTACCCAGCACGGTCTCCAGATCGACAGCTTCGTGCGCCGCATTCGTTGCGATCGGCCGCCACAAGGCCTGCAGGCGCCCCAGCTCTTGGGCGACCACCGCTTCCGTGACGGTGCCGTTTTCCGCCAGGATGGCCATGCGCGTTACCGACGCAGCCAGGTCGCGGAAATTGCCTCGCCACGCTGCCTGCGGCGATACCGCAAATTGCATGAAACGTTCGCGTGCCTCTTTATTAAACCTGACCATCTGGCCGTTTTCGTGGCCGAACTGCGTCAGCAAATACGCCAGGTTCGGTTCGATATCCTCGGGGCGGTCCGCCAATCCGGGCAATTGATACGTCCACAGATTAATGCGGGCATATAAATCCTCGCGGAAGCGGCCGGCCGCCACCTCGTGACCCAGGTCCCGGTTCGTGCCGGCGATCAGCTGGAAGTCACTTTGGACTTCATTATCGCTGCCGACCGGCAGGAAGCGCTTTTCCTCAACGGCCTTGAGCAGCATGGCCTGCTCGTCTAAACCCAATTCCCCGATTTCATCGAGAAACAGCAATCCCCGGTGTGCACTACGCAGCAAGCCAGGACGGTCGGCGCTGGCGCCGGTGAACGAACCCTTGACGTGTCCGAACAGCGTCGACGCTGCGCCATCGCCATGCAAAGTGGCGCAATTAATCTCGACGAACCGTCCTTCCAGCTGGTGCCGTGCTTTTTTCAGGTCGTAAATGCGTCGTGCCAGGAATGATTTGCCGGCGCCCGTGGGGCCCATCAGCAGCATGGGGGCTTTCGAACGAATGGCGACCCGTTCGATTTCGTCGATCAGGCCATTGAACTGGGGATTGCGCGTCGCGATCCCGGATTTGAGGAAGGCCACGCCTTCTGCCTGCTCGCGGGTAAAACGCTGGGCAATCTGGTCATAGCGCGACAGGTCCAGGTCGATCAGCGCAAACGAACCCGGATCGCTGCTGCCTTGTCGCCGCGGTGGCGACGTTTGCACCAGGCGCCCCGGAAAAAAGCGCGCTTCGGTCAGTAAAAACAGGCAGATCTGCGCGACGTGGCTGCCGGTCGTAATATGGATCCAGTAATCCTCGCGGTCCGTATCGAATGGATAATTCCTGGCGAAGTCGAACAGCGCCGCATACACCAGCTCGAAATCCCACGCGTCGGCAATTGGCAGCTCATGCGGCACCACGGTCGTTTCAGGCGACACCTTGGCGATATCCGCGCCAACATCATGAACGAGCCTTCCCGCGGTTCCGCTGAACAGGATATCGAAACGGTGAACCAGCACATCCGGCTGCTGCGCCAGGGCGACAGTGGGACGCCACTTTTCCCACCTTGCGGTACCCGTCCGATTGTCCAGCTGGGTGCCGATAAAGCCGATGACGACGGTACGTTTGTTTTTCATCTAGATAAATATTTATATGAAAGGATAATTTATCACGCGTGCCTGCGGGGTGCAACGGAATCAGGTCACCCGCAAGGCCAGAAAATAGTTAATAAAATCAGTTGGTTGAACACTAGGCAGCTGAGCGACTATCACCTGGCACAGCCTTTGCAATATAGATGGATAACGACGCCAGAATATCCGCCTGGCTTGCATCGAAGCGGGGCGAACCTGGCATCACCCATAGGAAGAACGAAAGCAAAACATGAAAAACGCAGAATACGACGTGATGAACGTGGAGGCCGGACGGCCGGTGAAAATGTGGACGCGCGGCGTGCCGGTGGAAGACGCCGCCCGCGCCCAGCTGACCAATACGGCGCGCATGCCCTTCATCTACAAGCACATTGCCGTGATGCCGGACGTGCACCTCGGTAAGGGCTCCACCATCGGCAGCGTGGTGCCAACCCTGGGCGCCATCATCCCGGCTGCCGTCGGCGTCGATATCGGCTGCGGCATGATGGCAGCGAAGACGACCCTGACGGCAAATGACCTGCCGGACAGCCTGGCCAAGCTGCGCAACGCCATCGAACGGGCCATCCCGCACGGTATCTCGCCGAAGACGCGCGGCTTCAAGGGCCGCGACGAAGGCTCGTGGCACGACACACCGTCGGCGGTGGATGCGGCATGGACCACCTTGAAGGATGAATTCGACGTGATCTGCGCGAAGACGCCGCGCCTGCGCCACTCGAACAACCACCGCCACCTGGGAACGCTTGGCAGCGGTAACCACTTCGTCGAAGTGTGCCTGGACGAGGAAGGCGCCGTCTGGTTCATGCTGCACTCCGGCTCGCGCGGCGTGGGCAACGTCATCGGCACGCATTTCATCGAAGTAGCAAAACAGGACATGCGGCGCCACTTCATCAACCTGCCGGACCAGGACCTGGCCTATCTGTCCGAAGGCACCGAGCATTACGACGATTACGTGCAGGCGGTCGGCTGGGCCCAGCAGTTCGCGCGGCTCAACCGCGAGGTGATGATGCAGAACCTGATCGCCGCCGTGCGCACGGTGATCACCAAGCCGTTCTCCACCCACGTCGAGGCGGTGAACTGTCATCACAACTACGTGCAGAAGGAAACCCACTTCGGCAAGGACGTGATGGTCACGAGGAAGGGCGCCGTGTCGGCCAGGCCGGGCGAGCTGGGGATCATCCCGGGTTCGATGGGCGCGAAGAGCTTCATCGTACGCGGCAAGGGCAATCCGGAAAGCTTCAACAGCTGCAGCCACGGCGCCGGCCGCACCATGAGCCGCACCGAGGCCAAGCGCCGCTACACCTTGGCCGACCAGGTGCGCGCCACCGAGGGTGTCGAGTGCCGCAAGGACGAGCAGGTGATCGACGAAATCCCGATGGCCTACAAGGACATCGACGCCGTCATGCATGCGCAGCGCGACCTGGTTGAGGTGGTGCACACGCTGAAACAGGTGGTCTGCGTGAAAGGCTAGAAGTGAAGGCCATGGAAAACAGGAAGAACATGATCGAACTCGATGGCGCGCACGGCGAAGGCGGCGGCCAGGTGCTGCGCAGCGCCTTGACCCTGTCGATGATCACCGGCCAGCCCTTCGGCATCGTCAACGTGCGGGCCAACCGCTCCAGGCCCGGGCTGATGCGCCAGCACCTGGCGGCCGTGCGGGCGGCGGCCGCAGTGAGCGGCGCCGACGTGACAGGCGCTGAACTGGGTTCGCATGCGCTGACCTTCGCGCCCGGTACGCTGCGTGCAGGCGACTACGAATTCGCCATCGGCTCGGCCGGCAGCTGCACCCTGCTGTTGCAAACGGTGCTGCCGGCGTTGCTGTATGCGCAAGGGCCATCGACCTTGCGCATCAGCGGCGGCACCCATAACCCGATGGCGCCGCCGGCCCAGTTCCTGCAGCGCGCCTGGCTGCCGCTGCTGGCGAAGATGGGCGGCAGGGTGGAACTGGAATTGCTGCGCTCCGGCTTCTATCCGGCCGGCGGCGGCGTGCTGGCCGCAGCGGTGCAGCCATGTGCGCGCCTGCATCCCATCGACGTGGTGGAGCGGGGCGCGCTTGTCGAATCGTACGCGGAGTCGGTGGTGGCGGCAGTCCGCCATGGCGTGGCCCAGCGCGAGCTGGACACGGTGCGTGAGCTGCTGGGGTTCGAGCCTGCGCAGCTGCATATACGCGGATTACCGGCCGACCAGGGGCCGGGCAATGCGTTGCTGCTGACGTTCGTGTACGAACACGTGACGGAGGTGATTGCCGCCTTCGGTGAAAAACTCGTCACGGCCGAAGACGTGGCAAGGCAGGCCGTGCGGCAGGCGCAAGCCTTCCTGGCACAGGATGGGGCGGCCGGCGAGCACCTGGCCGACCAGCTGATGCTGCCGCTGGCCCTGGCGGGCGGCGGCAGTTTTACCAGCGCCGCCGTGTCGGATCACATGAGCACCAATGCGGAAGTCATCGCACGCTTCCTGCCGGTGCGGTTCGACCTCACGCCCGCAGGCAGCCGGCAGCTCGTTACCGTAATACCGACAGCAGCACCATAAGCACGATCACGCCGCCGAAGCGCAGCCAATGCGGATCGCGGTCACGCCAGGCCATGAATGCCAACCCCACCGTAAACGCCAGCGGCAGCAGCTTGCCCTGGTCAATACCATACGCAAGCGCCAGGCCAAGCTGCACGCCAATCGCACTCCACGGCACGGGTGGAAGACCCGGTGTGGCCGGCACGTCGACCACACCCAAGTCGCCGGACGGTTCCGCCGCCGGCGAGGCAGGTCGCTGCCGCCGTGCCGCTTTCTTATCCTGTGCCAGTTGCTCGGCCGTCCGCTCCAGTTCAGGCGGAGGGGGAGCCGCAGCTTGCCAGAAACCTTCCCAAGGCGCCTTGCCCTGGGCCGACAAGGCACGGAAGTCGCTGCTCCGCTTGGACAGCGACGGCGCGCGGTGGGCCTGCGGTACGCCGGTCCAGCGCTCGCGCGCCGCACGCACCCGCGCCAGCAGTGGCGTGCCCTTTGCCGGATCGACCATTCTCACGAAGTTGGCATAGCCTTCCAGCGCCGCCAGTACATTGGTGTTGCCGTTCCACGCCTTGCCGTCCGGACCGTCCTTCTCCACCTGGAACAAGGTGGCGCGAAAGCGCCGCAAGGTGTCCCGTTCCAGCGAAGGCTTGGCGTTGACGACGAGGCCTGTCACGCTCTGCCGCTGGGAGTCGCGCATCACGTGCTGCTTGTCCGGGTGCGGCGTAAAGCCCTCGTCGATGACGATCTGCTTGACCCGCCACAGCAGCTTGCCGGCCAGCTTGCGAGTGGCCTCGCCACCGGAGAAGGTCAGGTCGTCCGCATAGCGGGTGTAGGCGAAGCCCAGTTTCGCCGCCGCGCCCTGCAGGCGCGCATCGAGGCGGCGGCACAGCAGGTTCGTCAGCGCCGGACTGCTGGGTGCTCCCTGCGGCAGCACGCGCGGGCCATGCGCCACGTGGAAGGTCTCGCCGTCCACGCTCACTTCTTCCGTGGCCGCCTCGGTGCACAGCAGGGCCAGCGTGGTAGCGACCTGCTTGCTGTAGCCCAGCTGCGTGAACACGCCCCGGATGCGTGGCATGCCGATCGACGGGAAGAAGTCCTTCAGGTCGAGATTGATGACGACAGCCTGGCCCACGTGGGGCGCGGCATTGCTGACGATCGAGCGCCCGCGCAGGAAGCCATGCGCCGCCGGGTGAACGGGGGCGTGCGCCAGCAGCTTGTCCAGTACCCAGTACTGGGCCCGTTTCAGGCGCGGCATCGGCGCCGAGATGATGCGCTCGCCGCCGGTCTTCTTCGGCAGCGCGAAGCGGCGGTAGTGGGTGATGCGGGAAACGCGCCGGTCGAAGGCCAGGAAACGCAGCTCCTGCAGCGTCAGGCCCATCGCCCGCGCCAGGTCCTGGGCGTCGTCCAGGGCCGGCAGCGCAGCGCGTGCCAGCTTGTCGACGTTGCTGCGTGATTCGTTAAGCCCCGCCGAGACGCCTTCGCCCAGGTACAGGATTTCGCATGCCTGGCGGCGATGCCAGGCACTGGCCCGCTCGAAGCGTTCGCGCGCACGCCGTTGCCTGGTCTCTTCGCGCCTGGCTCGCGCCTTGGCCATGCGTTCCTTGCGCATCGCTTTCAGCGCCAGCACCGGATCTTCGGCGATGCGCACGTCGGTACCCAAGGCGCGCAGCGCCTGGCTCAGTTCCGCTTCGCGCCGGATCAGTTCTTCCGCCGCAGCCAGGCCGGGGTCGTTGGCGGGCCAGAAGCCCAGGCGCTGCATTTCGGCCAGCGTAACTTCCTCGCGCGAGGAAGCCCGCACGCGTTCGTACAATTCTTGGCGGGTCATGGAAGGAGCAGGGGAAGGCACAGGATTGGCGCTCATCGGGCCACCCCTGGCACGTGCACGAACGGGGGGCGCAAGCATGGCGGGACCGTCATCGAAGGGCCGGCAGGACTGGACCGCTCAACTCGTAGCCGGACCGCCCGGGTAGCGCTGATGTAATTCATGGAATTCACACCGACTCGCGCTACCCGGGCTGGTCCGGCCCAGTGAAGAGCGGGCCAGTGACGCATGGGGAGAGCAGGATACGAGGACGGCGATCCGCCGTCCGGGTTGCAAGAGCCATCCCGCCATGCTTGCGCGGTCGAGTATAGCAGCGTAAATGGGGTGGCCTCAAGCATTGCGTCGGCGTCCGTTTCTTGATGATGCGTGGTGAGGTTCCCGCTCATGCGGCCTGCCCCTGCTCGCCGTCCTGGCCTTGGGCCTGGCCCTGCATCAGGCGCAGTGCAAGGATATGCGCGCATGGTCCCTGGCGCAGGCGGTTGCGTATGAAATGCTCGCACTGGCAGCCACCGTCGGCAATGCGCAGGTCGGCGTCGAGTCGAAGGTAAGTGTGATACTGGTGGCCGGCGCTGCGCGCCGTGCCTTCCACATACATGCTGCCATCCGGGTAGTCCAGGCGCCGCTGCACCGTCACTGCATGCAACACGACCAGGGTCCAGGCTTCGCTTTCCGCCTCGCTGGCAAAGCGCAGGTCGTCCAGCGCCAGCGGTTCGCGCGTCAGTTCGCGCAGGCGGTAGACGCGCTGCGTCAGGTCGTAGATGACGCGGCCGGCCTGGGTGTACAGCGCCAATGCGCGTTCGACCACGAGGCGCGACAGGCCCGTGTCTACCGCCAGCTGGTCGGCGCTGGCGAACCAGCGCCTGGCCAGCGCATCGAAGACGCGTGCCTTGCTGTCGTTATCGACCTCGCCGCGCGGCGCCAGCAGGTCGAACTGGCCGGTGCTGGCCCAGTCGTTCGCCGTCCAGCCGGACAGCCCCAGCGTCAGCTGCATGTCCGGCAGGTTGGCGATCCAGAAGCTGGGCATGCCGCTGCCCATCAAGTGCACGGTGAAGCTGTGCGCCACGGGGATCAGGCGCTCCAGCAGCAACAGCCGGCGCCGGCCCCAGACGCGGATCTCCTCCGGCGCGCTGCCGGTATAGATCGAGCGGCGGCACACCACTTCCTCGTTCCACGGCTCGAACATTACGCGCACCGGTTCCCCGGGCGTCAGCTTGAAACGCAGCGAGCGCGGGCCGGCCCGCTCCTTGCGGCGGCGCAGCTGCAGGCAGAAGTTATGCAGGTCCATCGGATGCAGGTCGAAGCTGTGCGCCGGCAGGTTCATCGCGCTGCTCACCTGCAGGAAGCCGCGCACCCAGGATTCGGGCACGTCGATCTTCTCCTCGATAAAGGTGGGGTCGTCCGCCGTGCGCACCTGGAAGCCGCCCGGATCGATCGCCAGCCGCGTGCTCTTATAGTCGCGGATCTTCTGGAACTGCTCGTACAGCGCCTCGGAGTAGTCGATATTGGTGGTACCGCAGGCGAATTCGCCGACCCGGTCGAACACGTTGTGGCTGCAGCTGAGCGAGGCGTAGCTGGACTCGTCGCGGCTGAAACACTCGAAGAAGATGCGGTCCGGGTGCACGGTGATGACGGGATCGAGCACGTACCACAGCTCGCGGTTGGTCTTGTAAAGGTAGTCCCAGTACTTGCGCTGCGCCGCGTAATAGGGCTTGAGCATTTCGCTCTTGCGCGACCTGACCTCGGCCAGTTCCTGCTTCAGCGGTACCTGCCGGGCCTGCAGCTCGGCCGAGCGGGCCATGAATTCGGCCAGCAGGTTCTCCTCGTTCTCGGCCAGCCAGGCCTTGTAGGCCGTCTTGTCGCGCGGCTGGTAGCGCTGGTCGGCCACGACGACATCGTGCAGCGCCGACATCGCCTCGCGGAACGGCAGGCGCTTGTTGACGTCGGCGACGAAGTGAGTGGGCGGGCGCAGCGCATCCGGCACGAAGCGCATGTCGGTGGCCGAGGCGCTGTTCTCGACCGTGGTGGCGCCGTAATAGCGGTAGTTGAATCTCATGGCAGGGTCTCCACGGCCGAGCCGCTGGTGCGCCGCGCGGGCGGCACGATCGTCATCACCGCCGGCAGGGCGGGATAGCGCTGGCCGATGGCGCGCAGGCCTTCGATGTACTGGGCCTTGTCGGCGATGGCGCTGGTGACCACCTGGCGCGCGAACAGTGGCGCCACCACGGCGGCGATTTCCTCGGACAGCATCGCCTGGGCACGCAGGAAGTGCTGCACGCGGCTTTTCACGACGCGGCCCCGGTTAACCTGCGACAGCACGGCCAGGAAGTAGGGCTCCAGGCGCCGCAGCTTGCCGGCGTCGCCACTGCAGGCGCTTTCCAGCCACGCACTGACGAACAGCTGCATGTTTGCCGACGGGTGCTGGCTCAGCTTGAACATGAATTCAGTCACGTCGGCCACGTCGAAATGGGTGGCGATCATGGCGCGGCCGAAGCGCTGGGCAGCCGGGTCGGCATGGTCGCACAGGTTCACCAGCAGCAGCGGGGTCCAGTCTTCGGCCGTGCAGGCGGTGGCGAAGAAATCGGTGGCGAATTCGCGCGTGTCTTCGAAGCGGCTGTCGAACAGGCGCAGCGCTGCTTCCATGTCGGACCGCACCCGGTCCGGATGGGCGGTGAAGGCGGCGTAGGCCCAACGGCGCACGGCGGCATTCTGGTTGCGGCCGAAGGCGGCCCAGTCGGCCACGTCGAACTGGGATGCGGTGAAGCGCTCGATCAACTGCGCGCCCAGGCGTTGCGCACCCTTGCCGCGCGCTGCCAGCAGACGGCGCAGCAGGTCGGGGCTGGACAATTCCTCCAGCGCCCCCAGCGGGCCGGTGACCCAGCCCAGCACATCGTCATGGACGCCATCTCCCGTCTCGCTGCGGAATAAGCTGTCGAGCAAGGCCGGCAGCAGGGCCACCCCAATGCCGGGCACCTGCGCCAGCCGGCGGATGACGCCATCGACGGCGGCGCGCACAGGCGCATCCGCACTGGTGGCGAAGGCGCCGATCAGGTCGACCTGGTCGGCCAGCACGTGGTCGGGCAGGGCCGCGAACAGGTTCACGGCCATCGCGCGCACGTCCACGTCCTCATCGCGCAGCAGCGCCGTCAAGGTAGCGCCGGGCAGGGCGGACGGCAGCATCGCGTGGATCAGCAGCCAGCGGCAGGCCAGCAGGCGCACGGCCGGCAGCCGGTGTGCCACCAGCTGCAGCAGCATGTCGTAGGGGGCCTGCTGCGCTGCCGCGTGCAGCGGATTGTCGAGCGCCTGGAAAAGGTCGGCGACAATGGCGTGCAAGCTGTCGCCGGCATCGGCGTCGTGGGTCAGCCAATCCAGCACTTGCAGCACGATCGCCTCGGGCACGCCCGGCAGGCGCAGCGCCGCCTGGCACAGGATCCAGCCATGGCGCCGCACGGCGGCATCCGGCGCGCACAGCACCGTGCGCACCAGTACCGGATCGGCGGCATAGCGCGCCGGCTCGCGGCCGATGCACTCCATCGCGTACTCGCGCGCTTCCGGCAGCGCGGCCAGCACCAATACCATCAGCCAGTCGTTGTCCGGCATGCCGGGCTCGATGCGGCCACGTACCACCGTGAAGGCGAAGCGGGCGGTCGCCACATAAGGGCTGCGCAGCAGGTCGCGCAACTGGTCGAGCGTCAGTCCCGCGCAGAACGTCTCATTGTCAGCCAGGGCCCGGGCTGCGAAGGCATGCACGCCTTCGCAGCGGCTCTCCAGCATCAGGGCCAGCAGCGCTTGCGGATGGCGGTCCCATATTCCCGGGAAGGCTTCGAACCGCAGGTCGTCGCTGAAATCTTCCGCCGTGCGGTACCACGTCAGGCCCGAACGGCTGTGGCGCAGGCCGGCGTGGGCGCGCAGCAGGTGATTGAACAGCATCCAGTGGGCATAGCGGTCCAGCAGCCGGCCGCCCCGGCGCGATGGCATGCCGGCTTCGCGGTCGTCCAGCTGCAGCAGGTAGGCCACGGCCATCGGCACGAAGAGGGGATCGTCCGCCTCGCCCAGCCGGCGCAAGGTGCGCCAGCCTCGCAGCAGCAGGTAGTGGCGCGTGCGCACGCCGTAGGCCACGGTGCTGTCGGGCCGCGTCACGGCCTCGGCGAAGGACAGATAGCGGTTGCCCACGCGGACATGGGTGGCTGGATGGTGCGGTGTCGTTTCGAAGCGACGGTGCAGGATGGCGAACAGTTCGGCGTCGGCGCGCAGTTCCGCCGCCTTGTACACGTGGCGGACGGCGCGGAAGGTCCCGCCCCGCAGCGGTACGGTGCGCAGCATGGCGAGCAGCACGGCACGCGCCGGCGGGTGGCACAGGGCGACCTGGTCGAGCTGTTCGAGCCACGTGTCCAGGGCGAGACTGCCCTCGGCCGATGCGGTCGTGGCCAGTGCCTGCAGGGCCGCGCCATCCTCGCGCTGCCAGGCCAGGCGCAGTGGTTCGGGCCAGGTGGCAAGCAGGGCCTGCGCATGCCGGCTGCGTTCCTCGGGCGTGGCCAGCAGCAGCCACGCCTGCAGGGCAATGCGGCGCACGGCCTCCGTGCTGCCGCGCGCATGCAGTTCGCGCATCGCCTCGGCGGCGCCGGCATCGCCGCAACGGCCGATGGTCCAGGCAATGCAGTAGTCCTGCATGGCGTCGCCCCGTTCCAGCTGGTCGACCAGGGTCGGCACGGCCGCGCGCAGCCGGCGCTCGCCGATGCGCCAGATGGTGCGGTTGCGCCCGTGCTGGTCGAGCAGCTGCCAGCTGCCCGCTTCGAGCCGGCGCAGCAGGGCGCGGTCGCCTTCCGTGATGACCGGCGCATCGGGCGCGGATTGCGAAGTTGCTGGCGGTGTCGCTGCAATGGCAGCGGCGGGATCGGCAAAGCCCTGCGCCATCCGGTCCTGCACTGCCTTCTGGTACAGCAGTTCGGCGGCAGCCAGGTCGACCGGCTGTGGCGTGCGCGTGCTTTCGCGCCATTCGCCGCCGGCGCGGCCCTGGCGCAGGTTGACCAGGTAACGGGCCGGCGTGCCGGCGGCCTCGCACAACTCAATTTCGCAGTGATCGGCGCTGTCCTTCTGCCGGCGCAGCAGGCTGGTTTTTCTGATCAGTTTCACTGCATCGCATCCCAGGGTTCAAAACCGTTAAATAGTAGCTAACATTGCGGTTTCGGACAATAACTCTTCGGCAGCGGCGGCGGATTTTGCTAAGCTGGCAGGCCAATCGTGAGTGCTAAGATTGGCGGCGCCGGCGATGGCGCCGAACCCTGATCAACCAACGAGGAACGCGATGTCGAACACCAACTGGAAAATGCGCAGCCTGATCGGAAGCCTTGGCTTTGCCGTGCTGGCGCTGCCTGCACTGGCGGCCGAACCGGCCTGGGTCAAGAAGAGCAACGAGAACGCCAAGCTGCTGCTGAACGTGGTGGCCAAGTATTCGCCGGAAGGGGCGTCGAGCCTGGGCGTGGACGGCTTCGACGAGCAGATCACCGATATGTCGCGCGACCAGTTCGAGGCCACCAACAAGGACACGCGCGCCGTCGTGGCCGAGTTGAACAAGCGCCTGAAGGGCGAGACCGATGCGAAGGTGCGGCAGGACCTGGAAATCCTCGTCAAGGCGGCCGAGGACCAGATGCGCACGGCCGCGCTAACCCGCAAATACCTGCTGCCCTTCACGGACGTCAACCAGTTGCTGTTCGGCGTGCTGCGCCAGACCCTCGACCCGCGTATTCCGAAGGAGCGCCAGCAGACCATCGTGGCGCGGCTGGAGAAGTACGCCGGCATGACCAAGGGCTACCGGCCCATCACTGTGCTGGCTGGCGAGCGCCTGCAGGAGCGGCTGAAGGCCAACCCGAAACTGCTGGGCCCCTACAAGGGTGAGGTGGAGCAGGCCCTGAACGACGGTCCGGCCCTGGTGAAAGGCATGCGCGAGCTGCTGGCCAAGAGCGAAGTGAAAGGCTGGGAGCCGGCCTTCGCGGCGCTGGAGAAGCAGCTGGCCGCCTACGAGAAGGACGTGCGCGCGCAGATCCTGCCGCGTGCCCGCGCCGATCACCGCCTGCCGGCCGAGCTGTATGCGGACAACCTGCGCCAGTTCGGCGTCGATATTCCGCCGCAGGAGCTGGTTGCCAAGGCGCTGACGTCGTTCGCCGAAATCCGCAACCAGATGAACATCACGGCCGGCCTGATCGCGCGCGAACGCAAGCTGCAGGATGCCGACTACCGCGCCGTCATCCGCGAGTTGAAGAAGCAGCAGATCCCGGTCGAGCAGGTGATGCCCCTGTATGCGGAGCGCCTGAACCAGATCGAGGCGGCCGTTCGCCAGCAGGGCATCGTCTCGCTGCCGTCCCGCAAGGCCGTGATCCGGCTGGCCACGGCGGCCGAGAACGCGCAGCAGCCGGCACCGCACATGAGCCCACCGCGCCTGATCGGCAATACGGGCGAGTATGGCGAATTCGTGCTCACCACCGGCATGCCGCCCGATGCCAGCGGCAAGGCCCTCGTGTTCGACGACTTCACGCACCAGGCGGGCAGCTGGACCCTGACGGCGCATGAGGCGCGTCCCGGCCACGAACTGCAGTTCGCCAAGATGCTGGAGACGGGCGTGTCGACGGCGCGTGCGGTGTTTGCCTTCAACAGCGTCAACGTGGAAGGCTGGGCCCTGTATGCCGAGGCGGAGATGCAGCCCTACGAGCCGCTGGACGGCCAGCTGTTCGCGCTTCAGGCGCGCCTGCAGCGGGCCGCGCGGGCTTTCCTCGACCCGATGGTCAACCTGGGTGAGATCACGCCGGAAGGCGTGAAGAGCTTCCTGATGGAGGAAGTGGGCCTGTCCGAGGGCATGGCTACGCAGGAGATGCAGCGCTATATCTTCCGTGCGCCGGGCCAGGCCACGTCCTACTTCTATGGCTACCAGCGGCTGATGGAAACGCGCCAGGCCGCCGAGGTGGCGCTGCGCCGAAATTTCAAGCGCCGGGCCTTCAACGACTTCGTGCTGGCACAGGGCTTGGTGCCGCCGGCGCTGCTGCGCAAAGCCGTGATGCAGGAGTTCGTGCCTTCCCAGCAGTGATTTTCGCCGCCGGTCGTTCCGGTTCTCGATGGCGTCTGAAAAGCGTGGAAGTGCGCTCGCATGATGGCATGGACGGCGCGCGTACCCAGTCCGCCGACAGCTATGCGGGGTAGACGCTATCGCGGCTGCGCGTCGTGCTGTCGTGGGATAGCCCTGGCAAGGATATGTATCTGCACGTGGTGACGCCGGCCGGCGGTACGTTGGTACGGCTGTCGCTTAATAGGGAAAGTAGCGCCATCGATGAGAAGGTAACGACAGGTAGGGCGCGGAAATCTTTTCCAGCGCCACAAAGCTGGAAGGACAATTTCGTCCATATAATTGCTCCGACAATGATGTGGATTCGTCCATATTAACGATCGCGCAAGCGGCGATTATCACCGACGAGAACATGCTGCGCGAAGCAGCGGGCATTCCAGGTGCCGATGCGGGCGGCCGGCAAACTGACTTTCGTAAAGTCCTTCGTTTTCCACAAGAGGTGCTTGCCAGATCGCGAACGCCTTGCTATAGTTCTGTCCCTGCCGCAGCGTAGCGTGAGAAACGAAACGAAGCGGTGGTAGATGAAAGCGCCAGGCGCTGGAATCGAAGGGGTTGACGAGCTGCACGAAACATCGCATAATCTCACCTCTCTGCTGCTGACAAACACAACGCTTTGTCAAGGGTGCAAGCCCAGCGGCGTCGCTGAAAAGCGAAGAATTCTTTAACAATCAACAGTCGATAAGTGTGGGCGTTTGATGTGATGTGCCCGAGACTTCGGTCTCGATGCTCAAAATATAGCATTAAACGTCTACACAAGTAATTAAAACGTGACCATCGAAA
>NZ_WNKZ01000118.1 GCF_009720835.1 Pseudoduganella buxea
GGCTTCGGCTTGTTTCAGGATGGCGATGATCTGGCTGTCGGTAAAGCGGGACGTCTTCATGTAGAGCTTTCTGTTCTTAAGTAGAAAATTCTACTTCTAACGACGCTCTTTTTGTGGGGGGATTACCATTGCTCCCGACCCAAAGCAGACGCTTCAGCTTCTAATATCAAGCCGAGATATTTCGAAATCGACATGTCCGTCGCTTAGCGCGCCCATCTCGATGATGAATCCTTGTACTTCGACCAGACCTTCCATCTGATCAATGACGCGACCTCGTCCTCGATATGCATAGTGCCCAACGCGTTCGATCCTCTCCGTAGACAACGCCTCTTTTTCGTTTTCCGGCCAATCAGAAAAGTAGGTAGCGAGCACATCTGCTTCCAGGGCCGACAATCGATTTTCGATAACGTCGCCGATCTTTAAGTCGCAAGGCCAGCAAAACGCGACGAGTTCACCTTTTTCGCTGCGAAGGGTTACTGACGCGTCTTCATCGTCTGGCGGGTCAACCAAAGTTACAGTCAGCATGTCCATTTATCTACGCCGTCCATTTCAAGGTCGATGTGACTGGCCGCTCTTCGCCGATCTCGGCCGTTCATCGACGGACCAGTCGCCGGGCGCCGGTAGCGCTTCGAGGTCGTGGCGGACTCGATGATCCTGCGGCGAACCTGGTTAGCGCGCCGCTGCCAAGCTTCGATGCCGTCACCAAAGCTCAGCACAATAATTTTACGGGCCCGATTGGCCCGTCAGGCTGCCAAGTATTGCGTACATCGGTCGATAGGCCACTGCGACCAACTGATAGCGCAAAAAAAAGCGCCCCGAAGGGCGCCTGGATGAAGCAAGCCGAAGGGCTTACTGCACCTTGGCTTTCTTGACCAGCTCGTCGCGGTAGGCGGCGATCTTCTTCTGGGTCAGGGCTTGTTCGATCTGGCCCTTGATTTCGTCCAGTGCCGGCACCTTGGCGGCGCGGCTGCCTTCCAGCTTGATGACGTGGTAGCCGAACTGCGACTGCACCGGCTTGTCCGTGAACTGACCGTCTTTCAGGGCCACCATGGCGTCGGAGAAAGGCTTGACGAAGTTGCCTGGGCTGGCCCAGTCCAGGTCGCCGCCATTGGCCGCGGAGCCCGTGTCCTTCGACTGCTTGGCCAGCTCTTCGAACTTGGCGCCGCCCTTCAGCTTGGCGATGATGTCGGTGGCTTCCTTCTCGGTCGCGACGAGGATGTGGCGGGCGTGGTATTCCTTGTCGCCCACGGCGGCCTTGTACTTGTCGTACTCGGCCTTCACTTCGGCGTCCTTGACGGGGTTCTTCTTGACGTAGTCGGCCAGCATGGCGTTGATGACAATGCTCTGGCGGGTGTTTTCCAGTGCCTGCTTCACTTCAGGCTTGTTGCTGTAACCTTGCTTGTCCGCTTCCTGGACCATCACCTCACGGGCGATCAGGTCCTTCTTGACGGCGTCGCGCAGCTGCGGGCTGTCGGGCTGCTTGCCCTGGGTGGTCACCTGCTTGACCATGGCGTCCAGGCGGGACGACGGAATGGCCTTGCCGTTCACGGTCGCCACGGTCTGGGCGAATGCCGGGGCGCAGGCGATGGCGATCAATGCTAACAACAGGCGGGCGGGCTTCAAAATCATTATCACATCCTATGGCATTAAGGACCCTGGTCGGGGTCGTTTGACAGTTTTACGCTTCGTTTTCAAGCAATTCCGGCGCCACGGCAAGACCGGGGCCGGAGCCAGACGTGTACCTTACTGAATCTTTGCCTTCTTGACCAGCTCTTCCTGGTAGGCCTGCAGCTTCTTCTGCATCAGTGCTTCCTCGATCTGCGGCTTGACCTCGTCCAGGGTCGGCAGCTTGGCGGCGCGCACATCGTCGACCTTGATCACGTGGAAGCCGTTCGGCGTCTGCACGGCCTTCTCGGTGACCTGGCCCTTCTGCAGCTTGACGAAGGCGTCGGAGAAGACGGGGGGGAACGACGATGGGGTGGCCCAGTCGAGATCGCCTCCGTTGGCCGCGGAACCCGTGTCCTTGGACGTCTTTGCCAGGTCCTCGAACTTGGCGCCGCCTTTCAGCTTGGCGATGATGTCGTTGGCCTGGGCTTCCGTGTCGACGAGGATGTGGCGCACGTGGTATTCCTTGTCGCCCGTTTCCTTGACGAAGCGGTCGTACTCGGCCTTCACGTCGGCTTCCTTGACGGGATTCTTCTTCACGTAGTCCGCCACCATGGCGTTGACGACGATGGCCTGGCGCGCGTTGTCCAGTTGCGTCTTGACGGCGGCGTCCTTGCTGTAACCCTGCTTTTCCGCTTCCTGCATCAGCACTTCACGGCTGATCAGGTCCTTCTTGATCATTTCGCGCAGCTGCGGCGAGTCGGCCTGTTGACCCTGGGCGACCAGTTGCTTGACAAGCACATCCGCGCGCGACGTCGGAATGGCCTTGCCGTTTACCACAGCGATATTTTGTGCGAATGCCGGCGCCGAAGCGACGGCGACGAGTGCGAGCAGCAGACGGGCTGGCTTAAAATTCATTGTTATTTCCTACGGGAAAAGGTGATAGCAAAGCGCGCTGGAGTAGGGACTTCGAAGTGGTGGCCGCAATGGTCACGTAAATCGCGGAGGTGTCTCGACTATTCAATCTCGATGGGTCCCAAAAACATCACGCATTCATACATCAGTGGACCACGCAAAACAATATTGGTTCCAGCCGGCGCGGCAACCGGAAGGCCCGGCAAACCCGGACCGCCCATGTCGTCGGGCGGCCGGACTGCGGATCAAGGCTTTCCGCTGTTCCGTTCCGACGGGGCCAATGCAGTAATGGCCAATGCATGGATTTCCTTATGCATCATATCGGCCACGGAATCATACACCAGACGATGACGTGTGACGAGGTTCAGGCCTTCGAATTTCGCTGAGGATATACTTAAGCGGTAATGGCCGCCGCCGGAGGCGGCGCCGGCATGTCCCGCATGCAATGCCGATTCGTCGTCCAGGGCGATTTCCGCCGGTCCCAGTGCCGCTTCCAGGCGCTGGCGGATCTGCTCGATACGAGGGTCGCTCATGCTTCATCCTTGATGTGCTTGGACAGATAAAAGCCCTGGGCGACGAAAAACACCAGCATCAGGCCCGTCACGCCGAAGGCCTTGAAGCTGACCCAGGCATTGGTATCGGCCTTGAACAGCACGAAGGCGACAAACAGGTTGAGCAGCCCCAGCGCGACCCAGAACAGCACCCACACGGTATTCAGGCGGGTCCATACCTCATCCGGCAGGGCGATCTGCTTTTCCATCGCTGCGCGAATCAGGTTCTTGCCGAAGAAACGGTAGGCCACCACCATGGCGGCGGCGAAACTCCAGTAGATAATCGTCGGTTTCCATTTGATGAAGTCGTCGTCATGGAAATAAATCGTCAGGCCGCCGAAGAACAGGAACA
Source organism: Pseudoduganella buxea (assembly GCF_009720835.1). Classification (GTDB taxonomy): domain Bacteria; phylum Pseudomonadota; class Gammaproteobacteria; order Burkholderiales; family Burkholderiaceae_D; genus Rugamonas; species Rugamonas buxea. The sequence goes on from NZ_WNKZ01000118.1 coordinate 3,424, forward strand.
CCACCATCGATACCCACAGGGCACCGTCGACCCTCTTGCCGCGTGCCAGCAGATAAGCGATCTGGATGGCCGTGGCGACGATGCCGGCAATGGTGGCGACGATGATGGGCGCCTGGCTGGCCTGGATGGCGCCGCCGGAAATAATGCCGGACAAATTGTCGTTGACGAGCAATTGCGCCGTGCCTTCATTGTTGCCGGCCCAGCGGTAGCTGCCGAAAAAGACCAGCAGGGGGAAAATATCGAACAGGAATTTCAACATGGATCAGTCTTCCGGAGTGAAGCGCAGCGAGGCCGAATTGATGCAATAACGCAGCCCCGTGGGCGGTGGACCGTCCGGAAATACATGACCGAGGTGGGCATCGCAGACGGCGCAAATAATTTCGGTGCGCAGCATACCATGGGAACGGTCGACTTTCTCGATGACATTGGCCGGATCGAGGGCTTCGAAATAACTGGGCCAGCCGCAACCGGAATCGAATTTCGCGTCCGAGCGGAACAGCGGCGTATTACAGCATACGCAGGTATAGATGCCCCGTTCGTGGTGGTCCCAGAATTTGCCCGTGAAGGCGCGCTCGGTGGCGGCGTGACGGGTCACCTGGTATTCGATGGCATCGAGCTGGCTGCGCCAGTCGGCGTCGGATTTGACGACTTTCTTGGTTTGATCGTTCATGGTGTTTTCAAGTAATCAAGAGGAACAGCTTACTTCCAGGGTACTGGCCCAGTCGGGCGGCAGCGCGGCGTAATGCTCGTTCTCCGGCTGCTCGTCGAACGGTTTCTGCAGCACCTGCAGCAACCGCTCGACTTCGGAAAAGTCCTTGTGCTGGGCTTTTTCGATGGCCGCCTGCGCCAGGTAATTGCGCAGCACGTATTTCGGATTGACGGCGTTCATGGCGGCGCCGCGTCCGGCATCGACGCTGCCTTCGAGCCGGAGGCGCTGGCGGTATTGATCGGCCCACGCATCGAACGCGGGGCGGTCGATGAACAGATCGCGCAGCGGCTCGTCGCCCGCATTCGAACCGGCCTGCAGGCTTGAGAGCCTGCGGAAGAATAGCGTGAAATCGGCGTGGTTCGCTTGCAGCACGCCAAACAGGGCGTCGAACAGGGCGCGGTCGGCGTCGGCGTGCTCGGGGATCTGCGCCAGGCCCAGCTTGGCGTGCAGCAGCCGGTCCACGGTGGCGGCGAATTCGCCCTGGTAGACGTCCAGCGCTTCCTGGGTTTCCTCGACATTGCCGATCAGCGGCACCAGCGCCTGCGCCAGCGCGTAGCAGTTCCAGTGGCCGATCTGCGGCTGCATCGCATAGGAGTACCGGCCCTGGTTGTCGCTGTGGTTGCAGATGTGCTGGGCGTCGAACGCTTCCATGAAGCCGAACGGGCCGTAGTCCAGCGTCTGGCCGAGGATCGACATATTGTCCGTGTTCATCACGCCGTGCATGAAGCCGACGGCCTGCCAGTGGGCGATCAGCCGCGCCGTGCGGCGGGTGACTTCCTCCAGCAGGGCCGCGTACGGATTGTCCTCGCCGCGCAGGGCAGGGTAGAAGCGGTCGATCACGTAATCGGCCAGCGTGCGCAGCCTGGTTTCGTCGTTCCGGTAGAACCAGTGCTCGAAGGAGCCGAAACGCACGAACGACGGCGCCATGCGGATCACGACTGCCGAGGTTTCGATGGTTTCGCGCACGACGCCCTGGTCGGAACCGGCCACGGACAGGGCCCGCGTGGTGGGAATGCCCAGCGCATGCATGGCTTCGGAGCACAGGAACTCGCGGATCGACGAGCGCAGCACGGCGCGGCCGTCGCCCATGCGCGAGTAAGGCGTCATGCCGGCGCCCTTCCACTGCAGTTCGACGGGGCCGTCGGGCGTGGCGACGTCGCCCAGCAGCATGGCGCGGCCGTCGCCCAGCTGGCCGGCCCATACGCCGAACTGGTGGCCGGAATACACGGCTGCCAACGGCTGGGCGCGTTCGGGCACGCGGTTGCCGGCCAGGACAGCGACAACGTCATCGTCCACCTGGGCCGGGTCGAGCCCGATCAGGGCGGCGGCGGGCGCGCTGAGGCCCACCAGGTAAGGTGCCGGCAACGGCGTGGGCATCAGCCGCGTATAGAACTCGGGCGGCAGGCTGGCAAAGGAATTGTCCAGCGGGATGGAGAAAGCGGCGATGGCGAATCCTATATCGTGGTTGACTCGTGGATGATTGCCGCGATTTTAGCGCACCCGGCGAGGATGCACCGGCGCGCTGCGCGACAGCTGTGTGCTGCGGCGCAGCATCGAAAGTCATTGACCGGTTGTCGCCCCTGCCCGTTAAATAAAAAGAAACATAGGAGACCCAATGTTCACCCAGTCCAAAGCCCCGCTGCAAGACCTGCCCAAGAGCCCCGTCATGGGCCAGATGATGGACCAGCCGCTGCTCGTGTCCTCGATCCTGGAATTCGCCGCGCGCCATTTCGGCGACACGGAAATCGTGTCGCGCAGGGTAGAAGGCGACCTGCACCGCTACAACTGGCGCGACTGCCGCGCCCGCGCCTGCCGCCTGGCCAACGGGCTGGCGGCCCTTGGCGTGACGATGGGCCAGCGCGTCGCCACTCTGGCGTGGAACGGCTACCGCCACCTGGAGGCCTATTACGCCGTCTCCGGCAGCGGCGCCGTGCTCCACACGATCAATCCGCGCCTGCACCCGGAACAGATCGCGTGGATCGTCAACCATGCCGACGACCAGTACCTGCTGTTCGACCTGACGTTCCTGCCGATCGTCGAGGCGATCGCGCCGTTGTGCCCGAACGTGAAGGGCTTCATCCTGATGGCCGACGCCGACCGCCTGCCCCAGGAAACCCGCATTCCGAACCTGCAAAGCTATGAAGCGGTGCTGGCGGGCCAGCCGGACCGGTACGAATGGCCCCAGTTCGACGAGCGCTCGGCCGCTTCGCTGTGCTACACATCCGGCACGACGGGCAATCCGAAGGGCGCCCTATATTCGCACCGTTCCACCGTGCTGCACGCCTACGGTTCGGCCATGCCCAACGCGCTGAACGTGGCCGCGCGCGACACCGTGCTGCCGGTGGTGCCGATGTTCCATGTGAACGCGTGGGGCCTGCCGTATTCCGTGCCCCTGTCCGGCGCCAAGCTGGTGTTCCCCGGCGCGGCGCTGGACGGCAAGTCGCTGTACGAGCTGTTCGAAGGCGAGGGCGTGACCTTCTCGGCCGGCGTGCCCACCGTGTGGCTCGGACTGGTGAACCACATGAAGCAGAACGGCCTGCGCTTCCATACCTTCCGCCGCACCGTGATCGGCGGCGCGGCCTGCCCGCCGGCGCTGATGGACGCCCTGATCGACGAATTCGACGTGGAAGTGGTGCATGCCTGGGGCATGACGGAGATGTCGCCGCTGGGCACGGCCTGCAGCCTGCTGGCCAGGCACACGACCCTGCCGGCCGACGAACAGCGCGCCGTGCTGCGAAAGCAGGGCCACGCCATCTTCGGCGTCGACATGCGCATCGTCGACGACAATGGGTCCGAACTGCCGTGGGACGGCACCACCTTCGGCCACCTGCAGGTGCAGGGGCCGTGGGTCATCGAATCGTATTTCGGCGAGCAGGAGACGGCCCTGACGGACGGCTGGTTCCCCACCGGCGACGTGGCCACCATCGATGCGGAAGGCTATATGCGCATCACGGACCGCAGCAAGGACGTCATCAAGTCCGGCGGCGAGTGGATCGGCACCATCGACCTGGAAAACATCGCCATGTCGCACCCGGCCGTGTTGCAGGCCGCGTGCATCGGCATGCCCCATCCGAAGTGGGACGAGCGCCCGCTGCTGGTGGTGGTGCCGCGCCCCGGCATGACGGTGACGCGCGAGGAACTGCTGCGCTTCTACGAGGGCCGCATCGCCAAGTTCTGGATGCCGGACGACGTCGTGTTCATCGACAGCCTGCCCGTGGGCGGCACCGGCAAGGTCAAGAAGACGGCGCTGCGCGAGCAGTTCGCGGGCCATGTCGCCGCCGGCATCACAAAATAGCACGGTCGCTCTATTATCGGGTATAGTGAACCCATCCCACTGACAACCAGAAGAGGAACAGAGACATGAGTGCCGATTACCATGTGAGCGGAGCAGTCGCCGTCATCACGCTGAACAACCCGCCCGTGAATGGCCTGGGCCTGGTCACCCGTACCGCCGCCGTCGAGGGCATCCGCAAGGCGCTGGACGATGCCAATATCAAGGCCATCGTCATCACGGGCGCCGGCAAGGCCTTCTCGGGCGGTGCCGACATCAAGGAATTCAATTCGCCCAAGGCGATGACGGAACCGACCCTGCACACCCTGATCCGCACGGCCGAGGAATCGACCAAGCCGGTGGTGGTGGCGATCCACAGCGTCTGCATGGGCGGCGGACTGGAACTGTCGCTGGGTTGCCACTACCGCATCGCGCTGCCGGGCGCGCAGATCGCGCTGCCGGAAGTGAAACTGGGCCTGCTGCCCGGCGCCGGCGGCACCCAGCGCCTGCCCCGCGTGCTGGGCCTGGAAGCGGCACTGAACATGATCGTCTCCGGTAACCCGGTGCCTTCGGAACAGCTGGCCGGGACGGCCCTGTTCGACGAGGTGCTGCCGGCCGGGACGGACTTCGACGGCCTCGTGAAAGCAGCCGTGGCCTTTGCCGAGAAGATCGCCGACGTGCGCCCGCTGCCGAAGGTACGCGACCGCAAGGTGGACTATCCGAACCACGAAGCCTTCCTGCAGTTCTCGCGCAATACCGTGAAGGCCGTGGCGGGACCGTTCCCGGCGCCCCTAGAGTGCCTGGAAACCGTGGCCGCATCGGTGACGATGAAGTTCGAGGACGGCCTGGCCTTCGAGCGCGAGCGCTTCATGCACCTGATGCAGACCACGGAATCGAAGGCGCTGCGCCATGCCTTCTTCGCCGAGCGCGAAGCGAGCAAGGTGCCGGACGTGCCGGCCGATACGCCGACCAGGAAGATCGCCCGCGCCGCCGTCATCGGCGCCGGCACGATGGGTGGCGGCATCGCGATGAACTTCGCCAATGCCGGCATTCCCGTGACGATGCTGGAAACGAAGCAGGAAGCGCTGGACAAGGGCCTGGCCACGATCCGCAAGAACTACGAAAGCACGCTGAAGAAAGGCAAGCTGACGCAAGAGAAGTTCGACCAGCGCGTCGGCCTGATCACGGGCACCCTGGACTATGCCGACATTGCCGATGCGGACATCGTCGTCGAAGCCGTGTTCGAGGACATGGGCGTGAAGGAAACCGTGTTCAAGAAGCTCGACGAAGTGATGAAGCAGGGCGCCATCCTGGCGTCGAACACGTCGACCTTGGACGTGGACCGCATCGCCGCATTCACCAGCCGCCCCCATGACGTCATCGGCACGCACTTCTTCAGCCCCGCCAACGTGATGAAGCTGCTGGAGATCGTGCGCGGCAAGGCCACCGGCAACGACGTGCTGGCCACGGCGCTGGCACTGTCGAAGAAGCTGAAGAAAACCGGCGTCGTCTCCGGCGTGTGCGACGGCTTCATCGGCAACCGCATGATCGAGCAGTACTCGCGCCAGGCCGGCTACCTGCTGGACGAAGGCTGCCTGCCCGAGCAGGTCGATGCGGCGATGGAGCGCTTCGGCTTCGCCATGGGCCCGTTCCGCATGGGCGATCTGGCCGGCAACGACATCGGCTGGTATATCCGCAAGCGCCGCGCCATCGAAAAGCCGGAAATCCAGTATTCGAAGACGGCGGACCTGCTGTGCGAACTGGGACGCTTCGGCCAGAAGACGGGCGGCGGCTGGTACGACTACAAGCCGGGCGACCGCAAGGCCTACCCGAACCAGCAGGTCAACGACATGATCGTCAAGCACTCGGCCGACATCGGCGTCGAGCGCCGTCCCATCGGGGACCAGGAAATCGTCGAGCGCCTGGTGTACGCGCTGGTCAACGAAGGCGCCCATATCCTGGAAGAGGGCATTGCGCTGCGCGCCTCGGACATCGACATGGTCTACCTGACGGGCTACGGCTTCCCCCTGTACCGTGGCGGCCCGATGTTCTATGCCGACACGGTGGGCCTGCCAAACGTGCTGGCCACCATCGAGCGTTTTGCCAAGGGCCGGCATGGCGATGCCTGGCGTCCGGCGCCGCTGCTGGTGCAGCTGGCGGCCGAGGGCAAGGGTTTCAATTCGCGCTGATCGGGTGCTGAAGTAAAAAAGCCGCGCTGCCTGGTTGGGCAGCGCGGCTTTTTTGTGCCTGGGTTTCTAGGCGATGGTCTTGCGCATGCGCGCCAGCGGCACTTCGACGCCGCCCGGCGTCATCTTGAACCGCTCGATGCTGTCGTAGCCGGCCGCGCGATAGAACGGCACGCCCGGCATCGTCGCCGCCAGTTCCAGCGCCGAGAAGCCGGCCGCGCGCGCCGCGTCTTCGCAGTGCCGCAGCAGCAGCGTCGCCAGGCCCTGGCGCGGGTGGCCCGGGTCGACGAAGAAGGCGCGGATACGCCCCGGCTGCAGGGCCGGGTCCAGCTCGGGGTCGTCCGGGCCCTTGGCCTTGTCGGCGCCGCACAGGGTGGCGCGCTTGCTCCAGCCGCCGGCGGCAATGGCTGCGCCGTCGCGCTCGACGATGAAGTAGGTGCGATCCTCGATCAGCTGGGTGTCGACGCCGTACACGTGTTCGGTCAGCGCGGCAGCCTGTTCTTCCGTATAGAAGCCTTGCGACAAGCCCAGGCCGGAACGGGCGATCAGTGCCTCCAGCGTCGCTACGTCGGCCACCGTTGCCGTACGCAGCTGCGTCTTCGCGCCAAAGATGAACCAGGCGTTGGCGATGCGTTCTTCCTTCACCTCGTACATTGCCACCAGTTCCACGTAACCCGGGCCTTCGGCGCCCAGGCTGTGCACCTTCTCGTGGTCGATGACGGTGCGGCCCGTGACGATGCGGTGCAGCAGTTCGGCGCGAGGCGACGCGGCCGCAAAACGTGCCGCGAAGCGTTCGCGGATGGCGGCGCTGCCGGCCGCCAGCAGGGTGTCGGGATGCTGGTACTGGCCCGCATCGCTGGCGTAGATGCGGCACAGCGCCTCGACGTCGTGGGCGTTGTAGGCGTCCAGCTGCGCCTGGACCACTTGGACTGGCGTCATCATCGGCGGTTCGGCGTCAGGATGCTGGGCAGGGCCTTCGGCAGCGTTTCCGGATAGTCGCGGCTGAAGTGCAGGCCGCGGCTTTCGCGCCGCTGCAGGGCGCTGTTGACGATCAGGCCGGCCACGTCGACCAGGTTGCGCAGTTCCAGCAGGTCCGCCGTGATGCGGAAGTTGCGGTAGTACTCGTCGATTTCCTCCTTCAGCAGCGCGATGCGGTGCTGGGCCCGTTCCAGGCGCTTGGTCGTGCGCACGATGCCGACGTAGTTCCACATGAAGCGGCGCAGCTCGTCCCAATTGTGGGCGATGACGACTTCCTCGTCCGCATCCGTGACGCGGCTCTCGTCCCAGTCCGGCAGGTAAGGCGTGCCGTTCTTTTCCTGCGACACGATGTCCTGGGCGCAGGCGCGGCCCACCACCACGCATTCCAGCAGCGAATTGCTGGCCAGGCGGTTGGCGCCGTGCAGGCCCGTGCAGGCCGTCTCGCCGACGGCGTACAGGCCGGGCAGGTCGGTGCGTCCCACCAGGTCCGTGACGACGCCGCCGCAGGTGTAGTGCGCGGCCGGCACGATGGGGATCGGCTCCTTCGTGATGTCGATGCCCAGTTCCAGGCAGCGCGCGTAGATCGTCGGGAAGTGCTCGATCAGCCAGTCGGCCGGCTTGTGGCTGATGTCCAGGTGGACGTAATCCAGGCCGCGCTTCTTGATCTCGAAGTCGATGGCGCGGGCCACGACGTCGCGCGGGGCCAGCTCGGCGCGCGGGTCGTGGGCCAGCATGAAGCGCTGGCCGGCCGCCGCGCCCGCTTCCGGCGGCAGCTTCAGCACGCCGCCCTCACCCCGGATCGCTTCCGTGATCAGGAAGGACTTCGCGTACGGGTGGTACAGGCAGGTGGGGTGGAACTGGATGAATTCCATGTTCGACACGCGGCAGCCGGCGCGCCAGGCCATGGCGATGCCGTCGCCGCTGGCCGTGTCGGGATTGGTGGTGTACAGGTAGACCTTGCCGGCGCCGCCGGTGCACATCACCGTGTGCTCGGCCGCCACGGTGTGGACCTGGCCTGTCTCCGTGTCCTGCACGTACAGGCCGTGGCACTTCGGCTGGGCGTTGCCGTGGTGCGGGCGCGGGCCCAGCTTGTCCGATGTGATGAGGTCGATGGCGCAGTGGTGCTCGAACAGGCTGATGTTCGGGTGCGCGCGCACCTTCGATTCCAGGGTGACCTGGACGGCGTGGCCGGTGGCGTCGGCCGCGTGGATGATGCGGCGCTGGCTATGGCCGCCTTCGCGCGTCAGGTGGAAACCCAGTTCCGCGCTGGTGTCGCGCGTAAACGGTACGCCCTGCTCGATCAGCCATTCGATGGCTTCGCGCCCATGCTCGACGATGAAGCGGGTGGCGCCCACGTCGCACAGGCCGCCGCCGGCCACCAGGGTATCGGCGATGTGCTGCTCGTGGCTGTCGCCCGAGTCCAGCACGGCGGCGATGCCGCCCTGGGCCCAGTTGCTGGCGCCGTCGAGCAGCTGGCGTTTCGAGATGATGGCGACCTTGCGGGTTTCGGCCAGGTGGAGGGCGACCGACAGGCCGGCCAGTCCGCTGCCGACGATGGCGACGTCAAATTTCATGTTGTGCGAGAGGTTTTCACGATAAGAAGACATGACTATAGACCATTTAATAAGCTCCGTCATGCCGGGGCCGTTTTTGCGCCGGCACAAGGCGGCCCGCGCGCCGGTCCGGCATCATGGCTGAGCCATCGGCAGCGGTGCCGGGCGCGCCCACGGTGGGCGGGGAGCCAGGCCTTGGCAGGGAGCAACGAAGTGATCCGGATCTTCAATCATTATGTATCGCGCACGGGCCTCGTGCTGCTTCTGCTGGAAATGCTGATCCTGCAGGCAGCCAGCGTGCTGACGGCGCTGATCTGGGAAGGGCAGGGCCTGGACCCGCACGCGCCGCTGGACCTGGTGCTGTCGGCGCTGGCCTTTGCCCTCGTCAATGCCTTCAGCATGAGCAGCCTCGGCATGTACCAGCAGGCCGTGCGCGAGGACATGCGCACCGTGCTGGCGCGTATCGTCCCCGCCTTCGTGCTGGGCTTCGCGCTGCTGTCGGCGCTGATGCACGTGGTGCCGGCCATCCATTTCGGCCCGGCCCGCGGTCTGGCCTTCGTGCTGGGCGGGGCCGGCGTGCTGTTTACGCGTGTGCTGTTGTTTACGTCGGCGCAATCGAGCATGATGGTCGAGCGCCTGATCCTCGTCGGCGACGGCGTGCTGGCGCGCGAGTGCCTGGCACTGGCGGCCAGCCCGGACGGTTCGCGCCGCTTCGTCGTTGTCGGCTGCGTGCCCGTGCCGGGCGAGGCGTCCTGCGTACCGGCCGCCAAGGTGCTGCCGGCCGGGGAGTCGCTGTTGTCGCTGGCGCGGCGCCATAACGCCACGGAACTGGTGGTGTCGGTGGGCGACCGCCGCAGCGGCGCCTATCCGGTGCGCGAACTGCTCGACTGCGCGCTGGGCGGCGTGAAGGTGACGGATGCGGCCCACTTCTTCGAGCGCGAGGCCAGCCAGATCCGCGTCGATTCCCTGCAACCGAGTTACCTGATCTTCGGCGGCGGCTTCGACCAGAGCTTCCTGCGCGCCGCCGTCAAGCGCAGCTTCGACCTGGCCGCCAGCGCGGCCATCTGCATCGCCACCTTGCCGGTGATGCTGGTGGCGGCCGTGTGCATCCTGATCGAGGACGGGGGCCCCGTGATCTTCCGCCAGGAGCGGGTCGGCAAGGACGGCCGCCGCTTCCAGGTGCTGAAGTTTCGCAGCATGGGACAGGATGCGGAGATCGACGGTCGGCCGCGCTGGGCGACGGCGGGCGATCCGCGCGTGACACGGGTCGGCCACTGGCTGCGCAAGCTGCGCATCGACGAGCTGCCGCAGATGATCAACGTCTTCCGCGGCGAAATGAGCTTCGTCGGCCCCCGCCCGGAGCGGGCCTACTTCGTCGAGCAGCTGGGGCGCGAGATTGCCTACTACGACGTGCGGCACAGCATCAAGCCGGGCATCACGGGGCTGGCCCAGGTGCGCTACCAATACGGTGCCTCGGTCGACGATGCCGTGCGCAAGCTGCAGTACGACCTGTACTACGTCAAGAACAACAGCCTGTTCCTCGACCTGATGATCCTGCTCGACACGGTGCAGGTGGTCCTGTCCGGCAAGGGAGCACGGTGATGCCCGTGGCGCCCGCGCCGGCACTGGTGGCGGCCGTCAGCCATGGCCTGGGCGCGGCCGCTTTCCTCGGCTTCGCCCTGCTGGTCCTGGCCAGCCGGCGTGCGCGCGAACAGCACCGCGTGATGCTGGCAAGCTGCCTGGCCACGGCCGCGTGGGCCGCCGCCGTCGCGCTGCGCGACTGGTCGCTGCCAGGCGTCGACATGGCACAACTGGCCCAGGTGCTGGAAGTGCTGCGCACGGCGGCGTGGATGGTGTTCCTCGTGCTGCTGCTGGGGCCAGCCGGGCTGCCCGTGCGGCGCCTGCTGCTGGCCCTGGGATTGCTGGTCGCGCTGCAGCTGGTGCTGGGCGAAATGACGGCGGACGCGCTGGTGCCGGCGCCGCTGCCGGCCGTGGCCGAGGTGGCGCCGGCCCA
>NZ_WNKZ01000119.1 GCF_009720835.1 Pseudoduganella buxea
GGCTCCAGCCGCTGCGGCAGCACCCGCCGCCGCTCCAGCCCCAGCTGCCGCGCCAGCCCCACCCGCAATGCCAGCGCCACCGGCCCCGCCAGCGGCGCCCGCGTTGTCGGCCAGCCCGATGGGCAAGGACGACATCACCGTGCGCTTCGACGATCGCCCGGACGGCTACGCCATTGTCCAGCGCCATACAGGTCGTACCTACGCCTCGTCGCTGAACAAGGCCGACCTGGACGAACTGGCCAGGGCCAAGGCTGCCCATGCGGGCGATTTCGTGTGGATCAAGCAGGATGGCAAACGCTATGTCGTCACGGACCCGGCGCTCGTCGCGAAGGCCCGCGCGGCCTGGGCGCCGCTGGAGCAACACAGCACACGGATGCGGGAACAAAGCGCCGCGATGGAGGCGCACGGCAAGCAGATGGGCGAGGTGGGCGCAAGGCTGGGCCAGGAAATGGCGGCCTTCCATGTGACGGGCTACCAGCGCGCCACGGAACGGCAGATGGAAGTACAGACCCGCGAACTGGCACGCCTGGGCGCAAAGCTGGAAGCGCTGGGCCGCCAGCTCGGCCAGCAGGAATCGGCCGGCGCGCGCGACAAGCTGGCGCGGCAAATGGAGGCCCTGCAGCAACGCATGGTGCCGCTGCAAGCCCAGATCGACGGCATGGCCGCCGGCATCGCGGCGCGGCAGGCCAAGGCGCAGCCGGACAACGCCCGCATCCAGGCGCTGCAGGCAAAAATGACGGCGCTGCAAAAGCCCATGAACGAGCTGGGCGAAAAGATGGGCCGGCTGGGCGCCGAACAGGGTCGCCTCAGCATCGAGGCGGATCGGGCAACCCGCGCCCTGATCGACGAGGCGCTGCGCAAGGGCCAGGCGACGCCCGCCAAAGCCGGATGACGCGGCCAGGCCATTGCCTCAAAACAGGGGACTGTCCCCGGTTTTAGCGCGCCACCCGCTCCAGCTTCGCCACCGACAGGTCCAGCACCTTCATGCCGGCGCTGCCGAAGTTGATCTGGGCGCGGCAGTTGCTGCCGCTGCCCTCGATATTGACGATGACGCCTTCGCCGAACTTGCCGTGGATGACGGATTCGCCGATGCGCCAGCCGGTGCCGCCCGTCTTCTGCTGGGCGATGCGCTGCGCGATGGCGTTGTCGCTGCCGCCACTGAGTTTCGCGTCTTCCCACGTCGCCTTCTTGTTGGCGAACCAGTGGCTCTGCACCTTCGGCGACAGCCACTTCAGCGATTCCTCGGGCAGCTCGTCGAAGAAGCGCGACTTCATGTTGTAGCGGGTCTGGCCGTGCAGCATGCGCGTCTGCGAGAAGCACATGTACAGGCGCTTGCGTGCCCGCGTGATGGCCACGTACATCAGGCGCCGTTCCTCTTCCACGCCGCCTTCTTCCTTCGAACTGCTCTCGTGCGGGAACAGGCCTTCTTCCAGGCCCGTGATGAAGACGTTGTCGAATTCCAGGCCCTTGGCCGAGTGCACCGTCATCAGCTGCAGCGCTTCCTGGCCTGCCTGCGCCTGGTTGTCGCCTGCTTCCAGCGACGCATGCGACAGGAAGGCCGACAGCGGCGACATCACGGTGGCCAGCGGCGCATCGGCGTCGAGGATTTCGATGCCGTCCACATTGACAATGGCTTCGCCGGCCTGCGCCTGCGCCTGCGGTCCCAGGTGGGCCGGGGCACCCTGGCCGAAGCCTTCCTCGGAGACGAACTGGGTGGCCGCGTTGACCATCTGCTCCAGGTTTTCCACCCGGTCGGCGCCTTCCTTTTCCAGGCCGTAGTGAGCCAGGAGGCCGGAAGCTTCCAAAGTGACGCGCACCAGCTCGGGCAGGGCCATCTGCTGCGTCTCGAAGCGCACGCCTTCAATCAGCTTGACGAAGCCGCCCAGCGACGTGCCGGCCTTGCCGACCATATAAGGAACGGCCGCATACATCGAGATATTGTAGGTTTCGGCAGCGTTCTGCAGCTGCTCCAGGGTGCGCGCGCCGATGCCGCGCGCGGGGAAGTTCACCACGCGCAGGAAGGCCGAATCGTTGTGCGGATTGTCCATCAGCTGCAGGTAGGCGATGGCGTGCTTGACCTCGGCGCGCTGGAAGTAGCGCAGGCCGCCGTACACGTGGTACGGGAGGCCGGCCGAGAACAGCGCATGCTCGATCACGCGCGACTGGGCGTTCGAGCGGTACAGGATGGCGATCTCGCTGCGCGACGCGCCCTCGGCGATCAGGTTCTTCGCCTCCTCGATGATCCACTGCGCTTCCTGCAGGTCGGAGCTGGCCTCGTACACGCGCACCGGCTCGCCATGGCCCGCGTCCGTGCGCAGGTTCTTGCCCAGGCGTTTGCTGTTATTGGCGATCAGCATATTGGCCGAATCCAGGATATGGCCGTGCGAGCGGTAGTTCTGTTCCAGCTTGATCAGGTTCTGCACGTGAAACTCGGCCTCGAAGGCGGCCATATTGCCCACGTTGGCGCCGCGGAAGGCGTAGATGCTCTGGTCGTCGTCGCCGACGGCGAACAGGGCGCCGCCCCGCTGCGTGCCGTGGCCGGCCAGGAGTTTGAGCCAGTTGTATTGCAGGTTGTTCGTATCCTGGAACTCGTCGACGAGGATATGGCGGAAGCGCTGTTGGTAGTGCTCGCGCAGGGGCTCGTTGCGCGACAACAGTTCGTACGTGCGCAGCAGCAGCTCGGCGAAATCGACGACGCCTTCGCGCTGGCACTGGTCGTCGTACAGCGCGTACAGTTCGACCAGCTTGCGCTCGGTGGCGTCATAGGCGTCGATCTGGCCGGCGCGCAGGCCCTGGTCCTTGTGGTTGTTGATGAAGTACATGACCGTCTTGGCCGGATACTTCTCGTCGTCGATATTGTTGGCCTTGAGCAGGCGCTTGATCATCGACAGCTGGTCCTGCGAGTCGAGGATCTGGAACGACTGGGGCAGGGCGGCGTCGCGGTAATGGGTGCGCAGCAGGCGGTTGCACAGGCCGTGGAAGGTGCCGACCCACATGCCGCGTGTATTGATCGGCAACATTGCCGACAGGCGCGCCAGCATCTCCTTCGCCGCCTTGTTGGTAAACGTGACGGCCAGGATGCCGGCCGGCGAGACCTGGCCCGTCTGGATCAGCCACGCGATGCGCGTGGTCAGCACGCGGGTCTTGCCCGAACCGGCGCCGGCCAGGATCAGGGCGTTCTGCGACGGCAGGGTAACGGCGGCAAGTTGTTCGGGATTGAGATTCAGGAGGAGATTTTGCATCCCCTCATTATACCGGGCGGGCCCCCCGGCCGCCGCAGCCATGCGGGCTGCGGGACCGGTTCACTGCGCTGCGTCAGCCGTTCAGGGGCGGCTTCGCGATGGGGGCCTCGTCGGCCGGCGGGGTGCCGAAAATATGGCAGTAGGCCGCGTACAGGGCGCAGTGGGCGACGCCGAACAGCAGCACGAACACCACCCGCAGCAGGGCGATCGAGAACGGACCGAAGCCCAGCAGCAGCAACACGATCTGCGAGCTGAACAGGGCAATCGCGCTGAGGCTGAACGCGAACACGACAAAGGCGAGGAAGGCCCGTTTGGCGGCGAAGAAGGCATAGAACATGGCCTTGCCCGGGCCCATGCCGCCCCAGAACACGAGGGGCACGGCAAAGCAGATGATCGTCACGGCCGGCAGGTACAGCAGCATCGCCGTCAGCATGCCGCCGAACAGGCCGGAATCGCGCAGCAGTTCCGGGTCCGGCTGGGTCTGGCCCGTGGCCATCTTCTGCAGCGCTTCCGTATCGGCCACCAGGAACAGCACGCCGGCGGCGATGATGGCCGCGCCCAGGTGCAGGGCGCCCAGCACGCACAGGCGTTTGAGCATGGGCTGGCGAAAGCCCGTGCCCAGCAGCGACGGCACGACGGGCCGCTCCAGCTGGATCTGCTGGGCCGCGCGCATGAAGCCGACGGAAAACACGGGCAGCAGCACGATCTGCGCCAGCTGGCCCAGCAGGGGCACGAGGCTGAGCAGCGCGGTCAGGATCATGTAACCCAAAAACAAGGTGGACATGCCGCCCGGCTGCTTGCGAAACAGCGCGAAGCCCTGCTTGACCCAGCCCCAGCCGGCACTTGCGGGTGTCGGGTTCATGCGAACAGCCTTGGCGCCGGCGTGGCGATGCGCTCGCGCAGGATGCGTTCGAAGTGGGTGGGATCGTGCGGCGTCAGCATCTCCGCCGCGCGGGGCTGGTACAGGTCGTACAGGCGCGACAGCCAGAAGCGCAGCGCGCCGGCCCGCAGCGCGCATTGCCAGCCGGCCTGCTCGTGGGCCGTGAACGGGCGTACGGCGTGGTAGGCGTCCAGCATGGCGCGCACGCGCGCCGTGTCGAGCACGCCCGTGTCCAGGTCGATGCACCAGTCGTTGACAGTGACGGCGACATCGAACAGCCACGTGTCGCAGCCGGCGAAGTAGAAGTCGAAGAAGCCCGTCAGGCGCTCGCCGTCGAACATCACGTTATTGCGGAACAGGTCCGCGTGCACGGGCCCCTGCTGCAGGCGCTTGTACAGATCCGAGCCGTGGAAAGCTTCCTGGAAGTGGATTTCGCTGCGCAGCAGCTGAACCTGGGCTTCGGGCAGGTGGGGCAGCACGGCAGGCGCCGTCTCGTGCCACCACGCGATGCCGCGCAGGTTGGGCTGGTGCAGGGGGAAGTCGCGCCCGGCCAGGTGCATCCTGGCCAGCATGTCGCCCACGGCGGCGCAGTGCACGGGCTGCGGGTCCATCTGCGAGCTGCCTTCCAGCTTCGAGACGATGGCCGCCGGCTTGCCGTGCAGCGGCACGCACAACTGGCCGTCGTGGTTCGGCACCGGTTCGGGTACCAGCACGCCATGGCCGGCCAGGTGGCGCATCAGCTGCAGGTAGAACGGCAGCTGCTCGAAGCCCAGGTTCTCGAAGATCGTCAGCACATGCTCGGTGCGCACGTCGCCGCTTTGGGTCGTCAGGAAGAAGTTGCTGTTTTCAATACCGGACGCGATGCCTTTCAGCGCCACGGCTTCGCCGAGGGGGAACTGCGCGATCCAGGGCCGGACGTCATCCAGACTGACCGAGGTAAACACTGCCATGAGAAACCAGTAAAAAAGTCGGGAAAAGGTGAAAGGTCCACCCGGCCCCCGGCAGGACCGGGGGTGGGGGTGAACCCGTGTCGTTCAGCGCTTGGCCGGCGGTGGCGGCGGCGGTGGCGCGTCCTCGGCGTTTTCCGCCGCGGCGGCGGCATCGGCGCTGCGCTGCTTCTGCTTCTTGGCGATATCGAATTCCATCACGGTCCACTGGGGGCCGCGAATGCCGGTGCCGCCCGCATCGCCCGGCAGCGACGTGCCGCCGCCGGTGGCGTTGTTCGGCTTGACCGTATAGGTACTGCCGCCCGCCTGCACGGTTTCCTGCACGATGCGCCCGTTCTGGCGCTGCACCCTGGTGGTGGTTTCGCGGCTTTCCTTGGGCGTGACGGTGATCGGCGTGTCCGCATCGTTGAGCTGTTCCAGCTTGGGCGGCTCGGTGGACTGGGCGGCGGCGATGCCGGTGGCGGCCGCCAGGGCCAGCAGAAGGGCGGAACGGAAGGTGCAAGCGCGCATGATGAGGAACCTCTAAGGGAGCCCGTGATATTCGGAATATTCGGATGGTTGGGCCATTGTAACAAACCGACACCATTGCCGCTGCCGCACGGCGAAATTCGGCTCGGGGCGGCCGGGTAGGCGCGGCATGCCTGCAACGGCGGCAAGGTGCCGAGGCCTGGCCATAAACTCTGCGATAATGCCGGATTCGAAATCTTGCCCTTGTTTGCCGCGGATCATGCAAAAAACCCTGCTGTTAGTTGACGGTTCCAGTTACCTCTACCGTGCCTTCCACGCGCTGCCCGACCTGCGCAGCCCGGACGGCCATCCCACCGGCGCGATGCATGGCATGGTCAATATGCTGCGCCGCCTGCGCGCCGACTATCCGGCCGCGTATATCGCCTGCGTCTTCGACGCCAAGGGCAAGACCTTCCGCGACGACCTCTACCCCGAATACAAGGCCACGCGCGCGTCGATGCCGGCCGACCTGTCGCTGCAGATCGAGCCGATCCACGAGGCCGTGCGGGCCATGGGCTGGCCCATCCTGATGGTCGAAGGGGTCGAGGCGGACGACGTCATCGGCACCCTGTGCGTCACGGCCGAGAAGAACGGCATGGACGTCATCGTCTCGACCGGCGACAAGGACCTGGCCCAGCTGGTCACGCCCCACGTCACCCTGATCAATACGATGAGCAACGAGAAGCTGGACGAGGCGGGCGTGTTGGCCAAGTTCGGCGTGCCGCCGAACCGCATCATCGACTACCTGACCCTGATCGGCGACACCGTCGATAACGTGCCGGGCGTGGCCAAGTGCGGCCCCAAGACGGCCGTCAAGTGGCTGACCCAGTACGACACGCTCGAAGGCGTGATGGCCAATGCCGACAAGATCGGCGGCGCCGTCGGCGCCAACCTGAAGGCGGCGCTGGAGTGGCTGCCCAGGGGCCGTGAACTGATCACCGTGAAGACGGACTGCGACCTGGCCGATCACATGATGTCGATCAGCGAATCGCTGGTGGCGCGCGAGGAAGACCACGAATCGCTGCTGGGCTTCTTCACGAAGTACGGCTTCAAGACCTTGATGCGCGAACTGGGCGCGATGACGCCGTCCAGCCAGGTGCCGGGCCAGACGGCCCCCAGCGCCCCGGAAGGCGGCACCGGCGACATGTTCGCCCAGCCGCCGGCCAATGTGCGCTACGACCTGGTCGTCACCGAAGAGCAGCTGGACGAGTGGATCGCCCGCGTCACGGCCGCCGAGCTGGTGTCGCTGGACACGGAAACCACGTCGCTCGATCCGCTGACGGCGCAACTGGTCGGCATCTCGATGGCGACGGAGCCGGGCCTGGCCTGCTACATCCCCGTGGCGCACCGCTACCAGGGCGCGCCGGAGCAGCTGCCCCGCGAACTGGTGCTGGAAAAACTGAAACCCTGGCTGGAAGACGCCACGAAGGGCAAGCTGGGGCAGAACCTGAAGTACGACTCGCACATCTTCGCCAACCATGGCGTGACCTTGCGCGGCGTCGTGCATGACACGCTGCTGCAATCGTACGTATTCGAATCGCACCGCACCCACGACATGGACAGCCTGGCCATGCGCCACCTGAACCACAAGACCATCGCCTTCGAGGAAGTGTGCGGCAAGGGCGCCAGCATGATCTGCTTCGACCAGGTCGAGTTGCAGCGTGCTACCGACTACGCCGCCGAGGATGCCGACATCACCTTGCGCCTGCACCTGGCCATGCACGGCCACGTGGCCGGCGACGAAGGCCTGACGGCCATCTACAGCAAGATCGAGCTGCCCACGGCGGTGGTGCTGCAAAAGATCGAGCGCAACGGCGTATTGATCGACGCGGGCCTGCTGGCCACGCAGTCCAATGAGCTGGGCGCGCGCATCGTCGAACTGGAACAGAAGGCCTATGAACTGGCCGAGCAGCCCTTCAACCTCGGTTCACCGAAGCAGATCGGCGAGATCTTCTTCAACAAGCTGAAACTGCCGGTGGTGAAGAAGACGCCGAGCGGCGCGCCGTCGACGGACGAGGAGGTGCTGCAGAAGCTGGCCGAGGACTACCCGCTGCCCAAGATCCTGCTGGAATACCGGGGCATGGCCAAGCTCAAGTCCACTTACACGGACAAGCTGCCGAAGATGATCAACCCGCAGACGGGCCGCGTGCACACCAACTACGCGCAAGCCGTGGCCGTGACCGGGCGCCTGGCGTCGAACGACCCGAACCTGCAGAACATCCCGATCCGTACGGCCGAAGGGCGCCGCATCCGCGAAGCCTTCATCGCGCCCGAGGGCAGCCACCTGGTGTCGGCCGACTATTCGCAGATCGAGCTGCGCATCATGGCGCACATCTCCGGCGACGAAGCCATGCTGCGCGCCTTTGCCGAAGGCATCGACATCCACCGTGCCACGGCGGCCGAGATCTTCGGCGTGCCGCCCGATGAAGTCAACAGCGAGCAGCGCCGCTACGCCAAGGTGATCAACTTCGGCCTGATCTACGGCATGAGCGCCTTTGGCCTGGCCGCCAACCTGGGCATCGACCGCGCCGCCGCGCAGAACTACATCGACCGCTACTTCCAGCGCTTCTCGGGCGTCAAGCAGTATATGGACGAGACGCGCCTGGAAGCGAAAGCCAAGGGCTACGTGAAGACCGTCTTCGGGCGCCGCCTGTGGCTGCCCGAGATCAATTCCCCGAACGGCCCGCGCCGCCAGGGCGCCGAACGGGCCGCCATCAACGCGCCCATGCAGGGCACGGCGGCGGACCTGATCAAGCTGGCCATGATCGCCGTGCAGGACTGGCTGGAAAAGGAAAACCTGAAGTCGCGCATGATCATGCAGGTACACGACGAACTGGTGCTGGAAGTGCCGGACGACGAACTGCAACTGGTACGCGAGACCTTGCCCCGGCTGATGGCGGGCGTGGCCGAACTGAAGGTGCCCCTCGTCGCCGAAGTCGGCGTCGGGAAGAATTGGGAGGAAGCTCACTGAGCTTCCGCGCAACTACGCATGCGAGCTCAGGCGCCTCCGCGCACTGAGCTCACTAGTCGTCGCCGCACCCGCCGTTCTGCAAACCCGGTACATCTTCCAGGGGCCTGACGCCGAACCGGGGTTGACCAGTGTTTTCATAAAAATATTGGCTTTTTAGCACCGACATGGTTCAATCCTGACGATCCGCCCTTTTTCTGGAGAACGCATGAACGACCTGCACAACGATGCAAAGAGCCTCATCGGCGCAGCCGAAGGCATCAGCCGCCGTGACATGCTGAAAGCGGCGCTGGGTACGGGCTTTGCCGCCGCCGTGTTGCCCGTCAGCGCGCAGACGGCCGTCAAGACCGATACGGAAGGGCTGACGGCCGATACCGTCACCGTCCTCGTCGACGGCTATCCGGTGCCCGTCTACCGTGCCCAGCCGGCCGGCAAGACGGGCTTGCCCGTGATTCTGGTGATTTCCGAAATCTTCGGCGTGCACGAATACATCGCCGACGTGGCGCGCCGCTTCGCCAAGCTGGGCTACCTGGCGCTGGCGCCGAACCTGTTCGCGCGCCAGGGCGATCCGCAGAAGGAACCGTCCATCGCCGAGTTGCAGAAGAACATCATCAGCAAGACGCCGGACCTGCAGGTCATGCGCGACCTGGACGCCGTCGTCGCCTGGGCCCGCCAGGGTGGGGCCAGTGCCGACAAGCTGGGCATCACCGGCTTCTGCTGGGGCGGACGCATCACGTGGCTGTACGCGGCGCACAATCCCGGCGTCAAGGCCGGCGTGGCCTGGTATGGCCGCCTGGTCGGCGACGCCACGCCGAACACGCCCCGCCACCCCGTCGACGTCGCCGCCAACATCAAGGCGCCCGTGCTGGGCCTGTACGGCGCCAAGGACACGGGCATTCCGCTGGAATCGGTCGAGAAGATGAAGGCGGCGCTGGCCAAGGGCAGCAGCCGTTCCACCTTCGTCATCTACCCGGAAGCGGGCCACGCCTTCCATGCGGACTACCGCCCCAGCTTCGTCGAAGCCGACGCCAAGGACGGCTGGAAGCGCGCCGTGGAGTGGTTCAAGGAGAACGGCGTCGCCTGAGCCGGCGCGGCTGCCGGCAGGTTTTCCGTAGTCTTTCGAGCAGAAGAGCGAGCCGGACGGTAAAATGTCCGGTTTGCGCGCTGCCGCCGTCCCGGCCCGGCGCGCCGCGGCAAGCTCAAGAGGCATTAAAATCGATCCGGTACTCACATCCATCCTGCTGGCGACCACGGTTGCCGGCATCGTCAGCATTTCGGCGGCGGCCATCTTCTCGTTCGCGCTGCTGTCGCGGGTCGTCGAACGCATGGTCAGCCTGTCCGTCGGCATCATGCTGTCGACGTCGCTGCTGCATGCGCTGCCCGAGGCCTTCGAGACCGGCGCCGATCCGCGCACGCTGTTCGCAACCCTGCTGGCCGGCCTGCTGGCCTTCTTCATGCTGGAAAAGCTGGCCATCCTGCGCCATTCGCACCACCACGAAGGCGACGGCCACCACCACGCCCACGGTCACGACAAGCGCGAGGCGGGCCGCGCCGGCTGGATGATCCTGCTGGGCGACGGCATGCATAATTTCACGGACGGCATCCTGATCGCGGCGGCCTTCCTGGCCGATCCGAAGCTGGGCATCGTCACGGGCGTGGCCATCATCGCCCACGAGATTCCCCAGGAAATCGGCGACTTCATCGTGCTGCTCAACGCCGGCTTCTCGCGCACGCGCGCCTATGTCTACAACCTGCTGTGCAGCCTGCTGGCCGTGGCCGGCGGCCTGCTGGGCTACTACACCCTGGACCGCGCCAGCAACCTGATTCCCTACGTGCTCGTGTTCGCGTCTTCCGGCTTCATCTACATCGCCGTCAGCGACCTGATGCCGCAGATGCAGCGCCGCGCGACGATGAAGGAAACCGTGCCGCAAGTGCTGCTGATCGCGCTTGGGGTATGCATCGTGCTGTTCCTGACGGCGGGGCGGCACTGATGGATCATGTCATCGGCCTGTCATAAAGCTGTGCCACCATGGCCTCCATAAAAACAACAATAAAGGAGGCAACACCATGGCAGGAAAGCTGTCCGACACACTGAACAAAAGCCGCGCCGCGCTCATTCGTCTCACCTCCCGCAACCGCAAGGCCTTGCGGGACATGCCTCCGGGCCTGTACGACGACTGGGTGCGCAGCGCGCACATCGAATTCAAAGGCATCCCGACGGATGCCTTTTTTTATGCCCGCGCCGCCGATGCGCTGCTGACCTTCTTCGAGTGCGTCAAGCGTCACCACATGCCATGCGCGCTGCCGTCGAAGGCGGCCGATTCGGTCTGGCATGCGTGGCTGCGGCACTCACCCGCCACGCTCGATGCCTTCTGCGAGCGGCATTTCGGGCGGCGTATCGCGCACGTCGAAGCGGGCGACATGTCCGGTGGCATGCAGCTGCCGATGGCCCGCAGCCTGGTGATGGCGCGCTTGCTGGAGCGGCGCAACCTGGCCGGTCCGGGCGTGCCCGGCTTGTTCGCCACCGACCGCAAGCTGTGCATGCCGGGCGGCTTCGCCTACCACGAACGGCGCGGCTTCATGGTCTTGTCGGACATGGATGAACGCGGCGTTCCCGCTCATGCGGCGCAGGTTCCGCCCGGCACCGACCCTTGGTCCCTGTTCGATGCCGGCTTGATCGGCAGCCAAGACCTGAAGTGCTGGCGCGAGCGCTGCCTGCGTTCCCATATGGGCGGCAGCACGGCCGGCTTCGACGGCGGATGGAGCGGCGGTGCGTCCGGCTGCGACAGCGACGGCGGCAGCAGCGGCGACGGCGGCAGTTGCGGCGGCTGCGGCGGCGGTGGCGGCGGTGGCGGCGACTGACATCGGGGCCGGTCCTGGCGAAGCGCACGGACGACGGCTGCGCACGAAAAAAAACCGGTGCAGTGCACCGGTTTTCCTGGTTGCGGTGTTGCCGGTCAGCCCTTGCGCCGCCGAACCACCATCACCATGGGCACGCCCAGCAGCATCAGCAGCCACGTCTGGGGTTCCGGTACGGCCGACACGCCCAGCGCATACTGGAAGCCGAAACCGCCGTATTCGCCCAGCGTGAACTGCGTCGTCACCAGCAGGTCCTGCTCGCCCGCGCCCAGCAGGCCCAGGCTGATGGCCTGGTCGCTGAAGAACAGCTGGGCGTCGGACAGGCTGTCGAACGAGCGCGTGAAGATCTGCGTGCCGTGATTGCTGATCGTCAGCGCCAGCTCGGCGAAGCCCGCGTCCAGCGCCTGCGGATTGAACAGGCCCAGGGTCAGGTAGCCCGGCGCGCTCGTGCTGAACTGGAAGTTCGTCGCCGAGATGCTCGTCACCGCCGCCTGCACGCCTTCCATCGAATAACGCGCGCCCATGGCACCGACGCCGATCACCTGGCCGTCGGCCAGCGCGGCGGCCACTTCCGGCGAGCCGGCCAGGACGGCAGCCACGGCCGATTGCGCCGGTGCCGCCGTCGCATGGGCATAGTTGAAGCGCCCGTCGTCGGTCAACGCTCGCTCCGCGATGGCGCCACCGATATTGGCGGAAGTACGGGCGGCCCACTCGGCGCCGGTCACGCTGGCCTGGGCGCTGGTACGCACGCGCACACCGCTGCCGTCGATGGAGACGCTTTCGGACTTGAGCTGGCCCGACCCCGAAAGGCTGGCCCGGCTCGAGTTGCCGGTCGCACCGGTGGCCTGGGACAAAGCGCTGACATCGACCGACTTGCCGCTGCCGAAGGCCTGCGCATGCGTGGTGCGGATGCCGCCCAGGGCTTCGGCGCGGATGGTGGTCGTGCCGCCCACATCGCTGTTGCTGCCATGGGCATCGGCGCGCGCCTCGCCGGTCGAGACGGCACGGGCAAAGGCCTCGGCCTTGGTCCCCATGGCGCCAGCGGTGGTCGTGATCACGCCGGCTCCGGCTTCGGCGACCGCGCGCTCCATGGCCGATACCGTCACGCGTGCAGTGGCGTCGCCGGTCGCAGTGCCCGCCAGGCGCCCAAGACCGAGGTTGCCGGAAACCGCGTTGACCTTGCCGCTGGCCTGTGAACCGGCCGCCCTGGCGCTCAGGTTCAGTATGGCTTCGGCCGCGCCGCCGTTGCCACCGACGGCACCGTATTGTCCGCGTCCGCCGTTGCCGCCATAGGCATTGACCGTCGCATCGATACTGGCGGCGTTCGCATCGGTGTAGCCCAGGTAGGAGTAGGCCGAGCCACCCTGGCCGCCGCTGGCCTGGCGGCCCGCGGTATCGCCGTTGGCATACGCTGCGCCGCCGTTACCGCCGTGGGCCGCCTGCGTCAGCGTCAGGGCGCCCGTGGTAGTGCCGTAGACCGCGTTGGAGATACGGGCGGTGGCGCCGGCGCCGCCGTTCGCGTTGCCGCTGCCAACCCCGCCATCACCGCCGATGACCTTTGCCGCGACATCGGCCTTGCCACGCAGGCCGTAGACGGTGGCGCTGGCCGTGGCCGCGCCGCCGATGCCCCCTCTCTTGCCCAGGCCCGTGGCGGCACCACCCGTGCCGCCCGTTGCCTCGGCCTTGCTGGCCATGTCGCCCTCGCCGCGCGCGATGCTGCGCGCGTCGCCCTCGCCCCCGGCCTGGCCCGCCCCATTGGCGCCGTCGCCGCCGGCACCGCCCTTGGCCGATACTGCCACGGACAGGGGACCGCGCGCCACGACATCGGCCTGGGCCGTCCCGCGGGCGCCGGCGGTGGCAAGGCCGGCAGCGCCCGTGGCATTGCCGCCCTTGCCGCCGTAGGCATTGACCGTCGCCTTGACGCTTGTCGCCTGTTGGTCGCTCAAGATCAGGCGTGCGTCGCCGGCACCGGCCGCGCCGGCCTTGCCGCCTGCGCTGTCGCCGCCGGCGCCGCCAGTGGCATCGAAGGACAACTCCAGTGCGCCGTTGGTGACGACGTCCAGCGTATTGCGCAGCACGGCATTGGCACCGGCGCCGCCATCCGCGCCCAGCAGGCCGGCACCGCCGGCGCCGCCGATAATGCTGCTCGACACCAGCGCCTGGGCGCCGCCGACGCGGGCCGTCAAGGTAGCCGTCGCCTCGCCGCCACGCCCGCCACGGTGACCGGCGCCGCTGCCGGTACCGCCGGTGCCGCCCGTCGCACCGTTGCGGAACACGGCCACGTCGCCGTTGCCGCCCGTGCCGCT
>NZ_WNKZ01000011.1 GCF_009720835.1 Pseudoduganella buxea
GCCGCCGAAGCTGCGCTCGCCCTCGGCGCCACGGCGTGGCGGACGCGCTTCGCGCGGGCGCTCCTCGCTGCTGCGCGCGCCCGGCTTGAAGCCTTCCAGCTCGGCGCGGCGGATGGTCTGCTTGATCAGCTTTTCGATGTCGACCAGCAGGCGCTCGTCCTTGTCCGAGAAGATCGAGATGGCGTCGCCCGACGCGCCGGCGCGGCCCGTGCGGCCGATGCGGTGCACGTAGTCTTCCGCGTTGTACGGCAGGTCGTAGTTGATCACGCAAGGCAGGTCGGAGATATCGAGCCCGCGCGCGGCCACGTCGGTGGCCACCAGCACGTCGATCTCGCCGCGCTTGAACGCTTCCAGGGCCGCCATGCGTTCCTGCTGCGTGCGGTCGCCGTGGATGGCGGTGGCCTTCATGCCTTCCTGTTCCAGGCCGCGCGCCAGGCGCGACGCGCCGATCTTCGTGTTCGAGAACACGATCACCTGCTTCAGTTCGCGCTGGCGCAGGATGTGGGCCACGGCTTCGCGCTTGTTTTCCTCGCTGACCTTGTAGACCACCTGGGTGACCTTGTCGGCCGTGGCATTGCTGCGCGCGACTTCGATGGTGACGGGGTCGTTCAGGAAGCTGTTGGCCAGGCGCTTGATCTCGGTCGAGAAGGTGGCCGAGAACATCAGGTTCTGGCGCTGCTTCGGCAGCAGGTTGATGATGCGCTGCAGGTCGGGCAGGAAGCCCATGTCCAGCATGCGGTCCGCTTCGTCCATGACGAACATCGACACCTGGCCCAGCGACACGGTCTTCTGCTCGATGTGATCGAGCAGGCGGCCCGGCGTGGCGATGATGATCTCGACGCCGTTGCGCAGGATGGCCGTCTGCGGCTTCATGTCGACGCCGCCATAGACGACGGTCGAACGCAGCGGCGTGTGGCGCGAATACGCGGCCACGTTTTCCGCCACCTGCACGGCCAGCTCGCGCGTGGGCGTCAGGATCAGCGCGCGCACGGGGTGGCGGGCCGGGCTCATGCTGGGGCTGGCATGGGCCAGCAGCAGCTGGATGATGGGCAGCGAGAAGCCGGCCGTCTTGCCGGTACCGGTCTGGGCGGCGCCCATCACGTCGCGGCCTTTCAGCACGACGGGAATGGCCTGGGCCTGGATCGGGGTCGGGTGTTCATAACCCTGGTCCGTCAGCGCACGCAGGATATCGGGCGACAGGCCGAAGTCGGCGAAGCGCACCGGGGCGGATGCCGCAGGCTCAATATCGGAAGCCGAAGCGGAAGCGGAAGCTGGAGGGGTTTCGAAATCGGACATATTCTGGGGCGGCGGACGGGCCGCCATGCTCTCTACATTTAATCAGTGGGAACGCCGCCACCTGCGCTGCGTTCGTGTTCGGCCGGCCGGCCGCGGGGTGTGCGCGGCGCTTGCCGGGATGACGGCGCTGGCGACGTGTGGCACGAAAGCCTGCAGCCTGCGCGCGCAACGGCCAGAGCAGCCAACCCCGGATCATACCCGTTTCGGCCGGGATACGCACAAATCGCGACATTTGAATGCAAAATTATTGCATAAAAGGAATGTATAATCGCCGGATGCACTGCACACCTGTCCCAATTCCCCCATTTGCGCGGCCGCGCGCCCTCTGCCAGCTGATGCTCGGCTTCCTGATCGCCATCCTGCTGGCCGGCGCCGCGCTGGCGCAGCCGGCGGCGCCGCCGACCCTGCGCTTCAAGAAGCTGGGACCGCTGGGCAACGACGAGCCGTCGATGCTGTCGCTGCTGCAGGATCGCCAGGGCTTCATGTGGATCGGTACCCACGTCAACGGCCTGTACCGCTACAACGGCTACCAGGCCGTGCGCTACACGAGCCGGTCGAACGACGCGAAAAGCCTGCCGCACGACCGCGTGTCGGCCCTCTATGAAGATGGCAAGGGCCGCATCTGGGCCGGCACGCAGGACGGCCTGGCCCGCTACAACCCGGCCACCAACGACTTCACTGTGTTCCGCGCGCCACAGGGGCCGAAGAACCGGGGCATCATCAAGGCCATCATTTCGGACGGCAAGGACGGCATGTGGATCGCCAGCTGGGGCGGGCTGCAGCACTTCGATCCGGCCACCGGCAAGTTCGTCGTGTACGAGCACGACGCGGCCCGCCCGGGCAGCCTGGCCACCAACGACCTGAACGCCATCGCGCTGGACGCCAAGGGCGGCGTGTATGCCGCCACGTGGCCGGGCGGACTGGACTACCTGCCGCCGGGCGGCACCGAGTTCGTCCATTACACCGTCGATCCGGCCGACCAGCCCGACCCGCGCATGAATATCGTGCGCGCGCTGCAGTTCGACAAGGCCGGCAACCTGTGGATCGGCACCGAAAGCGGCGCGCTGCGCTGGGATGCGGGCACGCCGTGGAGCGAACGGCGCGTGCTGGTGGCGCCGAACAGCCGCGTCAACAGCTTCTATATCGACCGCGAGCAGACCCTTTGGGCCACCACCCTGTCGGCCGGCCTGCTGCGCTGGGACGCGCGGGCCGGGCGCTTCAGCCAGTTCTCGCACAATCCCAGCGACCCGTTCTCGCTGCCGGGCGACAACCTGCGCGCCATCACGCAGGACCGGGGCGGCATGCTGTGGATCGCCTCGTTCACGGACGGCATCAGCCTCGTCAACCTGAACAGCACGGGCTTTGCCCGCTACGTGCCGCACAGCGCCGACCAGACGGGCGCGCCCGGCACCAATGCCGTGCTCAGCATCGCGCAGGCGCCGGCCGGCAAGCTGTGGCTGGGCGGTAACGTGGGCATCAGCCTGTTCGATCCGGCCACCAATGCCGTCATCCGCCGCTATGTGTCGGACCCGAAGAAGCCCGGCACCCTGACGCAGAATATCGTCTACTGCCTGTACCAGGACCCGGACGGCCCCCTGTGGGCCGGCACCTCGAACGGCCTGAACCGGCTGGACGATCCGGACGGCAGCTTCCAGTCCGTTCACTTCGGCAATACGGCCAGCGACTACATCAACGGCATCGCCCCGGGCCGCGACGGCGTGCTGTGGCTGGCCACCGGCAACAGCCTGATCCGTTACGAGCCGGCCAGCGGCACGCACCGCATGTACCGCAACGACCCGAAGGACCCGGACAGCCGCAGCGTCAACGGCACATCGACGGTGCTGGAGGACCGCAGCGGCCGCGTGTGGATGGGTTCCGAATGGAACGGCGGCGGGCTGGACCTGCTGGATCCGAAGACGGGCAAGTTCCGCCACTTCGAGCACGATCCGAAGTCGCCCGACAGCCTGGCCGACGACAACGTCTCGAGCCTGCACGAGGATTCGCTGGGCCGCCTGTGGGTGGGCACGGCCAAGGGCCTGCAGCAGGTGGTGCTGCGCGAAGGCGGCCGGATCGGCTTTCGCTCCTATCTTGCCGCCACCAACGGCGCCAAGATCCTGTCGATCCGCAACGACCTGGACGACAGGCTGTGGGTCAGCACCATCGCCGGCCTGTACCGAATCGATCCGGCCACGGGCAAGTCGATGCAGTACACGGCGGCGGACGGCATGACGGACGGCTTCACCATCAATTCCTCGCTGCCCGGCCCGAACGGCCTGCTGTACTTCGGCGGCGTGCACGGCATGACGGCCATCGCCCCGCGCGACGTGCGCAGCCCGACGGCGGCGCCGCAGGTGGCCATCACGGACATCAAGGTCTACAACCATTCGCTCAGCGAAGCGCGCCCCCATCCGGGCGTGAAGCTGGAAGGCGCCGTGACGGCCCCGCGCGCGCTGACCCTGGCGCCGGAAGCCTCCGGCTTCTCGATCGAATTCGCCGCGCTGCACTACACGGAGCCGGGCCTGAACCGCTATGCCTACCGGCTCGAAGGCTTCGACAAGGACTGGGTCGAAACGGACGCCACCCGCCGCGCCGCCACCTATACCAACCTCGATCCGGGCCGCTACCGCTTCAGCGTCAAGGCCGCCAACCACCGGGGCGTGTGGAACACGGAGCCCGCTTCCCTGCTGGTGACGATCACGCCGCCGTTCTGGCAGACGTGGTGGTTTCGCATCCCGGCCGCCGTGCTGGCCTGCGCGCTGCTGTGGGCCTTCTACCGCTGGCGCGTGCGGCGCCTGACGCAGTTGAAGGCGGCGCTGGAACGCATCGTTGCCGTGCGCACGGCCGAACTGGAACAGTCGAACCTGAAGCTGGCGGCCCTGTCGACGACGGACGGCCTGACGGGCGTGACGAACCGGCGCGGCTTCGACACCCAGCTGGCCAGCGAATGGCGCCGCGCCGCGCGCTCCGGCCAGCCGCTGGCGCTGCTGGTGCTGGACGTCGACTACTTCAAGAGGTACAACGACCGCTACGGCCACGTGGCCGGCGACGCCTGCCTGCGCTCCGTGGCAGCCCTGGTGGCACGCCACGCACGCCGCCCCACCGACCTGGCGGCCCGCTACGGCGGCGAGGAATTCGTGCTGCTGTCGGCCGGCACCGAAAGCGCGGACGCGCTGCAGACGGCACAGGACATCTGCACCGAGCTGGCGGCGATGGAATTCGAGCATGAAGAGTCGCCCTTCGGGCGCGTCACCATCAGCATCGGCGTGGCCGTGCAGGTGCCGACGGAAGGCGCCGACCCGGACGAACTGGTGCAGCGCGCCGACCGCGCCCTGTACCGCGCCAAGATCCGCGGCCGCAACCAGGCCATGCTGGCGTCGAAGGATGGCTGACGTGGCCACCACGCGCGCCGTTCCTGCACCCGATCCGCGTCCCGAGCCGCCGCCCAAGCCGGAACCGGGCGACTGCTGCGGCAGCGGCTGCGCCGTGTGCGTGTATGACCTGTACGAGGAAGCGCTGGAACGGTACCGCGAACTGCTGGCGGCCTGGCTGGCGCGGCATCCGAGCGGCTGACTTGAACCACCCTGCCTCACGCGCCGGCTAGAACGTCTCCCACTCATCCTCCTGCGGCTTCGAAGGCTTCGCCGCAGCCAGCGCCGGCCGTGGCGCGACGGCCACCGGCCGCGCCTTGGCGGCGGCCACCATCCGCGCCGGTGCCGTGGCGGCCTGCGCGGCAATGCCGGCCATGGCCTGCGCGTTCAGCCGGAACACGCTGACGATCTGCGCCAGCCGGGCGGCCTGCTGCTGCATCGACTCGGCGGCGGCGGCCGATTCCTCCACCAGGGCCGCGTTCTGCTGCGTGGTCTGGTCCATCTGCACCACCGCCTGGTTGACCTGCTCGATGCCGGCACTCTGCTCGCTGCTGGCGGCCGTGATTTCGCTCATGATGTCCGTCACGCGGGTGATGCTGGCGACGATTTCATCCATCGTGTTGCCGGCCTCGTTGACGAGGCGCGAGCCCGTGTCGACCTTGTCGACCGAGTCGTTGATCAGCTGCTTGATGTCCTTGGCGGCGGCCGCCGAGCGCTGCGCCAGGTTGCGCACCTCGCTGGCGACGACGGCGAAGCCCCTGCCCTGCTCGCCCGCACGCGCCGCCTCGACCGCGGCATTCAGGGCCAGGATATTGGTCTGGAAGGCGATGCCGTCGATGACGGAAATGATGTCGACGATCTTGCGCGACGCTTCATTGATGGACGCCATCGTCCCGACCACTTCGCCGACGACGGCGCCGCCCCGCACGGCGATGCCCGAGGCCGACTGCGCCAGCTGGTTGGCCTGGCGCGCATTGTCCGCGTTCTGCTTGACGGTGGACGTGAGCTGCTCCATCGACGACGCCGTCTGCTCCAGCGCGCTGGCCTGTTCCTCGGTGCGGGCCGACAGGTCCTGGTTGCCGGCCGCGATCTCGCTGGAGGCCGTGGCGATGGTGTCCGTGCCCGTACGGACCTGGGCCACCAGGCCCTGCAGCCTGGCCGTCATGTCGCGCAGGGCCGCCATCAGTTCGCCCGTTTCGTCGCGCGAGCGCACGTCGATTTCCTGGGTCAGGTCGCCCTCGGCCACGGCCCGCGCCGCGTCGACGGCCTGGCGCAGGGGCCGCGCGACGATGCGCGCCACCCACAGCGCCAGGGTGCAGCCCAGCACCAGCGCCAGTGCCAGCAGGGCCAGCGACGTGGCGCGGGAGTTCTGGTACAGCGCTTCGGCTTCATCGCTGGCCTTCTTGCCGCCGTCGACATTCATCGTCACGAGCTTGTCCAGCGCGGCGGTGGCGTCGGTCAGGATTTTTGCGGACTGGCCGGCCGCGGCAGCACGGGCCTCGGCCTTCAGGTTCTGGCGCGACAGGCCGATCACCTTGTTGTGCTCGACCAGGAACAGCTGCCAGTTGCGTGCGAAGTCCTGGTAGATGGCCCGTTCCTCCGGGCTGGAAATGAGTTTCTCGTAGTTCTCCGCGTTGCTGCGCTGGGCCGCCAGTGTCTTGGCCATGCGGTCTTCATAGGTATCGAGCGACTTGGGCACGTCGGTCAGCATGTGCGCCAGCTGCCAGCGGCGCAGCTCGCCCACGTCGGTGCGCAGCTGCATCACGGCGCGTACGCTGGGCATCCAGTTCGCGGCCAGCGCGGTCGACGCATCGTTCAGTTTCGACATCGCGCTGATACTGGCAATCCCCATGATCAGCATCAGCAACTGGACGATACCGAACACGGCAAGCAGCTTCGGCGCGATTTTCAGGTCGTAGAACCACTTCATGGCATCTCCTCGACGGCACCTCGATCGCCTCGCGGCCTGGCGGCCAGCGGGGGCGGCGGCTTCGGGTCCCTGGATGTAGGTTGATGGTCGCCCACAAATGCACGGCGTTCTCCAGCCGGCGGCTGGCGCCAGCATGCCACGCACCGTCAAAACACGGAGCCACGCAGCGAAAACCGGGGCCGTCCCGCGCTTTCCATCGGTGCGGCGGCCGGGTACAGTAAGGCTTTTTGCGGGAGGTCCCATGCAACGCCGTACCCTGCTTGCCCTCGTCATGCTGGGCCTGTCGATCGCCGCCGTGCCGGCCCGGGCCGACGAGCGCGTTTTCCCACCGGAAGCGAAGCGCGGCCGCATGACACCGGGCTACTTCCCCGACATCACGCTGGACGGCAAGGCCCGCAGGCTGTCGCCGGCTGCCCGCATCTTCAACCAGGACAACCTGGTCGAAGTCCCCGCTGCGCTGCGCGGCAGCGATATCGTGGTGAATTACACACAGAATGCTGACGGCGACATTGACCGCGTGTGGTTGCTCACACCCGATGAAGCCCGGCAAAAACCCAGGCAACGGTGACACGGGAGGCTGGTTGTTGCGTAAAGAGCAAGTTGTGTTATGGAAAGTCTAATTTCGTTGTTGCAATCGATGTGTTACTGGTTTACTATTTGATTTCGGCCAAACAATTGCCGCCATTCTCTTCCTGCCCCCACTCCCGGCAAGAACGAACCAAAGAAAATCAAATGACCATTGCACGTATTGCCAAGATCGCGCTGCTGAGCGCAACCCTGCTGACCGCCGGCGCGGCCAATGCCACCTTCTTCCACTCCAAGGCAGGCGTGGGCAAGGCCTCCGTGGACGACGTCAAGCTGGCCGGCGAGAACGCCGACAAGCTGGCCTACTCCAGCGGCGATTCGCTGACCGTCTTCGGCCCCAGCACGGCCGGCTTCAACTCCGCCTTCAAGAGCAGCGGCACCGGTTCGTGGGACACGCTGTACAAGGAAAACTACATCGGCTTCTTCGACCTGGACTTCAGCCGGGCATTCGATTTCGGCTTCACGGAAAGCCGCGACGGCAAGACCGGTACGTGGACCATCACGAACGTCAGCAAGACCGTGGACGCCACCCTGGACCTGGCCCTGTCGCTGAACGGCGTCAACGCCGGCAGCACGACCTTCCTGTTCGATAACCAGGCCATCGGCGCCGGCCAGACCCTGACGGGCAGCTGGAATATCGAGTGGCTCAACAACGGCGGCAAGACCGCCCGGTTCGACGACGCCGTGATCTTCGGCCGCGACCTGTCGTTCAAGGCCGTTTCGCCGGTGCCGGAACCGGGCACGCTGCCGATGCTGGCCGCCGGCCTGGCGCTGGTCGGCCTGCTGGCGCGCCGAGTACGCAAATAAGTACGCAAACAAGCACGCAAACAAGCATGTGATGAAATAAGAAGCAGTAAAGAAGAACCGGTAGTCCTCTTCGGGCCCGCGGCGCAAGCTGCGGGCTTTTTCTTTGGCGCTGTGTGAACGAGCGCACTGCCGGGTACGGCTATTGGACGCTAAGGTGAGGCATACCCCGGGATCGCCGGGGCGACTGCCTGCGCGCCATTGCTGCCATGCCGGGCTGCCCCGCGATCCTTTAACGCCACGATAAAGGATACGCCATGCAAGCTCCCGAGCGCCATCCGCTGACCATCACCGTCAACGGCCGCGAGCACACATTGGAACTGGAAGCCTGGGTCACCCTGCTCGACCTGCTGCGCGAGCGGCTCGGGCTGACGGGCACGAAGAAGGGCTGCGACCACGGCCAGTGCGGCGCGTGCACGGTGCTGGTGGACGGTCGCCGCATCAATTCCTGCCTGACCCTGGCCGTGATGCAGGACGGCCGTGACATCACCACCGTGGAAGGCCTGGCCGACGGCGACAAGCTGCACCCGGTGCAGCAGGCGTTCGTCGAGCACGATGCCTTCCAGTGCGGTTACTGTACGCCGGGGCAGATCTGTTCGGCCGTGGGCCTCGTCAACGAAGGCCAGGCGCGCTGCTCGGCCGACGTGCGCGAGCTGATGAGCGGGAACATCTGCCGCTGCGGCGCCTACCCGCAGATCCTGCGCGCCGTCAGCCAGGTGGCGGGCATCGACCCGGCCAGCGAGAACGCCGAACGGGGCGTCGTGACGGGGACGGTGCCGGCATGAACCCATTCGCCTACTCCCGCCCCGCCGATCTAGACGGCGCGCTGCAGCAGATCGCCGCCAACGCCGGCGACAGCAACGAAAACGGCAGCGACAACACGGCCAACCAGCACGAAGTACGCTTCATCGCCGGCGGCACCAACCTGCTCGACCTGCTGAAGGAAGGCGTGCAGGCGGCGCCGCGCCTGGTCGACATCAACCGCCTGCCCTTCGACCAGATCGAGGAAACGCCGGACGGCGGCCTGCTGCTGGGCGCCCTGGCCCGCAATGCCGACACGGCCTACCACCCGCTGGTGAAGGAGCGCTATCCGCTGCTGGCCGACGCCATCCTGGCGGGCGCCTCGCCGCAGCTGCGCAATATGGCCAGCAACGGCGGCAACCTGCTGCAGCGCACCCGCTGCTACTACTTCTACGACGTCGCCACCCCGTGCAACAAGCGCACGCCGGGCAGCGGCTGCTCGGCCATCGGCGGCGTCACGCGTCAGCACGCCATCCTCGGCACGTCCGAACACTGCATCGCCACCCACCCTTCCGACATGTGCGTGGCCCTGGCCGCGCTGGAAGCGGTGGTGCACGTGCAGTCGGTGCGGGGCAAGCGCGAGATCGCCTTCGCCGACTTCCACCGGCTGCCGGGCGACCGGCCCGACCGCGACACGACCCTGGCGGCCGACGAGCTGATCACCCATATCGCCCTGCCGCCCGCCACGCAGTTCGCCGGCCACTCGGCCTACCTGAAGCTGCGCGAACGGCTGTCGTATGCCTTCGCGCTGTCCTCCGTGGCGGCGGCCCTGGACATGGGCGAGGACGGCAGCATCCGCGCGGCCCGCATCGCCGTCGGCGGCGTGGCGCACAAGCCCTGGCGCAAGCCGGAGGCCGAGGCGCTGCTGGCCGGCGAGCGGCCGTCCGACGAACTGTTCGGCCGCGTGGCCGACGCGCTGCTGGCCGGCGCCGTGGGGCGCGGCGCGAATGATTTCAAGATTCCGCTGGCGCGCAACGCCATCGTGCGCGCGCTGCAGGTAGCCGTGCACGGCACCGTCAAGAACTGGAGCGCCACGCCGGACGATACCGAACAAGGAGAAACACCATGACCGATCTGATCGAGGCATTGCAGGCCCCCGTGGCCGACCCGGGCACGGGCCAGGTACGCACCGGCACGCCCGTCTCGCGCATCGACGGCCGCGCCAAGGTCACCGGCCAGGCCAAGTACGCAGCCGAACACTTCGCGCCCGACCTGGCCTACGGCGTCGTCGTCAACAGCCCCGTGGCGAAGGGCCGCATCACGGCCATCCACGTCGACGAAGCGCTGGCCGTGCCGGGCGTGGTGCAGGTGCTGACGCATGCGAACCGCCCCAAGGTACGGGGCTTCGACATCGCCTACAAGGACATGACGGCGCCGGCCGGCGCCCCGTTCCGGCCCCTGTACGACGACAAGGTGTTCTACAGCGGCCAGCCGGTTGCTCTGGTCGTGGCCGAAACGTTCGAGGCGGCCCGCTACGCCGCCTCGCTGGTTCGCATCGACATCGACCAGGAAGCGCACGACACCAAGCTGTCGGCCAATGTCGACAAGGCCTACAAGCCCAAGCCCCTGAAGGCCGGCTTCGAACCGCCCCCGAGCGAAAAGGGCGACGCCGACAAGGCTTTTGAGGCTGCGCCCGTGAAGGTCGATGCCCAGTTCTACAGCGGTGTCGAGCACCACAACCCGATGGAGCTGTTCGCCTCCACCGTGATCCGCGAGGCGGACGGCCATCTCACCATCTACGACAAGACGCAAAGCTCGCAGAACAGCCGCTGGTACGTGTCGCACGTGTTCGGCCTGTCGAAATCGAAGGTCACGGTGCGCAATACCTATGTGGGCGGCGCCTTCGGCTCCGGCCTGCGTCCGCAATATCAGCTGACCCTGGCCGTGATGGCGGCGCTGCACCTGAAACGCTCGGTACGCGTCGTGCTGACGCGCCAGCAGATGTTCACCTTCGGCCACCGCCCCGAAACGCTGCAGCGGGTGAAGCTGGCCGCGGAGCGCGACGGCACCCTGCGCTCGATCTATCATGAGGCGATTGCCGAGACGTCGCATATCGAGGATTACGTGGAAGTGGTGGTCAACTGGTCCGGCCTGCTCTACGCCTGCGACAACATCAAGTTCGACTACAAGCTCGTCAAGCTGGACCAGTACACCCCGATCGACATGCGCGCGCCCGGCGCCGCCCACGGCGTGCATGCGCTGGAAGTGGCGATGGACGAGCTGTCCTACGAGCTGGGCATGGACCCGCTGGCGCTGCGCCTGAAGAACTACGCCGACCGCGCGCCGGTGGAGGACAAGCCCTACTCCAGCAAGGAACTGCGCGCCTGCTATGAACTGGGCGCGAAGCAGTTCGGCTGGGACAAGCGCCCGCTGGCGCCCCGCTCGATGCGGGAAGGGACGGAACTGGTGGGCTGGGGCATGGCCACCGGCGTGTGGGACGCGATGCAGATGTTTGCCCGCGCCAGTGCCGTGCTGCACGCGGACGGCAAGCTGGTGGTCTCCAGCGCCGCCACCGATATCGGCACCGGTACCTACACGGTGATGGCGATGATCGCCGCCGAGGCCATGGGCCTGCCGCTGGAGGACGTGACGTTCCAGCTGGGCGACTCGACCCTGCCGGTGGCGCCCATCGAGGGCGGCTCCTCGCACGTGACGACGGTCGGCTCGGCCGTTGCGGGTGTGTGCGAGAAGCTGCGCAAGACCCTGCTCAAGCACGCCCAGAAACTGGCCGATTCGCCGTTCGCCAAGGCGAGGAACCGCGACGTGGAATTCGTCGCCGGGACTTTACGGTTGAAGAAGCACCCCGAGACGGCCGTGCCGCTCGCCACCATCCTGGCTGACAGCGGCGTCGTGCGGCTGGAGGAAAAATACCTGATGCTGCCCAATATGCTCAAGCAGCGCAAGTTCCGCCGCCTGGTGCATTCGGCCGTGTTCGTGGAAGTGCGGGTGGACGAGGAGCTGGGCGTCGTGCGCGTCACGCGCGTGGTCGATGCCGTGGCGGCCGGGCGCATCATGAACCTGAAGACGGCCACCAGCCAGGTCGTCGGCGGCATCGTCTGGGGCATCAGCCAGGCCCTGCATGAGGAAAGCTACACGGACCACCGCTTCGGCCGCTTCATGAACCATAACCTGTCGGAATACCATGTGCCGGTGAACGCCGACATCCACGCCATCGACGTCATCTTCGCCAACGAAGACGACCGCATCGTCAGCCGGCTGGGTGCCAAGGGCGTGGGCGAGATCGGCATCGTCGGCGTGGCGGCGGCCATCAGCAACGCCATCTACCACGCCACGGGCCGGCGCCTGCGCAGCACGCCGATGACGCCGGACAAGGTGCTGGCCGGCTTCGACGGCCCGCCGGCGGCAACCGGCGCCTGACGCGTCAGCGCAGCAGGTCAGCTGTAGTAACTCAGATGTAGTAGATCAGGGCGGCAACGCCCACGATCAGGGCGATCTTGGTGATCTTGTAGACGGTCTTGTTCCACGCCTTGAAGCGCCGGCGGTATTTGCCGGCGTAGAAGGAGACGCGGAACAGCTTGCTGACGAGGCCCACCTGGTCGCCCGTTTCGTTCGGCGACGCGGCAGCCGTCATCATCGTCTTGCCGAGGAAGCGGTTGATCGCCTGCGCCCAGCGGAAACGCATCGGCCGCTCGATATCGCAGAACAGGATGATGCGGTCGCTTTCGCTGCCGTTGATGGCCCAGTGGATATAGGTTTCGTCGAACATCACGGGCTGGCCGTCGCGCCAGCTGTGGCGCTCGCCGTCGACGTCGATGAAGCAGCGGTCGTCGTTCGGCGTGGCCAGGCCCAGGTGGTAGCGCAGCGAGCCGGCGAACGGGTCGCGGTGGGGATTGAGCTTGCCGCCCGGCGGCAGCTCGGCGAACATGGCCGCCTTCACGGACGGAATACCCTGCAGCAGCGCATGGGTCTGCGGGCACAGCTGGGCCGCCGACGGGTGGCTGGCGTTATACCACTTCAGGTAGAAGCGCTTCCAGCCGGCCTTGAAGAAGGAATTGAAGCCGGCGTCGTCGTTCTGCTCGGAAGCCTTGATCTTCTGCAGGCGCAGCAGGTTTTCCGCCTCGGCGCGGATTACCTGCCAGTTCTGCTGCAGCGGCGCCAGTTCGGGGAAATTACTGACCGGCAGGTAGGGCGTGGACGGCACGCGCGAGAACGAGTGCATGAAGATATTGATCGGTGCCATGAACGACGAATGGTCGAACAGCTGGCGCCCGAACGGCAGGCGCACGCGGCCACGGAAGTGGATGTGCAGGACCGACAGAAAGTAAAAACCGATAATGGCCCATTTCATGGTGCAGAACCCCTGAATCGCTAAACCGGCCATTCTAACGCAGCTGCCTGACGGCCGCTCGGCCGGCTTTGACTCCCCGTAGCGCGCGTGGCGCCGCGGCACGCGGCGGATCAGGTGTCTGACCGAGTGCCCGAAAACTTCCCGGCCGGTGCCCCTCACCGGCCGCACCGTTCCACTTTCATAAATGAACGCAACAGAAATTGTAATTGCGCTAGCTTTTCGCGAAAGAAAAGCTTAGCTTGGCGATAACACCTGGGAGATTCTTATGTCCGCAGCCCGGCAGTCATCGCAGATACGCGGCTCCGTCATGGAGGCCATCGGCAACACGCCCGTCGTGCAGTTGCAGCGCCTGTTCCAGGGCCACGAGGTGGTGGCCAAGCTGGAGTACATGAACCCCGGCGGCAGCATCAAGGACCGCATGGTGCGCTACCTGCTGCGGCACCGGCCCGCCGACGTGCGCCATGTGGTGGAAAGTTCTTCCGGGAATACGGGCGCGGCGCTGGCCATGGCCAGTGCCGTACTGGGGCTGGATTGCGATGTCACCGTGCCCGACCACACCAGCGCGGAAAAGGTCAAGCGCATCGAAGCCTACGGCGCGCGCGTGCATCCGTGCGCGGCCGATGTACCCGAGTCCGATAGCCGCAATTACCAGGCCGTGGCGGAGCGGCTGGCGGCCGACGAAGGGGCCTGGCACCTGGACCAGTACCGCTCGGAACTGAACCGCCAGGCCCACTACGCCGACACGGCGCCGGAGCTGTGGGACCAGCTCGACGGGCAGCTCGACTACTTCGTCTGCGGCATCGGCTCGGGCGGCACCATTTCCGGCATCGGCCGCTTCCTGAAGGACCGCGATCCGAACGTGACGGTGATCGGCATCGAACCGCGCAACTCCGGCTATCGCCCCGTCATCACGGACGTGGCCAACGACGGCGACTTCGGCACCGTCATCGAAGGCGTCGGCAAGCGCCGCCCGCCGCCCGCCTTCGACGCCGCCGTCGTCGATGACGTGATCCAGGTCGATGACGCCGATGCCCTGGCCTACTGCCACCGGCTGGCGCGCGAGGAAGGCATCCTGGCCGGCGGTTCCAGCGGCTGCGTCACGGCCGGCATCGCCCGGCTGCTGCCCCGCCTGCACGGCAGGGTGGCGACGGTGTTTCCGGATTCCGGCGCCTACTACCTGTCGAAGTACTTCTGACGGACCGCCCTACTTGCACGCGCCCTGCAGGAAGGCATCGACACGCTTGTAGAAATCGATGCGGTTGTTCTCGTGACGCAGGCCGTGCCCTTCGTCGGCGTACACCACCCATTCCAGCTGCTTGTTATTGCCGCTCAAGGCGCTGCGCAGGCGCTTGGCGTGCTCGATGGGCACGCGCCTGTCCTCGGCGCCGTGGGCGATCAGCAGGGGCTGGGTCAGCTGGCCGGCCAGCGCCACGGGCGAATTCTGGCGGAATACGTCGGCATCCTTGTCCGGGTCGCCGATCAGGGTGCGCATGTCGTAGCGCAGGCTGTGCTCGGAAAAGTCGCCGCGGGCGGACGTGAACATCAGGTCGATATCGGTAACGCCGACCAGGTCGATACCGCAACGGAACAGCTCGGGATTGCGAATCAGACCCATCAAGGTGGCATAGCCACCGTAGCTGGCCCCCATGATGGCGATGCGCCGTGGATCGGCCAGGCCCTGCTTGATGGCCCACTGGGCCGTATCGGCCAGGTCGTCCTGCATGGTGCGGCCCCACTGCTGCCAGCCGGCCTTGAAATGGGCGACACCGAAGCCCCGGCTGCCGCGAAATTCCGGCTGCAGCACCAGGTAGCCGCGCGAGGCCAGGAACTGGGCCTCGTCATCCCATTCCCAGGAGCTGCCCCGTACCCATGGGCCGCCATGCACCAGCATCACGACGGGCAGCGGTCCCTCCGCTTTCCCTGGCGGTGTCGTCACGTACAGGGGAATCTTCAGCCCGTCACGGGCGGCGATGCGGTGGAACTCGCGCTGGCCCATGTCGGCCCGCTTGATCGCCGGGTGCCTACCGCCCAGGCTGACGATGGCGTTGGTGGCGGGCGTGTAGACCAGGTATTCGGTCGGCTGGCGGTCCGACGAGGACTCGACCAGCAGCGCCACCGGGTCGCGGCAATCCGCGCTGCAACTGATGCGGTTGCTCCTGCCCGGCACCAGCGCGTCGATTTTCTGCTGCGCCGCCTTCATGGCCGGATCGAACCACACGGTCGACCTGGCATCGGACAGGAAGTCCAGGCCCAGCAGCTTGCGCGCCGCATAGTCGATGTGGGGCGAACCGTTGAAGTCGAAGCCCTCCAGCACCAGCAGCGGGTCCGCCGCGCGCTGCCGCTTGGCGATATCGAAGGTGTACAGGGCCTTGTGGCCCTTGTAATTGGCGGTGACGTACAGCGTGTTGCGGCTGTCGAAAAATTCCGGCGCGAACACCGTATCGCGGTAGCACTCGGCGTTGCTGATCTCCGTCCAGTCCTTGCCGTCCTTTTCCCGGTACGACAGGATGCAGCGCCCCTTGTCCTTCGAATACGCGATGCGCGGCGTATCGTCCGTGTCGAGCAGCCATGCCTGCACGCGCCCCGGCTGGGTGCCGGGCAGCAGGTCCGAAAGGGTGCGTGTACGCGTATTGAGGCGATACAGGCGCGACGTGTCGGGCTGCCGGTCGATGTTGTTCCAGATATGTTTTTCGACGACGATATCGTCCGAGCCGTCATGGGTCGGACCGTAATAGGCATAGGCAGCCGTTAATACCCGGTCCTTCATGTGCGAACCGGTTTTCTCCTGGCGGTGATACCAGTTCCCGGAAATAAGGTGCGTGACATTGCTGCCATCCCGATTGACGGCAATTTCCTCGTAATTGCCCTCGAATTCCACGCGCAGATCCTTGACGGTGAATGTCAGGCGATCCTCGTTGACCCAGTGAATACTATAAATCGGGGCGTCCTCGCTTTTCGACACGGCGGCAATCGTGGCACTCTTCAGGTTGCGCGTATCGCGCACCTGTACCATCTGCCGGCGCTGCGCATCCGTGTACAGGTAGGCCACGTAATTGCCCTTGGGGGACAGCACGGCCTTGCTGATTTCAGGCTCGCCGAAAAAGGCTTCCGCCGGCGGCGCGGCAGCCACTGCTGCGTGGGAAGACAGCAGGAGCGTCGTGAAGACAACGCTTGGAATAGGGAATTTCATATTGACGGTCAAATAAAGGAACCGTCAATTTTCCTTGCATAATTAATATCTCGTCAAGCCGCTTGTTGGGTCCGTTGTTTTAATAACGATTCTCTCCAATATTCACGCCTGGGAAAGTTAACAGGTGGCGCGGCACCGGCACGCCACGGCCGGTGCCGCGCCCCGCGCCCGTATTAAGCCACCTGCGGCAGCTTGCCGAGCATCTTGTCGAGCGTGACGGGATAATCGCGCACGCGCACGCCGGTGGCGTTATAGATGGCATTGGCAATGGCCGCCGCCACGCCGCACAGGCCCAGTTCGCCCACGCCCTTGGCCTTCATCGGCGACGAGATCGGGTCCGTCTCGTCAAGGAAGATGACGTCCTGGTGCGGGATATCGGCATGCACGGGCACTTCGTAGCCGGCCAGGTCGTGGTTGACGAAAAAGCCGATGCGTTTGTCCACCACCAGGTCTTCCATCAGCGCCGCACCCACGCCCATCGTCATCGCACCGATCACCTGGCTGCGCGCCGTCTTCGGGTTCAGGATGCGCCCGGCCGCGCACACGGCCAGCATGCGCCGGACGCGCACTTCGCCCGTGTAGGCATCGACGCCGACCTCGACGAAGTGGGCACCGAAGGTGGACTGCTGGAACTTCTTGTCCAGGTCGCCGAACTCGATGCTGTCCTCGGCCACCAGTTCCGCCCCCTGCGCGGCCTGGCGCAGCGGCAGCGACTTGCCGCCCGCCTTGACCATGCCGTCCGTGAACTGGGCCGTGGCGGCGTCGAACCCCAGCTTCCGGGCCACGCTCTCGCGCAGCTTGACGCAGGCGGCGTACACGCCCGACGTCGAACTGTTGGCGCCCCACTGCCCGCCCGAGCCGGCCGCGGCCGGGAAGGACGAGTCGCCCAGCTTGACGACCACCTTGTCCAGCGGCACGCCCATCATCTCGGCGGCAGTCTGGGCGATGATCGTGTAGCTGCCCGTGCCGATGTCGGTCATGTCCGTCTCGACCGTGACCACGCCGTCCTGGCCCAGCCGCACGCGGGCGGCCGACTTCGTCACGATATTGTTGCGGAACGCGGACGCGACACCCATGCCCACCAGCCAGCGGCCGTCGCGCACCTGGGCCGGCTGCGCGTTGCGCTTGTTCCAGCCGAAGCGTTCCATGCCGGTGCGCATGCATTCCACATAGCGCCGCTGCGAGAACTTGCGGTCCCGTTTTTCCGGGTCCACCGTCGTGTCGTTGACGATGCGCAGCATCACCGGGTCCATCTTCAGCTTTTCGGCCAGCTCGTCGATGGCGATTTCCAGCGCCATCATGCCGGGTGCCTCGCCCGGCGCGCGCATGGCATTGCCTTCGGGCAGGTCGAGCACGGCCAGGCGCAACCTCGTCATCCGGTTCGCGCCCGCATACAACAGGCGGGTCTGGTTGACGGCCGTTTCCGGTTTGCCGTCCGGCAGGTCGCCGGACCAGCTTTCATGGGCGATGGCCGTGATGCGCCCTTCGCGCGTGGCGCCGATGCGCAGGCGCTGGATCGTGGCAGGCCGGTGCGTCGTGTTGTTCATCATCAGCGCGCGCTGCAGGGCCACCTTGACGGGGCGCCGCGCCGCTTTCGCGCCCAGCGCGGCCAGCACGGCTTCGCTGCGGATGAACAGCTTGCCGCCGAAGCCGCCGCCGATGTACGGCGAAATGAGCCGCACGTTTTCCTTCGGCAGGTTCAACGTCCTGGCCATGTCGGCCACGCTCCAGGCGATCATCTGGTTCGACGTCCAGATCGTCACCTTGTCGCCTTCCCAGCTGGCGATGCTCGCATGCGGTTCCATCATCGCGTGGCTCTGGTCCGGCGTCGTGTAGGTGGCGTCCAGTTTCACGGGCGCGCTGTCGAAGGCCTGGGCAAAGTTGCCGGCCTTGGTTTCCGGCGGATCGTCTTCCGTCTTCGGCACCTTGGCGCTGCCCTTGGCGGCGGCCAGGTCGTAGGCGCCCTTCTCCTTGACGTATTTCACCTTGACCAGCCCGGCCGCGGCGCGGGCCTGCTCGAACGATTCCGCCACCACCAGCGCAATGGCCTGGTGGTAGTGTTCGATCTTCGGGCCGCCCAGCAGGGTCGCCGTGTTCATCTTGCCCTTGCCGAGCTTGCCGGCCGTGTCGGCCGTGACGATGGTGATGACGCCGGGTGCGCGTTGGGCGTCGGCCAGGTCCATCGACGCGATGCTGCCCTTGGCGATGGCTGAGCCGACCACGTAGCCGTAAGCGGCGTTCGGCGCCGCCTCGTGCTGTTCGTAGGCGTAGGCGGCCGTGCCGGTGGTCTTTTTGGGACCGTCGATGCGGTCCACCGGCTGGCCCACGACCTTCAGCTGGTCGATGGGGTTGGTGGTGGCGGGGGTGGCAAATTTCATCGGCTTATCCTTTTCTTGCTTCCGCCAGCACGGCGTCGAGCGTGCGCTGGACCAGGGGAATCTTGAACGCGTTTTCTTCCGTCGTCTTCGCGCCGGCCAGCAGCTGATCGACGACGGCCTTGCCGCCCCGCGCCATCTGCTCGTCGGCGGCGGGCAGGCGCCATGGCTTGTGGGCCACGCCGCCCACGGCCACGCTGCCGCGCCCGTCCGGCTGCACGATGGCGGCAACGGAAATCAAGGCGAAGGCATATGAGGCGCGGTCGCGCACCTTGCGATAGAAGTGCTTGCCGCCGACGGGTTTCGGCAAGGTCACGGCGGTGATCAGCTCGCCCGGCGCCAGAGTGTGCTCGATATGGGGCGTGTTGCCGGGCAGGC
Source organism: Pseudoduganella buxea (assembly GCF_009720835.1). Lineage (GTDB taxonomy): Bacteria > Pseudomonadota > Gammaproteobacteria > Burkholderiales > Burkholderiaceae_D > Rugamonas > Rugamonas buxea. Next base: position 19,037 of record NZ_WNKZ01000011.1, read on the forward strand.
GGTGGAAGTCGGCAATGGGGATCACGCGCGTGCTGCCGTCCGGCTTGACCGTCTCGATGGCGGCATCGAGCACGCGCATGGCCACGGCCATGTCGCTGGGATGGGTGGCGATGCACGCATCGCTGGCGCCGACGATGGCATGTCCCCGCGTGTAGCCGCCGATGGCGGAGCAGCCGCTGCCGGGCGAGCGCTTGTTGCACGGCATGTTGGTATCGTAGAAGTACGGGCAGCGGGTGCGCTGCAGCAGGTTGCCGGCCGTCGTGGCCTTGTTGCGCAGCTGCTGCGAAGCGCCGGCCAGCAGCGCCCGCGACAGCACGCCGTAGTCCTTGCGTACCCGTGCGTCCGCGGCCAGGTCCGTGTTGCGCACCAGGGCGCCCACGCGCAGGCCGCCGTCGCGCGTGGCCTCGATGCCGTCCAAGCCCAGGCCGTTGACGTCGACCAGGTGGGGCGGCGTCTCGATTTCCAGCTTCATCAGGTCCAGCAGGTTGGTGCCACCCGCAATGAAGCGGGCGCCATCGACGCGCATGACGGCAGCAGCGGCCTCGGCCGGCGTGCGGGCGCGCTCATAAGTAAAGACTTTCATGCTTTCCTCCCGGACACTTCGACGATCGCGTCGACGATATTCGAGTAGGCGCCGCAGCGGCAGATATTGCCGCTCATGCGTTCGCGGATTTCCGCTTCCGTCAGCAGCGGCGCCGTCGTCAGGTCGCCCGTCACGTGGCTGGGAATTCCCTTGCGGATTTCATCGAGCACGGACACGGCCGAACAGATCTGCCCGGGAGTACAGTAGCCGCACTGGTAGCCGTCGTGCTTGACGAAGGCGGCCTGCATCGGGTGCAGCTTGTCCGGCGTGCCCAGCCCTTCGATGGTGGTCACTTCGGCGCCGTTGTGCATCACGGCCAGGGTCAGGCAGGAATTGATGCGGCGGCCGTCGACGATGACGGTGCAGGCACCGCACTGGCCCTGGTCGCAGCCTTTTTTCGTGCCCGTCAGGTGCAGGTTCTCGCGCAGGGCGTCGAGCAGGGTGGTACGCGTGTCGACGTTCAGCTCGCGCTGCTTGCCGTTCACGATTAGCGCTACCTTCGACGTCACCGGTGGTCGTGGGGTTTCATTGCGGGTCGTACCTGTGGCCTGCGCGGCGGCGACGGACGGCACGGCAGCGGCCGTGGCGGACAGCGCGCCGGCGATCAACAGGTCGCGCCGGGTGTGATTGATGTCGAGTTCATCCATGTGTTCGCATCCTTTGGCTGGGTGGATTTTTGCTGGGAGGCGGCGCCGGGGAGCGCGAGCGGCGGCGGGCCATGGGTGAATGGCCGGCCAACATTGATAATAAAGCGATATCGATATTTGATTTGCACGGTTGAACGGCATGGGCTTATGCATGGCATTCATCAATGCGGGGGTCGGAACGCTGCAAGGGCGGGCCCGATGCGGTACGCTGCGCGCTGGCATGCCACCTCAGATACTCATGAAACACCTGCTCAACCTTGTCGGCTGCATCGCCGTCGTCCTGGCGATCTTCGGCGTCTTCCTGCCGCTGCTGCCGACCACGCCCTTCCTGCTGCTGGCGTCGGCCTGCTTCGTGCGCAGCTCGCCCCGGCTGCACAACTGGCTGCGCACCAACCGCGTGTTCGGCCGGTACCTGCGCGACTACGAGGACGGGCGCGGCATTCCGCTGCGGGCGAAGATCGTCGTGCTGGTCATGATGTGGGGCTCGCTGGGCTGGTCGATGACGCGGGTGCCGAACCTGCCCCTGCAGATTCTGCTGGCCGTCATCGGCACGGCCGTCACCATTTACCTGGTACGCTTCGTGCCCGTGATGCGGCGCCGCAAGTAGCCAGACCGGCCCGGACGGCGCTCTTGTCCGCACATGTATCGTAAAATACATTTTTTACAACTTTGTCCCCATGTTCCCTGCCCGTCTTTCCGTCCTCGCGGCGTATGCCGTGTGCGGCGCCGTGCACGCCGCGCCGGATGCCTTCGTCGGCATCTATTCCTCCTTCGATCCCGTGGCGAACGCGCCGGTGGACCTGCTGAAGGTGCAGGACGTGTTCGGCGAACTGGAAATCTGCACCAGCGCGGACCGGCGCTGGTCCTGCGTCGAGGCCAGCACGAAACCGGAGCTGGGCGATCGCCCCGGCCTGTTCAAGGCGGCGCCATCAGTGAAAGCCCTGGGTTCGCCGAAACTGGGTTACCTGTACAGCGCGCCGGCGGGCGTGCCCACGCGCGTGGGCACGACACCGACGGGCCATATCACGGAAATGGTGTTCGGCATCGAAGCCTTGCAGCGCCGGCCCCTGCGCGGCGGCCTGTCGCCGTCGCCGACGGGCTACCGTCAGGCCGGCCAGGAAGTGCACCTGCACGCGGCCAACTACAGCGGCGACATGCTGGCGCTGGCCGTGGCCCGCAGCGATGCGCCGACGCTGCGCACGGAACTGGACACGGTCAATGGCTACGGTGTCACCAACGGACAGTGCTGCATGCACCTGCCGCCGCCGGACAGCAAGGCGGCCGCGTCGATGATCGTCACGTATCGTGTCCTGCCGGACGGCAGGGAAACCGCCGTCACCGTGCCGCTGCCGTCCACGGCGACGCCCTCCGCGCTGTGGGTGGTGGTGCATGCGGACCGGAAGATCGAGCTGGTGCCGACGGAGGGCCGGTACAGCGACCCGGGCAGCAGCAACTGGCCGGGCAAGGTGAAGGGCATGCCGGCGCTGCCGCCAGCCCGGCGGGCCACCGTCATGGGGCAGGAAATCGCGCTGCGCAAGCAATACATTGCCAGCCTGGTCCAGCGCCGCGACAGCGCCCAACCGGGCGAGGTACCGAACGACGAAATGGGCATCGAGGAAGTGCTGCGCGTCAAGCGCCAGCAGTTGCGCTTCCTGGAAACGATGGCGAAGTGCGGCAAGGACCTCGAAGCCTGCGCGCGCGAGGCACAGCAGGCGGCGCGTGGCGTGGGCCGGGAGGACTGAACATGAAACCACTGATCTTGCCGCTGCGCCGGCTGCTGACCGGCTGCGCACCGCTCCTGCTGTGCCTGGCCGCCTGGGACGCCCACGCGGCAGGCCGGTCCTGCGCCGCCGAGCTGGGCCCGCGGGGTGCGGCCGTGCTGGTACAACAATGCCTGAAGGTGTCGCCGGCGACCCGGCCACCCTGCAACGCCGCCAACAGCTGCCAGATGATCGAAAGCGAAATCCTGCGCGGCTGCGCGCTGGTAGGCAGCGACGCGGCCCCGTTCTGCGACGCGCCGGCCAGGCCGGGCGTGGTCACGGGGACACTGGTGGGCGGCGGCGGCACCGACGACCTGCAACTGGTCGTGCGGCGCGACGACGGCAGCCGGGTATCGCTCTACTGCAAGGCCGATGGCTGCGACGACTGGTTCGAGATGACGGACGAAGGCGAGTCGCAGCAGCTGAAACGGGCATGGACCGGCAAGCGGGTCAGCATCACCGTCCGGGTCCGGCGCAACGACGGCGTCATCGCCGGCCCGGGCGATGACGAGCTGGTGCCGCTGGCCGTGAAGGTCACGTTTCTGAAGTAAGCGTGCCGGCGGCCGGCTCCGTGCCCTGGCCCGGCTCGGCCACGGTTTCCTGGCCCGGCGCGGGCGACTTGGCGCACAGCACCGGGGCGGAGAAAATCAGGGCCAGCAAGGTGGCGGCCGTAGCAAGGGTGGTGGACATGAAAAGTTCCTGTCGTCGGGGTTGTCTTGATGTCACGCATATGGGATGCCCGTTGCATATTGCAATAGCGCAAAGCACCGGCGGAATGGGAAAAGCGTATATTTCCCCTATCGTCCCATTGCCATGAAGAGGCACGCCATGAAAACATTTGTATTCGCCGCCATGCTGCTGGCGACCACGGGCGCCGGCGCCACGGCCAAGGTCACCTACGTCCATCCCGAGAAGATGACGGACGTGCCCCGCTTCCCGTCCGACCGGGAATCGATGGAATTCACCTTCCGCGAGCACCTGGAAAAATTGTCCGAACGGCTGCCCGCCGGCCAGCAACTGAGCGTGGAGTTCCTCGATATCGACCTGGCCGGCGACGTCTTCCCGCGCGTGCCGGTGCAGGACATCCGCGTACTGAAAGGCCGCGCCGACTGGCCCCGCATGCACCTGCGCTACCGCATCGAGCAGGACGGCAAGGTGCTGCGCAGCGGCGAACGGGAACTGGCCGATCCCAGTTACCTGATGAATTCGACCCGCACCAACAGCGAGCTGTACGAACACGAAAAGCGCATGCTGGACGACTGGTTCCGCAAGGAGATCCAGGCGGCCCGCTGAGCCACTCCACCGTTTACCTTTCCGTCCTTCCCTTCCGCCCGCCCCTATCGCGCCACCGCAGCGACAACCCCGCAGCGTTGCCTGCGGTTGCCTTGAATTCCGTGTCTGGCACTGAATTCGTAGCCCGGTGCCTCATCTACCCTGTTCTTCCGCACAGCAAAACGGCAGCGTACGCTTTTACTACATAGCTGACGTAATCGACGCTGGAGCACAACGTTCAGCGGTTTCACGTTCCGCCAGTTGGAATGTTGATTGACATCTCAGCCACGTGCCCAATACAGTTTCATTATCGACTATCGAATTCCGCACAGAGAAACCGAAGCCGATCCAGCCGCCCGGCTGGCTACCCCGACAATAATCAGGAGACAGCATCATGCAGAAGACCATCGCAGCAATGGCCGTGCTGAACGTTTGCATCGCCAGCGCCGCAGCACAGAGCAATGTCACGCTGTACGGCATCGTCGATGCCGGCTTGACCCATGTCCGCAACGACAGCCCGGTCGGGGGCCGGGCCAGCGTGGAAGCGGGCCAGATGCAGGTGTCGCGCTGGGGCGTGCGCGGTGTCGAGGACCTGGGCGGCGGCATGAAGGCGCGCTTCGGCCTGGAGAGCACCCTGCTCAACGACACCGGCGTGGCCGGCGTGGCGACGGGCACGCCGTCGTCCACCAGCCTCTTCGACCGCGAAGCCACCGTGGGCCTGTCCGGCAGCCTCGGCTCCATCGACCTGGGCCGCCAAAACATCCTGGGGGTACAGTCGGTCGGCCTGGCCGATCCGATGGGCCTGGCCTTTGCCGCGACCAATCCGAACGTGCTGTTCTCGGCGATGAACCACGCCGGCGTGTACGGCCCCTACGGCGCCAACAATGGCGGCACGGCGCTGCGGCAGAACAACTCCGTGCGCTACGTGTCGCCCCTGTACCAGGGCGCCGGTTTCGCGCTGATGCACGGCTTCGGCGAGCAGGCCGGCGACAGCGGCAAGAGCACCTACCAGGGCGGCTCGGCCTTCTACAACAACGGCCCCTTCGGCATCGCCGGCGCCTACGCGCGCCTGACCAATGCCGCCGACACGGACCACCTGTCCTCGCACGCCATTGGCGTCAAGTACGCGATGAGCCGGGCCGTCTTCAAGGGCACGTGGTCGGCCAATAAACTCGACAGCACGGGCCGCAAGATCAGCGTCTACGGCATCGGTGTCGACGTTCCCGTCAGCCCCCTGCTGACCTTGACGGGCGCCTTCTACAACACGCGCCGCACGGGCGACCTGCGCGACGACTCGCAGCAGTACATCTTCATCAGCCGCTACGCACTCAGCAAGCGCAGCACGGCCTATGCGTCGATCGGCCGCGCCAATACCGATACCGTCGTCACGGCCGCGCAGATCAACCTGGCGCAGGGCTTCGTCGCTGTCGGCAGCGATTCGGCCAACCGCGTCACGGTCGGCTTGATGCACTACTTCTGATGCACTACTTTTGAGCCCCCGGCGGCGCCTCACGGCGCCGTCGTGGCCTGCGCATCCTGCAGCGCGCGCCACTGCACCTTGCCCGTGGCGGACTTCGGCAGCGCCGCGCAGAACTCGACGATGCGCGGGCTCTTGTAGGCCGCCATGTTCCCGTGGGCCCAGTCGATGATGTCCTGCTCGGTGACGTGGTGGCCCTCCTTCAGCGCCACCACGGCCTTCACGGTTTCGCCCCGCCGCTCGTCCCGGCTGGCCACCACGCACACTTCGCGGATGGCCGGATGCCGGTACATCAGCGCTTCCACCTCGGCCGGCCAGACCTTGTAGCCGCAGGCGTTGATCATTCGCTTCAGGCGGTCGACCATGAAGAAGTAGCCGTCCTCGTCGACCCGTCCCAGGTCGCCCGTGCGCAGGAAGCGCTTGCCGTCGATGGTGACGAAGGCATCACGGCTCGCCTCCGGATTGTTCCAGTAACCCTGCATCACCTGCGGCCCATGGACGAGGATTTCGCCCACCTCCCCTGGCGGCAGGTCGGCCATCGTCACCGGATCGAGCACGCGCGCGTCGACGCCGGAGATGGGAATGCCCAGGCACTGCTTCTTCGGCCGGTCGGCTGGATTGATGTGGGTCGGCGCGATGGTCTCGGACATGCCGTAGCCCTCGACGTAATCGATGCCCAGCAGGTCGTGCATCTTCTGCGCGATGGCGTCCGGCATGGCGGCCCCGCCGCCGCTCATGCGCCGGATCGTCGACAGCTCGTACTCGCCCACGCGGGGGCTGGACAACAAGTCCACCACCATCGTCGAAATCAGCTGCAGCGCGTTGATGCGGTGGCGGCGGATGCACTCGGCGGCGGTATCCCTGTCCCAGCGCGACAGCAGCACGATGGTGGCGCCAATGAAGATGGGACCGTTCATCCCGCCCTGCATGCCCGTCACGTGGAACAGGGGCAGCACGGACAGCGCCACCGCGTCCTGCTGGGTGCCGAACCACTGCATGCCGGCGACGGCCGTATACATCGCATTGCGGTGGCTGTGCATGCAGCCTTTCGGATGGCCCGTCGTGCCGGACGTGTAGGGCATCACGCACAGGTCGTCCGGCCCCGCCGTGACGGGCCCCGGGTGGCGCCCGGCCGCCAGCGCCGCGTGCCACGCCACTACGCCGGCGCCGGCGATCTCGCGGCGCGGCGCACGCACGAAGTCCGGCACGTTCAGGTCGGTCGGCTGGCGCAGGTAATCGGCGTACGTCGCCACCACCGCATGGTCCAGGCCATGGCCCAGCAGGGGCTCGATGTGCGCGAACAGGTCCTGCGCCACGACGATGGTGGCGGCGCCGGTATCGGCGACGTAGTGGCGCAGCTCCTCCGTCAGGTTCATCGGGTTGACGGGCACCACGACGGCGTTGGCGCGCAGGATGGCGTAATAGGCCAGCACGAACTGGGGGCTGTTCTGCATGTACAGCAGCACCCGGTCGCCGTGGCGCACGCCGCACACCTGCTCCAGGTAGCCCGCCAGGCGCTCCACTTCGTCGCGGCACTCGGCATAGCTGACGGGCGTGTCGTAGAAGATCATGCAGGGTTTGTCCGGGTAGCGCGTGGCCGACACTTCCAGGTTGTAGAACAGGTTCGTTTGCGGCGGCGTGAGGTGCCGGGGCAGGCCCTTGGGCCAGTACGCAAGGTGACGCTCCATCATCTGACTTGTCTCCATCGGTTTTTTTATGGTGGGTGCTCTGGATTGCCCGGTTACTGGTAGCGCGCCAGCTCCAGCCTGGCGATGGCGTTGCGGTGCACTTCGTCCGGCCCGTCGGCCAGGCGCAGCGTGCGGGCGTTGGCGTAGGCCTGGGCCAGGCCGAAATCCTGGCTGACGCCGGCCGCGCCATGGGCCTGGATGGCCCAGTCGATCACCTTGCAGGCCATGTTCGGCGCCACCACCTTGATCATCGCGATCTCGCGCGCGGCGCCCTTGTTGCCGACCGTGTCCATCATATGGGCCGCGTGGAAGACCAGCAGGCGGGCCTGGTCGATCAGGATGCGCGACTCGGCGATGCGCTCGCGCCACACGCCCTGGTCGGCGATCTTGCGCCCGAAGGCCACGCGCTCCAGGGTGCGCCGGCACATCGCCTCCAGCGCCGCCTCGGCCTTGCCGATCAGGCGCATGCAGTGGTGGATGCGGCCCGGTCCCAGCCGGCCCTGCGAGATCTCGAAGCCGCGCCCTTCGCCCAGCAGCATATGGTCGAGCGGCACTCTTACATTGTCGAAGTGGACCTCGGCGTGGCCGTGCGGCGCATCGTCGTTGCCGAAAACGGACATGTCGCGCACGATGGTGACGCCCGGCGTATCGGCCGGCACCACGATCATCGACTGCTGGCGGTGCCGGTCCGGATTGTCCGGATCGGATTTGCCCATGAAGATCAGCACCTGGCAGCGCGGGTCGGAGGCGCCGGAGATATACCACTTGCGGCCGTTGAGCACATAGCTGTCGCCGTCGCGCACGATGCTGGCCGTGATGTTGGTGGCGTCCGACGACGCCACCTCCGGCTCCGTCATCGCAAAAGCCGAACGGATCTCGCCGGCCAGCAGCGGGGCCAGCCAGCGTTGCTGGATCGCCGGCGACGCGTAGCGCACCAGGGTTTCCATATTGCCCGTGTCCGGCGCGGAGCAGTTGAAGGCCTCGGCGGCAATCGGCACGCGGCCCATCAGTTCGCACAGGGGCGCGTATTCCAGGTTGGTCAGTCCCGCGCCGTGTTCGGACTGGGGCAGGAACAGATTCCACAGGCCGGCCGCGCGCGCCTTCGCTTTCAGCCGCTCGATGGTGGGCGGCACGATGAAGGCATTACCCTGCCGACGCGCGTCGGCCACCTCGCGCTGATAATCCGGCTGGGCCGGCACGATCTCGCTGTCGATGAAGTCCTTCACGCGCGCCTGCAAGGCCAGCGCAGCGTCGGAAAACTGGAATGCCATGGGGTTCCTTTCGATGTGGTTACTTGATCGCTTGCGCCATGCGCCAGGCCTGTTCGGCCAGCGGGCGGGCCCGGCGGCCCGTCGCCACGGCATCCGCGGCCGCTGCATTGCCCTGCACGGCGCGGTGCGCGATGCCCTGCAGGATGCCGGCCAGGCGGAACATATTGAAGACGAGGTAGAACTCCCACTCGGCCCTGGCGACACTGCCACGGCCCGTGCGGCGGCAGTAGGCGTCCAGGTAAGCCGCCTCGTCGGGAATGCCCAGCGCGGCCAGCGGCTGGCCGGCCAGCCCGCGCGCCACCGGCGGCGCCATGCGCCAGGCCATGCAGTGGTAGGCAAAGTCCGCCAGCGGGTGGCCCAGGGTCGACAGCTCCCAGTCCAGCACCGCCAGGATGCGCGGCTCGGTGGGGTGGAAGACGACGTTGTCGATGCGGAAGTCGCCATGCACGATGCGGGTCTCGTCCTGCGCGGGAATGTGCTCCGGCAGCCACGCGATCAGCCTGTCGACGGCGTCGATGGTTTCCGTTTCCGCGGCGCGGTACTGGCGCGTCCAGCGCGCCACCTGCCGTTCCATGTAGTTGCCGGCCTTGCCGTAGTCGCCCAGGCCCAGCGCGGCGTAATCGACCCGGTGCAAGGCCGCGATCACGCGATTGAGTTCGTCGTACATCGCGGCCCGCTCGGCTGGCGCCATGCCGGGCAGCGCCGGATCGCGCAGGATGCGGCCCTCGACATATTCCATCAGGTAGAACGGCGTGCCGAATACGGATGGGTCCTCGCACAGCGCCAGCGCGCGCGGCACCGGCACGTCCGACCCTGCCAGCGCGGCGATGACGCGGTACTCCCGTTCGATGGCATGGGCCGACGGCAGCAGGTGCCCAGGCGGCTTGGCGCGCAGCACGCAGCGCCGGCTGCCGGTGGTGACGAGGAAGGTGGGATTGGATTGGCCGCCGTTGAGGCGTTCGACGTAGGCGTCGCCGGCGAAGTGGCCGACATGCCGGCGCAGGAACGCGTCCAGCGCGCTGCCGGCGTGCCCGGCCGGACGGTGCAATGCTTCAGAAATCATCGAGCCGCCTTGTTCGACGTTGAGGATTAAAACCGCTGTGCGAAACCGTGTTTCATTGCAGATCAGTGTAGCAGCAAAATAATATAAACTGAACCATGAATTTTCAGTTCACCGGGCAGTGCGGCGCGCAAGGGCGCCATGACAAGGGGATGGCATGACGGAAGATGGTGCGGAAATGCGCGAGGAAGTGCGTGGGAAGATGCTTGACGACGTGCCGCCGGGGTTCGAGCGGATCAAGCGGGGCGGCCCGTTCGTGGCGGGACTGGGCGAGTTGTATTACCGGCGCAACGGCGCGGACATCGTCATTGCGCTGCGCGTCACGCAGCGGCACACGAATATGCGCGGCATCGCCCACGGCGGCCTGCTGGCCAGCCTGGCCGACACGGCGCTGGGCATCGGGCTGACCCTGTGGTGCGACGGAAAGCAGTCCTTCGTTACCGTCAGCCTGACGACGGATTTCCTGGCGGCGGCGCGCCCGGGCGACTGGGTCGAGGCGCACGTGCAGGTCGAGCGCATCGGCGGGCGCGTGGCCTTCGCCGGCTGCCACCTGGAAGCGGGCGGCAAGCGGCTGCTGCGCGCCACCGGCGTCTTCGCCGTGATGGCCCCGCTGACGGCCGAACAGCTGGCCGCGGGCTACTGACGGCTCAGGATTCCAGCCGCGCGGCGATCTCGATCAGCCGCGGACGCACTTCGTCCAGCAGGAACTCCTTCGACACGCTGGACGACGGTCCGCCGCAGTTCATCGACATCAGCTGGCTGCCGCCGATGGGCATGAAGCCGATGGCGATGCCGTTCACGTCCGGCTGCCAGTCGCCGAAGGAGGTGGCGCAGCCGTACTGTTCGTAGTCGCGCAGGCCCTGCTCCAGGCCACGGCGCAGGTTGTTGTGGGCCAGCTCGTCAAGCTCCATCGAGCGGCTGAGGATGTCCTTGCGCTCCTGCTCCGACGCGCGCGCCAGGTAGGCCCGGCCGATGGCCGACGCCGCGATCGGCAGCCGCGAGCCCACCTGCAGCGCCAGCGCCAGCGCCGCCGTGCTGCGGCACACTTCCACGTAGATCATCGACAGCCGGTCGCGCATGGCAATCGACACGGTCGTGCCGGAGAACTCGGCCAGCTCCTGCATCATCGGGCGGGCCAGCTGGCGGATGTCGAGCCGCGCCAGCATCGCGCTGCCCAGGCCCAGGGTGGCCGTGCCCAGCATGTAGCGCCCGCCCGTTTCCTGGGTCAGGTAACCCAGCTTCGTCAACGTGTAGGTAAAACGCGTGACGGTCGACTTCGGCAGGCCGCAGCGCTCGGCGATCTGCTGGTTGGTCAGGCCCTTGTCGGCGCGCCGGAAGCACGACAGCACTTCCAGCCCCCGCGCCAGCGCCGTGATGTAGTAGCGATCTTCAGGATTGCGAGTCTCGTCGGTTTCCGGCGCCGGGTTGTCCGCGCCGTCTTGTTGTTCCTTGTTCTCGTCAGCTTGCATGCATGCTCCAGATTGAATTGATGGACCGTGTCCGCCGCCCCTTCCGGCGGGGCGGCAACAGTGGCACACTGGGCGGCGTGCAGCGAAATTGAAACACGACGTCGCGACCGCCCCGCTCGCGAACCCCTCTTCCACCCCGTTGGCCGCCCTGCCCGGCCGACGCTGCGGCAACAAACCGTTGCCGACGATGCAAAAGTATCGTATTCTTTTTTTATTCCATTTTACATCACGTTGTTTCGCATAGCAAAACAGTTGTTCCGAATAGCCCATGGTCGCCCGACCGTGCATCCAGGAGTCAGCAGCATGCAGGAAACACAGATCGTTCACGATCGCTTCTTTATCGCTTCCCAGTGGGTCAATCCACACACGCCGGACACCATCGACGTCATCGACCCATCGACGGGCGATGCCATCGGCCGCGTGCCGGCCGGCGATGCGCCGGACGCCGATGCCGCCGTGCAGGCAGCCCGCGCCGCCTTCGACAGCTGGAGCACCACCGCCCCGCACCGCCGCGCCGATTACCTGGACCGCATCGCCCACGGCCTGCGCGAACGCAGCGACGAACTGGCGCGGCTGATCGCCGGCGAAGTAGGCATGCCCATCAAACTGGCCAGCGCCATCCAGGTCGGCTCGCCCATCGCCATCTTCGCCAGCTACGCCAGACTGGCCCGCGAGGCTGAATGGGAACACACGGTGGGCCACTCGCGCGTGCTGCGCGAAGCGGTCGGCGTGGTGGCCTGCATCACGCCGTGGAATTACCCGCTGCACCAGATCGCGGCCAAGGTGGGCGCGGCGCTGGCCGCCGGCTGTACCGTCGTGTTGAAGCCCTCCGAAGTGGCGCCCCTGAATGCCTTCGTGCTGGCCGAGGTGATCGAAGCGGCCGGCCTGCCGCCGGGCGTGTTCAACCTCGTCACCGGTTATGGCCCGGCCATCGGCGAAGCGCTGGTGCGCCATCCGGACGTGGACATGGTGTCGTTCACCGGGTCGACCGATGCGGGCCGCCGCATCTCGGCCGTCGCGGGCGAGACCATCAAGCGCGTGGCACTGGAACTGGGCGGCAAATCGGCCGCCATCGTGCTGGAAGACGCCGACCTGCCCGCCGCCATCAAGGGCACCTTGAGCGCCTGCTTCCTCAACAGCGGCCAGACCTGCTCGGCCCATACCCGCCTGCTGGTCCCGGAAGCGCTGTACGACGAAGCCGCGCGCCTGGCCGTGCAAGGCGCCGCCGCCTTCACGGTGGGCGACCCGCTGCAACCGGGCGTGCGCCTCGGACCGCTGGCCTCCAGCGCCCAGCTGCAGCGCGTGCGTGCCTACATCCGCCGTGGCATCGAGGAAGGCGCGGACCTGCTGTGCGGCGGCGCCGAAGCGCCGGCGGGCCTGGAGCACGGCTTCTATGTGCAGCCCACCGTGTTCGGCAAGGTCGATCCCGGCAGCACCATCGCCCAGGAAGAGATCTTCGGCCCGGTGCTGGCCATCCTGACCTACCGCGACGAAGATGACGCCGTGCGCATCGCCAACGGCACGCCGTATGGCCTGGGCGGCGCCGTCTGGGCCGGCAGCGACGAACGGGCCATCGCGCTGGCACGCCGCCTGCGCACGGGCCAGGTCGACATCAACGGCGGCGCCTTCAACGGCAGCGCCCCGTTCGGCGGCTACAAGCAGTCCGGCAACGGCCGTGAGCTGGGCAGCTACGGCCTGGACGAATTCCTCGAATACAAATCCCTGCAATGCAAACAGGCCGCCTGAAAGGAGCCCCCATGCCAGAGACCCGTTACCAGCGCGCCAAGGCCGTCCTGTGCCGCACCACCGGCGCGAGCGTCGTGGTGGAAGACATCGACGTCGAATACCCCCGCCGTGGCGAAGTGATGATCAAGCTGTCCGCCTGCGGCATCTGCCACAGCGACCTGTCCGCCACCAACGGCACTATCCCGATGCCGGCGCCGCTGGTGCTGGGCCACGAAGGTGCCGGCGTCGTTGTCGCGCTGGGCGAAGGCGTGACGGACTTCGCGCTGGGCGACCATGTGCTCAGCTCCTTCGTCAGCATGTGCGGCAAGTGCCGCTATTGCCAGACGGGGCGCCCGCAGCTGTGCGACCAGGCCGCCAAGGCGGCCGTCTCGCTGCCGGACGGTTCGGTGCGCACCTTCGGCCTGGACGGCCAGCCCATCAACGTCTTCTCCGGCTGCGGCGTGATGGCCGAATACGCCACGCTCCACGTCGATAACGTCGTCAAGATCGCCCAGGACGTGCAGCTTGACCACGCCTGCCTGGTCGGCTGCGGCGTCATGACGGGCGTGGGCGCGGCCGTCAATACAGCCAAGGTCGAAGCAGGGTCGATCGCCGTGGTGTTCGGCTGCGGCGGCGTCGGCCTGAATGCCATCCAGGGCTGCCGCATCGCCGGCGCCGCCATGATCGTGGCCGTCGACATGGCGGACGCCAAGCTGGACCTGGCGCGCGAATTCGGCGCGACCCATACCATCAACAGCGCCACGCCGGAGCTGGTCAAGGCCATCCGCAAGCTGACGGGCGGCGGCGCCGACTATGCTTTCGAATGCGTCGGCAAGGGCGAGATCGTGGCCCAGGCCTACGGCGTGCTGGCCAAGGGCGGCAAGGCCGTGGTGGTGGGCGTGGCCGCGCCGAAGGACATGACGACGATCCGCACGGGCAGCCTGACCTTCGAGGAAAAGACGCTGACGGGCAGCTACTTCGGCTCGGCCCGGCCGCGCCAGGATTTCCCGCGCCTGCTGGCGCTGTACCGCGAAAAGCGCCTGAAGCTGGCGGAGCTGATCACGCGCCGCTACCGCATCGACGAGGCGCCGCAGGCCTTTGCCGACCTGGCCGAAGGCCGCAACGCACGGGGAGTCATCATGTTCGATTGATTGCACCGTACTGCCGGCAGCATCCAAAAACACCAGGGCCTCGATGCCCGCTAAAACAACGGAGACAATTTTGGAGCTCTTCCTGCAACAAGTCTTGAATGGACTGACCCTGGGCGGCGTCTACAGCCTGGTGGCATTGGGCCTGACCCTCGTCTATGGCATCCTGCACGTGCCGAACTTCGCCCATGGCGCCTTCTACATGGCGGGCGCCTACTCGGCCTTCTTCCTGATCAACCGCATGGGACTGAACTACTGGTGGGGCATGGCCGGCGCCGCCGTGACGGTGGCGCTGATTTCGGTGCTGTCCGAGCGGCTCGTGTTCCACCCGCTGCGCAAGGCACCCTACCTGCACCACATGATCGCCTCGATCGGCATCCTGCTGTTCCTGGAAGCGGGCGCGCAGGCGCTGTGGGGCGCGGACTTCCACCGCATGGACACGCCCTACACGCAGATCGTCGAACTGGGTTCGCTGACCCTGCCGGCCCAGCGCCTGCTGATCATCGGCGCCGCCTTCGGCCTGGTGGTGCTGCTGCAGCTGTTCCTGAAAAAGACCGTCACCGGCGCCACCATCATCGCGATGGCGCAGAACCGCGAAGGCGCCGCCCTGGTGGGCATCGACGCCAACCGCGTCGCGATGCTGACGTTTGCGATTGCCGGCGCGCTGGCAGGCATGGCCGCCGTCCTGTACGCGCCGATCAACCTGGTGTACACGTCGATGGGCCACCTCGTCATCACGAAGGCCTTCGTCATCATCGTGCTGGGCGGCATGGGCAGCGTGCCCGGCGCCATCGTCGGGGGCCTGATCATCGGCTTCGCCGAAGCCTTCGGCGCCTTCTACATCTCGACCGACTACAAGGACATCATCGCCTTCGCGCTGCTGGTGCTGATCCTGTCGGTACGGCCGCAAGGCCTGTTCGCCCGGGGAGCCCACTGATGAAACTCGTGAACGCACGAACCGGCTGGAGCCTGCTGCTGCTGCTGGCGCTGGCCTTCCCCTTCATGGCCGGCAATGACTACCACCTGACCGTGATGTCGACCGCCTATATCTACGCCATCGCCACGGTGGGCCTGAACCTCATCACGGGCTACACGGGCCAGTTCAACCTGGCCCACAGCGGCTTCATGGCTGTCGGCGCCTATACGGTCGGCATCCTGACGGTCGACCATGGCGTGCCGTTCTGGGCCGCCTTCGCGCTGTCCGGCCTCGTGGCGGCCTTTATCGGCTTCTTCGTCGGGCTCGTGTCGCTGCGGCTGAAGACGCACTTCTTCTCGATCTTCACCTTGTGCGTGGGCTACATCATGTTCCTCCTGATCGAGAAGTGGGAAAGCCTGACGCACGGCACCGTCGGCATCGTCGGCATTCCCGCGCCGGAGTCGATCGGGCCGCTGGATTTTTCCGAGCCGCGCACGCAGTACTACATGGTGCTGTTCTTCCTCGTCGCCAGCCTGTGGATCATGCACCGCATCGTCCACTCGCTGCTGGGCCGTACCTTCGTGGCGATCCGCAATGGCGACGAGCTGGCGCAGGCACTGGGCATCAACCTGATGCGCAACAAGCTCCTGGCCTTCATGCTGTCCGTGTTCTTCTCCGGCATGGCCGGCGGCCTGTATGCGGGCTATGTGCGCTTCCTGGGGCCGGGCGTGGCCGGCGTCGAGCATACTTTCGACATGACGATGTACATGCTGGTGGGCGGCATCGGCACCCTGTCCGGCCCCCTGCTGGGCGCCATCGCCGTACCGTGGCTGACGCAGTACCTGCAGTTCCTGCAGGAGTACCGCTTCGTCGTGTTCGGCCCCGTGCTGGTGCTGCTGGTGATCTTCCTGCCGCACGGGATCGTCGGCACCTGGCTGAACCGCCAGCGCAGGAAGGCTGCCCTGCCCGCGACCGCGCCCACGCCGGCGCCGCGCCTGGCCGCCGTGCCGCAGGAGAAGGGAGCGCGCCATGCTTGAAATCGAATCGCTCAGCAAGCGCTTCGGCGGGCTGACGGCCGTCAACGCCGTCAGCGCCAGCTTCGCGCGCGGCACCATCAACGCCATCATCGGCCCGAACGGCGCCGGCAAGACGACGTTCTTCAACCTGGTCAGCGGCACCATCCGTCCCACTTCGGGGCGCGTGCTGTTCGACGGGCGCGACGTGACGGGCCTGCGCGCGGACCAGGCGGCCCGCCTCGGCATGGCCCGCACCTTCCAGACCACGGCGCTGTTCGATACGGCGACGGTGCTGGACAACCTGATCGTCGGCCACCGTCTGCGCACCCGTTCGACCCTGGTCGACGTGATACTGGGGACGAATCGGCTGCGCGACGAGGAACGCATCTGCCGCGAGAAGGCCCGGGCTGCGCTGGACTTCGTCGGCCTGTCCCACCTGGAGGCACGGGTGGCCGGCGACATCTCGCAGGAAGAGCGCAAGCGCGTCGCCTTCGCGCTGGCCCTGTCCACCGATCCCACCCTGCTGCTGCTGGACGAACCGGCCGGCGGCGTCAATCCGGAGGAAACCGACGGGCTGGCGCAGCTGATCCGCAAGATGGCGAAAAGCGGCCTGACAGTGTGCCTGATCGAACACAAGATGGACATGATCATGAACCTGGCCGACCGCATCCTCGTGCTGAACTACGGCGAGAAGATCGCCGAAGGCACGCCCGCCGAAATCCGCGCCAATCCGGCCGTCATCGAAGCCTACCTGGGGACCGAACATGCTTAGCCTCGACCGAGTATCGCTGTCCTACGGCAGCTTTCGCGCGCTGCACGACGTCAGCATCCACGCCGACGACGGCGAACTGGTGGTGCTGCTGGGATCGAACGGCGCGGGCAAGAGCTCGATCTTCCTCACCATGAGCGGCTTGAATCGGGCATCGTCCGGCAGCATCCGCTTCGGCGCGCACGAGCTGGTGGGCCGCAAGCCCTCGCAGATCGTCGCCGACGGCCTGGTGCACTGTCCCGAGGGACGCAAGCTGTTCCCCGGCATGTCGGTGCTGAAGAACCTGACCCTGGGCGCCTACGTGCACCGCAGCGACAGCAAGGGCGTCAAGCGCACGCTGGATGAAGTATTCGAGCTGTTCCCCATCCTGCACGAGAAGCGGGAAAGCCCCGCCGGCTCGCTCAGCGGCGGCCAGCAGCAGATGGTGGCCATCGGCCGCGCGCTGATGGGGCGACCCAAGGCGCTGCTGCTGGACGAGCCGTCGCTGGGCCTGGCCCCGCTGGTGGTGAAGCAGATGTTCGAGATCATCGCCCGCATCAACAAGGCCGGCACGACGGTGCTGCTGGCCGAGCAGAACGCCTACGCGGCGCTGAACATCGCCAGCCGTGCATATGTCATCGAACAAGGCCGCATCGTCATGGAAGGCGGCCGCGACGAGCTGTTGAACAACCCGCAGGTCCGCAAGGCGTATATCGGCGCATGAGGCGCGCCACCCCATAACCATAAAACCACAGGAGACATCATGAACCAGCACTTCAAGTCCATCCGCCTCACCGCGCTGGCAGCGGCCGCGCTGCTGCTGTCCGGCGGCGCCCACGCGCAGGAAGTCATCAAGATCGGCTTTTCCGGCCCCCTGAGCGGCGGCGCCGCCCTGTACGGCAAGAACGTCCTGTCGGGCATGCAGATGGCCGCCGCCGAGATCAACGCCAAACCGCTCGACATCGGCGGCAAGAAATACAAGCTCGAAATCGTCGCGCTGGACGACAAGTACAACCCCAGCGAGACGGGCATCAACGTGCAGCGCCTGGTCCAGCAGCACAAGACGGCGGCCGTGCTGGTACCTCACTCGGGCGGCATCTTCGCCGTCCAGGCCTTCAACGAAAAATCGAAGGTACTGCTGCTGGCCTATACCAGCCTGCCGCAGGCGACGGAACGGGGCAACACGCTGACGGTGCGCATCCCGCCCGACTTCACCGGCTATATCGGCCCGTTCACGAAGGCCATGATGACGCGTCACGGCAAGAACGTGGCGCTGGCCGCGGCCGACCACGATTACGCCAAGGCCTGGGCCGCCGCGTTCAAGCCGGCCTGGGAGGCGGCCGGCGGCAAGGTGGTGGCGGAAAACCCGATGAGCTACAACAAGGCCACGGACTTCTACAGCGGCGTCAGTCGCGTGATCCAGGCCAAGCCGGACGTGCTCTTCATCGGCGGCGCGTCGGAACCGACGGCACTGGTGGCCAAACAGGCGCGCGAGCTGGGCTTCAAGGGCGGCTTTATCATCATCGACCAGGCCAAGATCGACGAGATGGCGAAGGTGGTGGGCGGCCTGGGACCGCTGGAAGGCTCGGTCGGCGTCATGCCCGTCTCCGGCGACGACCGCCCGGAACCGGCGGCCTTCACGGCCCGCTACCGCAAGGCCAATCCCGGCAAGGACCCCAGCAGCGAAATCAGCCTGAATTACTCGGCCGTCCACGCCACCGTGGCCGCCATGAAGCTGGCCGGCACCGTCAGCGACGCCGCCGCCATCCGCGCCAAGATGGACCAGGCCTTCAAGACGCTGCCGCCGGAGCACAACCCGAACGACATCGAGGGCCTCGATGCCAAGGGCGGCACGGTGGCCAACACCATCATCGGCGTCGTCGAAGGCGGCAAGATAAAGGGGCAGTTCCTGCGGGCGTTGAACGCGGCGAAGTAAGCTTGATCCAGCGCTGCCTCGCGCCGCTGCTGTTTGCCGGCTGCTCCCTCGCTTTCGCGGGCGAGCAGCCCGTGCCGTTGTCGCGCCTCTTTCCCGGCGTGACCGGGCAAGGCAACGCCGTGATGGACATGGGCGGTCATGGCACGGTCGCGCTGGTCGGCGCGATCGACGGGAACGTCGTGGCCAGTATCCGCCGCATCGGCAGCGCCCGCGTGCCGATCCGCACGCTGTATATCGATTCGATCGGCGGCGATATCATGTCGGCCATCGACCTGGCACTGTACCTGCGCGAACAGCGGGTGCACGTCGTCGTGGCCGGCCGCTGCTTCTCCGCCTGCGCCAACTACGTCTTTACCGGCGCCATAACGAAGAGCGTACTGCCGGGATCGCTGGTGGCGATCCATGGGCTGCGCTACCAATATCATGGGTCCGGCGGCATGACCCATATCGGCAGCGTCGACGCGGCGAAAAAGCTGCATGCCGTCGATGCCGGCGCGCCGGCCAGGCTGGCGGCCATCGTCAGCCGCGAGCAAGTCTTCTACCGCCAGGTCGGCATCGACCAGTCCCATCACCAGGCTTTCGCCCGCTACGAACAGGCGAGGCAGGGCCGCAAGGCATCGGCCGCCTGTCCGGCAATCGAGCTGTGGGCACTGGGCAAAGCCGACTTCGACGCGATGGCGATCCGCGGCTTGCGCGAAGTCTGGACGCCCGGCACCGCCGATGAGGCGCGCAGCACCGGCCGGCACCTCGGCCTCAACTCCACCAGCCTTTATTTCGGCGGCAAGGACGACTTCGAACGGCTGTGCGGCGGCAAGCCTACCAGCAGCCTGCGGGCCTTCCTTACGTCACTGTTCCGCTGAATGTCGCCTGATCCCGTGTCAGCCACCTGAATCGGCGATATTGCTTCAACCGGTGTCAGACCGCTGCGGCGGACCGACCGGTTTTGAAGCCACATCGGCTGGATTCAAAATGGGGTGGCGCGATTCAGATGGTCACGCCCCCATCGACAACGATGGTCTGGCCGGTGACGAAGCTGCCGGCGCGGGAGGCGAGGTAGACGGCGGTGCCGGCGATTTCGTCGGGCTCGCCGATGCGGCGCAGCGGAGCGTTTTCGTTGACCTGGCGCAGCCGCTCGGGGTCCTCCCACAGTGCGCGGGCGAAGTCGGTGCGGATCAGGCCCGGGGCGATGCAGTTGACGCGAACATTGTGCGGGCCGAATTCCACCGCCAGGTTGCGCGCCAGCTGCATGTCCGCCGCTTTCGACACGTTGTAGGCGCCGATCACGGGCGAGCCGCGCAGGCCGCCGATGGACGAGACGATGATGATGGCGCCGTCGCGGCGCTCGATCATCGCCGGCGCCACCATCTGCACCAGCCAGTGGTTCGCGATGACGTTGTTGTCGAGGATCTTGCGGAACTGCTCGTCGGCGATGCCGGCCATCGGCCCGTAGTACGGGTTCGATGCGGCATTGCAGACGAGGATGTCGATGGCGCCGAAGGCGGCGTTCGTCGCGTCGACCAGGTGGCGCAAGTCCTCCTTCGACGAGATGTTCGCCGCCACCGCCAGCGCCGTGCCTTCGCCGTGCAGCGCGTTGATCTCGTCCGTCGCCTGCCTGCAGGCCTCCAGCTTGCGCGACGAGATCACCACCCTGGCGCCCTGCTCCGCCATGCGGCCGGCGATGGCGCGTCCGATACCACGCGACGAGCCCGTGATGACGGCGACCTTGCCCTTCAGATCGAACAGTGACATGGTGTCTCCTTATCGTTAAGCCGCAACCCGGCCCAGGGTAATGTAGCGCTCCAGGTGATGGTCCTCGTCGCCCAGCTGGTGATCGATCATGACGAGGCGCTTGGCGTAGTGGGCCAGCGGCAGCTCCCACGTCATGCCGATGCCGCCATGGAGCTGGATGCATTCCTCGGCGACGAGGGTGCCGATGCGGCCGATGCTGGTCTTGGCCGCCGACAGGGCGCGCTCGCGCGCGATGCGTGGCGCATCCAGCGCGGCGGCGGCGTTGATGACGGCCGAACGGGCCTGCTCGATTTCCAGCAGCAGGTCCGCCATGCGGTGCTGCAGCGCCTGGAAGCTGCCGATCGGCACGCCGAACTGCTTGCGGGTGCGCAGGTAGTCCAGGGTCGCGGCCTTGGCGGCCTCCATCGCGCCCACCGCTTCGGCGCACAGCGCCAGCACGCCGCGTCCCACCGCGTGTTCCAGGGTGGCGTAACCGCCGCCCTCCTCACCCAGCAGCGCATGGGCATCGAGCCGCACGCCGTCGAGCCGCAGCTCGGCCACGCGGCCGCCGTCCATCGTCGGCATGCCCAGCACGGACAGCCCGGCCACGCCGGCCGGCACCAGGAACAGCGAGATGCCCCGCTCGTCGTCGACGGCGCCGACGGTGCGGGCCGAGATGACGAACAGGTTGGCGTGTTCACCATGGGGCACGACGGCCTTGGCGCCATCGAGCACCCAGCCTTCGCCGTCGCGCCGCGCCGTCGTCTGCACGCGGGCCAGCTCGTAGTGCGTATCGGGTTCGTCATGGGCCAGCGTGGCGATGACGCTGCCATCGATGATGCCGGCCAGTTGCGCCTTCTGGTCATTGCTGCCCGCGTGGGCGATGGCGCTGCCGGCCAGCACGGCGCTGCCCAGCAGCGGTTCGAGCACGAGGCCGCGCCCCAGCGACTCGAAGACGACGGCGATGTCGAAGCCGGCGCCGCCGAAGCCGCCGTCATCCTCGCCGAACAGGGCGCCGATGACGCCCAGTTCCGCGAACTGGCCCCACATGTCGGGCGAAAAGCCTCGGCTCGATGCAGCGATGCGGTTGCGCACCTCGAAGCCGTATTGCTGGGCCACGAAGCGGTCCAGGGTGTCGGCCAGCATGCGCCGTTCTTCCGTGTGTTCGAAGTTCATCTCTGCCTCACAGTCCCAGGATCATCTTGGCGATGATGTTTTTCTGGATCTCGTTGGAGCCGCCGAAAATCGACAGCTTGCGGTTGTTGAAGTACTGCGCCGACGCGGCGTGCGCGAAGGCGGGGCCGACCTGCGGGCCGTCATAGTCCGCCTCGAGCGCGGCCTGCTTGAACGGGCGCGCGTAGACGCCCATGGCGCGGCGGGTCAGCGACAGGATCTCCTGCCGGATCTCCGTGCCGCGGATCTTCAGCATCGAGCTCTCGGCGCCCGGCACGCCGCCGCCGGCCACGGCCGCGATCATGCGCAGGTTGGTGGTCTTCATGTTCTCCAGGTCGATCTCGACGCGCGCCATGCGCGCCGCAAAGGCCGGGTCGTCGGCCAGCGGACGGCCGTGGCGCCGCGTGTTCGCCGCCACCCGTTTCAGGCGCTCCAGCGCCGCCACGGACAGGCCGACGCCGGCGATATTGGTGCGCTCATAGGTCAGCAGGTACTTGGCGCAGTTCCAGCCCCGGTTTTCCTCGCCCACCAGGTTCGCCGACGGCACTCGCACGTCCGTGAAGAACACCTCGTTCACTTCATGCTCGCCTTCGAGCGTGATGATGGGCCGAATCTCGATGCCGGGCGAGGTCATGTCGATCAGCAGGAAGCTGATGCCCTCCTGCTTCTTCGCTTCGCGGTCCGTGCGCACCAGGCAGAAGATCATGTTGGCGTGCTGGCCCAGGGTGGTCCACGTCTTCTGGCCGTTGACGATGTAGTGCTCACCATCCGCGTCGACGCCGCGAACGGCGGTCGTGCGCACGGCCGCCAGGTCCGATCCCGCGCCCGGCTCCGAGTAGCCCTGGCACCACCAGTCCGATCCGTCCAGGATGCGCGGCAGCCAGTACTGCTGCTGGGCCGTGCTGCCATACTTGATCAGCACGGGGCCCAGCATGTTCACGCCGAAGGGCACGATTCGGGGCGTGTTCGCCACCGCGCACTCGTTTTCAAAAATGAACTTTTCGACGGCCGTCCAGCCCGGGCCGCCGAACTCGGTGGGCCAGTGGTTGGCCAGCCAGCCGCGCCCGTTCAGCAGGGCGTGCCACTGCTCCGTATCGGCCTTGTCCAGCCGCTTGCCATTGGCGACCTTGTCCTTCAGGCGCGCCGGCACGTCGTTTTCCAGGAAGGCGCGCACTTCGGCGCGGAAGCGTTCTTCCTCGGGGGTGAAATTCAGGTCCATGTCGTTCCTCAGAAAATTTCGAACAGCGCGGCCGCGCCCATGCCGCCGGCCACGCACATCGTCACCACGGCGTAATGGGCCCCACGCCGCCGCCCTTCCAGCAGCACGTGCCCGGCCAGCCGCGCACCCGTCATGCCGAAGGGGTGACCGAGCGCGATGGCGCCGCCATTGACGTTGAGCCGTTCGTCGGGAATGCCCAGGCGCTGCTGGCAGTACAGGGCCTGCGAGGCAAAGGCCTCGTTCAATTCCCACAGGCCGATATCGTCCACGGTGAGGCCGTGGCGGGCCAGCAGCTTCGGCACCGCGAACACGGGGCCGATACCCATCTCGTCGGGTTCGCAACCTGCCACCGCCATGCCCCGGAAGGCGCCCAGCGGCACCAGGTTGGCCCGCTCGGCCAGCTTCGCTTCCATCATCACGCAGGCCGACGCGCCGTCCGACAGCTGCGACGCGTTCCCCGCCGTGATGAACTTGTCCGGCCCCATCACGGGCGCCAGCCTGGCCAGGTTTTCATACGTGGTGCCGCGCCGGTTGCAGTTGTCCGCGTCGACCGTCACTTCGCGGTGCGAGACGGTGCCGCTGTCCTTGTCCGTCACCGTCATCGTCGTGGTGCAGGCGACGATCTCGTCGCGATAGCGCCCGGCTACCTGCGCCGCTTCCGTCTTGTGCTGGCTGGCGGCGGAGAAACGGTCCTGCGCCTCGCGGCTGATGCCGTAGCGGGCGGCGACGATATCGGCCGTGTCGATCATCGGCATGTACAGCGCCGGCTTGTTCTCCAGGATCCACGGATCGAGGCTGGTATCGGTGCCCTCGCGCGCACGGATCTGGGAGATGCTCTCGACGCCGCCCGCGATCAAGGCAGGTGCGCCATCGAGCACGATGCGCCCGGCCGCCATGGCGATGGCCTGCAGACCCGAGGCGCAGAAACGATTCACCGTGGTGCCGGCAATCGTGATGGGCAGCCCGGCGCGGACGACGGCCTGGCGGGCGATATTGCGGCCGGTGGTGCCTTCCGGGTAGCCGCAGCCCAGCACGGCGTCCTCGATCAGTCCGGGGTCGATGCCGGAGCGTTCGACGGCGGCGCGCACGGCAAAGGCGGCCAGGGTGGCGCCGGGAGTGATATTGAATTCGCCCCGGTGCGCCTTGGTCAGCGGCGTGCGGGCGGTGGCGACGATGACGGCTTCACGCATGGGCGTTCTCCGGTTGCTTGATGGTTTGAGTTTCGGGGTGATTGAGGCTTTCGAAATCGTGGCCCCGTTCGACCAGCTCGACCAGCAGCGGCGACGGGCGCCAGAACAGCGGGTCTTCCTGGGCAAAGGCGCGGATGTCGGCCAGGATGTTCGGCAGGCCGACCGTGTCGGCGTATTTCATCGGGCCGCCCAGGTGGCGGGGAAAGCCGTAGCCGTGTACCAGCGTGACGTCGACGTCGAGCGGACGCAGTGCGATCTTCTCGTGGACGACGTTGGCGCCTTCGTTGACCATCGCCGCCAGGTAACGCCGCACGATCTCCTCGTCCGTGAAGCTGCGCGGGGTCACGCCGGCGCGAACGCGTTCGGCATCGATGACGGCCTGCACTTCCGGGTCCGGCGTGCCGGTGCGGGCACCGTCGGGGTAGAGATAGAAGCCGCGCCCCGTCTTCTGACCGAACCAGCCCCGCTCGCACAGGCGGTCGGCGATCTGCACGTAGCGGGCGCGCGGGTCGCGGGTGGGCGCGCGGCGCTTGCGCGTGGCCCAGCCGATATCGTTGCCCGCCAGGTCGGCCATTTCATAAGGACCGATGGGATAGCCGAAGGCGCGGATGGCGCGGTCGATCTGCTGGGGCGAGGCACCATCTTCCATCACGTGGTCGGCCGCCTGGCGGTACACGGCCAGCATGCGGTTGCCGATAAAGCCGTCGCACACGCCGGCGCGCACTGGCGTCTTGCGCAGGCTGCGCGCGAGGGCAAAGGCCGTGGCCACTACGTCCGGCGCCGTTTTCGCGGCGACGACGATCTCCAGCAGTTTCATGATGTTCGCGGGCGAGAAGAAGTGCAGGCCGATGACGTCCTGCGGGCGCGACGTGGCGGCGGCGATCCGGTCGATATCCAGGTACGAGGTGTTCGTGGCCAGCACGGCGCCGCGCTTGCAGACGCGGTCCAGCTCCGCGAAGACGGCCTCCTTGACGGCCATCTCCTCGAACACGGCCTCGATCACCAGGTCGGCGTCGGCCAGTGCGTCATAAGCCGTGCTGCCGCTCCAGCGGGCAAGGACGGCTTCGCATGCCGCCGCCGTCAGGCGGCCCTTCGCGACGTGGCTGTCGTAGACCTTGGCGACATTGGCTCGCCCCCGTGCCAGTGCCGCGTCGTCGCGCTCGATCATCGTCACCGGCAGGCCGGCGTCGAGCAGCGCCACGGCGATGCCGGCGCCCATCGTGCCGCCGCCCACCACGCCGACCTTGGCGATGGGGCGAGGGCGCGCAGCCGCCGTCTCGGGCGACTTGGCCGTTTCGCGCTCGGCGAAGAAGGCGTGCACCAGGCCGGCGCGCTGTGGGCTGTCCAGGCACTCGACGAACAGCTCGCGCTCGCGCACCATGCCGGCTTCGAAAGGCAGGTCCAGCGCGGCCTGCACGGCGTCGACGATCTTCAACGGCGAGAACAGGCCGCGCGCTTTCTTCGCCGTGGTGGCGCGGGCCGCATCGATGGCGCCCTGCTGCGCCGCGCGATCGGCCAGCGCACCGGCGTCACGCGTGCGGCGCACGGGCGCGCCTTCGGCCAGCAGCTCGCGCACCCAGGCCAGGCCCGCGGCGGCGGCATCCTCGCCTGTACCGACCCTGTCGACCAGACCCAGGGCCAGTGCCTCGGCCGCATCGACGTGGCGCCCGCTCAGCATCAGCTCCAGCGCGGTTCCGGCGCCGATCAGCCGTGGTGTGCGTTGCGTGCCACCGGCGCCGGGCAGCAGCCCCAGGTGCACTTCCGGCAGGCCCAGTTTCGCGGAAGGGAGCGCCAGCCGGTAGTGGGCGGCCAGCGCCATTTCCAGTCCACCGCCCAGGGTGGCGCCGTGCACGGCGGCCACCACCAGTTTCGACGAGGCCTCGATGCGGTCGCAGACATCCGGCAGGCGCGGTTCCTGCGGCGGCAGGCCGAACTCGCGGATGTCGGCGCCGCCGATGAAATTGCGGCCGGCGCCCACCAGCAGCACGGCGGCGACGGCGGGATCACGCTCGGCCGCGTCGATGGCGTCCAGCAGGCCACGGCGGACGTCGACGCCGAGCGCATTGACGGGCGGGTTGTTGATGGTGACGAGCAGGATATCGTCGTGGCGTTGCGCAATCAGCTGGGGGATCAACTGTGGGTCTGCGGCGGAATTCATCGGTATGCCTCCTGTATCGGTTGTTTCGCTATGCGGAACATTATTTCGCAGAGCGATCTGGAATGTACGATATCGCATTTCTGGTTGAAATGTAAACGTGCAATCGACGCTGGAGGCAGGGTTACGGCTGGGGATATCGGTCCGTTTCGCTGTGCGGTACAGGCAGCTCAGTTTCTACATGAAACTTTCCAGGAAGGTATAACTGGCACGCATATCCTCACTGTGGCCCAGCCATATACGCAGCCCGGACGTTTCAATCGTTATACGGCTGCCTTATGCCGAACATCCGAAAGCAAAATTGGATAGATAATTTGGGCTGGCCTGCACTGGCTTCATCGCCAAAAGCCCATGTATACGAAGGAGCCCACCATCAATACCGCCGTCGCTCACCTGGAAGAACAAGCCGCCCCGTCGGCGTTCGCGGCCCTGCTGAAAACCATCGGCGCGCACCCGTACCGCGCCTTCGAGCTGTCCGGCGCGCCATACGCCAACGACTCCATGCCGCCGCTGTAATTTCGGCAGGAATACGCTGGCAATAAGCAAAAAGCCCCGGTGATGCCGGGGCTTTTGTCGTTAATGGCGAGCCGATTTACTGGCGCCGGCCCATCACATACGTGCGTTCGACGGTGCGCTCGTCGCCCAGCGTCTGGAGCACGAACAATTTATCCTCGATGGTGCTGGCGCGCGCCGAGCGCAATTTCATCAGCTCCGTCGCATTCGGGTTCAACACGACGAAGTCCGCTTCGTTACCGGCCTTGAAGCTGCCGACCTTGTCGTCGATATCGAGCGCCCTGGCGGCGCCCAGGGTGGACAGGTAAAACGCCTTCAACGACGACAGCGGCTTTTTCTCGGCCGGGTTATCCGTGAATGCCTTGTGCAGCTGGATCACCTTGTAGGCTTCGCCCATCGTGCGCAGCGCCGAGAAACTGGTGCCGGCACCGACGTCCGTGCCCATGCCCACTTTCACGCCGTGTTTTTCCGCAGCCTGCAGGTCGAACAGGCCGCTGCCCAGGAACAGGTTCGACGTCGGGCAGAATGCGATGGCCGAGCCGCTTTTCGCCAGCGACGCCAATTCGTCGTCACGCAGGTGCACGCCATGGGCGTAGACCGAGCGCTTGCGCGACAGCCCGAAGCTGTTATAGACGTCCAGATAGCCGGTCGATGCCGGGAACAGCTCCTGCACCCAGGCGATTTCACCCTTGTTCTCCGAGATATGGGTGTGCATGTACACGTCCGGATATTCCTGCAGCAGCTTGCCGGCCAGCGTCAATTGCTCCGGCGACGAAGTCGGCGCGAAGCGCGGCGTGACGGCATACAGCGCCCTGCCCCGCTTGTGCCAGCGCTGGATCAGCGCCTTCGAGTCGGTATAGGACGTTGCCGGTGTGTCGAGCAGGTAATCGGGCGCGTTCCGGTCCATCATCACCTTGCCCGAAATGATGCGCATATTGCGCAGCGCCGCTTCTTCGAACAACGCATCGACCGACTCGGGATGCACGGTGGCCATCACGAGCGCCGTCGTCGTGCCGTTCTTGATCAATTCATTGACGAAGACCCTGGCGATCTTGCGCGCGTAATCCTTGCTGGCGAACTGCTTCTCGGTCGGAAAGGTGTACGTGTTCAGCCACTCCAGCAACTGTTCGCCGTAGGAGCCGATCATTTCCGTCTGCGGATAATGCACGTGGCTGTCGATAAAGCCCGGCACGATCAGCCGGCCCCGCAAATCGATTACCTGCACGTTCTGGTTGGCCGACAATACCGTGCCGGCCGGTCCGATGCTCTTCACCTTGCCGTCCGCCCCCACCAGCAGCACCCCGTCCTCGTAATATTCGTAGGACTGCTGCGTGGCGGCCGGATCGCCCGTGAAATGCAGCACGGAGGCGCGATAGGCCGTCGTGGCGATTTGCTGTTGCTGGTCCTGCTGCTGCTGTTGTTGTTGCTGTTGCTGTTGCTGCTGCCGTGCCGCTTGCGCGCTTGACAGGGTCATCATCGCCACGGCGACGAGGGCGGACAAATACAGGCTTTTTGCTTTCATATGGTCTCCAATAATGAGGGGGGCAGCGGTGCCTTCGGCACTCGTTCTTATGCAAAGCAGTAGTTCTCCATCGGGGGGCTTGCCGGCCCCGATCATCCTTTCGCGCAGGCGGGCACGCAGGGCCATGGACCATTGCCATGCGTGCGGGCTTGATTTGATTGAACCGGCCGGAGGGCCGGGGGGATGTGTGCCGGATGCCGGATATCGGCGTTGGGCGATGCGTGGTGCGCGGTGTGTCAATGTACCGGCGAAGGCGCGCGCCCGTATATGCGACGCGACATCATTGCTATCTGTGCAATCGGGTGTTCGTGGGAGGTGTTTTGGGCGCTACGGGCAAAAAAATGCCCGCTCAGTGGCGGGCTTAAACTATTATCTTGGAGGAGAATAGTGGAGACAGGTGCATTGTGCCTGTGGCCACGATATGCGTCCAATGATCATTTCCGATACCGGTCATCACGACTTCATATAACTGCTGAGTTCGGCCGTGCAGCCGTGATGCAGGCGCCGGCTCACCCCTCCTTGCCGTCGATGCGGGGACGCGCCAGGCGCGGGCCATAGCTTGCGAGGAACAGGGCGAACGACACCGTCCAGGCGGCGGCAGCCAGCAGCATGGCAACGTCGCGTACGACGCCCGTGTCGAGCGCCGCCACCAGCCGCGCCACGGCGGACAGCTGGATCGCCGCGAACATCGCCACCTCGGCCATGCCCGCCTTCAGCGGCCGCCCCGTGTGCCCCAGCGACGTGCGGCACATCATGCCGATGATCAGCCCCGCCATCGAGCCGACCGTCAACGCATGGAAGGCGGCGCTGGCAGGCGTGCGGCCCAGGGCGGCCAGGGCCAGCAGCAGCAAGCCGGCACCGATCCACCCGTACGACAGGTGCAGGATCCACAGCAGCGGCACCTTCAGCGTGCGCTGCGGCTGCCACCCGGCCAGGCGCCACAGTGTCAGCACGCCGGCACCCGCGCACAGGACGGCCGTCACGATCGCCGGCATACCCGCCACCCAGGCCAGGCCCGCCGCCACGGTACACAGCAGGCCTGCCTGGTCCAGCCGTGGCCGCACCGCCGGGGTGCTGCCGGGCGCGCCATTGCGGGTGAACATCGGCAACACCCGCACACCGATCGCCGCCTCCATCAGCACGATGACGAAGATGGCGGCTTGTGCGGGCAGAAGCGGCGACCAGCCGACCCAGCCCAGCGCCGCCAGGTGGTGGGCCCCATTGGCCGCCGAAAGCAGCACCAGCAGCAGCACGAGGAAGTAGTTGCGCCGGTTGCCGGCCTGGCGCAGCACGCGCCACAGCGGCCACGCCGCCAGCGGCAGGAACAGCATGTCGACTAGGGCTGCCCATGGCCCGCTGCTTACCAGCATCGCGATGCGGCCGGCCACCCACAGCGCTGCCAGCAGGGCCAGCGCACCGCCACGCGGCGTCCACAACTGCGTCCAGTTGCGCGCTGCCGTGTACAGGAAGCCCACGACGACCGCCACGGCGAAGCCGAACACCATCTCGTGCAGATGCCACAGCAGCCCCACTGCGGGCAGGCGAACGTCCAACCCGTTGTAGGCGGCCATCCAGAGCGGCACGGCCAGTACGGCGAACGCTGCCGCCAGCAGGTAGAACGGCCGGAAGCCCAGGCGCCACAGGGCGGGCCCGGCGGCATGGGCGGGGGATGGATCGTCGATGGTCAGCAGCGTCATGATTTTCTCCTTGAACGTCACGATTGTCCCGCCGGGCAGCGGCACTGCCAACGGCAACAGGGAAAAAGACAATCTGGATCATGCTTTTCTCAACCGGCTGGCCCTGACCTTGGACAAAAGGCGCGGCCCAGGGCTACGCTGGCACCTGTCATTTCACAGGAGAACACCATGCAGACCACGATGCTCAAACTCGCCGATACGCCCGACGCGGATACCACCCGCGCCATCGCCGATGCCCTCGGTGCGGCGCCGGGCGTGCTGGCGGCGCGCCTGTCGACGGCCGGCGCCAGCATCACCATCGACTATGAATCGCCGCAGACCTCGCCCGAGCAGCTGCGGGCCACGCTGGCGCAGGCCGGCGTCGAAAGCCGGGTGCGCGACGCCGGCCCGGGTTCATGCTGCGGCGGCTGCTG
Organism: Pseudoduganella buxea; assembly: GCF_009720835.1. Lineage (GTDB taxonomy): Bacteria > Pseudomonadota > Gammaproteobacteria > Burkholderiales > Burkholderiaceae_D > Rugamonas > Rugamonas buxea. The sequence goes on from NZ_WNKZ01000011.1 coordinate 49,363, forward strand.
CGGCACGTAATGACGGAAAGGCTCAACCCTGCTGGGCGCGACGGTGCTCGACCGCGAACACGGCGGCCTGCACGCGGCTCGACAGGTTCAGCTTCTTCAGCACGTTCTGCACATGGATCTTGACGGTGCTTTCCGACAGGTCCAGCGAACGGGCGATGACCTTGTTGCTTTCGCCCCGCGCCAGGCAATCGAGGATCTCCCGCTCGCGCGGTGTCAGCCGGTCGATCTCGGAAGCCGGTTCCGCTGGCCGCGCCCCCGCCTGCAACTGCGCCACAAGCTTGCTCGTCATTGCCTCGGCCACCACCGTCTCGCCCGCGGCGGCGCGCCGCACGGCCCGCGTCAAGTAGTCCGTATCGATGTTCTTCAGCAGGTAGCCACTGGCGCCGGCCTTCAGTGCCGCTGCCAGGTCCTGCGCGTCTTCCGAGACCGTCAGCATGACGATGGCGCTGTCCGGACAGTCCTGCAGCAGGAGGTGCAGCGTTTCCAGGCCCGACATGCCCGGCATGTGCAGGTCCAGCAAGACCACCTGGGGCGCGAGCTGTTTGGCGCGCTTGATCCCCTCGACGCCGTCGGCCGCCTCGCCCACCACGTTGAATTCGGGGTGGCGCTGCAGCAGCGAGCGGATGCCGCTGCGGAACAGCGTGTGGTCGTCCACCAGCAACACGGAGATCGGCTGGGAGTTTTCGTTTATCTGGTTCATGGCTTGTCCTGGTGGTTTCCGGTCACGCGGCGCGGCGCAGCTCACGCGGCAACTGCAGCAGCACCGTGGTGCCGGCGCCGGGCCGCGACAGCACTTCCAGCGTGGCCGAGATTCGCTGCGCCCGTTCGCGCATGATATGAATACCGACATGATGCTCGCCCTGCGTCGCCAGGACCAGCGGGTCGAAGCCGGCGCCATCGTCGCGAACCGTCAGCGTGAAATCCTGCTCGTCGCGCAGGATGACTTCGGCATGGCGGGCGCCGGCGTGCTTGCGCACGTTCGACAACGCCTCCTGCACGATGAACAGCAATTGCAACTGCTGCTCGCGGGGGAAGGGCGCGCCGTCGCAGTCGGCCTTGAGCACGACGTCGATGCCGCTTTGCCGGCCGAACTTGTCGATTGTCGTCTGCAGCGAGTTGACCAGGCTGTCCTCGACCAGGCGCGTGCGGAAGTTCAGCAGCAGCTCGCGCACGTCCTCGTAACTCTCCTGCACGCCCATGCGCAGCGCCGGGACGATGTCGGCCACCTCGCCCAACTGGCCGGCACGGACCGACTGCTCCAGCATCTGCACCTGCAGGTTCAGGAAATTGAGCCCCTGGGCGATGCTGTCGTGCAGCCCCTGGGCCACCAGGTTGCGCTCTTCGGAAATGGCCATTTCACGCTCGCGCGCGCCCAGGCGCAGATTCTCGATGGCGGTGCCCAGCAGCTGGCCCAGGGTCTCGAGCAAGGCCTGCTCATGCTGCGAAAATTCACGCGCCTGGCGGAAGTGCAGGTTGAACATCCCCAGGTGCTGCTGTTGCGCGTAGATGTGGAACATCGAAACGGTTTCGTAGCCTTCGCGCGCACACTCCAGCTCCGCCCCGCGCGGCATCCTGCGCAGGTCCTGCACGATGGTGATCTTCTTTTCCACCGCCTGGCCGCACAGGCAGTCGCCCACCTTCATGCAGTGCTCTGCCTCGACCAGCTTCGGCGACAGCCCGTGATGGACCAGCATGTGCAGGTTGCCGCGCTCGGGATCGAGGATGCGCACCGAGCCGCCGTCGGCACCAAAATAGTCGGACAGGCGCCGCAGGAAACCGCGGCACATTTCCTCGGCGGGCTGCGGTCGCTGCAGGAAGGCGGCGCTGTCGTAGAGCAGTGCCAGCTCGCGGTTCTGCGCGGCCAGTGCGGCCGTCTTGGTTTCCACCAGCTGTTCGAGATGCGTGTAGACGCCTTGCAGCCGGTCGGCCATCTGGTTGAAGCCTTGCGCCAGCTCGCCGAATTCGTCGTCGCGCTCGGCCGGCAGCCGCACTTCGAAATCACGCTCGCGCATGCGCGCCATGCCGCCCTGCAGCGACGTGACGGGGGCGATGATCAGGTTGAACAGCAGATAGATGATGCTGACGGTACCGGCCGTGGCAAAAGCCAGCAGCAGCAGTTGCGAGCCGCGCAGCCAGAACGTGCGCGTCTCGCTGTCCTGCTCGATCTGCTGGACGAGGCGGGCGACGTCGGCCACGAAGATCTCCGCATCGTGCTGGAACTCCCACGCGCGCGCAGGCTCGATGGCCGGTTGCCCCAGCAGCGCCATCGCCGCCGGACGCAGGCGGGTGGTCCAGTGCGCGGTGACCTGGTCAAAGGCCTGGCGGATGGCTGGCGAAGGGGGCAGGAACAGGGGCCGCTGCGGATCGCCGTGGCGCAGCTGTGCCAGTGCGCTGTCCAGCGCGGCGACCTGGGCCCGCACTTCCGCCGCCGCTGGCTCGCGGCGGCGCGGGTCCGCCAGGCCCGTGACGGCAAGGCTCAGCCGAAAACTCGTCATCCGCAGGCTGCCCGTGACATTGATGGCGGCGGCGCCGCCTTCGAGCTGCCAGGACAGGTACAGCGTGGCGCCGATCACCGTCAGCGCCACGGCCAGGAAGCCGAGCAGGCTCCCGACGATCTTCGTCGACAGCTTGCGCCAGGCGGCGTCGTGCGCCCCTCGCAGCAGCGCCATCGGCGCCCACCGCACGCCGGCGCCGGCAGTGGAAGGTCTGGTCTGGCTGTTCATGATGTCCTTCGTGATGGGCCTTGCGGAAGGCCAGTATACCCAGGTCGGCGTCGGCCCCTGCAGCGGCCGTCCGGGAGGCGATGGCGCTCAGCCGCCGGTCTGGGACATGAAGCGGACGATCTTTCCGGGCTGCCGGTTGAAATCATGCTGCAGCGGCTTCAGTTCGATGGCCGCGCGGATGGCTGCCTCCAGGGCCGCGTCGCTTGCGCCCGAGCGCAGCAGCGGTCGCAGGGGCACGCTTTGTTCCTGGCCCAGGCACATGTACAAGGTGCCGTCCACGGCCAGGCGCACGCGGTTGCAGGTTGCGCAAAAATGCTGCGACAGGGGCGTGATGAAGCCAATGCTGGCGCGGCCGTCCGGCGTAGCCAGGTAGCGCGCCGGGCCGCCGCCGAGTTCCCGCGCTTGCGGCAGCAGCCCGAAGCGCTCGACAAGGCGCTCGCGCACGGGGCCGAGCGGCAGCCAGTCCGTGCCCTGCCCCGTCGCACCCATCGGCATCACCTCGATCAGGCGCAGGATGAAGCCCCGTTCGATGCAGAACGCGGCCATCGGTTCGATCTCGTGCTCGTTGACGCCCTTCATCGCCACCATATTGATCTTGATGGGATCGAAGCCCGCCTCCTGGGCCGCCGCCAGCCCGGCCAGAATGGCCGGCAGGCTGTCGCGCCCCGTAATGCCCGCCATGCAGGTGCGGTCGAGCGAATCGAGGCTGACATTGATGCGGTCGATCCCGGCCGCACGCAGGGCCGGTGCGTGGCGTGCCAGGCGGGTGGCGTTGGTCGACAGCGACAGGTCGTCCAGTCCGGGCAGCGCGGCCAGGCGTGCGGCAAGGCCGGCCAGACCGCCGCGCGTCAGCGGCTCGCCGCCCGTCAGGCGCACGCGCCGGGTGCCGAGCCGGACGAAGGCCGCCACGACACGCTCGATTTCCTCGTAGGTCAGCCAGTCGGGCGGATTCTCGAAGCCACGGTAATCCTGCGGCATGCAATAGGTGCAGCGCAGGTCGCAACGGTCCGTCACCGACACGCGCAGGTAGTCGACGGTACGACCGTGCCGGTCGCTCAGCATGGCAGCCTCCTCTAGATGATGGTCCATTGTACGGGGGGAGCGCCGCCCTGGCACCTGGCAGGACGGCGTAGGGGGATGGCTTCGGGACTAGGCAGGAAGAACGATTGACAAGGCCGATTACTGCACCAGCGGCGAGTCCGCTCCGCCCAGCGCGACGCCCTCGATATCGGCCCGGCCCACGAGAATATGCAGGTACTGGTGCAGCGCGCGCTGCCACGACTGGCGCTGCAGCGTGTCGCGCACGTGTCCACGCACCGTCTCGAACGGCAGCACGCGGCCCTCTTCGCGGCGCAGCACCTGGACGATATGCAGGCCGAAACGGGTTTCCAGCAGGCGCCCGGCCAGTTCGCCCGGACGCAGCCGGAACAGCAGCGCCTCGAATTCGGGCACGCACTGGCCACGCGACAGCTGGCCCAGGCTGCCGCCGACAGCCCCGGACGGGCAGTTCGAATACTGGCGCGCCAGCTCATCGAAGCGTTCCGGCCGGGCCTGCAGTTCGGCCAGGATTTGCTCGCCCGTGTCGCGCAGCAGGTCCAGCGGCGCCGCCGGCGTAACCTGGAACAGGATATGGCGTGCCTCGACCATCTCGCCGCTGGCGAAGCGGTCGCGGTGCGCGTCGTAGAAGCGCCGGCATGCGGCGTCATCGGCCTGGGGCACCTTCACCTCCCGGTCGAACAGCGCCTCGATCGTGTCGTCGTCGCCGGCGGCGGCGATTCCCAGGCGTGCGGCTTCGGCCAGCAGCACGCGACGCAGCACTACTTCGTGCACGGCCGCCTTGAGCGGATTGCCGGCGCCGGCGTGGTGTGCCAGCTCGGCTTCGATTTCGGCATCCGGGACGTCGATGCCATTGACTGCGATACCCATGTCGTTCTCCTTGCGATGATCAGCGGCTGCGCACGAGCTGGAAGGCGCGCCCCAGATAGGTGACGGCACCGAAGCCGCTCCACACGTGCACCAGGCGGGTGAAGGGGAAGATCAGGAACAGCGACATGCCCATGAACAGGTGCAGCTTGAACACCAGCGGCGCGTCGACGATCAGCCCGGCCGCATCGGCGCGGAAGGTGACGATATGCTGGGCCCAGCCCATCAGCAGCACCATCATATGGCCGTCCATGTGCCCGGCCGACGACACGATCGACGAAAGGCCCAGCAGCAGCGTGGCAAGGATCCACAGCAGCACGATCTTGTCCTTGAACGTGGTGGCCCGGCGCAGGCGGTCACTGGCAAAGCGGCGCGCCAGCAGCATCAGCAGGCCGACCAGCGCGATGGTGCCCATGACGCCGCCGGCCACCATGGCAAACAGCTGCTTGGCGCCATGCGGCACGCCAAGGAAGTCCCAGATCCAGACGGGTGTCAGCAGCCCGACGGCATGGCCGAAGAACAGGCCGATGATCCCGACGTGGAACAGGGGACTGGCCAGGCGCAGCGCGCCCGCATGCAGCACCTGGCTCGATTCGGAGCGCCAGCTGTACTGCTCGCGGTCGAAGCGCACCAGGCTCCCCAGCAGGAAGACCGCCAGGGCGATATAGGGATAGATCCCGAACAGGAATTGGTGGATGTAGTGCATGATGGCCTCCTCTCAGGCTTGCCGCGCGCCGGCGCGCGGGGCGTTTTTCGGCTCGTGTTTCGGATAGAAGCGGATCGGCTGCTCGCCGCCCGGCATTTGCCGCAGCAGCGGTTCCACGCCATCGGCGCCGGGTCCGAAGGTCTCCAGCGCTTCGTCCATGTCGTGCACGGGCGGCTCCGTCAGCATCTCGGCCGCCACCGGGCTATGGCTCTCCAGCAGCGCAAACAGCGACGCGTAGGGATCGCCGCCAGCCGCCAGCTTGCGCCCGACATGGGCCAGCACGTGGACGGCGTCGCCGAGCAGGCGGCGCGCTTCGTCCTCGTCCTGCTGTCCGAGGAACTCGAGGAACAGCGGCACGTAATCGGGCAAGTCGTCGCCCACCATCTCCAGGCCGTGCGCGCTGTATTCGGCCAGCAGGTCGACCATGGCCTGGCCCCGGTCGCGCGATTCGCCATGGATATGCTCGAACAGGTGCAGCGAATGGGACGGATTGCGGTCGAACGTGGCCACGTAGTGCTGCTGCAGGTCGATCAGCGGCGTCGTGCCCAGGTGGACCAGCAGCGGCTGCAGCTGCTCGCGCCACGCGGGACGGCGTTCCAGCACGGCCTCGATCTCGCGCAGCGCGCCGATCAGCTCCGGCTCGGGATACTGCAGCAGCAGCGACAGGGCCTGGTAGCACTGCATGTTCTCTTCGGTAGCCATCACACGTTCTCCGCTTGCTTCTTGCGCGATTTCGGCATCGACATGAAGATCGTCGAGCCCTGCTTCTTCTTGCCGAACAGGCTGGCGTCGGTGACGCCATCGGAGCAGCCGTTACCGAAGCTGAAACCGCAACTGCCCTTCTCGTTGAAGCTGTCCTCCGCCATCTCCTTGTGGCTGCTGGGGATGACGAAGCGGTCCTCATAGTTGGCGATCGCCATGATGTGATACATGTCCTCCACCGTGGCCTTGTCCAGTCCCACCTGGGCCAGCACCTGCAGGTCCTCGGTGCCATGGACACTCTTGCCGCGCATGTAGGCGCGCATGGCCAGCATCCGGTCAAGGGCCTTGAGCACTGGTACCTGGTCGCCGGCCGTCAGCAGGTTGGCCAGGTACTGCACGGGAATCCGCAGGCTGGCCGTGTCGGGCAGGATACCGTTGGTACCCAGCTTGCCCGATTCGACAGCGGCCTGGATCGGTGACAGGGGCGGGATATACCACACCATCGGCAACGTACGGTATTCCGGGTGCAGCGGGAAGGCCACCTTCCACTCCATCGCCATCTTGTAGACGGGCGAGCGGGCGGCGGACTCCAGCCAGGCGTCGGGAATCCCTTGGCGGCGGGCCTCGGCGATGATAGCCGGGTCGTGCGGATCGAGGAACAGGCCCAGTTGCGACGGATACAGGTCACGCTCGTCGGCGACCGATGCCGCGGCCTCGATCTTGTCGGCGTCATACAGCAGTACGCCCAGGTAGCGGATGCGGCCGACGCAGGTTTCCGAGCACACTGTGGGCTGGCCCGCCTCGATGCGGGGATAGCAGAAAGTGCATTTCTCGGCCTTGCCGGAAGACCAGTTGTAGTAGATCTTCTTGTAGGGGCAACCGGAGATGCACATGCGCCAGCCACGGCACTTGTCCTGGTCGATCAACACGATGCCGTCGTCCTCGCGCTTGTACACGGAGCCGGACGGGCAGGACGCCACGCAGGTCGGGTTCAGGCAATGTTCGCACAGGCGCGGCAGGTACATCATGAACGTGTTCTCGAAGGTGCCGTACATCTCCTTCTGCATATTGTCGAACAGCTTGTCCTGGCTGCGCTGGGCGAACTCGCCACCCAGGTCGTCCTCCCAGTTCGGGCCCCACTCGATCTTGTCCATCTTGCGGCCCGTCAGCACGGAAATCGGGCGGGCCGTCGGCGGCGTCTGCGACAGGGGCGCGTTCTGCAGGTGTTCGTAGTCGTAGGTGAAGGGCTCGTAGTATTCGTCGATCTGCGGCAGGTTCGGGTTGGCGAAGATATTGGACAGGATCTTCAGCCGGCTGCCCTGGCGCGGCTCGATATTGCCGGCTGCCGTCCGGCGCCATCCGCCGTTCCACTTGTCCTGGTTTTCCCACTGCTTCGGGTAGCCGATGCCCGGTTTCGTCTCGACGTTGTTGAACCATGCGTACTCGACCCCATCGCGGCTGGTCCACACGTTCTTGCACGTGACCGAGCAGGTGTGGCAGCCAATGCACTTGTCCAGGTTCAGCACCATGCCGATTTGCGCTCGTATTTTCATTTTGTCTGCTCCGTTATTTCGCCGTCGCGGCCAGTTCGCCTTCGAGCCAGTCCACCTTGTTCATCTTGCGCACGACGACGAACTCGTCGCGGTTCGATCCCACCGTGCCGTAGTAGTTGAAGCCCCAGGACAGCTGTGCATAACCGCCGATCATGTGGGTCGGCTTCGTCACGGCCCGCGTGACCGAGTTGTGGATGCCGCCCCGCTTGCCCGACATTTCCGCGCCGGGCACGTTGATGATCTTTTCCTGGGCGTGGTACATCATCGTCATGCCGGCCGGTACCCGCTGGCTGACGATGGCCCGCGCCGTCAGGGTGCCGTTGACGTTGAAGACTTCGATCCAGTCGTTGTCGACGATGCCGGCCGCCTTCGCGTCCGTCTCGGACAGCCACACATGGGGGCCGCCGCGCGACAGGGTCAGCATGCGCAGGTTGTCCGAATAGGTCGAGTGGATACCCCATTTCTGGTGCGGCGTGATGAAGTTCAGCGCGATCTCCTTGTTGCCGTTCGGGCTCGCCCCCATCGCCCCCGCCGTCGTGCGCGTGTCGATGGCCGGTTTGTAGACGCACAGGCCTTCGCCGAAATCGCGCATCCAGCGGTGATCCTGATAGAACTGCTGGCGGCCCGTCAGCGTGCGCCATGGGATAAGTTCATGCACGTTGGTGTAGCAGGCGTTGTAGCTCACTTCTTCCGATTCCAGGCCGGACCAGGTGGGCGAGGAGATGATCTTGCGCGGCTGCGCCTGCACGTCGCGGAAGCGGATGCTGTCATGCTCGCGCGGCAGCGCCAGGTGGGTGTGGTCGCGCCCCGTGATGGCCGACAGCGCGGCCCAGGCCTTGACGGCCACGTGGCCGTTCGTTTCCGGGGCCAGCGAGAGGATCATCTCGGCCGCATCGATGGCCGTGTTCAGGCGCGGCTGGCCCTTCGACACGCCCTCTTCCTGCACCGTGCGATTGATGCCGCGCAGGACATCGACCTCGTGTCCCGTCTTCCAGCCGATGCCCTTGCCGCCGTTGCCGATCTTCTCCAGCAGCGGCCCCACCGACGTGAACTTCTTGTAGACCTGGCGGAAATCGCGTTCGACCACGGTGAAGTTCGGCATGGTCTTGCCGGGGATGGGCTCGCACTCGCCGGCGCGCCAGTCCTTCGGGTCGAACGGCTGGCCCAGTTCGCCCGGCGTGTCGTGCATCAGGGGCGTGAGCACCAGGTCCTTGCGGGTGCCCAGATAGTCCCCGCCGATCTCGGAAAACTTGGCGGCGATGCCCTTGTAGATTTCCCAGTCGGAGCGCGACTGCCACAGCGGCTGCACGGCTTCCGAAAGCGGGTGGATGAAGGGATGCATGTCCGACGTGTTCAGGTCATCCTTCTCGTACCAGGTGGCCGTCGGCAGCACGATGTCGCCGTACAGGCAGGTCGTGGACATGCGGAAGTCCAGTACCACCAGCAAGTCGAGCTTGCCTTCGGCAGCCGGGCGCACCTTGACGTCGCGCGGCTTGATGCAGTCCGCCTCGTCGCTCATCAGGGCGTTCTGCGTGCCCAGCAGGTACTTCAGGAAGTACTCGTGGCCCTTGCCGGAGCTGCCCAGGATGTTCGAGCGCCAGACGAACATATTGCGGGGGAAGTTGGCCGGGTTGTCCGGATCGTCGCAGGAGAACTGCAGCTTGCCGTCCTTGATCTGCTGCACCGCGAACGCGGCCGGGTCCTGGCCGGTGGCCGCGGCGGCGTCCATCACGTCGAGCGGATTGGTCTGCAGTTGCGGGGCCGACGGCAGCCAACCCATGCGCTCGGCCTTGGCGTTGTAGTCCAACAAGGTCATCGGCGCCACATCCGGCCCCGCCGTCGGCGAGGCGATATCGCTGGTGTACAGCTTCTCGTGGCGCCACTGGCTGGTATGCGCGTAGAAGAACGAGGTGCCGTTCATTTGGCGCATCGGCCGGTTCCAGTCCTGGGCGAAGGCGAGCGGTGTCCAGCCGGTCTGGGGGCGCAGCTTTTCCTGGCCCACGTAGTGCGCCCAGCCGCCGCCGGACTGGCCGATGCAGCCGCACATCATCAGCATGTTGATGATGCCGCGGTACGTCATGTCCATGTGGTACCAGTGGTTCAGGGCGGCGCCCACGATGACCATGCTCTTGCCGCGGGTCTGGTCGGCGTTCTCGGCGAACTGGCGGGCCACGGTGATCACGTCGGCAGGCTTGACGCCCGTGTGTTTTTCCTGCCACGCCGGGGTGTAGGGCACGTCGTCGGCGTAATCCCTGGCGACATTGCCGCCGCCCAGGCCACGGTCGATGCCGTAGTTGGCCAGCGTCAGGTCGAATACGGTGGTGACCAGCGCGGTGGTGCCATCGGCCAGTTGCACGCGCTTGACGGGGACGTTGCGGCGCAACAGGTCCGAGGCGTCGCGTCCGCCGAAGTAGGCAAAGGCCACCGGCAGCACGTCGTCGGCGCAGTCGATCAGCGACAGCAGCGGGTCCACCGGGGCGCCGTTGCCGCCCTCCTTCATCTCCAGGTTCCACTTGCCGGCCTCGCCCCAGCGGAAACCGATCGAGCCTCCGGGGGCGACGATGCGTCCCGATTGCTCGTCGATGACGAGCGTCTTCCAGTCAGGATTATTGGTCTCGTCCAGATCGTTCGCCAGGTGCGATGCGCGCAGGAAGTAATCGGGAATCAGGGCGCCTTCGTGCTCCTTCAGCAGCACCAGCATGGGGAAGTCGGTGTACTGCTTCACGTAGCCGCGAAAGTAGGCCGACTGGCCGGCGCTGTGGAATTCCTTCAGGATCACGTGGCCCATTGCCATCGCCAGCGCGGCGTCGGTGCCCTGGGTGGGCGCCAGCCAGATGTCGCCGAATTTGGCCATCTCGCCGAAGTCGGACGACACGGCCACCGTCTTGGTGCCCTTGTAGCGCACTTCCGTATAGAAGTGGGCGTCGGGCGTGCGCGTCATCGGCACGTTCGAGCCCCACACCATCAGGTAGGTGGAGTTGTACCAGTCGGCCGATTCCGGCACGTCGGTCTGCTCGCCCCATACCTGCGGGCTGGCCGGCGGCAGGTCGCAGTACCAGTCATAGAACGACAGCGCGACGCCGCCGATCAGCGACAGGTAGCGCGTGCCGGCGGCGTAGCTGACCATGGACATGGCAGGAATCGGCGAGAAGCCGACGATCCGGTCCGGGCCATACTTCTTGATCGTCAACGCATTGGCGGCGGCGATCATTTCGTTGCACTCGTCCCAGCTGGCGCGCACGAAGCCGCCCAGGCCGCGCACGGACTTGTAGCGGGCCGCCCGCTCCGGGTTCTGGCTGACGTAATCCCATGCTTCGACCGGATTCATGGTACGGCGCGCGTCGCGCCACATTTCCATCAGCCGGCCGCGCACCATCGGATACTTGACGCGCTGCGCCGAATACACGTACCAGGAATAGCTGGCGCCGCGCGGGCAGCCGCGCGGTTCGTGGTTCGGCAGGTCCGGGCGCGTGCGCGGATAGTCGGTCTGCTGGGTCTCCCAGGTGATCAGGCCGTTCTTCACGTACACCTTCCAGCTGCATGAGCCGGTGCAGTTGACGCCGTGCGTCGAGCGCACGATCTTGTCATGCTGCCAGCGCTGGCGGTAGGCGTTTTCCCAGGTGCGGTCGTCGTGGACCACGGCGCCATGGCCGTCCGAGAACGTGGATTTGGGCTTGTTGAAGTACTTCAGGCGATCCAGAAAATGACTCATGCTGCCTCCTTGAACCGGTTGCGCGCCCCGCGTGCCGGGCGCCGCTCCGTGCGACATGCAGGGAGCCGTGATGCAAACCAGTCTATCGGCCGCGCCCTTGGCTGAACATTGGCAATTGGTCGCGCGGCGGCGCAAGGAAGGACTAGGGCGGCTAGCTCTTTGTGACTAGGCCCGCCTGCGTCGTGCATATGGCCGGCCCGGGATGGCTCGGCTATACATACGGCACCGCATTCACTTGAAGGAAGCACCATGACAATCGACAGTTTCGCCACCCTGCTCGACGCCGCCAAAGGGCGGCCGGAACCGCAGCTGTTTCTGCTGACGTTTGCCGCGTTCGAGGCCGAGCCGCAGCAGCACGCCGCGCCGGGCCAGCCACCGCGCATGGCGCTGGCGCCGCTGGGCTGCGTGGACCGGCGCGCGCCCGAACTGGCCGGCTTCGATGACCTGGCGGCCGAAGCACGGCAGGCCCTGGGCGGCGCCCGTTGGGATGTGCTGCTGGTCAGCACCCTGTCCGGTTGCGCGGGCCAGTGGCCAGACGAGCGCCAGGCCGGAAGCGCGCTGCGTGCCATGGTCAACGCCATCAAGCTGGGGCAGATGAACGGGATGCTGGCCTTCGACCGCGACGGCGAACTGCTGCGCTGGGCCGCCTAGCGGCGCGGCAGGGTTCGCCGGCGCTACTGCTTGTCCTTGCCGGCGTCCTGCGCGGTGCCGGCACCTGGCCCATCCTCCTGCTGCGCATCGGGGAACGGCAGGATCGGTTCCAGCCAGTCCTCGCCGAACAGCTCGGCCGGATGCTGGGTGCGGTCCGAGCCGTTCCCGCAGGCCAGCGCATCGATGGGGCAGTACTTGTCGCAGCCCCAGCAGATGCGTTCGGGGTGGGCCGGCACGATCGGGAATTTCTTGGCCATGGGACTGTCCTCAGCCGGCGCAGGTGCGCAGCTTTTCCACGTCCGGGATGACGATATGCCGGCCCCGGAATGCGATCAGCTGGCGGGCCGACAGGTCGGCCATGATGCGCGAGAAGTGCTCCGGCGTCAGGTTCAGGCGCGAAGCCAGCACCGCCTTGGCGGCCGGCAGCGTCAGCTCCGAGCTGCCGGCGCCATCGCAGTCCTTCAGCAGGTAGCCGGCCACGCGCTGGGTGCCCGAGCGCAGCGAATACGATTCCATGTCGCTCATGAGGCTGTGCATGCGCTGCGACAGGCCGGCCAGCATGGCGCAGGCAAAATCGGGGTCGCCATGGATCTCGCGGAAGATGACGGGCTGCGAGACATGCAGCAGCATCGAGTCCTCCGTGGCCTGGGCCGTCACGATGTACGGCTTGTTCATGAACATCAGCGCTTCGCCGAAGCTGTGCCCCGGGCCGATCAGTTCGATGACCTTCTCGGCGCCGCCGTTCGACGTGAACGACAGCTTGACCTGGCCGTACACGACGATGTGAAAGCCCACGCACGGTTCGCCGCGCTGGAATACCAGCTCGCCCCGCGCGACCCGGACCTTGGTGGTGCCCAATGCGATCCGGTCCACTTCATCGGGCCGCAGCCGGGCGAACAGCGGCACCTTCGACAGGAAAGCCTGGATCTTGATGCGGGTCTGGTCCATCGTTGCCTCGTCAGTCATTCAGATGGTGCGCGAATAGCGCGGCCGCTGCGGTCCTTCCGGGACTGCGGCATACAGGTAGCGGTCGAAGGCCATGCAGATATTGCGGATCAACAGCCGTCCACGGGGCCGCACCTTGATGCCGCGGCTGCCCATGCACAGCAGCCCCTGCTCTTCCATCGGACGCAGGCGTTCCAGCTCGGCGGCGAAGTACTGCGCGGCCGGTATGCCGCCGGGAATGGCCAGCGCGGCGAAGTCGAGCGCGAAGTCGCACATCAGCGTGCCGATGACGTCGCGGCGCAGCAGGTCGTCGTCGTCGAGCGCCGTGCCGCGTGCCAGCGGCAGTTCGCCCGCATCGAGCCGGTCGTAATACGCGTTCAACGACTTCTCGTTCTGCGCGTAGCAGCGGCCCAGCGCACTGATCGCCGAAACGCCCAGGGCCACCATGTGCGCTGCCGCGTGCGTCGAGTAGCCCTGGAAGTTGCGCTGCAGCTGGCCGCTGGCCTGGCTGCGGGCCAGATCGTCGTCGGGCAGCGCGAAGTGATCCATGCCGATGTACACGTAGCCGGCCGCCGTCAGGCGCTCGATGCACACGCCCAGCATCGCCAGCTTCGCTTCGGCGTGCGGCATGTCTTGCGGATCGATCAGCCGCTGCGCCTTGAACAGGTGCGGCATGTGGGCATAGTTATAGACGGCGATGCGGTCGGGCCGCGCCGCGATGACCTGATCCAGCGTGGCGCCGATGCTCGTCACGCTCTGCCGCGGCAGGCCGTAGATCAGGTCGATGCTGATGGAGCAGAAGCCGGCCGCCCGCGCCGCATCCAGCACGGCGATCGTTTCGGCATGCGGCTGGATACGGTTGACCGCGCGCTGCACGTCGGGATCGAAATCCTGCACGCCCAGGCTGATGCGGTTGAAGCCCTGGCGGCGCAATGTGTGCACGCGCGCCGCGTCCACCGTGCGCGGATCGACTTCGATGGAAAATTCACCGGCGTCGTCGGCCGCGAAGGCAAAGCGGCGCCGCAGGTCCGCCAGCAGGCCGTCCATCTGGGCGTCGGACAGGAAGGTCGGCGTGCCGCCGCCGAAGTGCAGCTGCGTCACCGGGCCGAGGCCGGCGACCAGCTCCGCCTGCAGGGCGATCTCGCGCGCCAGGTAGTCCAGGTACTGGACCGCCTTGCCATGGTCCTGCGTGATGATCTTGTTGCAGGCGCAGTAATAGCACAGCGACTCGCAGAACGGTATGTGCACGTACAGCGACAGCGCATGAGGGCCAGGCTGGCCGCGCAGTGCCGCCACGGCCTGCCGGTAGGCGCCGGGCCCGAAACCGGCATCGAAGCGGTCGGCCGTCGGGTACGACGTGTAGCGCGGACCATGCCGGTCCAGCTTGCGCACCAGTGCCGCATCGAATTCGACGGAGCGGGCAATGGGGATGACGGTCGATGACATGAGGACTCTCCGGCGGATCAGCAGGGCATCGGCGCGTTCCGCCGCGCGTAGCACCACCACGTGATGGCGATGCAGGTGGCGTAGTAGGCGATGAAGCAGTACAGCGCGGCATCGGGCCGACCCGTCAGCGCGATCGACGTGCCATAGCTTTTCGGAATGAAGAAGGCGCCGTAGGCGGCAACGGCGGACGTGAAGCCCAGCACGGCGGCGCTTTCCTTGTTGGCGTCGACGATGGCCTGGTCCTGCGCGGCCTTCGGCTTGCCGGCGGCGGCGCGCTGGTGCTGCGTCATGAAGATAATGGGAATCATGCGGAAGGTCGACGCGTTGCCGATGCCGGTACCGGCGAACAGCAGCATGAACATCCAGAAGAAGCCCGTGAAGCTGCCGGGGCTGCCGGCCTGCGGCAGGAAGGCGACGACGCCGAAGACGGCGGCGATCATGCCGGCGAAGGTCCACAGCGTCACGCGTGCGCCGCCCAGCTTGTCGGCGACGATGCCGCCGGCGACGCGGGCCAGCGCGCCGACCAGGGGGCCGAGGAAGGCGTAGCGCAGCGGATCGACGTCGGGGAACAGCGTCTTGGTCAGCAGCGGAAAGGCTGCAGAGTAGCCGATGAAGGAGCCGAAGCTGCCCGTGTAGAGCCAGCACATCAGCCAGTTGTGCTTGCGCCCGAAGATCACGGCCTGCTCGGCGAACGAGGCCTTGGCCGAAGCCAGGTCGTTCATGCCGAACCAGGCCAGCAGGGTGCTGACGACGATGAACGGCACCCAGATGAAGGCCGCGTTCTGCAGCCACACGGCCTGGCCGTGGCCCGGCGTAACGGGCACCTGCGCGGCGCCGCCGATGGCACCGAAGATGCCGGTGGTGATCACCAGCGGCACGATGAACTGGACCGCCGACACGCCCAGGTTGCCCAGGCCGGCGTTCATGCCCAGCGCGTAGCCCTTCTGCGCCTTCGGGTAGAAGAAGCTGATATTGGCCATCGACGAGGCAAAGTTGCCGCCGCCGAAGCCGCACAGCAGTGCCAGCACCAGCATCGTCGGATACCCCGTGGCAGGATCCTGCACGGCCAGGCCGATGCCGATGGCCGGCACCAGCAGCGAAGCGGTCGACAGCGCCGTCCATTTCCGTCCGCCGAAGATCGGCACCATGAACGAGTAGAAGATACGCAGCGTGGCGCCGGACAGGCCGGGCACGGCCGCCAGCCAGAACAGCTGGTTGGTGCTGTACGTGAAGCCGATGACGGGCAGGTTGACCACCACCACGCTCCACACCATCCAGACGGCGAAGGCCAGGCTGAGCGCCGGAATGGAAATCCACAAGTTGCGGTTGGCGGTACTCCTGCCCTGCCGTTGCCAGAACACGGGGAGTTCGGGCTCCCACGTGTTGATCAGGTATTTGCTCATGAAGTGCTCCTTGGGTGAATGGGGTTATGCCGCCAGCGGCGACGCCAGGGGCGCGGTCACGTTGGCCGGCGTGGGCCGGAACGAGAAATGCATCCAGACCAGGGACACGCACACGGTCCCGTACAGCAGCATGAAGGCCGACGAGCGCACGCCGGTCAGGTCGAGCAGCGCGCCGAACATGATCGGCAGGACGAAGCCACCCAGGCCACCAGCCAGGCCGACGACGCCGGAGACGGCACCGATATTGTCGGCAAACTCGTCGCCGATGAACTTGAAGACGGAGGCCTTGCCGATGGCCATGGCAGTGCCGGCGACGAACAGCAGCGCCGTGAAGACCCACGGCGACAGCGACAGTTCCAGCGCCAGCGGGCCGTTGACGGTCTGCACCTGCATGCTCGTTGGCGGATAGGACAGCAGGAAGAAGCACACCCAGCACACCCACATGACGGACCACGTCACCTTGTAGGCGCCGTATTTGTCCGACACCCAGCCCCCCAGCGCGCGCAGCACGCCGCCGGGCAGCGAGAAGCAGGCGGCCAGCAGCGCTGCCAGGCCCAGGTCGAAACCGTACTGGGCGACGTAGTATTTCGTCATCCACAGCGCCAGGCCCACGTAGCCGCCGAAGACGACGGAGTAGTACTGGCAGTAGCGCCAGACGCGCCGGTCCTTCAGCACGCGCAGCTGGGCGGCGAAGCTGGTGGTGCCGCCCACGTTGTGGGCCGGGTCGGTATGGCTGAAGCACCAGAACAGAAGTGCCGTCGCCAGCATCGCCAGCGCGAAAACCTTGGGCAGCGCCTGCCAGCCCCACGCGGCGATGATGGCCGGCGCGACGAACTTGGTCAGCGCCGAGCCGGAATTGCCGGCGCCGAAAATGCCCATCGCCAGGCCGCGCCGCTCCTGCGGGAACCAGCGCGCGACATAAGGCGTGCCGACGGCGAAGCAGCCGCCGGCAAGGCCCAGCAGCAGCCCCAGTGCCAGGAACTGCCAGTACGCCGTGGCGTAGGCGATCAGCCAGACGGGGATCACCGTGGCCAGCATCACGCCGAAAAAGACGATGCGCCCGCCGAAGCGGTCGGTCCAGATCCCCAGCGGCACGCGCACGAGCGATCCGCTCAGCACGGGCATTGCCGCCAGCAGGCCGAACTGGGTTTCGTTCAGGCCCAGCATCTTCTTCACGGGAATGCCCAGCACCGCAAACATCATCCACACGGCAAAGCACACCGTAAACGAGAAGGTACTGCTGGTCAGTACCTGTAGCGCTCTTGTGTCGTTCTTCATTCCATCCTCGCACACCGTATCGATGCAGTCAGGGTACGCGGCCGGCAGCACGGGCACCATCGGCAGGAGGTCGGCCGCCCGGCAAGCAATCAGGTGAGCCGGCTAGGCCGAAATGACTAGGCACCGGCGACAGTCCTCATGCCGATGGCCGATGGCAGGACCGGCGCGTGCGGCCGTTCATAACCTGGGTCAAGAAAACCGTCATCCGGGATGCTTCGCCGGCCGCCCCGTCCTACCATCGCCGTGCGGTTCGCCGAACGGGCCGCACGATCAATCACGATGAGGAACCCCGCCATGCACGCCACGCGCAAACTCTGGACCTGGCTCGCCGTCATCTGCGCACTCTCCTTTGCCGTACTTGGCTGGGTGGGTTCGGAGATCTGGCTTGCCGCGCCGCCCATTCCCAGGCAAGTCGCCGCCAGCGACGGCATTACGCTGTTCCACGAAGGCCAGGTGGACCAGGGCCAGCAGGCCTGGCTGGCCGCCGGCGGCCAGCAGGTCGGTTCCGTCTGGGGCCACGGCAGCTACCTGGCGCCGGACTGGTCGGCGGACTGGCTGCACCGCGAAGCACTGGCGCTGCGCGAGATCCTGGCCCGCCGCGACCATACCGCCCCGTTCGACACGCTGCCCAGGCCGGCCCAGGCCGCGCTCGATGCGGCCGTACAGGAAGAAATGCGGCGCAATACCTACGACAAGGCCAGTGGCACCATCGTGCTGTCGCCCGAGCGCGCCAGCGCCGTGCGCCAGGTGGCGCGCCACTACCGGGCCCTGTTCGGCGTCGACCCCGCGCTGGAAGACCTGCGCAAGCAATACGCGATGGCCACCGGCGTGCTGACCGATCCCGCCGACCTCGATGCGCTGCCCGCGTTCATGTTCTGGTCGGCCTGGTCGGCCGCCACCGATCGTCCCGGCCATCCGGGGCTGAGCTACACGAGCAACTGGCCGCACGAGCCGCTGGTGGGCAACCGCCCCACCCCGGGCACCGGTATCTGGTCGATCGCCAGCGTCATCCTGATGCTGGCCGCGATCGCGGCGATGGTCTGGTTCCACGCCGCCCACAAGGAACAGGATGATCCGGCGCCGCCCGAGGCCGACCCGCTGTTCGCGATGAAGGCGACGCCGTCGATGCGGGCCACGCGCAAGTACTTCTTCGTCGTCATCGCCCTGATCCTGGTGCAGGTGGGCATGGGCGTCATCACCGCGCACTATGCCGTGGAAGGGCGCAGCTTCTTCGGCATCCCGCTGGGCGACATCCTGCCCTTCTCCGTCAGCCGCACCATCCACACGCAGTTCGCCGTGCTGTGGATCGCCACGGCGTGGCTGGCCACGGGCCTGTATATCGCGCCGGCCATTTCCGGCCATGAGCCGAAGTTCCAGAAGCTGGGCGTGGACGTGCTGTTCTACGCGCTGCTGTTCATCGTCGCCGGCTCCACCGCGTCGGGCTGGCTGGGCACCCTGCAGCACAAGGGCAGCGCGTTCGCGTTCTGGCTCGGTAACCAGGGCCTGGAGTTCACCAGCATGGGCCGTGTCTGGCAAGTGCTGCTGTTCGCCGGCCTGCTGTTCTGGGTCACGCTGCTGGGCCGGGCGCTGATGCCCGCGCTGAAGAAGCCGTCGGAGAGCCGCGGCCTGATCGTCATGGTGTTCCTGGCCGCGCTGTGCATCGGCGGCTTCTACGCCACCTCGCTGACGTGGGGCCGCCACACGCACTACTCGATGATCGAATACTGGCGCTGGTGGCTGGTGCACCTGTGGGTCGAAGGCTTCTTCGAGGTATTCGCCACCGCCGTCATCGCACTGCTGTTCGTGCGCCTCGGCCTGATCCGCGCGGCCGCGGCCAACAGCGCCATCGTGCTCGAAACCATCGTTTTCCTGTTCGGCGGCATCCTCGGCACCCTGCACCACTTGTACTTCACCGGCACGCCCACCTTCGTCATCGCACTGGGCGGCATGTTCTCCGCGCTGGAAGTGGTGCCGCTGTCGATGATCGGCATCGAAGCCTGCCGCAACTACCGGCGATCGCAGTCGGCGCCCTGGCTGCAGGCCTACAAATGGCCGATCCTGTGCTTCATCGCCGTCGGCTTCTGGAACCTGGTCGGTGCCGGCCTGCTGGGCTTCTCGATCAACACGCCGATCGCGCTGTACTACATGCAGGGCCTGAACATGACGGCCGCGCATGGCCACGCGGCGCTGTTCGGCGTGTACGGCATGCTCGGCATCGGCCTGCTGCTGTTCTGCCTGCGGGGCCTGTCGGCGCGCGCCGCCTGGTCCGATGCGCTGCTCAAGCCGATGTTCTGGTGCCTGAACCTGGGCCTGGCCATGATGGTGTTCATCTCGCTGGTGCCGGCGGGGATCGTGCAGGCCGCCGCCAGCATCGAGCATGGCATGTGGTACGCCCGCTCGCCCGAGCTGGTGCATTCGCCACTGATGGAAACCCTGGTGTGGCTGCGCGTGCCGGGCGATATCGTGTTCGCCGCAGGCTGCCTGTTCCTGGCCCTGTTCGGCTGGCGCCTGCTGCGCCGCCCTGCCCCGGTGCTGGCGGTACCGGCCACCACCAGGCACGCCGCCCGCACGCCGTGACGCACGGTACCTGCAGAACCACGCTGTTGTCGTACCGGGTGCCGGCATGGGCCGGGCAACCCCGCAAATCAACCAGAATCCAGGAGATATCGTGACCAGCACCACAAAAAAGATGGCGTCGGCCGATGCGCTGACGCGCATCGTCAAACGCGACGGCAGCGTGCAAGGCTTCGACGCCGCCAAGATCCTGTCGGCCCTGTACCGGGCTGGCGCCGCCAGCGGCGAATACGGCGTGGAAGCGGCCCAGCGACTGGCCCACAACACGGTGCTGCGCCTGCAGGCGGCACGCCAGGCACCGCTGTGCGTGGAGGAAGTGCAGGACCACGTCGAGAGCGTGCTGTATGACGCCGGCTACCGGCGCACATTGCGCCGCTATGTCGTCTACCGCGAGCAGCACCGCAGCCTGCGCCAGGACCGCAAGTCGCTGGTCGACGTGGAGACGTCGATCAACGAGTACCTGGATCGCCAGGACTGGCGTGTCAATGCCAATGCCAACCAGGGCTATTCGCTGGGCGGCCTGATCCTTAACGTGTCGGGCAAGATGATTGCCAACTACTGGCTCAATCACGTCTATCCGCCCGAAGTGGGCCAGGCCCACCGTGACGCCGACCTGCACATCCACGACCTGGACATGCTGGCCGGGTACTGCGCCGGGTGGTCGCTGCGCATGCTGCTGGCCGAAGGCCTGAACGGCGTGCCGGGCAAGGTGGAGTCGGGCCCGCCGCGGCACCTGTCCAGCGCCTGCGGGCAGATCGTCAATTTCCTCGGCACCTTGCAGAACGAATGGGCCGGCGCGCAGGCCTTCAGTTCCTTCGACACATATCTGGCGCCCTTCGTGCGCAAGGATGCGCTGACGTTCGAGCAGGTCAAGCAGTCGGTCCAGGAGCTGGTCTACAACCTGAACGTGCCGTCGCGCTGGGGCACGCAGACCCCGTTTACCAACCTGACGTTCGACTGGACCTGCCCGGACGATCTGCGCAGGCAGGTGCCCGTCATCGCCGGCATGGAACAGCCCTTCACGTATGGCGAGCTGCAGGCCGAAATGGACATGCTCAACCGCGCCTATATCGAAGTGATGATGGAAGGCGACGCCAAGGGACGGGCCTTCACCTTCCCCATCCCGACCTACAACATCACGCCCGATTTCGACTGGGACAGCCCGAACGCGGAGCGGCTGTTCGCCATGACTGCCCGCTACGGCCTGCCCTATTTCCAGAACTTCGTCAATTCGGAGCTGCAGCCGAACATGATCCGCTCGATGTGCTGCCGCCTGCAGCTGGACCTGCGCGAACTGCTCAAGCGCGGCAACGGCCTGTTCGGATCGGCCGAGCAGACCGGGTCGCTGGGCGTGGTGACGATCAACTGCGCGCGCCTGGGCCACCTGCACGCGGGCGACGAAACGGCCCTGCTGGCCGCGCTCGACCGGCTGCTGGAACTGGGCCGGGTCAGCCTGGAGATCAAGCGCAAGGTCATCCAGCGCCATATGGACAACGGCCTGTTCCCGTACACGAAGCGCTACCTGGGCACCTTGCGCAACCATTTCTCGACCCTGGGCGTGAACGGCATCAACGAGATGATCCGCAATTTCAGCGGCGACGCCTACGACATCACGGACGAACGCGGCACCGCGCTGGCCCTGCGCCTGCTCGATCACGTGCGCGCGTGCATGCTGCGCTTCCAGGAAGAGACGGGCCACATGTACAACCTGGAGGCCACGCCGGCCGAAGGCACCACCTACCGCTTCGCCCGGGAGGACCGCAAGCGCTATCCCGGCATCCTGCAGGCGGGCACGGAGCAGATGCCCTACTACACGAATTCGTCGCAATTGCCGGTCGGCTTCACGGACGACCCGTTCGAGGCACTGGAGCGGCAGGACGCGCTGCAGCGCAAGTACACGGGCGGCACCGTGCTGCACCTGTACATGACCGAGGCCGTCTCCAGCGCCGCCGCCTGCCGCGCCCTGGTGCGGCGGGCGCTGGGCCGCTTCGGCCTGCCCTACATCACCGTCACGCCGACGTTCTCGATCTGCCCGACGCACGGCTACCTGTCCGGCAGCCACCCGTTCTGCCCGAAATGCGATGCGGCGCTGCTGCAGCGCCGGCAGGCGCAGCTGCTGGCGGCGGCACCCTGAGCGCAGGGCACGATTGCTCATCAACCCCACCATGAAAGGCACACAATGACCGATCCAACCATGCCCTCCCTGTCGGCGGACGACCCCGAACGCCAGCCCTGCGAAATCTGGACCCGCGTGATGGGCTACCACCGCCCCGTCTCGTCGTTCAATACGGGCAAGCAGGGCGAGTTCCATGAGCGCCTTCATTTCGACGAGAAGCGCATCGCGCCGGCCGGGGCGGTGCCTTGACGACGGGTCGCCTGCTCAACGTGGGCGGCTTCACGCCGTTCACGGCCACCGACTATCCCGGCCGGCTCGCCGCCGTGGTGTTCGTGCAGGGCTGCGCGTGGCGCTGCGCCTACTGCCACAATCCCCACCTGCAGCCGCGCCCCGTGCGCAGCGCGCTGGACTGGGGCGACATCCTCGTCACGCTGGAGCGCCGGCGCGGCCTGCTCGATGCCGTCGTCTTCAGCGGCGGCGAGCCGACCACCGATCCTTGCCTGCCCGACGCGATGCGTGCGGTGCGGGCGCTGGGCTTCGAGGTGGGGCTGCACACGGCATGCATCTACCCCGACCGGCTGCGCGCCGTGCTGCCGCTGACGGACTGGGTCGGCTTCGATATCAAGGCGCCATTCGACGACTACGCAAGCGTGACGGGGGTACCCGGCAGCGGCACCGTCGCCCGTGCCTGCGTGGAGGCGATTATCGCCAGCGGCGTGCCGAGCGAGTGCCGCACGACGGTGCACCCGGACCTGCTGTCGCCACAGGCGCTGCTGCGCATGGGCGGCGAGCTGGCCGCACTTGGCGTCGTCCACTACGTGATCCAGCAGTTTCGCCCGCAAGGCTGCGCGGACGCGCGGCTGCGCCTCGCCACCGGCGTGCCGTATCCGCCCGAGGACACGGTGGCCGGCCTGCGTCGGCGCTTCCCCAGCTTCCTGCTGCGGCACGCTTGAACGGCCCCCGCTGCCAAACTGGAAATCTTTGACGTAAGTCAAGGATTTGTGCCGACAGCTGAGCAGACAATGGCGCCAACGCAAAGAGAAAGGACAGAACATGATGATGTTTTACGATGGCCTGAAGGCCCCGTCGTGCAGGAACAGTCCAGCGCAACTTGACGGCGACGACCCGCTGCACTGGCCTGCCACGCTGCTGGACGTGCGCGGCATGGAAGCGCCCGAGCCGCTGGTGTGCATCCTCGACGCGCTCGACACGCTGGCCGACGAGGGCAAGCTGCACGTGCTGATCGACCGCGAACCGCACCCGCTCTACGGCGTGCTGGAGCGCCATGGCCTGCGCCACCGCACCTGCCCGACGGGCGACGGGCGCTACGAACTGCTGATCTGGCAGGCGTACGGCGCGCGCGCCGCCTGAGGGCCGGCCGGGCCATGCAACGCATCCTGATGTTCGACCTGACCCCGCCGCTGGCATTGCCGATGCGCTTCTTCCTGACGGTGCCGGCATTCGCCCTGCTGGCGGCCGGACTGCTGCTGTGGCAAGGCGAGGCGGCGCTCGCCACGCGCTGGTCGCCCGTCACGCTGGCCCTGACGCACCTGCTGACGCTCGGCTGCCTGTGCATGGCGATGATCGGCGCGCTGCTGCAGATCCTGCCCGTCATGGCCGGCATCGCCGTGGCCGGCGGCACGCGCGTGGGCCGTGCGCTGCACGGTGCCCTGTGCGCCGGAACATTGCTGCTGGCCGCCGCCTTCCTCGCCGGCATGCCGCTGCTGTTCGCGCCCGCAATGCTGCTGCTGGGGGGCGCCTTCCTGCTGCTGATCGGCTGCTGCACGGTGGGCCTGTGGCAGCAGTTCCCCAGCGGCGCGGACGCGTCGCTGACGGCGATCCGCCTGGCGCTGGCCGCGCTGGCCGTAACCGTCGTCCTCGGCCTGCTGCTGGCGGCCGCGAATGCGTGGCCGGGCCGCTTCACGCTGCCGCTGGCGCGCGTGACGGACCTGCATGCCATGTGGGGCCTGTTCGGCTGGACCGGCCTGCTCGTGATCGGCGTCGCGTTCCAGGTCGTGCCCATGTTCCTCGTCACCGAATGCTATCCGCGCTGGCTGACCGGCAGCTTTGCCACGGCACTCTTCCTGCTGCTGGTTACCGCGTCGCTGCCGGTGGCCGCGTTCCGCCTGGCCGGCCTCGTCCTGCTGGGCGCAGGCTACGCTGCCTTCGCCTGCGCGACCCTGTTCCTGCTCGCGCGCCGCAAGCGGCCCGCGCCCGACGCCCCGACGCTGTTCTGGCACACGGCCATGGCAAGCCTGCTGGCGGCGCTCGCCACCGGTGCGCTGCCCTCCTCGCCGGCGATGGACCTGCTGCGTGGCGTGCTGCTCGTCGCCGGCTTCGCGCTCTCCACCATCAACGGCATGCTGTACAAGATCGTGCCTTTCCTGGCGCGCTACCACGCACGCCATGCGACGCCGGCACCGGCCGCCCCGCTGCCGGCCATTCACCGCATCATTCCCGACGCGCGTGCGCGCTTCCAGTACCTGCTGCACCTGGCGGCGCTTGCCCTGCTCGCGGGCGCCTGCGGATGGCCGGCGCTGCTGGCACGCCCGGCGGCCGTGGCGCTGGCCGTTTCCTGCATCGCCTGGTGGCTCAACCTGGTGGCGGGCCTGCGCGCCTGTGGTCCCGGTGCGGGACGCGCCGCGAATCCCTCCAGTTTTACCCTTGCTCCCGGAGCCCCGTCATGAAACCGCTGTGTCTCGCAAAACCTGTCTTCACACCCCTGCCCGGGGGCCGCATCGCCGTGCTGGTCAGCCTCGAAGGCCATCGTATCCACCGGCTGTGCGACGACGTGCTGTCGCCATTGCGTCAGCGGCCCGTGACGGTCCGGCGCGATCCGATGGTGGCGGCGTTGTTCGGCAGCGGGGGCTGCGCGGGTGGGCAGCGGGCGGCGCCACCTGGCGATCGTGATGCCGCTACCTGGCGGCCGGGTAGCGATAGTGCCCCGTGATGGGAAAGGCGAACAGCACGTCCTCCTGCTGCGTACCGGCGCCGATATTGTGGATCACCAGCGGCGTGCCTTGCGGCGAGCGCGCCTCGGCCACGATGCCGATATGGGGCAGTCCCTGCGGCAGGCGCCACGTGACGATATCGCCGGCCCGGTAATCCCGCAGCTGCGCCGAGGGTTCGAGCGACGTGCCATGCCGGCGGAAGAAGGTGGCCAGGTTCGGTACCCGGCGATGGTCGATATTGCGATCCGGCCCCTTCATCCCCCAGGTGGCCGGATACGCCTTCCAGGCCCGCCGCATATCATCGTGCACACGCTGCTGCAGATCGACCCCGACGGCGCGGTAGGCGCGAATCACGACATCGGTGCACACGCCGCGGTCCCGCGGTACGTCACCATTGGGATAGGCAATGCGCTGGTAGCTGCCGTCGTAGTGCAAGGTGACGCCGATCTGGCCGCGGGCGGCGCTGACCAGATCGGGTGGCGCTGCGGCCAGGGCCGGCAGCGAGATGACGCCGGCCAGCAGCAGACGCAGAAGCAGAAGCAGCAGCGGGAGCCGGAGGCGTGGCGTCATCGGACGTATGGCAGGCGTGTGTGACATGATTGGCAGGATAGCTTGTCCGGATCGACCCGGGCTCGATAGCGTATGCGTCCGGTCAAGCCGCAAGGGCCACCGTTTCCCGACTCGGCCCGATGACGAATGATCCTGCGCAACGCCGGCGCCGTCAACGCCGAAAAAGATGCCGGCCCGGTGCAATCTGCCGGCGAGCAGGCGCATCACGAGTGTAAGCGCGGCGTCTTGCAGACTGTCAGCGCATGATCTTGCACGAACTGTCGTCGTCCCCAGTGTGCTGGAAGACGACCGCCTTGCCGGTTTTCGCATTGGTATAGCGCACGTATTTGCCTTGCGTATTCCCGGCACCGGTCTGGACGAAGGTGTACTCGCCAGCCGGCTTCTTGCCCACGATCCCGGTCCTAGTGGCTTCGTAATTGCCCAGGCCAGGGGAATCCGTATCGGTGCTGACGTGCCTGGCCAATACCAGAGGAATGATCTCCGTCGAGCCATCATGCTGCACGAAGGCGCCGACCTCCTTTTTCAGGTCCTGGTCGACATAACGGCGAAACGCCATGCGGGTCGGCTTGCTGTCTTTTCCCGCTGGGACGCGAACATAACATTCCGTTTCGACGTGGATTTCTGCTTGCGCATTCGTGGTGCCGTACAATGCGGCAGCAACAATGAGATACCTGATCATCGTCGATTTGATTGGTAGGCCTCCCCGGAGTCGAACCGGGCACCAACGGATTATGAGTCCGCTGCTCTAACCAGGCATGAGCTAGAGGCCCTGAGGTGTTGCGGATGCGTGAGGGTGATGCGGGACTGCCCTGCACGGGTTCGTTGGAAGGGATGCACCAAACGAACTCGGCAGAATAGAGGCTGGCCAGGCTCCCGTCAAGTTTTAGTGACGGGAGCCCGGGCCGGCGCTCAGTTCCCTTCCAGGAAGCTTTTCAGCTTGTCCGAACGGGACGGGTGGCGCAGCTTGCGCAGGGCCTTGGCTTCGATCTGGCGGATACGCTCGCGGGTGACGTCGAATTGCTTGCCGACTTCTTCCAGGGTGTGGTCCGTCGACATTTCGATGCCGAAGCGCATGCGCAGTACCTTCGCTTCGCGGGGCGTCAGGGAATCGAGCACGTCCTTGACGACGCCGCGCATCGACGCGTGCAGGGCCGCGTCCGATGGGGCCAGGGTGTTGTTGTCCTCGATAAAGTCGCCCAGATGGGAATCGTCGTCGTCGCCGATCGGCGTTTCCATCGAGATCGGCTCCTTCGCGATCTTCATGATCTTGCGGATCTTGTCTTCCGGCATCTCCATCTTGATGGCCAGGGTGGCCGGATCGGGCTCGGCACCCGTTTCCTGCAGGATCTGGCGGCTGATGCGGTTCATCTTGTTGATCGTCTCGATCATGTGCACGGGAATACGGATCGTGCGGGCCTGGTCGGCGATCGAACGGGTGATGGCCTGGCGAATCCACCACGTCGCGTAGGTCGAGAACTTGTAGCCGCGACGGTACTCGAACTTGTCCACCGCCTTCATCAGGCCGATGTTACCTTCCTGGATCAGGTCGAGGAACTGCAGGCCCCGGTTCGTGTACTTCTTGGCGATGGAAATGACGAGGCGCAGGTTGGCCTCCGTCATTTCACGCTTGGCCTTGCGCGCCTTCATTTCGCCGGCCGCCATCTGGCGGTTGATGTTGCGCAGGTCCGGCAGCGGCAGCACGACGCGGGCTTGCAGGTCGATCAGGCGCTGCTGCAGCTCCTTGATGGTCGGGATGTTGCGGCCCAGGATGGCGCTGTAGGCGTGGTTGGCGGTGACTTCGCCGTCGACCCAGTCCAGGTTCGTTTCATTGCCCGGGAAGACCTTGATGAAGTGGGCGCGCGGCATGCCGCACTTGTTCACGGCCACGTCGAGGATCTGCTTCTCGATATGGCGCACTTCATCCACCTGGCCACGCAGGGTGTCGCACAGCTTTTCCACGACCTTCGCCGTGAAGCGGATGCCCAGCAGCTCGTTCGAGATGGCCTCCTGCGCCCGGATGTACGACTTCGAGCTGTAGCCTTCCTTCTCGAAGGCCTTGCGCATCTTGTCGAACTGGTTGGCGATTTCGTTGAACTTGTCCAGCGCCGTGTTCTTCAGTGCTTCCAGCTGTTCGGCCGAGTAGCCGGCGGCCGCGCCCGACGGGCTGGCCTCTTCCTCTTCCTCGGCTTCTTCCTCTTCCTCTTCCTCGTCTTCCTCGTCGTCTTCCGTGGCGGGCGGGGCCGCGGCGGGGGCGGGCTGGTCGTCGCTCTCGTCGACCAGGCCGTCGACGATTTCGTCGATCTTGATCTCGTCGTTACGGATGCGGTCGGACGTGGCGATGATCTCGGCGATCGTCACGGGGCAGGCGGAAATGGCCTGGATCATGTCCTTCAGACCGTCTTCGATGCGCTTGGCGATTTCGATTTCGCCTTCGCGCGTGAGCAGCTCGACCGAGCCCATCTCGCGCATGTACATGCGGACCGGGTCGGTGGTGCGGCCGAAATCGGAGTCGACGGTGGACAGGGCCGCTTCAGCGGCCGCTTCCGCTTCGTCGTCGCTGGTGACGGTGGCGACATTGTCCGACAGCAGCAGCGTTTCCGCGTCCGGGGCGTGCTCGTAGACGGCGATGCCCATGTCGTTGAAGGTGCCGATGATGCCTTCGATCGCTTCCGGATCGACGATATTGTCGGGCAGGTGGTCGTTGATCTCGGCATACGTGAGGAAGCCGCGTTCCTTGCCGAACTTGATCAGGGTCTTCAATTTCTGGCGGCGGCGCTCCAGCTCTTCCTCGGTCGCTTCCGTGTCGGACGAGAACGCGTCTTTCAGCAGGGCCTTTTCCTTGGCCTTGCGGTCCTTGGCCTTGGCCTTGTCGACGGCCTTCAGCTCGGCGCGCTCGACAGCGTTGAGCGCGGCGACTTCGTCGTTCTCGGGCTGGAATTCCTTCGGCTTGCGACCGCGCCGGCCCGGTACCTTGACGGACGGGAGCACGTAGCCGGACGTGTCGATGGCGGCCAGGGCCGCGGCGTCCGTGGTCTGACTCACCACCGGTGGCGTGTTGGCAACACGCGTCTCCGGCTTGTCGGCCGTCTTGGCCGCCTGGGTGGTCACTTTGCTGGGCTTTGCAGCCGCTTGGGTTTCAGGTTTCTTTGCTGGCACAGGCGCTTTCGATGTCACAACGACTTGCTTACGGGAACCTCGTTCGACCCGCTGCCCTTGCGCGCGCGGGTCTTGCCAGATTCCCCTACGGGTTAGACGATGCCGATATCCCGCCTCGGATTGCCCTGCCAACCTGTTGCACTTTCACGTTTACTTCCGGCCTGCCGCCATCCGTCTCCATCAGCGGCCTTTCCCTGCCGGACCTTACCGCTTGCAACGGTTTTTCGGGTCCTTCCACGGGTCCTTCCACGGTCCTTCCATGCTACGGCACTGCTACAAACTATTTGCCCAAACTGCGGCGCTTGCTGGCTGTCTCCCGGCGACAGACCTGACGCTGTCATCGGCGCGATCCGGCTTGCAAAGCCGACTGACTACAAAGCTGCGATCGACGACAACCATGAACGTTCGACCATAGATCGCAGAAATTCTACTGTATCACTGCGCTCGGGGGCTAGAGCGGACATTGGAGGCGGGGCATTTCCGCCCACTTCGGCGACAAGAAACTCGCGCCGTTCCACTGTTGTCCGGCCCGCCCGCCGACGCTGCGGCCCAGCGCCGTTCGAGAGCCTAACTCACTGAAAACAAACACAAATCCTGAACTGAATACTTTGCCAAAGTAATCAAATACTTAGCGTTTTATTATAGCACGTCACTTTTCGAATACCAGAAAGGCAAGACCGAAGCGGAACGTGCGGCCGGCGGCGAAAATACGTCAGCGATAACTCTTATCGGCTTCCTGTTCGCGCAGCAGCTGGCCTTCCAGTGCTTTTAATTCGCGGTAGCCCGCCATCAAAACGTCGGCCGGCTGTTTTGCCGAGACGGCGGCGGTAATCGCATCCATCACGATATTAATCTCGACCTTTACCTGTTCCAGTTTCAGCTGGCGCACGGTGGCGGCCAGCCACAAGCGTTCCGTGTCGATTTCCGGCTCCGGCGCGGCGGCGATTTCACCGATGATCCCGTCGTAGTCGGGCCCCAGCTCCTTCAATTGCTGGGCCAGCGCGGCGAACGTGCCGTTCGGCCCCAGCGCCTGGGCCTGCTGCACGAGCTGCCGCAGGTGCTCGGCCTGCTCGGGGCCGAACTGGCCGCAGGCGGCCAGCGCGTCCTCGTCCATCAGCTGGGCCAGCGACGGATGCGTCACCAGCACGCGGATGATCTTCTGTTCCAGCCCCACGGCGCCTTCGCGCTTGCCCCGGGGCGGCGCCTTGCGGCTGGCCGCGACCGGCTTGCTGAGCTCGAACAGCTGCTCGATCTCGCCGGGCGTGCTCTGCGTCATCGACGCCAGGCCCCGCACGATCTGCAGGCGCAACGCCGACGGCGTCATGGCCTGCAGCAGCGGCTTGGCGTCGAACTGGGCACGGGCGCGGCCCTCCGGTTCGTCCAGGTCGTGCTCGCCGGCCGCCTCGCGCAACAGGAACTGCGACAGCGGCATCGCATCGCTGATCTGCTGCTCGAAGCCTTCGGCGCCGAACTCGCGGATATAGCTGTCAGGGTCGTGCTCGGCGGGCAGGAACAGGAACTTGATGGTCTTGTCGTCGGACACATGAGGCAGGCAGGCTTCCAGCGCCCTGCGGGCGGCACGCCGGCCGGCCTTGTCGCCATCGAAACTGAAGATGACGGTGTCGGTCTGGCGCAACAGTTTCTGCACATGCACCGTGGTGCAGGCCGTGCCCAATGTGGCCACGGCCTGGGCGAAGCCCATCTGGGCCAGCGCCACCACGTCCATATATCCTTCCGTGACCAGCACATACCCCGCATCGCGGATCGCCTGGCGTGCCTCGAACAGGCCATACAGTTCGGAACCCTTTGAAAATAAAGGCGTCTCCGGGGAATTCAAGTACTTTGGTTCGCCCTGTTCCATGATGCGGCCGCCGAAGGCGATGACCTGGCCCTTGGTGTTGCGAATCGGGAACATGATGCGCTCGCGAAAGCGGTCGTAGCGCTTGATGTGGCGGCCTTCCTCGTCCACCTTGTCGATGACGAGGCCGGCTTCCACCAGCGCCACGGCGTCATACGCCGGGAAGACCGACCGCAGGTTGTCCCAGCCTTCGGGCGCGTAGCCCAGCGCGAAGCGGGCCGCCACCTCGCCCGTCAGGCCGCGGCCCTTCAGGTAGGCAATGGCGTTCGGCGCCTGGCGCAACTGGGTCTTGTAATACTCGGCGGCCAGGTTCATCGCCTCCGACAGCGCCATGCTCTGTGCCTGCATCTGCGCGCGCTGGGCCGGCGGAATCTTGTCGTCCTGCTCGGGCACGACCATGCCGACGTTCTGCGCCAGGTCCTTGACGGCGTCGACGAAGCCCATGCCGGAGTATTCGATCAGGAAACCGATCGACGTGCCATGAGCGCCGCAGCCGAAGCAGTGGTAGAACTGCTTGGTCGGGCTGACGGTGAAGCTGGGCGATTTTTCGTTATGGAAAGGACACAGGCCCTGGAAATTGGCCCCCGCCTTTTTCAGCTGCACATACCGGCCCACCACGTCGACGATGTCGACGCGGTTGAGCAGGTCGGAGATGAAGGATTGTGGAATCACGTTGGTACAGTCTTCTCGAAACGTTGCTCAGAAAATGGGGACAGACCCCATTTTTGCAGCAATATCAAGCGGGAACCAGGGCCTTCTTGACGAGGCCGGAGACGGCCGTCATGTCGGCGCGGCCGGCCAGCTTCGGCTTCAGGATGGCCATCACCTTGCCCATGTCCTGGGGACCGGCAGCGCCGGACTCGGCCACGGCGGCCTTCACTTCGGCGGCGATCTCGTCGTCCGACAGGCCGGCCGGCATGTAGGCGGCCAGCACGACCAGTTCCGCTTTTTCGATATCGGCCAGGTCGGCACGGCCGCCCGCTTCGAACTGGGTGATCGAATCCTTGCGCTGCTTGATCATCTTCTCGACGATAGCAACCGTCTGCACGTCGTCGACTTCGATCTGTTCGTCCACTTCCTTGCGCTTGATTTCGGCAAGCAGCAGGCGAATCGTGTTCAGCTTGCCGGCTTCCTTGGCGCGCATGGCGGCCTTCATGTCATCGGTAATCTGGGCTTTCAGGCTCATGGTGACCTCGAAAAAGTGGGATCAAAAAACGGGAATCCAAAAAGGAAAACCCGCTGCGGCCGAACCGGAGCGGGTGTGCACGCACGCAAACGAGCCGGGAGGCGAAATGCGCCGTCGGCAGGCTCGCAGCGAAGCGGAAATTAGTACAGCTTCTTCGGCAGTTGCTGGCTGCGGATGCGCTTGTAGTGACGCTTCACGGCAGCGGCCAGCTTGCGCTTGCGCTCTGCTGTTGGCTTCTCGTAGAACTCGCGTGCGCGCAGTTCGGTCAGCAGGCCGGTTTTTTCAATGGTGCGCTTGAAGCGGCGCATGGCGACTTCGAACGGCTCGTTTTCTTTAAGGCGAATAGTGGTCATGTAAAAATTCAAACCGTTAGAGGGTTTTTAGGAAGACAGCGATATTAGCAGCTTTTGTCCAGACTAGCAACAGGCGTGAACGCTAAACCGGCCCGGCGGGCGGTGACACCACAACCGAAAACGTCGGGCTTTGTCTTGCCCCGCTAACATCAGGAATCGTTGCAACGTGATGAAACTGTCACAACGGGAGCGGAATGATATCAGATCGCCAGCCCGGCCGCCATCCCCGATGCCCAGGCCCACTGGAAGTTGTAGCCGCCCAACCACCCCGTCACATCCACCGTCTCGCCGATGAAGTACAGGCCGGGCACCTTGTTGGCCATCATGGTCTGCTGCGACAGCTCGCGCGTGTCGACGCCGCCGCGCGTCACTTCGGCCTTGCGGTAGCCTTCGGAGCCGTTCGGCGTCAATGTCCACGCGTTCAGGGCCTGCCCCACCTTGCGCAGCTGTGCGTCCGGCATGTCGGCCAGGCGGGCATCGAGCGGGAAGCCGTGGGCCTGCAGCAGGCCTTCGGCCAGGCGCGCCGGCAGCCACTGGGCGATGACGTTGCCCAGCTGCTTCTTGATCGTCCCCTTGCCTTCGATCAGCACCTGGGCCACGTCCATTTCCGGCAGCAGGTTGATGACGATGGGCGTGCCGGGCAGCCAGAAGCTGGAAATCTGCAGGATGGCCGGGCCGGACAGGCCGCGGTGCGTGAACAGCAGATCTTCGCGGAAGCGCGCGCCGGTGGCCTTGCGGCCCTTCAGCGACCCCGTCTCCACGTCGACTTCCAGCGAAATGCCGGACAGCGACGCGAACGGCTGCCACTGGGCCTCGTCGAAGGTCAGCGGCACCAGCGCCGGGCGCGGCTCGACCAGCCCCAGGCCAAACTGTTTGGCGACCCGGTAGCCGAAGTCGGTGGCGCCGATTTTCGGGATCGACAGGCCGCCCGTGGCGATGACGACTGCGGCGGCATCGATCTCGCCGCTGTCCGTCTGCAGCAGGAAGCCCGTGTCCGTCTTCGCCAGCGATTCGACCTTGGCCGGCATGCGCCAGTGCACGTCGCCGGCAGCGCATTCGGCCTTCAGCATCTCGATGATCTGCTCGGCCGAGTCGTTGCAGAACAGCTGGCCCCGGTGTTTTTCATGGTGGGCGATGCGGTATTTCTTTACCAGCGCGAGGAAATCCTGCGGCGTGTAGCGCGACAGGGCGCTCTTGGCGAAGTGGGGATTTTCCGACAGGAAGTTGGCCGGCCCCGCATTGATATTCGTGAAATTGCAGCGGCCGCCGCCGGAAATGCGGATCTTCTCGGCCAGCTTGGTGGCGTGGTCGATCAGCACGACCCGCTTGCCGCGCTGTGCGGCCGCTGCCGCGCACATCATTCCGGCCGCGCCCGCGCCAATCACTGCCACATCAAACTGTTTCGCCATCATCCGCCCCGGTCAAACCCGCCATTTTACGCGAGGGCGACCGTGCTCGCTGCACACAATTTTCCGCAGCACGCCGGCGCGACCGCAATCTTGCCAGTTGCGGTATGCTGGCTTGTTTCAACAACACCCACAGGAGCTGACGATGCAACGAACCACCCGCCTTGCCCTCGCGCTGGCCGCACTGGGCTTTTCCGCCATGGCGCATGCCCAGATCACCGTACCGATCCATTCCGTGGCCAGCAGCGACGGCAACCGCTCGCTCGGCAGCGTGACGATCACGGAAACCCCGGGCGGCCTGCAATTCACGCCGGCCCTGCAAGGCCTGCCGCCGGGCCAGCGCGGCTTCCACGTGCACATGAATGCCAGCTGCGGCGAAGGTCCCGTCAACGGCAAGCCGGCCCCGGCCGGCGCGGCCGGCGGCCACCTCGACCCGCACGGCACCAATGCCCACAAGGGCCCGAACCAGGGCGGCCACATGGGCGACCTGCCGGCGCTGGAAGTGGACAGCAGCGGCGCCGCGCTGAAGCCGGTCGTCGCGCCGCAACTGAAGAAGCTGGCAGACGTCAAGGGCCGCTCGCTGATGATCCACGCCGGCGGCGACAACTACGCCGACGCACCGGCTCCGCTGGGCGGTGGCGGCGCGCGCATTGCCTGCGGCGTTATCGGCGAGCCTGCCGCGAAGTAAGGCTTCGCGTTACGGTTAAGTTCGTGTCCACCGTGGGGGCGTAGCTGGGGTTTCGATGAGCGCTGCTTATCGCCAGCGCAGCGGGCAATGGCCTGCAAGCCATTGCCCTGCTCAGGCCCCGACATGGACACAGGCTGAGCCTTTGCTTCGGCTATGGCGATACCGCCCAGATCGTTTCTACATCGGAGAGTAATTGGGGCTTCGATAAGCGCTGCTCATCGCTGCACGGGGCAATGACTTGCAAGTCCTTGCTCTGACCAGGCCGAGCCCTGCACACCGACTCAGCCGACGATACTGCTCAGGCCGTGTCTTTGTCGGGGTCTGACCCCAGGGTGGACACGGGCTCAGCGTTACAGGCTGGCGGCTTAGCCGGGATACCGCACCCGCAGCGCGCGGGCGGTGTCGATGATGTGGCCCACTTGCTGGGCGATGGGGTCGGGCACTGGGGTGGTGCCGTCGAGGACGGACCTGATCCACGCTGCCGTGGCGGCCGCGCTCTTGTCTTCCGGTAGCACCGGCACCTGCTCGGCCAGCATCTGGCGCTCCACCAGTACCGTGCGTTCGCCCCGGTGGAACCAGTCGATCTTCTGTGCCTTGGTGGCGTTGGCCACCGTCTCCCCTTCCGTGCCGCGCATCAGGAAGGCGTCGCCTCGTTCGTGCGGCGCTGCCGTCGTGAAGTATTCGCCCAGGGTTTCCAGGTATTCCGGATGGGTGTAGGACACCAGCCGCAGGGCCGGGCCGGCGAAGGGCTGCATGATCTTGACCAGGGTATGGGTGGAATTGCGCACGCCCAGCACGCGGCGCAGCGACAGCATGTAGGCCAGCTTCGGCGCCAGCGTGTCGATGGTGATGAAGCTGACGTGGCCATCCGCCAGCGCCGCTTCGGCCGCCGCAGCCGAGGCGGCCGCGTGGATGCCCAGTTCGGCGAACACTTCCGCCGTGGCCACGCGGCCGAGATCGGTCGGCACGCCGTGCACGAGGACGGGCACGCCGGCGCGCGCCAGCAACAGTGCCAGCAGCGCCGTCAGGTTTGCCATCTTGCGGGCGCCGTTGTAGCTGGGGATCAGCACGGGCGCGAACTCGCCGTCGGGCGCGCGCAACGGCGTGAACGACGCCTCGGCTGCCTGCAGGAAGCCGGCCAGCTCGTCCACGGATTCGCCCTTGATGCGCATGGCCAGCAGGATGCCGCCCAGCTCCAGGTCGGACACGCGGCCGTCCAGCATGGCCTGGTACAGGTCGTGGGCATCGGCGCGGCTCATGCCGCGCGCGCCCTTCTGGCCGCGCCCGATCTCCTTGATGAACGGGGCCGCCACAAAGCGGTTTTCGATGGTTTCAGTGCTCATGGCAAACAGCTTACATTATTTCGGCTACACTATTCGATCCCCGAAAGAAAACCTCGCTAGAAGCAGACCCAACCATGATTGCACCAGACCTCGAAAATATTAACGTCACCTCCTTCGCTGCCATGCCGACCCCGGCCGACCTGCACGCGAAGCTGCCGCTGACGGACGCCGCCTCGGCCACGGTCACCAAGGGCCGCGAAGACCTGCGCAACATCCTGGACCGCAAGGACCAGCGCCTGTTCGTCGTCGTCGGCCCCTGCTCGATCCATGATCCTGTCGCCGGCCTGGACTATGCCCGCCGCCTGAAGGCCCTGCAGGAAGAAGTCAAGGACACGATGCTGCTGGTGATGCGCGTGTATTTCGAGAAGCCCCGCACCACGACGGGCTGGAAGGGGTATATCAATGACCCGTTCATGGACGATTCGTTCCGCGTCGACGTCGGCATGGAAAAGGCGCGCCAGTTCCTGCTGGACGTGTGCGAGCTGGGCCTGCCCACCGCCACCGAGGCGCTCGATCCCATCTCGCCCCAGTACCTGGGCGACCTGATCGCCTGGACCGCCATCGGCGCGCGCACGACGGAGTCGCAAACACACCGTGAGATGTCATCTGGCCTGTCGACACCGGTCGGCTTCAAGAACGGCACGGACGGTGACATCAGCATCGCCATCAACGCCATCCTGTCCGCCGCCAACCCGCACGCCTTCCTCGGCATCAACGGCCAAGGCAATGTGTCGGTAGTGCGCACGCGCGGCAACGCCTACGGCCACGTCGTGCTGCGCGGCGGCGACGGGCGGCCGAACTACGATTCGGTCTCCGTCACCATCGCCGAGCAGTCGCTGGCCAAGGCCAGGCTGCCGGCCAACATCGTCGTCGACTGCTCGCATGCGAACAGCTACAAGAAGCCGGAACTGCAGCCGCTGGTGATGACGGACGTGATCAACCAGATCGTGCACGGCAACAAGTCGCTCGTGGGCGTGATGGTGGAATCGAATATCGAAGCGGGCAACCAGAAGATCCCGGCCGACCTGTCCGAGCTGAAATACGGCTGCTCCGTGACGGACGCCTGCATCGACTGGGACACCACCGTCACGATGCTGCGCGCCGCCGACGCCGAACTGCGCCGCCGTCCGTAAGAAAAATCCGGGACAGTCCCGGATTTCTGGAGGTGGTTGGTCTAGCTTAGGGTAACTCAGGGGTGCAGCGCGGCGAGCGGGGCGACGCCGTAGGTGCCTGCGAGGGCGGCTTCGGCGCGGCTGGCGGGGGCGTTCAGTTCCAGCAGGTCCAGGTAGACCTTGCCCTCTTCCACCTTGACGGCGTAGCGCCGCGTGCAGCCCTGCTCGGGGGCGACGGCGCAGCCGGTTTCCAGTGAGATATTCCACGCATGGCGCGGGCACTGCACGTGCTCGGCCAGCACCGTACCCTGCGACAGGGGACTGCCCTTGTGCGGACAGCTGTCGAGCAGCGCGAAGATGCGCTCGTCGGCCGTGCGGAACACGGCCACGCCCGGCAGCTCCTGCCATGCGAGGCCGCGTGGTACCAGGCAGGCGCCCCCGACAGGGATATCCTTGACCTTACACACCAGTTTCCATTGTTGCGGCATTGCTTCTCCTTCGGCGGCACGGCCGCCCACCGTCAGGAATTAGCAAGAGCGATGCCAAGGCACCATCGCCGCCCTTGGCGCGGCCGCCCTATCGGGGAGCAGCAAGCCCCGTGGACCGCACCGGGCCGGTGCGCCCTGCCCCGTGCCGGACCGGCACCGCCAGTGGCTTGCGGCGGAGAAGCCCGTCACTTTCCATTACAATGGCGGATTGCCCTCACCTGGTAAGCAGTTTCCATGATCGTTCTCGGCGTTGAATCTTCCTGTGATGAAACCGGCCTGGCCCTGTATGACACGGACCGGGGCCTGCTGTCGCACGCCCTGTATTCGCAGGTGGCGATGCACGAGGAATACGGCGGCGTCGTGCCGGAACTGGCGTCGCGCGACCACATCCGCCGCGCCATCCCGTTGCTGGAAGAGGCCCTGGCGGGCGCCGCCATCGCGCCCCAGGCCATCGATGCGATCGCCTACACGCAGGGACCCGGCCTGGCGGGTGCGCTGCTGGTCGGTTCGTCGATTGCATGCAGCCTGGGCCTGGCGCTGGACAAGCCGGTACTGGGCATCCACCACCTGGAGGGACACCTGCTGTCGCCCCTGCTGGCGTCGGACCCGCCCGAGTTTCCCTTTGTTGCCTTGCTGGTATCGGGCGGCCACACCCAGCTGATGCGGGTGGACGGCGTGGGCCAGTATGAAATGCTGGGCGAGACGGTGGACGACGCCGCCGGCGAAGCCTTCGACAAGTCGGCCAAGCTGCTGGGCCTGGGTTACCCGGGCGGCCCGGCCATTTCCCGCCTGGCCGAATTCGGCGACCCGCAGGCCTACAAGCTGCCCCGTCCGATGCTGCACTCGAAGGATTTGAACTTCAGCTTTTCCGGCCTGAAGACGGCCGTGCTGACCGTCGTCAAGAAGGCGGGAACGGCCAATGTGTGCGAGCAGGACAAGGCCAATATCGCGCGCGGCTTCGTCGACGCCATTGTCGACGTGCTGACGGCCAAGTGCCTGGCCGCGCTGAAGCAGACGGGCCTGAAGCGGCTCGTCATTGCCGGTGGCGTGGGCGCGAACAGCCAGCTGCGCGCCGCATTGAATGCGGCGGCAGCGAAAAAGCGTTTCCGCGTGTATTACCCTGAGCTGGAGTTCTGTACCGACAATGGCGCGATGATTGCGTTTGCCGGTGCCATGCGCCTGATGATCAATCCCCAGGCGGCACAACGGGACTATGGCTTCAATGTGCGGCCACGCTGGCCGCTGGACGAGCTGAAAGTCGTCTGACGACGCCGCACGGCGTCAGTTCCTGCAACGTTCCTTAACTACCCAGCAGAACGGCCGCCAGGCCGACCAGGGCCAGCAGGCCACCGGCGGCCACGGCCCCCGTGCGCACATGCTTTTTTTGCAAATCCACGCCGCGCGCGGCCATGCGCTCGCTGCGCAGCGGCTTGGCCGACTGCGTAACTTCCGGTTTGTGATTGGTGTGAACGGACTCGTTCATGGTGGTCTCCCCAATTGTCTATACAGACAATGTACCAGCAATTTACATGCCATTGCCACTCCGTTGGGAAATTTCGGTGCCGAAAAGCTACACGCCGAATGGACGGATTGTTCATGCCTATTGCAGCACGGGATTGCCGCGCAGCTGGGCTGCCAGCAGGTCGACAAAGGCCCGCACCCGGGCCGCGCCATGTCGCCCGGCATGCTGGACGATATGCACAGGCACGGGCGGCAGCTCGAATTCGGCCAGCACGGGCACCAGCTCGCCCGTACCCAGCAGCGGCGCGGCCTGGTAGGACAACAGCCGCGCCATGCCCAGCCCGTGGCGCACGGCCTCGATGGCACTGTCATTGCTGGTGACCGTCAGGCGCGGCTGCATGCGGTAGCCCCGTACGGCGCCCTCTTCCAGGAAGCGCCATTCCGGCTGCGTGCTGGCGCCCACGCTGGCAACGATGGTGTGTCCGGCCAGCTCGGCCGGATGCCGGGGCATGCCGTGCGCGGCCACATAGGCGGGCGCGGCGCAGATCATCCGGCGCACCTGCCCCACCCGCAGCGCGCGCAGGCCGGAATCGGGCAGCTCGCCGATGCGCACGGCCACGTCCAGCCCTTCCTCCAGCAGGTTCGTGATACGGTCGACGAACACGGCCGACACCTGCGTTTCCGGGTAGCGGCCCAGGTACTCGACGATGGCCGGCATCACGTACATGCGGCCGAACAGCACGGGCGCCGTCAGCGCCAGCTGGCCCCGGGGTGTCGCATTCAGGCCGGCCGCCGCGTCGTCCGCCTCGTCCAGCTCGGCCAGCAGGCGGCGGCAGTCGTCCAGGTAGCGCTGGCCCGCCTCCGTCACCCGTACATGACGGGTGCTGCGTTCCAGCAGGCGCACGCCGAGGCGTTCCTCCAGCGCGGCGACGGCGCGGGTGACGGCCGCCGGCGACAGCCCCAGCTTGCGCGCGCCGGCCGCGAAGCCCTGGCTGTCGGCGACGGCGACGAATACCGTCATCAGGTGCAGCCGGTCCATCAGGACTGCACGGGCGGCAGCGCCTTGCCGCACTGCTTGCAATAGCGCGCCGTTTCCTCATGGCCCTGCGTGAAGCAGCGCGCGCAGATGCGCCCGGCCATCAGGCGCGCGCCCCGCTGGTGGGCGATCTCGGAGCTGATGATGCCGGTGGGCACGGCCAGGATGCCCCAGCCCAGCAGCATCATGAACGAGGCGATGGTGCGGCCCACGTCCGTCTTCGGCACCAGGTCGCCGAAGCCCACCGTCGTCACCGTCGAGATGGCCCAGTAGACACCGGTCGGAATGCTGGTAAAGCCGTGCTTCGGCCCTTCCACCACATACATCACCGTGCCCAGCAGGAAGACGATGAGGAACACGACCGACAGGAAGACGAGGATCTTGCGCCGGCTGGCCACCAGGGCCGCGCCCAGCATGCTGTATTCCTGGATATACAAGGTCAGCTTCAGG
This sequence comes from Pseudoduganella buxea, assembly GCF_009720835.1. Lineage (GTDB taxonomy): Bacteria > Pseudomonadota > Gammaproteobacteria > Burkholderiales > Burkholderiaceae_D > Rugamonas > Rugamonas buxea. Next base: position 89,153 of record NZ_WNKZ01000011.1, read on the forward strand.
ATGCGGAAGATGCGCAGCAGGCGCAGGATGCGCACGTCCAGCAGCACGTGGGCGCCCGGCACGAACAGCGAAATCCAGCTGGGCAGGATGGACAGCAGGTCGATGATGCCGAAGAAGCTGCGGATATACAGGTGCGGGCGCCGCACGCAGACGATGCGCGCCGCGTATTCGACGGTAAACAGGATGGTGAAGAACCACTCGGCCGCGATCAGCCAGTCGTGGTGATCGCGCGCCACCTTCTCGATCGATGTCAGCACGGCGGCCAGCACGCTGAGCAGGATGGCGACGATCAGGGCCAGGTCGAAGGCGCGGCCGACCGGCGTGTGCGATTCGAAGATCACTTCATACACCTCGGCGCGCCAGCCCGCGTCGGGCTTGCCGAGGTGCTGTTGCGGGTCGGTAGACTGTTCGGGCGGCGCGGGCGCCTTGGGGGGACGGAGCTGGGCGGACATGGCGTTTATCTTAGCTGCTTTATCTTAGCGAAGGGTTCAGCAGATCGGCGCGCGGGTAGCCCCAGCGCGGCACGTCGCCGCACGCTTCACGGGCCGCGCCGGCGATGTCCAGCGCCGTGAAATTGCCGCGCGGCGTGGCAGCGTAGCGCAGGTCGCTCGCTGCGTCCGCCGTGACGGCCGGCATCCGCGCGAAGCGCAGCCACGCATTGACGTGGCAGTCGGTCCTGGCCAGCTGCCGCAACGTGGCCAGCTGGCCACGCCACGGCGGCGCCAGGGCC
>NZ_WNKZ01000120.1 GCF_009720835.1 Pseudoduganella buxea
GCATTTTAACGAGGTGCATCCTCACTCCGCGCTGGGCTATAAATCGCCGCGTATGTTTAGAAAAGAGCGACCGTGTCAGGCTCTGGAAACTGACGCTAACTAAGCATCAGACTGTGTCCGGGAATAGCGGGGCAAGATCACTGAAAGTTTGCCCATTGACCTGGACAGATCGGTTAGATAACCCAAGTACCCACATCAGCTTGTTAAAAGGCGTGAGAAAAGAGATTATGGCAAACGTAAGAATTTCTTATAGACCACTATACACTTTTCATTTCTAAAAATACTCTTCTTACCCTCGATGCCCATTCTCAAGCTGTGTTTTCCCGGCAACATACTGAGCATAGCGGTTCTGATTTTTTCAAGCTCGCTATTTGTCGGGTGCAGTGAGGAAAAGGTCAGCATATCGTTATCTGGACTGAACTATACTGATAGAAATATAATTAACTTTACCGTAAATGGCTACAGCGGAGCCAACGTCCGAGCCAACGGTGGTGGAGGGAGCTTTGTATGCTGCGTAACGATACCAAACAAGTGGCGCGACGATTTAAACGTCACTGTGCGGTGGGCCGACAACTCCGCGCACCCGGAACATTTCAAAGAGAAGATTGTGAAAGTTCCTCCCTATGCAGATGGTGATTTTGGAACTTTCGTAGTACACTTTTATCCCAATGACGTAGTTAAAGTTTTAGTTACAACGAAAACCGCAGAACATCCAAACTACCCGTATCCACGGCCGACCAGAAACTCGCTCGACAATATGAGCCACAAAAATTTATTTCTACAAGAGCAACCTTTAAGAGCTCGAGCGCACAAATACTAACGGTTTCTTTAATCGCCCGAAATTCATGCAGAACAAGGAATTCAAGATATTCTGCATTTCAGCATATGCACCAATCCCAGTGATGATATCCTGATAAAATATTTAATGGTCAAACCATGAAAATAATCCAACCTTTAGCTCGCAGATGCGTTTTGCCATTAAAGAGAGTACTATCTTTAATGCTCGTAACATCGCGCGGAAACTCCAAGGCAAGCTTGGATCTGTGTAGATTAAACCACACCAACAAGCTCATCGATGAGTTTTCAGTCGATGGTTATAGCGGCGCCAGCATATCACCTAACGGCGGGGTGGCAAATTCACATGTTGTATCATAATGCCGCGCGTGTGGCGCGACGGCATGACGGCGACAGTGCGCTGGACGCATGATCGATCCGATCTCAATATTCTATGGAGAAGGTGATCCTAGTACCACAATACGAAACTGAAGATCTTGGCTTTCTGGCGGTACAGTTTTACCCGAACGACTTAGTCGAGGTTTTAGTTACGAATAAAGCAGAAACATATCCAGGCTATACTTATCCCCGTCCTTCCAAGGACTATGCCATGAACAGTGTAACGTCTGAATTATTTCCTACCTCAGGATTGCGCACGTTTACGCGGAAGGAGATGCTTCAGGATGCAAATTCAGCACACGACACTTAACGACATGGGCCAGAATATGTTATTCCATTTCACTTCAAAACACATCCCAATAACAATTGCAGTATTTTTTCTCTCAATGATATCGGGATGTTTCGAACGCAACATCAATCTCGAGGTATGCGGCCTCAATTATACATCGTTACATATTGATGAATTTACCGTTAACGGCTATAGTGGTGCAAATATCTCGGCAAACGGTGGGGGTGGCGGGTTCACTTGCTGCATCGCATTACCAAGAAAATGGCACGAGGGAATGAGCGTCAAGATACGTTGGACTAATGATGGGACTAAGTTTCAAAATTATAAGGAGCGCACAGTTGCGGTGCCAAAGTACAGCGACAAAGATCTTGGTTTTTTGGCGGTGCATTTTTATCCAGACGATTCAGTAAAAGTCTTGGTAACGAATCATACAGATTCTTTTCCTGGGTACCCGTATCCTAGACCAGCGAATAAGTCCCCATGACCACGAAACCAGCAAAGCCATTTCCCTCAACTGGACTACGCTCTCTTTCTCGCAGAGAGATACTCCAGCGTGCGAAATCTTTAAACTGTACGGTCCCTGCAACAACTAAGCCGTCATGTACTGGTCAGCTAGACGTAGGGATTTTCTTTGATGGAACGGGGAACAATAGAAAAAATGACTTCTCAATACCACCCATTGAATCAAGGAAACATAGCAACATAGTGAAGTTGTTACACACTTTCCCAGAAGATCGAAGAAGTGGAAAGTTCCGATTTTATATACCTGGTGTGGGAACTTCATTCCCTGAAATCAACGATGATGGGCTTCTGACCGCTTTGGGTGGCCCATTCGCGTGGAATGGAGAAAATAGGGTGCTCTGGGCCTTCACTCGCCTGATCAATGCGGTCAATCTATTTGTTAACGGAAGTATATTATTAGATGCAGCTAATTCGTCACACGTCACGCAATTCATCGGCGCAATAGGTATGCCCTCAGGTGTCAGACGAACGCTTTTCAAACAGATGCAGCAAACACTGCAACGAGAGTTGCAAGGGAAAAAGCCTGAAATTGAATTAATCAATTTATCTGTTTTTGGCTTCTCACGTGGTGCTGCGGAAGCTCGAGCGTTTGCAAATTGGCTGTTTGAGGTGTGCGAAAAACGAAATGAAGCTTGGATTTTCGCAGGAATCCCCATTCGCTTTGGTTTTTTGGGAATATTTGATACGGTTGCTTCGGTAGGCATTCCTAATTCCTTACCCGAATTATTCGTGGAAGGTCATCAATCTTGGGCAGACGGCAACATGCACATCAATCCGGCGATTGAGCAGTGTGTGCATTTCGTCGCCGCGCACGAAGTACGGGCATCATTTCCCTTGGATTCAGTTCGAACCAACGACAAGTATCCTGAAAATGCTATAGAAGTGATGTATCCAGGAGCACATTCAGATCTTGGTGGTGGATATGCACCTAACGATCTAGGCATATCTCCATCAAATAAAGACATGCTTGCCACAATTCCTGCAGCACATATGTACCACGAAGCGCGTAAGGCGGGCGTGGCTCTGAAACATTGGGCTCTTTTATCAGAACTGGAACGTGCGGACCTTACCCCGTCTGTTAAGACAATTAATGCATTGAATGCATACTTACGATCGGTCAAGGTTGCCGCAGGCACAGTTGAGGATCTTCACAGGCACCATATGAGCCTATATTTGAGCTATCGCTACAAATACCGCAATCGCTCCAAGAGCCTGCCTTTCTATCAGCGAGCTTCGGAAAAACATCGAAGATATATTGATATCACGAGCGCAACATTTAACGAACGTTTGCGGAACCTGCACAGCTACCATATCGATCCAACTGTACCTCGTATTGATAAAACAAGCTATAAAAGCAGTTCCGTCAGGTATAACGTTGATCCTTCTGACGAAAAATATTCGCTTAAGGAATCCGTGGCGGCGAAAGTAAGAACAATTCAACACTTCAGGTTGCGAGAATCAGATCGGCGCGCTTCCCCGCAACTCATGGAAGTTCTGAAATCACTCAACACCGATGAGCTCACTGGCGAGATAGAGGAATTTTTCGCAAATTATATTCATGATTCTATGGCGGGATTTATTGAAATGTCTCCCAAATACACGAACGAGTACCGGTGGAATGGCCAGGGAATACTAAGGTTCAGAAAAATATTTAAAGAGGATGGCTAGAACTGAGCTAAGCTGTCAGGAATTGAAGGTCGCGATTTCACTAAAGCGCCACCCACCCGCCCCCATGGCAGGATAAAGATCCACTGAAGCCGTCAACATGCGCGTGCGCAGCCGCAGCTGCCCGACGGCGGCTGCGCACAGGCTGCGCTTGGCGTCGAGTTCCTCGAAGTAGGCGGCGTAGCCGAGGCGGTAGCGCTTGTGGGCGTTCCGCAGCGTTTCGGCGGCTGTGAAGCGGCGGGTGTCGTTCTAGAGGACCTGCTAGCGCAGGCGGACGAGGGCGTCCAGACCGTTCTCCGTTTTCGGCGAAGGCTTGGCACACGGTGTTTTCGGAGGCACCGATGGCCTGGCCGCACTGGCGGCCGACTCGGTGTCGGCCTGTACGTGGCAACCGTCGAAAAGCGGTGCCATCAGGGTGCCACCCAGGCGGCAAAGGCGCATCGGCGCGTGGAGAAAGTCGCTGAACTATGCTGACGATGGTCTTGCTAGTTTTGTAGTGCGTTTCTCCCCCAACGATGTCCTTAAGGTTCTAGTCACAAAAAAATAGCAGAGCATCCAAGTTACCCTAATCCTCAATCCGAGTGGACGCACAAAAGGAAGCTTATACCTAAATCGATCGCGCTCGCACAAGAGCTGCTAACCAGCGGAGATCCAAAATTGCACTCAAAACTTGTAATAAAACTTCTATCCATACTAGTTTTAGCAATAACAGTGTTTATCATCGCGACACGCGGATTAAATAATTCTGGAATATCGATAAGTGGACTAAACTATACGAATCGCCATATCTCGAATTTCACCGTCAACGGGTATAGCGGGATGAATATCGATGCCAACGGCGGTGGTGGCAGTTTCGTTTGCTGCGTCTCCGTACCTGTACATTGGAAAGAGGGTCTACACGTTACCGTTCGATGGTACGACGATGAGGCCCACCCGGACAATTACAAAGAAAAAACTGTTGAAATACCCAAATACGGGCCGCTGGATCTTGGCTTCCTCGCCGTACACTTCTATGAGGACGATACCGTGCGTGTCCTGGTTACAACCAAATCCGCAAGATATCCGGGTTATCCCTACCCAAGACCAGCAGGTAAGTAACTCATTCGACCTTGCTTTGAATGCAGGAGCCGCGCAAGTTCAACGCGATCGAGTATCCGCCACCCACCCGCCCCCCATGGCCCGATACAAATCCACCGAAGCCGTCAACAAGCGCGTGCGCAGCTGCAGGCGGGTGACGTCGGCGGCGTACAGGCTGCGCTGGGCGTCGAGTTCTTCGAGGTAGGCGGCGTAGCCGTTGCGGTAGCGGTTGTGGGCGATGCGCAGCGTTTCGGCGGCCGTGGCGCGGCGGGCGTCGTTCTGCACGACCTGCTCGCGCAGGCGGACGATGGCGTCCAGGCCGTTCTCCGTTTCGGCGAAGGCCTGGCGGACCGTGTTTTCGTAGGCGACGATGGCCTGGTCGCGCTGGGCCGCGGCCGAATCGGTGGCGGCCTGCACGCGGCCGCCGTCGAACAGCGGCGCCACCAGGGTGCCGCCCAGGCGCCACAGGCGTGTCGGCCCGTGGAGGAAATCGCTGAAGTCAGCGGACTGCAGGCCGCCCCCGGCCGTCAGCCGGAACGACGGCAGCAGCTGGTCGCGCGTGGCGGCCAATTGGGCGTTGGCGGCGGCGATGGTGTCCTCGGCGCGGGCGATGTCGGGCCGGCGCCGCAGCAGGTCCGACGGCAGGCCGGCCGGCACGGGCGGCGGCATCAGGTCGGCCAGGGCCGCGCCCCGTACGATGGCGCCGGGCGTGCCGCCGGCCAGGATCGACAGCGCGTTCTCCTGCTCGAAGATCTGGCGCTGCAATTGTGGAATCTGTTCGGCGGCGCTGTCGTATTCGGCCTGCGCCTGCAGCCACTCCAGCCGCGAGCTGTAGCCCACCTCGAACTGGCGCCGCGCCAGGTCGCGCGACTGCTCGCGCAGTTTCAATGTGGCCTGGGCCAGCTCCAGCTGCGCATCCAGGCCGCGCAAGTTCAGGTAGCCGGTGGCCACGTTGGCCGCCACCGACAGTGCCGCCGCGTCGGCATTGGCGCTTTCGGCGCGCAAGGTGGCCGCCGCCGCTTCGGTGGCGTTGGCCAGCCGGCCCCACACATCCACCTCATACGCTGCCTGGAACTCGGCCAGGAAGACGTTGCCCACGTGGGGCTGGCCGTTGGACAGCAGCGAGCGGGCGCGCGACGGTCCCGTGTCGAACGACAGCGTCGGCTGCTGGCCCGCCGCGGCGGCGCGCACGCGAGCGCGGTAATCCTCGATGCGCAACCGCGCCACGCGCAGGTCGCCGTTGCGTGCCAGGGCCAGCGTCACCAGCGCCGTCATGGCCGGGTCGTTGAAGCCCCGCCACCAGGCCTGGTCGACCGGGCGACGCGCCACGTCGGCCAGCGGCGGCGCGCGCCAGGCTTCGGGGATTTGCAAGGTAGACGGTTCCGGCGCGCGCACCTTGGCGGCGCAGCCGGCCAGCAGCACCGCCAACGCCAGCGCCACGCTTGCGCTGGCCCTCATGGCCGCCCCCCCGCCGTGCGGGCCGGTGCCGGATTGGTGTCGGCGTCGTTCAGCACGGCCGATGTGTCGATGCTGACGATGACGGACATGCCCGGCCTTAGCCGCTGCGCCAGCGGCTGACGCGCATCGATGTGGATACGCACGGGAATGCGCTGGGCGATCTTGACGTAGTTACCGGTGGCGTTATCGGCCGGCAGCACGGAGAACTCGGACCCGGTGGCCGGCGAGATGCGTTCGACCTGGCCCGTCAACGTCGCGCCATCGAGCGCGTCGACCTTGAAGGTGGCGCTCTGCCCCACCCGCACGCCGTTCATCTGGGTTTCCTTCAGGTTGGCGATGATCCACATCTGCCGCGGAACGAGGCCCATCAGCTGGGCACCGGAGTTGACGAAGGCGCCACGCCGCACCGTGACCTGGCCCAGCTGGCCGTCCATCGGGGCGACGATACGCGTGTTGTCCAGGTCCACCTGGGCCGCCTTCAATGCCGCCTGGGCGTTGGCCACGGCCGCTTCCAGCGACGCACGGTTGACGGTGACGGATTGCGACTGCTGGCGCGCGATCTCGACGTTGGCGATGGCCTGGGCGACGGCGGCCTGGGCCTGGGCCCGCGCTGCACGCTGGGCATCGCGCTCGCGCTGGGACAGCGACCCGTCCTGCACCAGTTCCTCGACGCGGCGCAGGTCGGCGCTCGAGCGCGCGGCCTGGGCCCGGGCATTCGTCAGCGCGGCCTGCTGCAGCGCGATGGTGGCGGCGGCGCTGCGGCGCGACTGCTCCCAATTGGCCAGCGCGGCTTGCTGGGCCGCCACCTGGGCCTTGGCCTGGTCGTAGCGCTGTTCGTAGACTCTCCGGTCGATTTCCACCAGCAGCTCGCCCTTCCTGACCACCTGGAAGTCCTGCACATGCACATCCGTGACGTAGCCGGAAAGCTGGGTGCCGATCACCGTCACCTGCCCGCGCACCAGCGCGTTCTCGGTCGAGACGATGGGGCTGGTGAACGGCGGCAGGCGCCACGCGTACAGGACGATCAGCACGCCGGCCAGCGCCACCAGCGCGAAGCCGGCGCCGGCAAGCCACTGCTGGCGGCGCTCCGGCTGGGCCGTGGCGGCAGGTGCTGCGGCAGGTGGCGAAGCGGGCGCCGTAGCCGGCGGCGGAGTATTAGGTGTGTCGTTAGCGCTCATTGCGATCCGGAGTTGTTGAGGGAGACGTTGGCCAGCCCCGTGCCCGCGTTCTGGGCCGGCACGACGGGGCGGCAGGCGGTACACAACTGCCACAGATAATGCACCACCATCCACAGCAGGGTGCCGACGGCCACCAGGGCGATCAGCAGGAAGACGTCGTTGTAGGCCAGGATATTGGCTTCGCGCGTGGCGGCCGCGCCCAGCGCCGCCACGCCCTGGGCATTGCGCTGCGCCGGGTCCATCAGCGTGCCGCCCAGCGCGGCGCCGCTGCCCTGGATGCGCGCGGCCACCAGCGGGTCGAGCAGGGTCAGGTGCTCCACCAGCTGGCTGGAATGGTATTTTTCGCGCATCACCTGCACCGTGCCGACAATGGCCGAACCGAGCAGGCCGCCCAGGTTCTGCGTCATCGAGAACATCACGGAAAAGCTGATGAGGTTCTTCGGCTGGGCGATGATGGCGCCGAAGCCGGAGACGAACACGGGCCCGATGAAGAAGGTGCCCGCGAACGCCAGCAGGAACTGGCTCAGGTACATCTGCGCGGGCCGCGTCAGGTTGGTGGCATGCGAATCGAGCCAGGCGCCGATGGCCATCAGCAGCAGCGACAGCATCAGCGAAGGCTGGATGCGCGCCGGCGTGATGGTCAGCGCGCTGACGGCCATGCCGGCGACGCTGGCCACCAGGGTCACCAGCCACAGCTCGCGCATCTGGTCGTTCTGCAGGCCCAGCACCTGCAGAAAACCGACGGTACCCGTGGCCTCGGACTGCACGATGCGGATCAGCAGCACGGACAGGGCCAGGCGCACCATGTTCGCCGTCGTCAGCCAGCGGATATTCAATAGCGGGTTCTTGCGGTTATGTTCGATCGCCACGGCCGCCGTGACGAGCACGATGGAACCGGCCAGGCACATGCCGATCCAGGGCGCCTCGAACCACCACACGGTGCGCCCCAGTGCCAGCACGGCGCACAGCAGCGCCACCCCGGGCGCGAACAAGGCAAAGGTGAGGAAATCGAGTTTTTCGAAGGCGCGGATGCGGTCGCCCGGCGGCAGTTTCAACAGCAGCACGCAGCCCAGGGACAGCAGGGTCATGCCCAGCTCGAACGAATACAGGCCGCGCCATTCGGCGATTTCCAGCAGTTCGGTGGAGAACAGGCGCGCAATCGGCAGCGCCAGCTGGGAAAACCCGATGCCCAGCACCACGCCCTTCAGGCGGTGCTGGGCCGGGAAGCCCTGCAAGGTGTAGTACAGGCCCAGGGTGGTGAGCGCACCGGCGCAGATGCCACTGGCCGCGCGCACGGCGATGGCCGACGCCAGCCCGTGCACGAAAAGGTGGGCCAGCGTGGTGACGGCATACAGGATCAGGAACAATTCGGTAAACAGGCGCAGGCCGTACTGCTGGCGGAACTTCACCAGCAGCAGGTTCATCGACACATTGGCCATCACATAGGCAGCCGGCAGCCACTGGATTTCGGAGGCGTAGACGCCCAGCGAGCCTTGCGCGTACGTGAGGTTGACGGTGACGAGGGCATTCCCCAGGCCGCCCGTCAGCGCGACAATGAAGCCGACCAGCAGGTAGGCGAAGCGGCGCCGCGCCGAGTGCAGCGGCGTGGACGGTGAGCCCGGCAGCATCGGGCGTTCGTGCGGTTTCCAGGTCTGTGGGGCATAGACATCCATGCGGTGCCCGATCTGTCTTGTTCTTCGATGTGGTAGAGCATAGCACCGGGCCGTCACGCATGACGGCCCGGCGGTACTACTGGTGAATCAACTACTGGTGAATCAGATGGAGCAAGCCCTTAGACCATCGGGGGATCGGTCTCGCGCAGGTACACGCGGTGGGCCGCCAGCACTTCCTTGAATGCGTCCAGCGCGGCCGGCACGTCGTTCGGCTCGGCACCGATAATGCCCGGGTCCGGCGTACCGTCCGGCAGGTTGGCGGGAATGTCGGCCTTGGCCAGCAGTTGCGCGCCGGCGTCGACCACCATGATGGGCTTGCAGTGACGATATTGCAGGCGCACGAATTCCAGCGCATTGGCATCCATCGACAGGGCCTGCGCGGCCTGCTCGCCGGCCGGCACGATCATCGCGTCATAGATGACGGACGGTCCCGCTTCCAGCGTGATCTCCACGTCCAGCGTGCCGCCATGGCAGCCGGCGACCTTGCCAAGCTTGCTGCCGACGATACGGGGGACGGCGCCATCGGCCAGCAGCGACGCGTAGATGGCACGGGCGCTGTCGACATCGGTGCCGTTCGCCACCAGCACGGCCACGCGGCGCGTGTGGATGCCCGTCTGGCCGGGGCGCGCGAACAGCGACAGCGACGGCGAAGGCGGATAGGATGGCAGCGGCCGCGTGGTTGCCAGGGGCTGCGGCGGCGGCACGTCCATGCCCAGGCCATCGGCCACGGCTGCTGCCAGGGCTTCATCGACATTGACCAGCATCGACAACATGCGTTCGCGGATGGCCGGCACCTGCACGCGCGTCAGCTCGAAGCGGAAACCGCCGATGATGTGGTTCTTCTCGACCGGCGTCTGGCTTTGCCAGAACAGGCGCGCCTGCGAATAGTGGTCGGCGAACAGGGCCGGCTTGCCGCGCACCTTGTCCTCCACCATCGGCTGCGGGAAGCTGGTGAAGCCCGTCATCTTCCCGCCCTGGAACGGACAGCCGCCGCCCAGCGAATTGGGCTCGTACGAAACGCGGCCGCGGTTGATGGTCTGGCGGTGCATGCCGTCGCGCTGGTTGTTGTGCACCTGCGTGACGGGCGCATTGATGGGAATCTCGTGGAAGTTCGGGCCGCCCAGGCGGCTGATCTGCGTGTCCACGTAGGAGTGGATACGCCCTTGCAGCAGCGGGTCGTTGGTGAAGTCGATGCCCGGCACGATGTGGGCCGTGCAGAATGCCACCTGCTCGGTCTCGGCGAAGAAGTTGTCGGGATTACGGTTCAGGACCATCTTGCCGATCGGCTGCAGCGGCACCAGCTCTTCCGGCACGATCTTGGTGGCGTCCAGCACGTCGAACGGGAAGCTGTCGGCCTGCTCTTCGGTGAAGACCTGGATGGCCAGTTCGTATTCGGGGAACTCGCCTGCCTCGATGGCTTCCCACAGGTCGCGGCGGTGGAAGTCGGGATCGGCGCCGCTGATCTTGACGGCCTCGTCCCAAACCAGCGAGTGCGTGCCGGCGAGGGGCGACCAGTGGAACTTGACGAAGACAGAGTCGCCCACGGCATTGACCAGGCGGAAGGTGTGCACGCCGAAGCCCTGCATGGTGCGGTAGCTGCGCGGAATGGCGCGGTCCGACATGGTCCACATCAGCATGTGCATCGATTCGGGCATCAGCGAAGCGAAGTCCCAGAAGGTATCGTGCGCGCTGGCCGCCTGCGGGATCGCATTGTGCGGCTCCGGCTTGACGGCGTGGACCAGGTCGGGGAACTTCATCGCGTCCTGGATGAAGAAGACGGGGATGTTATTGCCAACCAGGTCCCAGTTGCCTTCGTCCGTATAGAACTTGACGGCGAAACCGCGCACGTCGCGCGCCGTGTCGGTCGAACCGCGTTCGCCGGCCACGGTGGAGAAGCGCACGAACACGGGGGTCTTCTTGCCGGGAGCGGAGAAGATGTTGGCGCGGGTCAGCGCGGACAGGTCCTGGTAGCTTTCGAAATAGCCGTGGGCGGCCGAGCCGCGCGCGTGCACGATGCGCTCGGGGATGCGCTCATGGTCGAAATGGGTGATCTTCTCGCGCAGGATGAAGTCTTCCATCAGGGTCGGTCCACGCAGGCCGGCCTTCAGCGAATTCTGGTTGTCGGCGATGGGCACGCCCTGGTTGGTGGTCATCACGCGGTCCGACGAATCGGCCCGTACGCGGTCCAGCGGGGCATTGGTGTTGTTCACGCCGATGGGCGGTTGGCCCGAACCCGTCTTGGGCGAGGCGATGTTCTCCACGGCCGTGCTGGCGGTGACGATGTCGCTGGCAGGCTTGGCCGTCTGGCCCGGCTGCGGATCGCGCGCCGCGTCGCCATACTCGCCGGGCTTGTTGACGTTGTAGTCGATCTGGTCGGCCAGGTCCATGCCGCCCGCCTGCTTCTCCAGCAGCACGTCGCCTTGCGGGTTGTTGTTGCCCAGGGAGCTGGGCGGCTTGGCGTTGGATGGTCCTGCGACGGTGCTGAGGATGGAGCCGGCGCCATCGACGCCTGTATTGCCTTGATTGGTGGCCATTATGCTTCCTTATGCGTGGTGATGAGGGGCTGCGGTGTTCGAGCTACTGCTGTTGACGCACCGATGCCCGGCCGCTCCGGGAGGAGTCGTGGCCGGGCACCGTGGCGCACGCCCTGGCGGGCGGCGCGAGGTGTGCCGGGGCGCGATCAGTGACGGCGCGAACCCAGCAGCTTCGACACGGCGTAGCCGGCGGCCAGCGCCACCAGCACGGAAACGCCCGGGCTCTTGCGCACGTAGCTGCGGCCCGTTTCGGCCAGGCGGTTGTACGCCACGTTCAGGTCGGCCGCTTTCTGGCCCAGCGTTTCGGACAGGTTGTTGACGTTGTCGGAGACCTTGTCGACGGTTTCATGGGCCTTGCCGACCAGGCGGTCCGCGGCGGCCGGCACTTTCTCGGCCAGCTTGTCGACGGTGCCGTGCACGGTCGTGGCAGCCTTGTCGACGGCAGGTTGGGCCTTGTCGGCCAGTTTCTCGACGGCGCTGTGCACGCTGGCTGCGGTCTTGTCCGCGGCCGGCTGGGCCTTGTCGGCCAGCTTGTCGATGGTGGTGTGGGCTTCGTTGCGGGTGGTGCTGCCGATCGGCGTCACAGAGCCGGTCGCGGTGGTGTTTTTGTCCTGATTGTCCATGATCGGTATCCTTGAATGAGTTGGTGAACTGGCTTGCAAGGACAACAATAGGCCGATTGACAATGCCGCACTGTGCGGGAACGCACAATAGGCCGGTCACCTCTTATGTGGGACATGGCACCGACGGTCCCGCCGCGGCCGCCGATACTGGGCCCAAGGAGAACGCCATGCTACCGATCCAGCCTGTTGGAGACCGCCCGGGTCTCGCCCCCCTCCATGGCGCCAGTGCCGCCCCCGCCGCCACGCCCGCGCCGCCCGGCATCGCCGTGGACGTGTCGCCACTGGGCCAGTTGCTGGGCACCCTGGCGCTGGCCCAGAAGCGCATCGACGGCCTGGGCGCCACGCCCGCCGGCCTTGGCCCGGCCGCCGACCTGGCGCAGCTGGGCATCGCGGCCGGCGAAGTGGCCGAGGCCTTCAACCTTGGCCGCGCGCTGGCCGTGCCGGAACAAGGCGCCGCGGGCACCGCGCTGGCGGACCGGCTGACGCAGGCGCTGGCATCGCAGCAGGATGCACTGCGCCGCATCGGCATCGATACGGCCGCCGATACAGCCGGGTCCCGCCTCGATGTCGACAGCGGCCGGCTGCTGAGCGCTTTCGCCGCGGACCGCAGCGGCACCTTGTCGACACTGCGCCGGGCGGCGGCTAGCTTCGCCGGGACTGGCGACGCCCTGCAGACGCCCGCGCCGGACGTCACGGACAAGACGCCCATCACGGGTGCGCCGGCAATGCCCGCGCCGCAACCGCCACTGTCCCAGGCGCCCACGCAGCCCGGCGCGCCGCAGCCCAAGCCTGCCGGTACCCTGCCAACCGACGCCACCGATCCGGCCAACCCGACCAATCCCGCCGCGCCCGACCAGGCAGCCGTCAATATGGCAGCCGATGCCGCGGCCGCGCAGGCCCGGCAGCAGCTGGCGCTGGACGAGGAAGCCGACCGCGCCGCCGCCGCCCTGGAAGCGGACACGCTGGCGCGCCGGCAGCTCGACAGCGAAAGACAGGCCGCGCGCGTCGAGGAGGCGCGGCGCCAGGCGCTGCTGGCCGAGCAGATGGCCACCGAACGCCTGGCCCGCCAGCGCAGCGAGGAGATCGCACGCGAGGATGCCATCCGCCAGGCCCAGCGTCAGATGCAATTGCAGGCCGCCACGGACCTCGCCAGCGCCAGCCAAGCCGCGCTGACGCAGCAGTCGCGCCAGGCCGCCTACCGGCTCGACGTGGCGCGCCAGGTCGCCAGCGAGCAGGTCGCGGCGCAACAGGACGGCCAGGACCAGCGCGTCACCCAGGACCAGCGGCTGATGGAAGCGCGCACCGCCGCGCTGCGCCAATTGACCAGCAGCCAGGAACAGGACCTGGCCGCGCAGGCCCTGGCCGACCGCATGGACCAGCAGCGGCGCGAGGCCGCCGCAGCCGCCCTGACGGACAGCGAGCGGCAGGCGCAGGAGCGCCT
>NZ_WNKZ01000121.1 GCF_009720835.1 Pseudoduganella buxea
CGGCCGGGCCGGTGCCGTGGCGGGCAAGGCAGGCGCGGGTTCCGCCGGCGGCAGCACGATGGCCGGCACGCCGGCTGCTGCCTGGACGACGGGCCCCAGGTGCGCCGTGACCGTCAACGGAATCGTCCACGTCGCGGCCTGGCCCAGCGCCCGCGGCGCGGACGAAGACGTGACGTCGGACGTATCGGATATGGCATCGGCCACCTGCCCTACCACGGCCGCTTCCAGCGCCGTCGGCGGCACCAGGTTCAGCAGGTCGTCCCGCAGCGCCGCCTGGGCCGGCGGCAGCGACTGCGCCGTGATGTATTTCACCAGGCTGCTGACACGGATGCCTTCGTTGGCCACCCAGCCGATCAGGTCCGGGTCCATGCCGTCCCGCCACACGCTGCCGTCGCGCTGCAGCAGGCGTCCTTCGCCGTCGCGCGCGGGAACGCCCGCGTGGTGCAGCGCCACCACTTCCCACTGGTCGTTGTAGACGGGTGAGCCGGAGGAACCGGGTTCCGTGTCCGTGACATAGTGGGCATAGTCGTCGAACAGGTCGACCAGTTCGTTCGAACGCAGCACGATCTGCTTGGCTTCGCCGCGCGGGTGCTGGACGATGTTCAGGTGCTCGCCCAGCAAGGCCTTGCCTTCGGCCCCGATCAGCCGCGACCAGCCATAGCGGTTCAGTGCGATGCCCCGGCTCGAGCGCTCGCCCACGGCCACCAGGGTAAAGTCCAACTCCGCGCTCGTCATGAAGAAGCGGGCCGGTTCCAGCGCGAAGCCGACGATGGGCAGGGGCCGGCCGTGGCGGTCGTTCTGGTAGTCGAATTCCACTTCGCTGGCGGCCGCCGCGTCCGCGCTGTCGAGCACATGGTGATTGGTCAGCAGCAGCGTGGGCGACACCATGAAGCCCGTGCCATAGCCGACCGAGCGGCCCAGCGACGAGCGGATATTGATGCGGCCGACGAAGCGGGCCACGGCCAGCGCCAGCTCGACGAAGTTGATGTCGACGAAGTCGGCCGAACCCAGCACCCTTTCCAGGCCGATGGTTTCCGTCAGCCGGGGTGCCAGGGCCGGCACGACGGCCAGGGACCGCATGGGCGCCTTGGCCGCCATCGCCAGCCGGCCCAGGCGGGCCTGCACCCGCTCCGGCGACTCGGCCTCGACTGCCTTGCCGCGGCGGATGCACTCCGCATTCGGGTTACGTACGGCGGCGCGCCGCTGCCAGCGCTCGCCGGCCGCCCTGGCGATTTGGGTGAAGTCGGCGGTAAATTCCATGGGCATCTCCTGTCGGGAACCGGCGCGCGGATTGACACGTCAGCCGGCACGGACGCGCAGCGCCTCGACGCTAAGGTAGCAATATGGAGGGTATTCGCGCACTGCTTGCGTCCTGCAAGCCATGATGACAAATTTTTACCGGAACGA
This sequence comes from Pseudoduganella buxea, assembly GCF_009720835.1. Classification (GTDB taxonomy): domain Bacteria; phylum Pseudomonadota; class Gammaproteobacteria; order Burkholderiales; family Burkholderiaceae_D; genus Rugamonas; species Rugamonas buxea. The sequence goes on from NZ_WNKZ01000121.1 coordinate 1,408, forward strand.
CCAGTACAACTTGTATCAGGCAAGCCGGATGCACGCGTCGGGGCACGGTTCGGCTGCAAGGTCCGTCCAGCGCAGGACGGGCCCGGCGGGTCCGGGCCCCGGAGGGTCAGGCCGCGCGGGGCGGCATGGCCCGCAGCGCAGCCAGGATGGCATCGAACAGCGGCTTGGGGCGCAACGCCTCGTCGTACGGCGTGCCGCGCATCGTCAAGCCATCCTTGCGGGGCGCCTCGTCCCACGTGCGCAACCAGCTGACGTGATCGGCCATGCCCCACATGACGAAGTCCGTCACTTGCGGGTAGCTCAACGTCAGGTCGAGATAGTCCTTCGCCAGCGCTGCCACGCCGGCATCGCGGCGGGCGATATCGCCGGGCAGTTCGCGGTCGTTGACATCGAATTCCGTGATCAGCAGGCGGTAGCCCATGCCGGTGACGGCATCGAGGAAACGGCGCCATTCGCGCCCCGCGTCCTTGCCGTCGCGGACGTCGTCCCAGGACCCGATATGGCTCTGCAGGCCGACTGCGTCGACCGGCGTGCCCTTGGCCTTCAGCGCCTCCAGCAGCTTGAGCACGCCGGCCCGGTGTTTCGCGCTGCCGGCGTCGCCCCGCATATAGTCGTTGTAGACCAGCTGGGCATGGGGCGCGTGGGTGCGGGCCAGGCGGAAGCACAGGTCGATCTGGTCGATGGCACCGAGCCTGCGCGTGAAGGCATTGGCGCGCAAGGCACCGTCAGCGGGATCGACCGCCTCGTTGACGACATCCCAGCTGTAGACATCCCTGCCGAAGTGCTCCGTCACGGTACGGATGTGCGTGGCCAGCAGCCGCTCCGCCCCGGCGGCCGGCCGGGCGCCGAAATCGTGGGACTCGATCCAGGCCGGCAGCCACTTGCCCGGCTGCCAGACCAGCGTATGGCCGCGCCGCTGCAGGCCTTCCCGCCCGGCCCAGGCGAACATGGCGTCGGCGGCGGCGAAATCGTAGGCACCGGGCCGGGGTTGCAGGGCCTGCCATTTGGTTTCGTTCTCGCAGACGATGACACCGCACTGCCGCGCCGTCAGGGCCCGGTAGGCGGCATTGCCGAAGCGGTCCGGCGCGTGGGCCATGGCGTTTCCGACCCGCAGGCCCCTGGACGCGGCAGCCTCCTTCAACGTGGCCTGCGCGGCATGGACGTTACGGTAAGACAGCGCCGCGGCGGCGGCCAGCGCACAAAGCGCCTGGCGGCGATCGATGGTCATGGTGTCTCCTGATCTTTTGGTTAGCCCCCGGCATGGGCCGGAGGTGTCGCAAATGTTATACCAATGAGTATCCGTCTTAATGTTACGTATATCAATACGCGGCTTTGACACGATGCCAGTTGTTTTACAGCCACAGCTGTCGTTGCGACGCCAGCGGATGGCACTGTCGGCGCGTCTATACCAGCGCCGCCATACAGGGGAAATCGACGGAAACGATCATTGTCCTGGTCGCCCCCCAGCGGCAAGCAATTGACGCCCCAACCGGGGCGTGCACGACAACGCGGCGCGCGGCCGGCACCACGCGGTATCGCAAGACGAGAGTCGCTGCCGGGTTCGTACGGAGCGGATTAACAATGATTGCGCAAACAACGATTCTCGTTCGCGCCAGGGACCGTCATAAGACGGGGAAATGCAATGACCGCCTCTCGGGAGACAGCTGCGGCTGCCGTGACGCGGCTCTTCTTCGCGGGCGGTGCCTGGGCCCAGCAGTCGACGCTCGAAGCACCGGCCAGGGACAGTGTGTCGTTGTCAACGGGCAGCGCTTCGCTGGAGGGATGGGGCGGGCCTGGTTCGTCACGGGGCCGCGCTACACGGTGCAGGCGCAATACTCGTTCTGAACCGGGAGCGGTGCCGGCGGCGGTGGCAGTTATAGTAAGCCCCTCGCGTCCCGGAACGGAGCACAGGAGCAAGCATGACCGCACCGCTTCACCATGCCGGTTTTTTCGGCTTCGACGTCTTCGGCACCGTCGTCGACTGGCGTTCGGGCGTGGCCCGCGCCGCCCGGCCCTTCCTGCAACGGTACGGCATCGGCGTCGACCCGTTCGCCTTTGCCGACCAGTGGCGCGCACTGTACCAGCCGGCCATGGAGCAGGTTCGCACCGGCGCGCGGCCGTGGGTGCGCCTGGACGTACTGCAACGCGAGAACCTGGAACTGCTGCTGGCCCGTCATGGCGCCGATGTCGCCACGCTTGCCGAGGACGAACTGGCGGACCTGAACCGTGCCTGGGAACGGCTCGACCCGTGGCCGGACGCGGTAGCGGGACTGACCCGCATCCGGCGCCGCTTCCCCATCGGCACCGTGTCGAACAGCCATGTCGCCGGCATGGTGCAGCTGGCCCGCTTCGGCGGCCTGGCCTGGGACGCCATCCTGGGCGCCGAGATGGCCCACGACTACAAGCCGCAGCCGCAGGTCTACCTGAAGTCGGCCGACGTTGCCGGCGTGCCGCCGCATCGCTTCGTGCTCGTGGCGGCGCACAACGGCGACCTGCGTGCCGCGCGCGCGTGCGGCCTGCGCACGGTCTTCGTGCCCCGCCCCCTGGAACACGGCCCGGGACAGGACACCGACCTGGAAGCGGAAGACGACTGGGACCTCGTCGCCGGCGATTTTCTCGAACTGGCCGACCTGCTGGGCTGCCCCTGACGGGGCCTACCGGTCCAGCGGCCGCGTCAGCCGGTAGCGCGCCAGCGCCGCCGCGCCCACGGCCACCGCATCGGCGCCGAACTCCGACGTACGGATTTCCGGCGGCGCCAGCACCGCGGCGGCGGCGTAGTCGGCCAGCACCCGGCGTGCGGGCGCGATGAAGGTGTCGCCCAGGCGCAGCGCCGGGCCACCGATACAGATGGCCATCGGGTCGAAGCTGGCCCACAGGTTATTGAGCAGCACGCCCAATTGCCGGCCTGCCTCGTCCACGGCCGCGCAGCTGGCCGCCTCGCCCTGCTCCACCCGCCCGACCAGCGTTTCCAGTGCCGCATAGCTGGGCCGTTCCTCGTCCAGCACGGTCGCCAGCAGCGCACCCAGGCCGATCAGCGCATCGGCGCAGCCGCGCCGGCCGCAGGAACAGGTGGGGCCGTCCACCTGCAGGATCGCATGCCCCACTTCGCCGGCGAAACCGCGCAGCCCCGTCAGCAGCCGGTCGCTGACGATGACGCCGGCGCCGACGCCATAGCCGATCGACAGGTAGACCAGCGGATCGGTGGCCGACTGCGGCGTGAACTCGAATTCGCCCAGGGCCGCCACGTTCGCCTCGTTCTGCATATAGCGCGGCAGGCCGGCCAGCGGTGAGCCGGCCAGCCGCGCCGCCAGCTGGGCGCCCACGTCGACATTGCGCCAGCCCAGGTGCGGTGCGTGCCGCAGCACGCCGGATGCTTCGTCGACGGCGCCATGCAGCCCGATGCCGATGCCCAGCACGCGGCGCGCGCCGCCGGCCGCGTTGCGGCGTGACAGCCGCCGGGCCAGCGCGATCAGGCCGGTGCCCGCCAGTGCGATGCAGCCGGGAGCATCGTTCGGGTCCTGGTACGGCAGCACGACGCTGTCTACCACCCGGCCCAGCAGGTCGGTGGCGACGACGCGGGCCTCGTCGATGCCCACTTCCGCCCCCAGCAGGGCCAGGCGCCCGCCATCGAGGTGCAGCGGCGTGGCGCGGCGCCCCACTTCGCCCGTCGTGAGCAAGTCGCTTTCGGCCAGCCAGCCTTCGTCGATCAGTTCCCGCGCCAGCAGGCTGACGGTGGACTTGGTCAGCCCCAGTACCTCGGCCAGCGCGGCCCGCGACAGGCCCGGCGCGGCGCCGACCTGGCGCACCAGCGCCATGCGATTGAGTTGTTTCAGCAGTTGCTGGTCACCGGTGACGGGCATGAACGTGGCTTCCGTGGATATTGTGAGAATTATGCAACAGCCCCGCGCAACGGCACAGGGTCATTTGCGCGCCCGGCGGAACCGGGCCGGACCGGACACCTGCCCGTTGCACGGCAGCCGGGCGCGCAAACGATTTCACCGAAGTCCTTGATTTGAATATGAAAACGATTTCTTGAACCGCCGCCGGCCCCTTCGCCCGGCCGGAGACAGCCGGAAGTAAATGCGATGTTTAACGATCATCGGCGTGACAATCCCCTTATTACTAAACTATTTAATTGGTTCGTCCGATTGACCAATTGCCGCCTTCCTCCGTACCCTGTCGAGATGACGTTCGGTCCACGAACGCGCCCCCGCCACGCAACCATCGGTCGATACAAGCATGTGGCGGGACCGGTGAGTGCAGTACCACCAAGGCCGGCCCACCGGGTGCGGCACGCCAATTCGCGAAACGAGAGGAGACATTGTGCTGGAGTTGAAAACGGGGGCCCTGCCCCAACCGAAAACAAGATATCGCCTGATCACGCTGGCCGTGGCCGGTGCCTGCGCGGCGCTGGCCATGCCGGCCTGCGCACAGGAGGCCAGCAGCGGCGCCGGCGCCGCTGGTGCCACCAGTGCCGCCGCGCCGGTCGCCGTGGACGCCGCCCAGGCCACCGCTGCCCAGGCGGGCGACCCGATGGAAGCACCGAAGGTCGTCGTCAAGGGCATCCGTGCCAGCATGCAGTCGACCTTGAACCTGAAGCGCAACTCGGACGGCATCGTCGACGGCATCGTCGCCGACGATATCGGCAAGTTCCCCGATACCAACCTGGCCGAATCGCTGCAGCGCATCAGCGGCGTGTCGATCGACCGCAACCGGGGCGAAGGCGCCCAGGTGACGGTGCGCGGCGTCGGCCCGGACCTGAACATGGTGCTGCTGAACGGCCGCCAGATGCCGACGGCGAACCTGGAGGACCTGGCCGGCCGCGCCTTCGATTTTTCCAACCTGGCGTCGGAATCGATCTCGCAGATCCAGGTGTATAAAAGCTCGCGCGCCGACACGCCGCCAGGCGGCATCGGCGCCACCATCAACATCATGACGGGCCGCCCGCTCGACATGGGCCGGCAGGCCAGCGTCGGCGCGAAGGTGGTCTACGACACGTCGAACCGCCACCTGCCGGAAGAGGACAAGGCCAAGCGTTCCTACACGCCGGAGATCTCCGGCATCTACAGCACCACGTGGAACGACGGCATGTTCGGCCTGGCCGTCAGCGCCAGCTACCAGGAGCGCAACCTGGGCATCAACCGCGCCTCCATCACGAATGGCTGGCAAGGCCCGTTCCGGGGCGACGAGAACAGCTGGGGCGCGATTCCCCAGCCCGGTGCCACGGGTGCGGCCGACATCATCAACCGGCCCGACCCCACAGACGTCTACTCGGTGCCGCAGAATATCTCCTACTTCATGCGCGGCACCCAGCGCCAGCGCACCAACGGCCAGCTGACCCTGCAGTTCCGCCCGAACAAGGACCTGACGACGACGCTGGACTACACCTATTCGCAGAACAAGATCCAGACCAAGTACCACGAGCTGTCGGCCTGGTTCAACTTCGGCCCGTCCGTCAGCAAGTGGACGGACGGCCCCATCGCCTCGCCCATCTACTACCAGGAAAACGTGTCCAACCAGGACATCGCCATGAACGGCGGCGACTACGCCACCAAGGCGCAGAACAACTCGATCGGCTTCAACGCCCAGTGGAAGGCGTCGCGCGACCTGAGGTTCAATTTCGACGTGCACCATTCCACCGCCAAGGCGATGGCGGACAGCCCGTTCGGCTCGAACAACGACCTGGCCACCGTCAGCTTCAGCCGGGGCAACACGCGGGTCGACTTCAGCAACGAGATGCCCGTGCTGTCGATCGAGGGGGCCGACTTCGTGCGCGCGCCCATGCAGGTGAGCGGCTCCTGGTTCCAGAACGGCCTGCAGAAGATGGAGATCGACCAGGTCCAGGCCAGCGGCAAGCTCAATGTGTTCGAATCCTCGTCCGTCAACTTCGGCCTGTCTGCGACGAACGTGGAGAACCGCTCGGCCTTCCAGCAGGTCCAGCGCGACACGTGGGGCGGCGCCACCACGCCGGCCGATTATCCGCAGGACCTGTGGCGCGCCGACACCTTGGGCCAGTACTTCAGCAAACTCGGTGGCTCGGGTGACCCTGCCCTGTTCCAGCAGATCCACCTGTTCGATTTCGCCGCCATGCGCCAGCGCGCCGCCGACGCGACGGGCATGCCGGAAAAATACCTGCCGAGCCTGGCCGATCCGGACTATGACCGCCGCACCACGGAAAAGAGCCGCGCCCTCTACCTGCAGTACAACACCGAGTGGGATACGGCCATGCCGATGCACACGGGGATCGGCCTGCGCTACGAAAAGACGGATGTCACGTCGACCGCCCTGTCGCAGACCGTGTCGGGGGGCACATGGGTGGCGCAGAACGAGCTGCCCTTCGTCTTCAGCGGCAAGGAGTTCACCACCCTCTCGGGCAAGTACCACAACCTGCTGCCAAGCCTGGACTGGGACATGGACGTGCGCTCCGACCTGAAGGTGCGGGCCAGCTATGGCCACACCATCGGCCGGCCGCGCTACGACCAGATCCAGGGCGGCACCACCATCAACCCGACCGGCACCGTCAACGGCGGCACCGGTTCGCGCGGCAATCCGGCCCTGAAGCCCGTCAAGTCGAAGAACCTGGACCTGTCGGCCGAATGGTATTACGACCGCCAGAGCGTGGTGTCGCTGGGCCTGTACTACAAGAAGCTGGACAATTACGCGGGCCAGACGGTGCTGGACGAAACGTCGGCCGGCGTCACCACGCCCGTCGGCGGCAAGTACTGGAACGCGGCACTGGCCTCGGGTTGCATCGCCACCGATACGAACTGCCTGCGCAACTACATCTTCCGCAACTTCAACGGCCAGGACGGCGTGACGCGCGGCCCCGACAACGCCGCCGGCAATGCCACCGGCACCATCCGCGGCATCGCGGGCGACCCGATGGTCCATTACGACATCACCACCTTCGTCAACGAGAAGGCGGCCACGTTGAAGGGCGCGGAGATCAACGTCCAGCACATGTTCGGCAACAGCGGCTTCGGCGTCCAGGCCAACTACACCTACGTGAAGTCGGACCTGCAGTTCGATAACGCCAGCAAGGGCAACCAGTTCGCACTGGTGGGCCTGTCCGACTCGGCCAACCTGATCGGCATCTACGAGGATGCCAAGTGGTCGGTGCGGGCTGCATACAACTGGCGCGACAGGTTCCTGTCCTCCGTCACGGACCAGGTCGGCCCGAACCCGCAGTATGTCGAGCCGTATGGCCAGCTGGACCTGTCGATCGGCTACAACGTTTCGCCGAACCTGGCGCTGTCGTTCGAGGCCATCAACGTCACGGACGAGACCATGCGGGTGCACGGCCGCACGAAGATGATGGTGCTGTCGGCAACCCAGTCCGGACCGCGCTACATGATCGGCGCGCGCTACAAGTTCTGATGCCGCGGCGGCGCGCCGGCAATCGGGGCGCCGCCGTCATCTTCGCGACTTCTTCCCGGCTATTCACGCGGGCGTGCCGTACGGCAGCCGCCATCGCCACGCCCGGAAATCCGCCCTGGGCCGGACGCACTGCGTAATGCGGGCGTAGACAAATCCAAATCGTGCATATGTGTGCAGGTACGTGCATTTTCGTGCAATCGCCGCTATACTTGCCTGCGGCGGGCGTGGGCCCGCACCACCGGGAACCCCTGATGAGACCACAGACCATCCTGATCGCCGGGCCCTACCGCAGCGGCACCGGCGGCGACGCCCGACTGATCGAAGCGAACCTGAAGGCGCAGGAACTGGCCGCCTGGCAGGTCTACCGCAAAGGCCACCTGCCCTTGATCGGCGAATGGGCGGCCTTGCCGCTTGCCGCCGCCGCCGGCCTGGGCAGCGCCGGGGCGGCCGTGCCCAGCCAGTTCCTGTACGACGTGGCCGCCCGCATGATCGCGCGCTGCGACGGCGTCTACCGCATAGCCGGTGCGTCGGCGGGCGCGGACGGCGACGTGCGCCGCGCCCGCGAACTGGGCCTGCCCTGCTACGACAGCCTGGACCAGCTGGCCGACGCCGACGGCACCGTCCCGTGAGGCCTTACACGGCCTGCTTGTCCACGCCGAACAATTGGGAGCGCACGGTCGGCTGGATCGTCGACAGCATTTCCGGGTGTCCCTGCGTGGCATAGTCGGCCGCCAGCGCGCCGCCGTAGGCCGACGATGCGCTGCTTTCCAGGAAGGCCGCCGCCAGGTGCGTGCTGACTGCCCACGACGACAGCGTGCTGTCGGCGGCGCGGGCGCTGTCGAAGGCGCTCACCAGCGCCTTGAAGTCGTAGATGCCGACGCCGTTGCCGCCGCTGTCGTGCAGTTGCAGCCGGCCGATACCCTTGGCCGCTTCCGACGCATACCAGTCGCGCAGGGCGATGCTGTCGCCGCCGCCGAACGAGAGCAGCAGGTTGTTGGCCGATTTCGCCATCGTCAGGCCGGCCAGGCCGGTGGCGGCCGACAGCGACAGGGTGGCGTTCGAACCGGTCGAGACGACGGTATCGGCGCCGCCGCCGCTGCCGTAGGCAATGACGTCGGCCCCGCCCTTGGTGCTGAGGAAGTCGTTGCCCTTGCCGCCATACAGGAAGTCCGCCGCCGCGCCGCCCGTCAGCGTGTCGTCGCCGTCGCCGCCGTCGAGCAGCGCGGACTGCGCTTCGGCCGTCTGCTTGTCGTTGCCGCCACGTCCGAAGGCGGCATAGCGGTCGGCCGTGAAGGTGACGTTGTCGGCCCCGGCGCTGCCCGGCTGCATGCCGGCGATCTGCGCCATCGTCAGCACGCTGCCGTCGGCGAACTGGAAGCGTTCCAGCTGGAAGTCGGTCGACGTGTAGATCCCGGCCGTGACGGTGAACTGGTCGCCGCTGGCGATGGCCGGATTGTTCGGATCGGCCAGTCCGACGATCAGGTCGAACTCGTGGCGGCTGACGATCAGGTCGCCCTGCGTGATGCCGGCACCAAATACGACCCGGTCGGCCAGCGCCGTGGGGCCGTTGTCGAGTATCGTGTCGCGCCCGTCGCCGCGGTTGAACAGGTAGGTCGTGGCACCGCCGTTGATGACCATCCTGTCGTCGCCGGCGCCGCCCGCCACCTGCGTGTTGCCCGACGCCGGCAGCACGGACGAGGCATACAGCACGTCGTTGCCGGCGCCGCCGTCGATGGTGTCGCCGCGGGCGACGAAATGCACCGTATCGTCGCCGGCGCCGCCCCGCATCAGCCGCCCGGCGCCGGTAAGGCCGTCGATCGAATCGTTGCCGCCGCCGGCGTCGATGGTCAAGGTGCCGTTATAGGCATTGATGGTGTCGTTGCCGTCGGTGCCCACGATGTGCGCCGCCAGGGACTTCAGGTGCGCCGCGTTCCACGTCGTGCCGTCGGCGAACACGACTTCGTTGAGCCAGTTCGCGTGGTGCCAGTAGTCCAGCGTGATCGATTCGCGCCGCGCCGGGTCGGCCGGATCGGCAATTGTCAGCAGGAGATCGTACTGGGTACGCTTGACGGTGACGTGGCCCGGATCGATGCCGGCGCCGAACACGATGCGGTCGGGGGCGATACCCCAACCATACTGGGTGGCGATGGTATCGTTGCCGTCGCCGCGGGCATACAGGAAGGTTTCGCCGCCAACGCTGCCGCGGATCCAGTCGTTGCCGGTGCCGCCGATGACGGTGGTCCGCTGGTCGGCCCCCTCACCATAGCCCTCGATGGAGTCGTTGCCGCTACCGGCGTCGATCATGGGCGCGGCGTCGGAATGGTAGGTCACCGAGTCGTTGCCCGTGCCGCCGATGATGGTGCCACCGTAGACCGACGAGACGGTGTCGTCGCCGCCGGCGCCGTCGATCAGCAAGGTGTCGCGGTAGCCCGTGAGCGAATCGGCCGCCGCGGTGCCGATGCGCCGGCTGGTGACCTCGGTCAACGCGGCCCCGCCGACCGTTGACCCGTCGGCGAATTCGAAGCTGGCGATGCGCTTGCCGACACCTTCTTCGCTCTCGTCGAACCAGCGCATGAAGGTGATCGACTCCTGCGCCGTGGCGTCCTGCGGGTCGGCGATATACATCACCAGTTCCTGGTTGCGGCGCACGAAGGTCACGTGCTCCTGTACGATGCCCGGGCCCAGCACGAGGCGGTCGACCTGGTCGGTGTACCAGGAATCGATGACGTCGTTGCCGTCGCCGCGGCGGTACAGGTAGGTATCCAGGCCCGCGCCGCCGTTGAAGGTGTCGTTGCCCTTGCCGCCGTCGAAGGTCACGCTTCCATCCATCTCCTCGTCCCACAGGGGCCGGAAGCTGTCGTCGCCGTCGCCGCCCATCAGCAGGACATCGGCGCTGGCTCTGCTGTACAACACATCGTTGCCGGCGCCGCCGTCGAGCGTGTCGCGGCCTGCCCCGGTATCGGTGGCCAGGTAGTCGTCGCCTTCCAGGCCTTGCACCAGCATGGGTGCGTCCACGTCGACCCAGTCCATCAGGTTGTCGTCGTTGGCCGTGCCCCGCTCGACCCCGGCCACGCTCGCTTGCTTCTCGACGATGGCGCCATCGGCGAACACGATGCGCTCGACCGGGGCACCGGCGAAATGTCCAGTCACCGTCAGCCAGTCGGCGCCGTGGTGAACCAGCAGGTCGGCCCCGCTGCGGCGGATCGTCACGTCGGAAAGATCGAGGTCCGTAAACAGGATCGTGTCCTGGCCGCCGATGTCGGCAACCGTGTCGCTGCCGTCGCCCGCCGCGACGACATAGGTGTCGTCGCCGCTGCCGCCGAACAGCCGGTCGTTGCCCTGGCCGCCGACGATCTCGCTGGCGTCGTCCACGGTGGCGGGGTCGCCGTCGCCGGCGTCGATGGTGTCGTTACCGCTGGTGCCCAGCAGCTGCCGGACCGCGGCATCCTGGAACACTGCTGTACTGGTCAGAAATTCTCCTTTGCCGGCTGGCACCGGCGACGGCGCCAAAAAACGTTCCTGCCGCATTTGGCCGGAATCTTGCGCCGCGTGCCGGCGTATGCCAGATTTATTGCCGAGAGTATTGGACATTATTTTCCCATTTTTGAATTTAAAATACCGGTGGATCGCCGCGCTGGAAATCCACGGCCACGCAAAAGTTATTCCAGGAAAGATTCTGCGGGGATTCCAGCACGGGAGAATCAAGGAAAATCAAAGGAAAGAAGCTGGCGTTGTGGAGATGAAACGGGGGATTTGCGCACTCAGGCTTGAATGACAAAAGTCGCGTTCATTTAAAACAAGGTCTCTTGCATTTAATACAGTCCCGATTAATCCGGTGATAATGCGCTATTAATTCCGAAGGAATCGACCATTCGCGGCTCAACGTTCGCGAGCCGCTTCGGCCGATATCTTGCGCAGCGGCGACAGCAGGTAATCCAGCACGGAACGGCGGCCCTGGTGCAGTTCGGCCACGACCTGCATGCCCGCCGCCAGCGGCAGCGCCGCGCCGTCCGGGCCGCGCAGGGCCTGTCCGTCCAGGCGGATACGGGCACGGTACAGCGTGGCCCGCTCGGCCTCGCGTGCCGTGGCGGGACTGCCTGCGGCGCTGTCGGCGACGCCTGCGTCCAGGCCCAGGTGCACCACCCGGCCCGTCAGCATGCCGTGGCGCTGGAACGGGTAGGCCGCCAGCTTGAGCTGGACGCGCTGACCCACGCGGGTAAAGCCGACATCCTCGTTGCGCACCCCGACGTCGGCATACAGGGCATCGGGCGGCACCAGGGTCATCAGCGTCGTCCCCGGTTGCAGCACGGCGCCCGGGGTCGTCGTCGCCAGGTCCTTGATGACGCCGGCCTGGGGCGAACGCAGGGCTGTCAGGCCGGCCCGGTAGTCGCTGCGTTCCAGGTCGGCCTGCAGGCGGGCACGCCGGGCCCGCAGTTCGGCCCGTTCGCGCTGCAGTTCGCTGCGCCAGCCGCTGTGCAACTGGCCGATGCGCTGGCGCTGGGCGGCAATGCCTTCGGCCAGCGCCGCCACGGCAGCGCGCTGGGCCTGCAGGTCGTGGGCCTTTTCCGTGGCCTGGCGCGCCTTGTCGACGGCGGCCAGGCTGCCCATGAAGCCATCCTGGTGCAGCCGCGCGTAGGCATCGGCGCTGCGCTCGTAATCGGGCAAGGTCTGTTGCAGCTTGCGCAGCTGGACCTGCGCCGCCACCCGCTCGTGCGCCAGCCGCGCCAGCTGCGATTCTTCCTGTGCCACGCGGTCGCGCTGTGCCGCCACCTGGGCCGCGCCCTGGGCCGCCACCAGCCCGAACAGGCCGGGATCGTCGCCGGGCTGGCGCACCATGGCCACGCCGTCC
>NZ_WNKZ01000122.1 GCF_009720835.1 Pseudoduganella buxea
CCGCCGCCGGCTACCTCGGCATCAGCCGTACCACCTTGTGGCGCCGGCTGCGCGAGGAAGCGGGCGACGGCGGCCCCTGACAGCCGGGCGCCGCCAGGGGCGGCGGACGGCTAGAATTAGCCAAAAGCAGGCCGTCACGACGCGCCGGCGAGAACAATCATGGACAAACAAGAAGAAGACGACGACGAGAAAGAGTCGCTGAAGGACCAGATGGGCCGCCTCATCGAGGAAGCCCGCATGGTGCTGCCCGGCATCCAGGCCCTGTTCGGCTTCCAGACGGTGGCCGTGTTCAACGAACGCTTCGAGGACCTGCCCGGCTACGCCCAGGTCTGCCATATGGTGGCGCTGGGCCTGGTGGTCATCGCCATCGCGCTGATCATGATGCCGGCGGCCTACCACCGCCTGGCCTCGCCCGACCGCGTGTCGCTGCATACCATCAAGGTCTCCTCGCGCGCCATCTGCTATGCACTGGCACCTCTGGCGGCCGGCCTGTCGCTGGACATCTTCGTCGTGCTGCATGCGGTCTCCCACCACCCTACCTTCAGCACGGCCAGCGCCGCCGCCTGCTTCCTGCTGCTGATCGGCCTGTGGTTCGCCTACCCGCTGCACCGGCGGCGCCTGCACGGCTACGGCAGCACGGACGCCGGCGCCTGAGCGGCAGCGCACGCCGCTCATCACGGCATTCGACCGCTCGTCCTCCGCCCTGCCCCGCGAGGCGTCGTCGCTGCGACCATGGGCGCAAGGAGGAAACACCATGACCATGAACTTCATCAGGCAGGCGCTCGTCGCCTGCGCCGTCCTCGCCTTCGGCAACGCGCACGCCGCACCGGCGTTCAAGGCCGACATAACGGGACAAGGCCAGGGCCAGGGCCCGGCCGTGATCCTCATTCCCGGCCTGGCCTCGTCGGGCGACGTGTGGCAAGGCACCGTGCGGCACCTGTGCGGCCCGCGCCAGTGCCACGTGCTGACCCTGGCGGGCTTTGCCGGGCAGCCCCCCATCGATGGCCCGCTGCTGCCGCAGGTGGAACGGCAGCTGGCCGACTATATCGACGCAAACGGGCTGGGCAAGCCCGTCATCATCGGCCACAGCCTGGGCGGCTTCATCGGACTGAAGTTCGCCATCGGTCATCCGGACAAACTGAGCCGGCTGGTGGTGGTCGATGCGCTGCCGGCGCTGGGCGCGACGCAGGTGCCGGACGTCACGCCGGACCAGCTGCGGCGGATGGCGGACGGCACGCGTGCCGCCGTGCTGGGGCAGGATGAGGCGGCCGCGGAGCAATCCCGGCGCGCCACCATCGCCACGATGGTGGCGAAGCCGGAGGACGCCGAGCGTATCGCCGAATGGGGCCGCCGCTCGCACCGCGCCACGGTGGCCGGCGCCATGTACGAGCTGATGTCGACGGACCTGCGGGCCGACGTGGCGCGGGTGCGAACGCCGACGCTGGTGCTGGGCACGTGGGTGGCCTATAAAGCCTTCGCGCCGCGCGCCGCCATCGAGCAGACCTATCGCTCGCAGTACGCGAAGCTGCCCGGCGTGCGCATCGAAATGGCCGACACGGCGCGCCATTTCATCATGGCCGACGACCCGGCCTGGCTGTATGATCGGCTCGACCAGTTCATCCAGTAGATCGAGACCCACCGTGACGACGCCCGCCCCCATCGAAACGCCCCGCCGCATTGCCTGGTACTGGCCGTGCCAGATCGCCGGCTGGACGGGCGTCGTGCTGTTCAACCTGTCCTTCGGCGGCTTGCGCCAGCCCACGGCTGCGATGGTCGCCGTGTGCCTGTGGGGCGGCTGCTCCGGCCTGTTGCTGTCCGACGGCTGGCACCGGCTCTTGCGGCGGCGCGCGGCGGCGGCGATGCCGTTGCCATGGCCCGCGCGGGCGGCCGGCATCATGCTGCTGGCCGTCCTGCAAAGCACGTCGATGTGGCTGGCCTTCCTACTGTTCCAGCCGTTCGGCGCCATCCAGGGCTACGGCTGGATTCCCAATGCGATGCTGTTCTGGCTGGGCTGCTTCGGGGCGTGGACGATCTTCCATGCGGCCGTGCTGTCGATGCGCCGCGCGCGCCATGCGGAAGCACACGCCCTGCGCCTGGCGCTGCAGGCCAAGGACGTGGAACTGCGCGCCCTGCAGGCCCAGGTCAATCCCCACTTCTTCTTCAACAGCTTGAACAGCGTGCGCGCCCTGATCTACGAGGACGCCGACGCCGCCGCGCGGATGATCGACCGGCTGGCCGAACTGATGCGCCATGCGCTGCAGGCGGGCCATGCCCACACGGTGCCGCTGGCAACCGAGCTGGCGGCGGTGGAAGCCTACCTGGCCATCGAGAAGATCCGCTTCGAGCAGCGACTGCGGTGCGCCATCGATGTCGAGACGGGCCTGGCACAGACGGCCATTCCGCCGATGGCCCTGCAGACATTGGTGGAGAACGCCGTCAAGTACGGCGTCGAGGCCGGTGCCGCCGGCAGCGAGATCCGCATCCGCGCGTGGCAGGGCGACGATACGGCCTGGGTCGAGGTGGCCAACACGGGCACGCTGGCAAGCAGCGCCGGCTCCACCCGTGTCGGCATCGTCAATGCCCGCAAGCGGCTGGCACTGGTGCTGGGCGAGCGCGCCACCTTGGACCTGAATGCGGAGGACGGGTGGGTGCGGGCGACCTTGTGCCTGCCCCGCGCCGTGCCGCGGGAAACCGAGGCCGAAACCGCGCGATGAAGATCCTGATCGTCGACGACGAACGCCTGGCCCGGGCCGAGTTGCGCCGTCTCCTGGCGGCACATGCGGACGTGAAAATCGTGGGCGAGGCGGCCAGCGCACAGGAAGCGGTCGAGCGCATCGCCCAGTTGCGCCCCGACCTGCTGCTGCTGGACGTACAGATGCCCGGTGCCAGCGGCTTCGACCTGGTCGAAGCGCTGGACGACCCTCCTGAAGTGATCTTCACGACCGCGTTCGGGCGCTACGCCCTGCAAGCCTTCGACGTCAACGCGCTGGACTACCTGCAAAAGCCGATCCAGGCGGCCCGGCTGGCCACCGCGCTGCTGCGCGCGGCGCAGCGGCTGCCATCGTCCAGTGCGCCGGCAACGGTCCCGGCGACGCCGGCCCGCCGCCTGTTCATCCGTGACGGCGAGCGCTGCTGGTTCGTCGACGTGGCGCGCATCCGGCTGCTGGAATCGGAAGGCAATTACACGCGCGTCCACTTCGACGGCGAACGGCCGCTGACCCTGCGTTCCTTGAGCCAGCTGGAGGAAAGGCTGGCGCCGGGCGGCGCAGGGCGCTTCGTGCGCGCCAGCCGCCGCCATGTGGTCAACCTCGATCACGTGCGTGCCATCACGGCGGGCGCCGGGGGCGGCCTGCAGCTTGCGCTGGCCGACGGTACCACCATCGGCGTGTCGCGCCGCCGCGCCGCCCTGTTTCGCGCACTGGCTTGAAAGGCCTAGGGAACCCCTGATTTATTCATGGCGGCGATCTTCGCCATGAGAAAACGCGCCCAGCGGCGCCACAAATACCCCGCCATACCCCGGTATGACAGGGCATTTGCGTCTTGCTGGACACGTTTTTCAAGACGAATCTCATCCACCAGCAATAAATCAGCGATTCCCTAGTAGTTCAGCGCGGGAATCGGCTGCGCCTGGTAACGCTTGACGGGCGTGTCGGCGATTTTCTTCTTCAGCATTTCCAGGGCCGTTTCCAGCTGGCGGTCCTGACCCTTGAAGGTGGCGTTGGGCAGGTTGTCCACTTCCACGTCCGGCGCCACGCCCACGCCCTCGATCAGCCACACGCCCTTGTCCGTATCGAACTGGCCCATCTCTGCCACGCGCACCATGCCGTTGTCGACCAGGCGATTGCGGTCGCTCAGCCAGACGCCGGCGCCGGCCGTGCGCTTGCCCACCAGCGGGCCCAGGCCGAGGGCCTTGACGCCGGCGGCGAAGGTTTCGCCGTCCGAGTAGGTCAGCTCGTCGATCAGCACGACCAGGTGGCCGCGGAACGTGTTCTGCATGTTCGGCGAGGTCTGGCCCACGGGCGTGCTCCAGAAGGCCCAGGCCTTGCGCAGCAGCTTCTCGATGATCCAGCTGTCGATATTGCCGCCGCGGTTGCGGCGCACGTCGATGACCAGGCCGTCGCGGTTGACGTTGGCGTAGAAGTCGCGCGCGAAGGCGGCGATATCGTCGGCGCCCATGGCGCGCAGGTGCAGGTAGCCGATGCGTCCCTGCGATGCCTGCTCGACCTGCCGGGCGCGGCCCTGCTCCCAGTCGCTGTACTGCAGCGCGGCCTGCTTTGCCATCGACACGGGGATGGCGATCACGGCCTTCGGCGCGCCCCGCGCCGGCTTCACGTGCAGCAGCACCTGGCGCTCGGCCTGGTTCAGCAGCAGGTCCGAGATGTCGCGCGCTTCCAGTACGGACTTGCCATTGACGGCCGTGATGATGTCCCCTTCGCGCACGTCGACGTCGGCCTGCGCCAACGGCGCGCGTTCGCCCGGCAGCTCGCTTTCGCTGCGGTAGACGCGCTCGACGCGGTAGCCGGTGGCAACGCGCGCCAGCACGGCGCCCAGTCCCGAGGGCGTGCCTTCCGGCGCGCTCTTGCGGATGTCGCCGGGCGCCACCTGCGAGTGCAGCGCGCCCACTTCGGCCACCATCATGCCGAGGATGTCGTTCAACTCGGCGCGGTCCGTCACGCGCTCGACCAGCGGCGCGTACTTGTCGCGCACGCCGACCCAGTTCACGCCGCGCATCCTGACGTCGTACAGGAAGTCGCGGTGCATGCGCCAGGCGTCGTTGAACATCTGCTTCCATTCCTGGCGCGGGTTGGAGACGATGCTCCAGTCGTCCACTTTCACGCGCGCCTTGCTCACGTCCGGCGGGGCCTTGGCGGCGGCGTCGACGATCAGCATCTCGCCCGGGTTGCCGTTGCCGGTGCGGTAGTACAGGTGCTTGCGGTCGGCCGCCAGGTCGAAGTCGCGCACGTTCGCTGCGAAGGTCTCCGGCTTCGGTTCGGTACGGGCGATCGCCAGCGTGCGCAGCGCCGGCTTGTTGTCGCTGCCGTCGGCATCGATGAAGTACAGGCGCTTGTCGTCCACGGCCAGCTTGCGGTAGTTGCCCGGTGCCAGCGGCACTTCGAACAGGCGCTGTGCCAGGCCCGCGTACACGACGTCCGGCAGCGCGGGCTTGGGCGGCACGGCCGCCTTCGCGTCCTTGGCCTGCCGGCCGTCCTTGTCCTTGTCCTTCGTGGCCAGCTTGTCGACGGCTTTTTCCACCGCCTTTTCCGCCGCCGTCTCCTCGGGACTTTCGGCCGGCTTGACGGCGGCCCGGCTCAACTCGTCGTCCGGCTTGAACGGGAAGCGGTTCCCCGGCTGCAGCGCCAGCGCGAAGATGCCGGTGCGCTTGTCGAACACGGGGCCCATGTTGCGGTCGCCCCACGGCGAGCCGTTATCGAGCTTGAAGTGGCGCGCCGACAGGAAGTACAGCCAGCGTCCGTCCGGCGAGAAGGCCGGGTCGCCCGACGTGTAGCGGTCGCTGGTGACGAACACCACGTCCTTGCTGGCCAGTGCCACCATGCCGATCTGCTCGCGCTGGGCGTCGCTGGCGCTGCGCACGAAGGCGATGTGGCGGCTGTCGGGCGACCACACGACGTTGTCGTGCTGCTCGATGCCGGCCTTGCCGGCGTCGTCGATCAGGGTGTTCTGGCGCGTGGCCAGGTCGAGCAGCCAGAAGCGGCCCTTCTTGTCCGTGTGGCCAAGCCAGCGGCCGTCCGGCGACGGGTACAGGGCCCAGCGGTGGTTGTTGCCGTCGCGCGTGAGCTGCTCGCCGTGGCCGGAGCCGTCGGCGGCGAAGCGCCAGATCTCGTTCTCCCCCGTCGTGTCGACGATGGCATAGACCCACTTCTCGTCGGCCGAGAAGATGGCGTCGCGCGCCCGCGCCCCTTCCGGCACGGCGATCTCGACGCGGCGCTGGCTGCCCGTGCCGGCGATGCTGACGCGGCCCCGCGCCGTCAGCACGATGCGCTCCTCCTTGCCGGACAGCTGCACGTTCGTCAGCGCCTCCAGTGGCGAGCGGATCAGGCGCGTGCGCTGCTGGTCGAAGTCCGACACGAGGGACACGCGCACGGGTCGCGTGGCGTTTTGTGCCAGGTCGTACAGGTGCAGGTCGGCGCCCAGCTGGAACACGACCTTGCCGTCGCCCAGGCTGGCGTTGCGCACGTCCCAGTCCTTGTAGCTGGTCAGCTGGCGGCGGTTGCCGCCGTCCGGATCGCTCGACCACAGGTTGTCGGTACCGCCGCTGTCGCTGACGAAGACGAGGCGGCCCTGCCACCACATGGGCCGCTTGTTGTTGGCCACGTCGTTCTTGAACACGGGCCGCGCCTCGGCGGCGCCATCGAGGTCGTAGCGCCACAGCTGGGCGTGGGCGCCGCCCCGGTAGTGGCGCACGTTATCGTTGGTCAGCACCAGGCCGTAGCGGGTGAAGAACAGCGTCTTGCCGGCGTCGTCCAGCACGGCGTCGTTGGCATCGGCGACGGGGAAGACGCGGCGCGCCAGCGTGTCCGGCCGCACGGCGGCGACGATGCGGTGCGCGCTGGGCCCGACGGAGTTTTGCGTGCTGACCAGCACCTCGCCCTGCGCCGTCCAGCCCAGCACCGTGACGCTGCCGTTCTCGAACGTCAGGCGCCTGGGCAGGCCGCCTGCCAGCGGCATCACGTAGGCCTCCTGGGATCCCTCGTAGCTGCCGGCGAAGGCCACCCAGGCGCCGTCCGGGGAAATGGCGGCATGGGTCTCGGCGGCCGCGTGCGTGGTCAGGCGCTGGGCCGGGCCGCCGGCCACATTGGCGCGCCACAGATCGCCTTCGGCCGTGAAGACGACGGTGTCGCCGCGCACGGCGGCATGGCGCAGGTAAGGCGCCTGGGACGATGGCGGCGTGGGCGCAATGGACGCAACGGGGGCAGCGATGGCAGCGGCGGCGCCGGCGGCGAGAAGGCTGGCGGCAAGGGCGATGCGGGACAGGAACATGATGCATTCAGGTAAAAGCGGAACAGCGATTCTGGCACAGTTTTCGATACGGAAATAGCACTTCCCCTGCGCCTGCTGTCGGAATTTTTTACAACCGCGGTGGCTGCGGGTGGGCCTGCCCGGCGGCCGTGTCGCGGCATGATAAATGCATCGCCCTTGTTCCCCATCAAACCGCAAGGAAAGGACTCGTCATGAACAGGCATTTCACCCGCGCCGCCGCCGCGCTGCTGGCCGTGCTGGCGCAAGACGCAGCGGCCCAGGTCTTCGACGGGGGCATTCCCGCCGGCTGGACGTGTCAGGGCCATTGCGGCGTGGCCGAGGCGGACGGCGACGTGCCGCTGGCACCCGGCGGCGGCAGCCGCTACGGCTGGGTCTCCAACCACGATGGCGTGGCCGGCGTGCGCCTGCCGGGCGTCGGCGTGCCGAACGACACCCGCAACGGCAGCCTGCTGACATCGCACCGCTTCGAGGCCGCGGCGGGCGCGACCCTGGCAATGCGCTTCAACTACATCACCACCGATGGCGGCGACTTCGGCGACTATGCGTGGATTCGCCTGCGCGATGGCATGGGCAGCCCCGTCGCCATGCTGGTGACGGCACGCACCTCGCCCGGTGGCGGCGCCGTGCCGGGCCACGGCATGCCGCCCGGTCAGGCCACGCTGACCCCGCCTCACCTGAATGTCTGGGGCACGGAGCCCGAGTGGAGCCCGCTGGGCGCCGATTCCGACACCTGCTATGTCACGCCCTGCGGTACGACCGGGTGGGCCAGCGCGAGCTACGCGATCGGTACCGCCGGCAGTTACGTGCTGGAGTTCGGCGTCGCCAATTGGGTCGATGCGTCGGCCGACAGCGGCCTGGCCTTCGACGCGCTGACCCTGGACGGCGTACCGCTGGCGCCCGTCCCCGAGCCTGGGATGCCCGCCCTGCTGGCCGCCGGCCTGCTGGTGTTGGGCGCACGTTACGGGTGGCGATGGAAATGATTGCTATTTAGATAAGCGCGCGCTAAGCTGCTCGCCAATTACTTATTTTTTCGACATCATGGGTTACCACGTCACCATCCTGCGCACGCGCGAGGGCATCGAACGCCCCTTTACGACAGCCGAGGTCACGAGCGCGCTGGCGCGGATGAACAGCCCCTATGTGCTGGTGCCCGATGCCCGGGCCGATGCCCGGCTGATCGATCCCGCTCAGGGCGACGAAAGCGAGCTGATCTTCTTGCAGGTGGGCGAGCTGTGGGCCAGCAATCCCAGCCCGGGCCTGCTGGCAACCATGATCGAACTGGCCGGCCAGCTCGATGCGCGGGTGCGCGGCGACGAGTTCGAGACCTACCGTACGGTCGACGAAACCTATACCCACCCGGACGATGTGCCGGAGATCCGGCGGCAGCACCTGCTGCGCGAGAGCGCGACGCGGCGGCGCACCGTCAACGCCCTGATTCCCATCGGCGCCGGTGCTTTGCTCGGTTGCCTGGTGCTGCTGATGAAGAAGCACGGCAGCTGAAGCGGCGCGAGATCGACGCCAGTACGTACAAGAACCCGCTCAGGAGCGGGCGGCAAGCGTAAAAAAACCCGCT
Source organism: Pseudoduganella buxea (assembly GCF_009720835.1). Classification (GTDB taxonomy): domain Bacteria; phylum Pseudomonadota; class Gammaproteobacteria; order Burkholderiales; family Burkholderiaceae_D; genus Rugamonas; species Rugamonas buxea. Next base: position 8,573 of record NZ_WNKZ01000122.1, read on the forward strand.
CGAGAGCGGGTTTCGTGTGGCATCCGTCTTATTCCACTTCCACCGTTTCCGGTGGCGGCAGCGGCGCCGCGTCCGGTTCCGGGAAGTCCAGCTTGATCTGGTCCTTCTCGTCCAGGTCGACGGTGACCTTGCCGCCGGCTACCAGGCGGCCGAACAGCAGCTCGTCGGCCAGCGCCTTGCGGATCATGTCCTGGATCAGGCGCGACATCGGCCTTGCACCCATCAGCGGGTCGAAACCCTTCTTCGACAGGAACTTGCGCAGGTTCTCCGTGAAGATGGCTTCCACCTTCTTCTCGTGCAGCTGTTCTTCCAGCTGCATCAGGAACTTGTCGACGACGCGCAGGATGATTTCCTCGTCCAGCGCGCGGAAGCTGATGATCGCGTCGATCCGGTTGCGGAACTCCGGCGTGAACATGCGCTTCAGGTCGGCCATCTCGTCGCCGGTTTCCTTCGTGTTCGTGAAACCGATCGGCGCCTTCTGCAGCGCTTCCGCGCCCGCGTTCGTCGTCATGATGATGATGACGTTGCGGAAGTCGGCCTTGCGACCGTTGTTGTCCGTCAGGGTGCCATGGTCCATCACCTGCAGCAGGATGTTGAAGATGTCCGGATGGGCCTTCTCGATCTCATCGAGCAGCAGCACGGCGTGCGGCTTCTTCGTGATCGCTTCCGTCAGCAGGCCGCCCTGGTCGAAGCCGACATAACCCGGCGGCGCGCCGATCAGGCGCGACACGGCGTGGCGCTCCATGTACTCGGACATGTCGAACCGGATCAGTTCGATGCCAAGGATGAAGGCCAGCTGCTTGGCCACTTCCGTCTTGCCGACACCGGTCGGGCCGGAGAACAGGAACGAACCGATCGGCTTGTCCTGCTTACCGAGGCCCGCACGGGCCATCTTGATGGCCGAGGCCAGCGCCTCGATGGCCGGGTCCTGCCCGAACACGACGTTGCGCAGGTCGCGGTCGATCGTCTGCAGCTTGCTGCGGTCGTCCTGGTTGACGGTCTGCGGCGGGATGCGGGCGATCTTCGAGATGATTTCCTCGATCTCCGTCTTGCCGATGGTTTTCTTCTGCTTGGACTTCGGCAGGATGCGCTGCGCGGCACCGGCTTCGTCGATGACGTCGATGGCCTTGTCCGGCAGGTGGCGGTCGTTGATGAAGCGGGCCGCCAGCTCGGCCGCCGTCGACAGCGCCGACGACGAGTACTTGACGCCGTGGTGCTCTTCGAAGCGCGACTTCAGGCCGCGCAGGATCTGCACGGTCTGCTCGACGGTCGGCTCGTTGACGTCCACTTTCTGGAAGCGGCGCGACAGCGCATGGTCCTTCTCGAACACGCCGCGGAATTCCGTGAACGTGGTCGCACCGACGCACTTGAGCTGGCCGTTCGCCAGGGCGGGCTTCAACAGGTTGGACGCGTCCAGCGTTCCGCCCGAAGCCGACCCGGCACCGATAATCGTGTGGATCTCGTCGATGAACAGGATGCCGTTCGGATTGTCCTTCAGCTGCTTGAGCACGGCTTTCAGGCGCTGCTCGAAGTCGCCGCGGTACTTGGTGCCGGCCAGCAGCGCGCCCATGTCGAGCGAATACACGACGGCGTTGGCCAGGATTTCCGGCACGTCGCCCTGCGTGATGCGGTAGGCCAGGCCTTCTGCGATGGCGGTCTTGCCGACACCGGCCTCGCCCACCAGCAGCGGATTGTTCTTGCGGCGGCGGCACAGGATCTGGATCACGCGGTCGACTTCATCCTCGCGCCCGATCAGCGGATCGATCTTGCCTTCGGCGGCGGACTTGTTCAGGTTCTGCGTGAACTGGTCCAGCGGGCTTTCCTTGGCCTGGCCGCCTTCGGCCTGGGTGCCCTCCTCGACGCCCTCGGAGGCCTTCGCCGTGTCGCCCGACTGGTCCTTGCGAACGCCGTGCGAGATGAAGTTGACGACGTCCAGGCGCGTCACGCCCTGCTGGTGCAGGTAGTAGACGGCATGGGAGTCCTTCTCGCCGAAGATGGCCACGAGCACATTGGCGCCCGTGACTTCCTTCTTGCCGTTGGAAGCGGACTGGACATGCATGATGGCGCGCTGGATGACGCGCTGGAAACCCAGCGTGGGCTGGGTGTCCACTTCGCCCGTACCAGGGACCGTGGGGGTGTTGTCGCCGATGAAGTTGGTCAGGGTCTTGCGCAGGTCCTCGATGTTGACCGCGCAGGCACGCAACACTTCCGCCGCCGAAGGGTTATCCAGCAACGCCAGCAACAGATGCTCAACCGTGATGAATTCATGCCGTGCCTGCCGTGCTTCGACAAACGCCATGTGCAAACTTACTTCCAATTCCTGCGCAATCATACTTCCTCCATCACGCACTGCAGGGGGTGGCCTGCCTTGCGCGCATGCGTTAAAACGAACTCCACTTTTGTCGATGCAATATCTTTCGAGAACACACCGCACACGCCTTTGCCGTAGCGATGCACGCTCAACATAATTTGTGTTGCCGTTTCACGATCTTTGTTGAAATACTCCTGGATGATTGCCACAACGAACTCCATTGGTGTGTAGTCGTCGTTTAACAACGCCACCTGGTACAGGGGTGGCGGCTTCAGCGCTTGTCGCTCCAGGACGGTCTCAGTGTCATGCTTGGTTGCCATACGCTTATATTCTAATGCTTTCGTGACCGATGCAACGCCCGTTTAGGGATGCGTTTCCGTTTGTTCTCAATCTTACGCGCTTTCTCGACTTGTCGCAGATGGCGCCCCCTGTCCCGAAATCAAGAGTTCGGCATGTCATCCCCTCATATTTCGTGTTGCAAAAATCTTACTACCGCCGGTACAAAGCGCTTGACATTAAAAATTGTTCCGCCAACAATGCCATATCGACTCGTGCAGAAATGTACATGTTGGTAAGAAGTGAGTTGTCGAGGAGGGGGCAGGAAGCTTCTTGCTTTTATGGCTCGTGTGATTCGTTAATATTTGAAAGTTCTTTTTATGGCAACAGGTACCGTTAAGTGGTTCAATGACTCCAAAGGTTTTGGCTTCATCACTCCTGATGATGGCGGTGAGGATTTGTTCGCGCATTTCTCCGCAATCAACATGAACGGCTTCAAGACCCTGAAAGAAGGTCAGAAGGTGCAGTTCGAAGTCACGCAAGGCCCTAAAGGCAAGCAAGCTTCCAACATCCAGGCGAGCTGATTTGCTCCCCCAGACGTAAGAGAACCCCGCCACGGCGGGGTTTTTTTTTCGCCCTGCGCTTCCCGGCCCCCTGCCTGATATTGCTCAAGGTAAAGTTTTCCGCTGCTCAGCCGTAATCGGGTAAGCCCCTCCCGGCGGCGGCCCTGCGCGGGCGCTGCCGGCAGTTCCACTGACCTTGCGCAGGACATACCGTGATAGTGACGCAACACCCCCGCACCTGGCGCGCCCGGCTGGACGCTCCCGTCCCCGACCGCATCGGCGCCGCGCCGCCCGAACTGATCGACGAACTGGTTGCCTATGTGGCCATGGTCAATGCACTGACGGGCAATCCCGCCGTGACGGTCGCCGCCGCCGCGCCCCGGGACCTGCTGGACGACGTGCGCGCGGCCATTGGCGGCATGCCCGACGCCGTCACCGGCATGCTGCCCGGCGTGCTGCTGGGCGTGTACTTCGCCCATGCGCTGGGCTCCTCGGCCATCACCGACATCGTCACCGACGAACAGGGCGACACCATCGGCACCGTCGTCGCGCTCGACATCGACGCCCTGCTGACCCGGCGCGCCAACGCCTGGGCCACGTGGAAGGAAAGCAGCCCGTTCCTGCCTTCCCCTTCGACTACCCTGGAGGTGCGCATCGCCGACGCGCCGGACGACACCCGCGTGGGCGCCATCCAGTTCCTGCTGCTGCATGAATTCGGCCACGTGCTGACGGCCGGCACGGGCTTCCTGCCCGACTGGTGGCGCATGCCGGACGGCGTGCGCGCCGCCGGCGACTACAGCTTCCTGCCGCTGGCCTGGGATATCCACGCCGACAACCGCATCCTGCCCCGCCACGGCGAGGACTTCGCCGGCCGCGACCGGGTGCGCTATTACGGCGAGGCCCAGCTGGACGGCGACGAGCTGCTGCCCGTGTATGCGTCGCTGCAGCAGTCCAGCTTCCCGACCCTGTACGCCAGCACCAATGCCTACGACGATTTCGCCGAATCGTTCGCCACCTACGTGCACTGCGTGCTGCTGCGCCGGCCGTGGCAGGCACGCGTGCTGCGCGACGGCGCCGTGCAGCATGTGACGGACGATTTCTGGTCCAGCCCCCGCAGCGCGCCGAAGCGGGCCTTCATGGAGCGACTGCTGGCGCCGGCCTGACGTCAGGCCCGGGACACCTGGGCCAGCAGCGCCTGCACTTCGGCCGGCACGGCCGGTTTCAGCAGGTGATGGTCGAACCCGGCGGCGCTGGCCCTGGCGCGGTCGTCCGGGGCGCCCCACCCCGTCAGCGCCACCAGCGTGACATGACGCGTGACCGGCAGCGCGCGCAAGTGCCGCGCCGTCTCCAGCCCGTCCATCACGGGCATGCCCAGGTCGAGGAAGGCCAGGTCGGGCAGGAAGGATTGGGCCAGGGCCAGCGCGCCGGAGCCGTCATACGCGATGCGGGTGTCGTGCCCGCCCAGGCGCAGCAGCGCGTCCAGCGACTCGGCGGCGTCGGCGTTGTCGTCGGCGATCAGGATGCGCAACGGCGCCACCGGTGGCGCCGCCTGCCGCACCGGTGCGGCA
>NZ_WNKZ01000123.1 GCF_009720835.1 Pseudoduganella buxea
GGCCGGCCCAGGCCACGGGCGACGACGCGGCCGCCAACGACCGCCGCACGCCGGCCCGGCGCGCCGCCGACGAAGCCCTGCGCAAGAAGATGGCGGGCGACTACGAGATGTCCGCGCGTGAACTGGTCAGCGGCATCCGCCTGCGTCCCGACGGCACGTTCAGCTACATGTTGATCTATGGCGGCGTCGACGAGCAGATGGAAGGACGCTGGACCATCGACGAAGGCCAGCTCAGGCTGGTCAACAAGGTCGCGCCCGTGCAGGTGCTGTACACCCCGGTGGCCGATGACCCTGCAACACCGCCACCGGCCGGCCAGTTGGCCGTCAACGTCTACTATCGCGGCAGCAATGTGCAGGGCATGCGCGTGACGGTGCTGGGCGACCAGCCGGCGCTGGCCAGCGGCACCAGCACGCGCGCGGGCTGGCAGGCGGGCTGGCGCGGGCCCGTGCGCCAGATCGTGCTGGCGCACGACGAAGCGGGGGACGGCCGTCCCTTCGTGTTCGAGGTGCCGCCGGCGCAGGCGAACCAGCCCAGCTTCGCGTTCACGCTGCCGGAACAGGTGCCGGGCCGCTCGTTCGACGCACGGCTGGCGGTACGCGGCGACACCCTTGTATGGCCCCGTGCCGAAGGCGAATTTTCGTATCGCCGTGTCGCGTCCCAAGGCAAGCGCCCTTCCCAGTCCCACCGCAAAACCAAAGGCAATCAATGAAACCAGCTGTCGTACTGCCCCTGATGGCAGCCCTGCTGGCCGGCATGGCCGGCTGCTCGCGCGAGGAGCCACCTCCCCCGCCCGCCACCACCGCGAAGGCCGCCAAGCCTGCCGTCACGCCTGCCACCGCGCCCGCCGTCAAGGATGCGTACGCCGAGCTGATGCGCGCCGTCTTCGGTGCCGGCTACCGCGCCGGCAAGGGCAATGCACTGGCCGAGATGCCCGATCCGGACAAGGCCGACAGCCGGCTCGACATGGTCGTGACGGGCCAGTCGTCGACCCGGCTGCCGACCGGCGAGACGGTGCTGGCGGTCAACGGTGAAATGGCCGATGCCAATGGCAACGCCGATTCCAGCCATGCCATGCCGGGCGTCCTCAGCCTTTATGTGCTGGACCAGCAAGACGGCCAGTGGCGCATACTGCGCCGCCACGAAAGCATTGCCTCGCTGGGCTCGTTCGGCCAGCTGGGCGAACTGCGCTGGGTCGCCCCGGCCAAGGACAAGGTCGCGCTGGCGGTACTGCACGGCGGCACGTGGCAGGGCCAGACCATTTCGCTGCTGTCGCTGTTCGACGTGGCGGCGGACAAGGTGCGCGACCTGACGGGCGAGTCCATCGAAATCTACTCGAGCAACGAAGGCGCCTGCGGGCCGACGACGGACGAATGCTGGGAAGCCAGGGCAACGTGGTCCTTCGCACCGGCCGCCACGCCGGCGGCCTATGATGACCTGGTACTGGACTTCGGCGGCGCCAGGCGCACCATCAAGCATCCGGATGCCAAGCCGGACGACGACGCCGACGACGTGGAACGCAATGAAGTGCCACTCGCAGGCCGAGCGCGCTACGCCTTCGATGGGGATCGTTACCGGCTGGTGGAAGGCGAAAATATCGTGCCCGGTATTTGAGGCCGATCGCCGGCCGACGGAGCCGGAATCGAGCAGCACTATCGGCGTTTGCGCCGGGAATCCCGGCCGTACGTAGAATGCGGGCTGATATTTTCCATACCTGCTGACATGTCCCACCTTTCCCTGTTCTGTTGCGCCGCCTTGCTGGCCGCCCTGGCCGGATGTTCGCGCCACGATGCCGGCAAGCCGGCAAACCCGGCGCCGCAAACCAAGGCCCGACCCGTGGCTGCCGCCAGCAAGGACCCCGTATGCCGCACTGATGCTGGCCGTCTTCGGCGCCGACTACGACGCCGTCCGCGGCCATGCCAGCGCCGATCCAGCGACGGATGATATGCCGTTGATCATGACGGCCCACAGCAGCCAGCGCCTGCCGTCCGGCGAAACGGCGCTGGTGGTCGTGGGCCACTTCCGCCGCCCCGCCGGCGAGGAACTGCTCGGCGACGCCGCCGGCGCCCCCGTCAACCTGTACCTGCTGCGCCAGCAGGGCAGCGCATGGACCGTCACGCGGCGCCACGAAGGCATCGCGGAAAGCGAAGGCCACGGCCACGGCATGGAACTGCGCTGGGTCACGCTGGGCCGCGGCATTCCCGGCCTCGCCATCGAGCGCCACTGGCTGGGGCAAGGCTATGTGGGCGCCTGGCTGTCGCTGTTCGACCCGGCCAGCGCGCGGCCGGCCGACCTGACGGGCCAGGGCATCATGATCAAGTCGGACAATCGCGATACCTGCGAGCGCGCCTGCTGGTCCGGCCAGGCCAGTTGGCGCCTCGTGCCCGGCGCCGGGCGCTACCATGACCTCGTGCTGTCCATTTCGGGCGAGGCAAGCGGGGCATCGGCCGATGCGGAAGGCAACGACGAGCAAGCCGCCGGCGAACTGCCACCGGCCCGCTCGCTGGCCGGCACGGCGCGCTATACCTTCGAGCAGGCCAGCTATCGCCTGCGCGAAGGCGAGAACACCTTGCCGTCGTTCTGAACTGATCAAATCGCACGCAAGCGGCCCGCAGCCCTGTCGATCCCGGCACGGCCGATGGCGCAGGTCAGCAAACCCAGCCGAAAAAGCCTACAATCGCCCCTTTCGCACCACACACGAGAGATTCACCATGCGCATCCTGCATACGATGCTGCGGGTCGGCGACCTGCAGCGTTCCATCGACTTCTACACGAAGGTGCTCGGCATGAAACTGCTGCGCACCAGCGACAACCCGGAGTACCAGTACACGCTGGCCTTCGTCGGCTACGGCAACAACCCGGATCACGCGGAGCTGGAGCTGACGTACAACTACGGCGTCACCAGCTACGAGATGGGCACGGCCTATGGTCATATCGCCATCTCGACCACCGACATCGTGTCCGCCTGCGCGGCCGTCAAGGCCAATGGCGGCAACGTCACGCGCGAGCCGGGCCCCGTCAAGGGCGGCACGACGATGATCGCGTTTATTACCGATCCGGACGGCTACAAGGTCGAGCTGATCGAGCGCTCCTTCGACGGCGAAGGCGGCGGCCTGCGCTGACCGGCCACTGCCGCAAAAAAAAGCCGGCCCTGCGATGCAGGCCGGCTTTTTTGTTGGCGCGGGAACGATCAGTTGGTCAGCAGCGCGTTCACGGGCACCAGGTCCGCTTCCTTCAAGGTGCCGGCGGCCGCCTTCAGGCGCAGGCCGTTCATGATGGTGTCGTAGCGGGCCTTCGACAAGTCGCGCTGCGTCGAGTACAGCTGCCGCTGCGCGTTCAGCACGTCGATATTGATGCGCACGCCCACCTGGTAGCCCAGCTTGTTCGATTCCAGCGCCGACTTGCTCGACACCTCGGCAGCTTCCAGTGCGCGCACCTGGGCCAGGCCGCTGTTGACGCCCAGGTAGGCCTGGCGGGCGTTCTGGGCGGCGCTGCGGCGGCTCGCTTCCAGGTCGTTGCGCGATTTTTCTTCCAGCGCGATCGATTCGCGCACCTGGCTGGTGACCTGGAAGCCGCTGAAGATCGGCACGGTCCAGCTGATACCGACGGCATTGTTTTTCGTGACGCCGCTGGCCGTCTGGCTCTGGCGCAGCGACTGCGCCACCAGGTCGACGGTGGGCATGTGGCCGGCGCGGGTACGGGAAATTTCACGCTTGGCGATTTCCACCGCCAGCTGCTGCACGGTCACGGCGTAGTTCTGCTGTTCGGCCGACGAGATCCACGGCTCGATCGTGGCCGGCTCCGGCGGCGCAATCCTCACGCCCGTGCGCAGGGTGGCCACGGAAGCCGGCGCCGTGCCGATGATCTGCTGCAGCGCCGTGCGGCGCACTTCCAGGTCGTTGATGGCGGCAAATTCCTGCGCCACCACCAGGTCATACGCGGCCTGGGCTTCATGGGTGTCCGTGATGGTCTGCGTGCCCACCTCGAAGTTGCGCTTGGCCGAAGCCAGCTGCTCGGTGGTGGCCGACTTCTGGGCCTGGATCGAGGCCAGGTTGTCCTGCGCCGTCAGCACGTCGAAATAGGCCTGGGCCACGCGTACGATCAGGTCCTGCTGGGCTTGCGCGAACTGGGCTTCGGCCTGGGCCTGGGCCAGCTTGCTCTGCTGGTACTGCTGCCAGTTGCCCCAGCGGAACAGCGGCTGGGTCAGCGACAGCCGGTAGGTATTCGCGCTGTTGTCCCGGTCGCTGCCTGTGATGGGCGTGGGCGTGCCGGCGACGTCCACGATGGTCCCCGCGTTGGACGGCGTGAAGTCGCCGTTGTTCTTCAGGTGCTCGCCGGTCAGGCCGATCTGCGGCAGCAACAGCGAGCGCCCCTGGATGCTCCGTTCCTGGCCTGCCGTCAGCGCATTGCGGGCACTGGCATACGTGGCGTCGTTCGCGAGTGCTTGCTGGTAGACTTGGATAAGATCGGCCGCCTGTGCGCCCTGTGCAAGAAGCGTGACTGCGCTGGCGATCAGCACGGCGATAAGGGGTCTCTGCATTGCATTCTCCGATGAGTCGTCAAAAAGTTTTTAGGTTTATTGCTTGAAAACTATCCCTGCCCCGCCGCCGCACTGTTTCGGCCCGCATCGGCCGGCACGAGCCGGCTAATGCCTACTGCCTAGTACTTCGGCATCGAACCATCGACCTGCAAGGCCCAGGCGTGGATGCCGCCCGTCAGGTTGCTGACCTTGCCGAATCCATGCCGCTCGAGAAACGCGGCCACCTGCAGGCTGCGCGCGCCGTGGTGGCAGATGCAGACGATTTCCGCGTCTTCATCCAGGTCGTCGATGCGGGCCGGAATGGTCTGCATCGGCATCAGCGCTGCGCCGTCGATATGGCAGGTCTCGTATTCCCACGGTTCGCGCACGTCCAGCAGGAAGGGCTGCGGACGGTCCGGGTCGGCCAGCCGGGCGGCCAGTTCGGGAGCGGTCAGATGGTCCATGGCCGTGCCTTAGAACGTGAAATGCGACGGTGTCACGGCCGCGGCCAGGGGCGGCACGTCCGTTTCGAACAGCTTTTTCGTGTCGTAGCCGTTCTCGCCCGTGCGGGTGATCAGGTGCGCCGACATGACGGGCGATTCGCCGATGATGGCCAGGATGCGCCCGCCCACCTTGATCTGCTGCAGCACCGCTTCGGGCAGCACGGGCAACGCGCCGGAGAAGACGATGACGTCGAACGGGGCGCCATTGGTCCAGCCCTGGGCGCCATTGCCCAGTTCGACGGTGACGTTCGAGATGCCGTTGGCGGCCAGGTTCTTCTCGGCCTGGGCTTTCAGTGCCGGATCGATCTCGACGGCGGTGACGTGGCGGGCACGGTGGGCCAGCAGTGCGGCGACGTAACCGGTGCCGGCACCGACCAGCAGCACGTTCTCGTGCTTCTTGACCTGTACGTCCTGCACGATGCGCGCTTCCAGCTTGGGCGTGAGCATGGCGCCGCCACCCGGCAGGGGGATGCTGGTATCGACGAAAGCCAGGGCCTTGTAGGCTTCCGGTACGAAATTCTCGCGCTTAACGACCATCAACAGATCGAGGATATCGGTGTCCAGCACATCCCAGGGACGGATCTGCTGTTCGATCATATTGAAGCGGGCTTGTTCGATATTCATCTTGATTGACTCGGTGAAGGAATAAGAATCCGTCATTTTATCGTTGAACTGGTCAGGACGGCATATTAACGACAATGACAGCCGATGGCGGGAATTTGCGACAGTCTGCAGTTTGCGGGGGCTGAAGGCCCTAAAATGCCGACCCGGTCAGGGCGGCGGACGCAGGCCCCGCTCGACCAGGCCCAGGAAGGCATCCATGAAGGCTTCCGGGTCGAAGCCCTGGGTATCGCAGGGGAAGAAGCTGTGTGACCACAGCATCAGCATGATGACCGGCGCCGTCAGCACGCGCGTCATGATGTCCGGATCGAGGGCGACGAATTCGCCGTTGGCGGCACCGCGGCGCAGGATCGACGCCACCAGGGCGTTGCCGCGCTCGATCACTTCGTCATTATAGAAGCGGGCGATCTCGGGGAAATTGCCCGCTTCGGCCATGATCAGCTTGGCCAGGCCGGCAGCGCGCGTGGACGCCACCTCGCTCCACCATTTCAGCAGCATCACGCGCAGCAGTTCGCGGCAGCTCGCCTCGGGCGCGGCCGCAACGTCGCTTTCGGCCTTGCCGATGACGTCGACGATATTTTCCCGCACCACGGCCTTGAACAACTCTTCCTTGTTTTCGAAATACAGGTACAGGGTGCCCTTGGACACGCCGGCGCGGCGCGCCACGTCTTCCAGGCGGGTCGCGGCATAGCCACGGTCGACGAACAGGTCCAGCGCGGCGGCCAGCAGTTCCTGCGGCCGGGCGTCCTTGCGACGCTCCCAGCGCGGCTTGGGTTCGGATTGCATAGAGAGGGAAAACTCAGGTGGAAATTACTTACTGATTGGTCATTAAATCATAGACCTGCCGATGTGTAATCGTCAAGGTCGCACGGCTGACCCGAAAAATAAATCAAAATATTCCCGTACGGCATTTAACGTCCGGGCCGGGACGGTCGTCTTGTACTGATGAGGGCGCAGAAAGCTGCTCTGAACGAACCACCTAACTGGAGTACTAAAATGCTGAGCCTGCACACCAACAACGCCGCCCTGTCCGCACAGAATTCGTTGACCCGCACCCAGGGCAACCTGTCGACGTCGATGACCCGCCTGTCGACCGGCTACCGTATCAACTCCGCCATGGACGACGCGGCCGGCCTGCAGATCGCCACCCGCCTGAAGACCCAGACGAGCGGCATGCAAGTTGCAATGCGTAACACCCAGAACTCGATCTCCCTGATGCAGACCGCCGAAGGCGCGCTGGACGAGACGTCGAACATCCTGAACCGCATGAAGGACCTGGCCACGCAAGCTGCCGACGGTTCCTCGACCAAGGACGACCAGTCCGCCATGCAGGCCGAGTTCGACTCGCTGAGCAACGAACTGGGCAACATCATGACGAACACCAAGTTCGGCGGCACCAACCTCTTGACCAGCGGCACGGGCAAGCTGGCGACGACGATCACGTTCCAGATCGGCGCCGACAAGGACGAAAAAATGACCGCCGATTTCACCACCGAAATGACGGCCGTGCATGACAAGATCAAGGCTGCCGCCGACCAGTTCGACGGTGCCACCGGTGCCGCCGCCGCTGCGGCCGGTACGGAAATCTCCGGCGCCGATGCCACCACGGGTGCCACCAACGCCAATACGACGATCAAGGACCTGTCGGACGCCATCGACGCCGTCGGCACGATGCGCTCGAAGCTGGGTGCCGTTTCGAACCGCCTGGATCACGTCAACAGCAACCTGTCGAGCATCTCGACCAACACGAAGAACGCTTCGGGCCGCATCATGGACGTCGACTTCGCCACGGAATCGGCCAACATGACGTCGAACCAGATGCTGCTGCAAGCCGGCACCGCCATGCTGAAGCAGTCGAACAGCCAGTCGTCGCTGGTCATGTCCCTGCTGCAATAATCTTGACCGCCGGTTCGCCGGCCGTGCAAAAAAGCCAACCGCATTTCGGTTGGCTTTTTTTTTTGGCGCTGTGCCCGCGGCCGGGTGACAGCGCCTTTTTCCTTGCGTCCTTACTTGCGCCGCCATCGTGCCGCCAGCAGGCCGACACCTGCCAGAAGCATGGCCCAGGTAGAAGGTTCCGGCACGGGCGCCAGCGGCAGCTCGCCCACCGGGTAAAACCATCCCGCGCCCGGCCCCGGATAATCGGGCAGCGGCACTTTCGGGACCGGCACACCAGGGCCAGCCCACGGCGGCATGTCGTCGCCGGGCGCCGGCGCGGCGGAATACGAGGGTCCGGCCGGCGGCGGGAACGGCGGCAGTTCGACCGGTGCGGGCGAACCGCCGCCGTGCCCGCCACCGCCCCCCGCCCCGGACGTGACGACGCGCCGGATACGGCTGACATTGCCACACACCTTCGGCACCAGGATGCATTCGTTTTCCGCGCAATACACGGCTGCGGGCTCGCGGTGGGCACTTTTCCACTTCGTGCGCGTGACGGTGCGGCACAGTTGCCCCTTGCCGAAGTGCATGTCCCCGATGCGCTGGTCGTATTGAAAGTGCCCTTCGATGCGGTCGCGGCCGATCTGCACGGTGTCGTCCGGTATGCCGGCGGCGATGCGCTGCGCCAGCAAGGTGCGGGTACTGGCGGGAATGTCGCGGTAGTGGGCCAGGGCCGCCTCGGGCGTGCCCCGGTAACGGTTGACGCCCGGCCGATCCCAGGAACAGACCGGTTGCACGAGCAGGGCCGCAGCGGCGGCGGCAAGCATGATGGCCATGACGGGCTCCCATTTAGTCTCCGATCCAACTGTAAAGTTTTCCGACAAGCTGGGCCGTGCGTTCGCGAACGCATGACGCAATATGTGAACTGCACCCCACAGCCGACGCCGGCAATACGGCACAATCGGGCCATCGGAATCATGGGAGAAAAGGGTGCCGAACAAGAACCCGCTGCAACGGCTGCGACGCATACGCCGCGTGGCCACCTGCCTGCTGGCCGGCATGGCGGGCATTTTTGTCGCCGCGCGCCTGATGCAGGGGCAGTACCCGTGGCTGGGTTTCGTGGCCGCCTTTGCCGAGGCGGCCATGGTGGGGGGCCTGGCCGACTGGTTCGCCGTCACCGCCCTGTTCCGCCACCCGCTCGGGCTGCCGATTCCCCATACGGCCATCATTCCCCGCAACAAGGACCGCATCGGCGTCAACATCGCGGAGTTCCTGGAACACAACTTCATTACGCACGAAGTGCTGCACGACGAGCTGCGCGACGTCGATTTCGCCGGGGTCAGCGCGCGCTGGCTGGGGCGCGACGAAAACAGCCGGGCCGTGGCCGAACGGCTGGTCGGCACCATCCCCGCCATCGTCAACATGATCGACGACCGCGACGCGGCCGAATTCTTCCGTGGCGCGCTGGGGTCGAGCCTGAAGGATGTGCGCCTGGCGCCCGTGCTGGCCCAGGTGCTGACGGTGCTCGTGGCCGGCCGCCAGCATGTGCTGCTGCTGCAACGCGTGCTGGGCCTGGTGGCCAGGGCGCTGGAGGAAAACCGGCCGTACATCCGCCAGAAAGTGCACGATCACAGCCCCAGCTGGATGCCCCGTGCCATCGACGAAAAATTCTTCGAGCGCCTGATGAACGGCATCCAGAGCATCCTGGACGATATGACGGACGAGAACGGCGAATGGCGGGTGCGCTTCCAGACGGCCATCGAGGAACTGATCGACGAGCTGCAACACTCCCCCGAATACGAGGAAAAACTGCGCACGCTGCTGGCCAACGGCCTGCACCACCCCCTGTTCCGCGAATACGTGGGCGGCGTCTGGGCCGATATCCGCGCACGGCTGCTGTCGGCCGGCACGTCGCCCGAATCGCGCCTCGTGGCCCGGGCCCAGGACGCGCTGCAGGTCTTCGCGGCGGCGCTGGAGCAGAATCCCGCCATCCGCGCCAAACTGAACGACTGGCTGCGCGGCTTCGCCATCGAAGCCATCGTCGAGCGGCGCAGCCTGATCGTCGCCGTGGTCCAGCGCGTGATCGACAAATGGGATGCCGAAACCATTTCGGACAAGCTGGAACAGCAGGTCGGCAGCGACCTGCAATTCATCCGCATCAGCGGGACCCTGGTGGGTGGCGTGGTGGGGCTGCTGTTGTATTGCGTGTCGCTGCTGATCGCCTGATCGCCGCAGCGGCCCCCGGTCGCTGTAAAATACCGGCCCCACCCAGCCTGGACCGACGCCATGAACTGCCGCGACCATTGCGGTGCCTGCTGCACCGCGCCTTCCATCACGAGCCCGATTCCGGGCATGCCGAATGGCAAGCCCGCCGGCGTACGCTGCATCCAGCTGGCCGACGACAACCGCTGCCGCATCTTCGGGCGGCCCGAACGGCCGGCGTTTTGCGGGGGCTTGCAGCCATCGGCGGAGATGTGCGGGTCGAGCCGGGAACAGGCGATTGCCTGGCTCGATGCATTGGAGCGGGCGACAGCACCGGCCTGACCGGCTCCGCACTTTCATCGCTCGCAGGCGGCGCCGTTGTCAAGCACGCGCAGCGGGCACAAAACACGAATGCAGGCAATTTCACACGAGGCTCCGCCAGTATGCATGAGCGCTACATCCCCTCGACCGTTGCGGACTATCACGGCTATCTCGTCTCCGTCCTGTTCAACAGCCCGGATCGGTTCACGGCATTCGATGACAAGCCGGTCGATCAGCAGGAAGCGCTCCGGGCCGCCTTCGACGTGCTGCAGGAAACCTTCCCCCTGGTCGACAGGAAGCTCAAGGACCCCTACCTGGCGGCCATACTGCGTGAACTCCTCGTGATGGCCTATGGATTTTTTGCCGGCGGGGACGATGAAAATGGCCGCTATGCACTCCAGGAGGTGGAGGGGTCCATCTGGCCCAGCCGGCAGGTTCCGCCAAGGCATGCACCCGCGGCCGAACACCGGGTCCACGGCAGATCGGAGCGTTATGCGGGTGTGACGCCGAGTCCCTTTCCCCGCCAGGGAACCATCGAAGACATGGGCCATTCCCAGCTGAAGCTGTTCAAGGCAGTATTGAAGACGTATGACGACGGCAGCGATGTCTTGCTTCCAGCAAAGGAGCACTACTGGCTCCTCGACCAGGATGGGGTGGCACGACGCTTCAGCGCACGCTCGAGAAAGGCTGCGATGGCGCGATTCAGCGAGGCACTGACAGCACGTACCGCACTCGCAGCCCTGCATGCGGTGAATGTCTTTGGCAGCTTGCTGGTGTTCGACGTCGAGGAAGCCGCTCGTCCCCGGGTTTCTGTCAGGGGAAAGCCTGCTATGTTTCAGCATGGAACGCCGAATTACATTGTCGAGGAAGCGAACTGGACCGGCATGGCCGGTTGAAACGGCGGTGTTGGTGCCCGGCCTCCTTGCGGCGTCCAAAAAGGACGCCGTGCCAGCGCTTCCTTAAGCGGGCACCACCCACGCCATCTTCTGCACCGAAATAGCCGGATGGCTGGCCAGCGGCTCCCATTCGGGCAGGAAGACAAAACCCTGCCGCCGATACAGCGTTGCCGCGCCGAGGTTTTCCGGCGCCACGTCCAGCACCACGCGCCGGTGGCCCCGTGCGACGGCCCTGTCCTTGGCCGCTTCCACCAGCCGGGCCGCGACACCGGTGCCCCGGTGCGTCGGCGCGACCCACATGGCGATCAGGTTGTAGTGGCTCTGCCCGTCCACCACGCCGGCGACGATGCCGATGGCCGCGTCGCCATCGAAGGCCAGCAGATACTCGGCCTGCGGCGTGCCGGCGGCGCGGGTTTGCCATTGTTCGTCGGTATAAGCTGCCGCCGCAGCGTGCGTGACGCCGAAGGCGGTGGGGGCATCGCGCAGCGCGGCCAGCCGGATGGCTTTCAGGCTGCGCCAGTCGTCTATCGTGGTGGGGCGGATCGTCATGGTCGGCTCGGCAATATGGAAACATCATCATCGCACCGGCACCACGTTTGCGCAAACCCGCGCTATCATCGCCCCATCACGACAGCGGAGGCAGGCGATGAAGCGACAGTGGCTGGCAATGGGCATGATCGTGGCGGCGCTTGCCGCCCGCGGCGGTGAACTGGAAGACGCCAGGGCCTACCAGAAATCGCGCGCCGCGGTGGCCGACCTGACGCGCATCACCGCGCCCACCGGCATCCAGGAATCGTACAAGGCCGACATCGGCGGCATCGGGCAATGGCTGTATGTGCGCGGACAGGACCGGGCCAATCCCATCATCCTGTTTGTCCACGGCGGCCCGGCGTCGCCCGCCATCCCGACGGCGTGGCAGTTCCAGCGCCCCATCGAGGAATATTTCACCGTCGTGCATTGGGACCAGCGCGGCGCCGGCCTGACCTATCGCGACAACCCGCCCGCGCAGGTGGCACCCACCTTGACGGTGGCGCGCTACGTGGACGACACCATCGAGGTGGCCGAGCACCTGCGCAAGCGCCATGGCAAGGGGAAGATCATCCTGATGGCGCACAGCTGGGGCACCGTGCCGGCGCTGGGGGCGGCCCTGAAGCGCCCGGACCTGTTCCACGCCTACGTTGGCGTGGGCCAGGTGATCAGCACGCGCGAGAACGAACGTATCAGCTTCGACTATGCGCAGGCCGAAGCGACGAAGCGCAACGACCAGGAAGCATTGAAGGACCTGGCTTCGATCGCGCCCTACCCTGGCGAGCTGCCGATCACGCGCGAGCGCATCGTCACGGCGCGCAAATGGCCGCAGCACTATGGCGGCCTGTCGGCCTTTCGCAGCGAGTCGACCTACTATTTCGGCGGCCCCCGCCTGTCGCCGGACTATGCACCCGACGACGTCGCCACCATCGACCAGGGCAATGTGTTCAGCCTGGGGCGGCTGCTGCCGGAATTCGTCACGGTCGACTACAGCCGTGTCGATACCTTGCGCATTCCCGTCGTGATGTTCCTCGGCCGGCACGACTACACGACGCCGACGGCGCCCACCGAGGCATGGCTGCGCAAGCTGCGCGCGCCATACAAGCAGGCCGTGTGGTTCGAGCGCTCGGCCCACATGGTGCCGTGGGAGGAGCCGGGCAAGACCCTCGTCAGCCTGCTGCGTTATGTGCGCCCGCTGGCCGACGGCAAGATGCCGGCCGCCGAATGACTACGTGGTGCCCCGCTCGACGATGGTGAAGCCCACGTCGCGGATCGGCTGGGCCACCGTTTTCCCTTCGGCGCGCTGGATGATGTAGCGCGCCGCCGTGTCGCCGATCAGGGTGCCGTCGATGCGCACCGTCGTCAGCGCCGGCTGCAGGTCGCGCGACAGGGCCAGGTCGCCCATGCCGACGATGGCCAGCTGCGCCGGCACGGCGATGCCCAGCGCCTGGGCCTCGATCAGCACACCCAGCGCCACCATGTCGGAACTGCAGAAGATGGCGTCGATGCCCGGCGCGCGCGCCAGCAGCGCACGCAGGCCTTCACGGCCGCTGGCGACGGAACTGGGCGCCGGCACGGTGTGCTGCGGCAGTTCCGGGCCGGCGCTCATCCCCAGCGACAGCGCCGCCGTGGCGAAGGCGCCGCGG
>NZ_WNKZ01000124.1 GCF_009720835.1 Pseudoduganella buxea
CGTAGTGACGGGCAGCCGTTTCGTACTCGACGTGGGCGGTGTTGATGGTGATGCCGCGGGCTTTTTCTTCCGGTGCAGCGTCGATCTGGTCGTAGGCTTTCGCTTCGCCGCCGAATTTCTTCGACAGGACGGTTGCGATAGCTGCGGTCAGGGTGGTCTTGCCGTGGTCGACGTGACCGATGGTGCCGACGTTGACGTGGGGTTTAGTCCGCTCGAACTTTTCTTTTGCCATTTTAATTCTTCCTTAGAACTTTGATTTTAGGTTGTCCGGCCGGGGGGATCGCCCCCGGCCGGTCAGGGACCGGAGTCCCGCTACATATCGATTACTTGGCTTTTGCGGTGACGATCGCGTCGATCACGTGCTTAGGCGCTTCGGAGTAGTGCTTGAATTCCATCGTGTACGTTGCACGGCCTTGCGTTGCGGAGCGCAGCGAGGTCGAGTAACCGAACATTTCCGACAGTGGTACTTCGGCCTTGATGATCTTGCCGCCGCCGCCTGGAATTTCGTCCATGCCCTGCACCATGCCGCGACGGGACGACAGGTCGCCCATCACGTTACCGGCGTAGTCTTCCGGCGTTTCCACTTCCACGGCCATCATCGGCTCCAGGATGACCGGGGATGCTTTACGGCAGCCATCCTTGAAGGCCATCGAACCGGCCATGCGGAATGCATTTTCGTTCGAGTCAACATCGTGGTACGAACCGAAGGTGACGGTGACTTTGACGTCGACGACCGGGTAACCAGCCAGGACACCGCTGTTCAGCGTTTCGCGCACACCTTTTTCGACCGCAGGGATGTATTCGCGAGGAATCACACCGCCCTTGATGGCGTCGACGAACTCGAAGCCCTTGCCCGGTTCTTGCGGTTCGATCGTCAGCACGGCGTGGCCGTACTGGCCGCGACCACCGGACTGCTTGACGAACTTGCCTTCGACGTCGGTGACGGCCTTGCGGATCGTCTCGCGGTAGGCAACCTGTGGCTTGCCGACGGTTGCTTCCACGCCGAATTCGCGCTTCATGCGGTCAACGATAATTTCCAGGTGCAGCTCGCCCATACCACCGATGATGGTCTGGCCCGATTCTTCGTCGGTCTTGACGCGGAACGACGGATCTTCCTGTGCCAGGCGGTTCAGCGCCAGGCCCATTTTTTCCTGGTCGGACTTGGTCTTCGGCTCGACGGCCTGCTGGATCACGGGCTCAGGGAAGACCATGCGTTCCAGGATGATCATGGCCGACGGGTCGCACAGCGTTTCGCCGGTCGTCACGTCTTTCAGGCCCACGGCAGCGGCGATGTCGCCAGCGCGCACTTCCTTGATCTCTTCACGCTGGTTGGCGTGCATCTGCAGAATACGGCCCAGACGCTCTTTACGGTTCTTCACCGAGTTCAGCACGGTGTCGCCGGAGTTCACGGAACCCGAGTACACGCGGAAGAAGGCCAGCTGGCCGACGAACGGGTCGGTCATGATCTTGAAGGCCAGCGCCGAGAATTTCTCGTCGTCGGCGGCTTTACGCGATGCAGGCTGCTCGTCCTCGTCCGTGCCGTTGACCGGTGGGATGTCCACTGGCGATGGCAGGTATTCGATGACGGCGTCCAGCATGGCTTGCACGCCCTTGTTCTTGAACGCGGTACCGCACATCATCGGCACGATTTCCGAAGCGATGGTACGGGTACGCAGTGCCTGCTTGATCTCGGCTTCCGTCAGGTCGCCTTCTTCCAGGTACTTGTTCATCAGGTCTTCGGTCGCTTCGGCAGCGGCTTCAACCATCTTCTCGCGCCACTCGGCGGCCGAATCGGCCAGCTCTGCAGGGATATCGACGTAGTCGAACTTCATGCCCTGGGACGCGTCGTCCCAGATGATGGCCTTCATCTTGACCAGGTCGATAACGCCCTTGAAGTTTTCTTCGGCGCCGATCGGGATCTGGATCAGGACAGGGTTGGCCTTCAGGCGGGCACGCATCTGCTCGTAGACCTTGAAGAAGTTGGCACCGGTACGGTCCATCTTGTTCACGAAGGCCAGACGTGGCACTTTGTACTTGTTGGCCTGACGCCACACGGTTTCCGACTGTGGCTGCACGCCGCCGACTGCGCAGTAAACCATGCAGGCGCCGTCGAGCACGCGCATCGAACGTTCCACTTCGATGGTGAAGTCAACGTGGCCCGGGGTGTCGATGATGTTGATGTGGTGCTCGGGGAAGTTGTTCGCCATGCCCTTCCAGAAGCAGGTCGTCGCGGCGGACGTGATCGTGATGCCGCGCTCTTGTTCCTGCTCCATCCAGTCCATGGTGGCGGCGCCGTCGTGCACTTCACCAATCTTGTGGTTCACGCCCGTGTAGAACAGCACGCGTTCCGTGGTGGTGGTCTTACCAGCGTCGATGTGAGCGGAGATACCGATATTACGGTAGCGCTCAATGGGGGTCTTGCGGGCCATAATTAATCCTAAATCTTTTAATGGACAAAACCGAGCAGCATTTTCTCAACCAAAAATGTGCCCGGCTTGAACAATAGATAAGGCCGGAGATTCCGGCCGGAATTTTTAGAAGCGGAAGTGCGAGAACGCCTTGTTCGCTTCTGCCATGCGGTGCACCTCGTCACGACGCTTCATCGCGCCGCCGCGGCCTTCCGCAGCTTCCAGCAGCTCACCGCCGAGGCGTTGTGGCATGGATTTTTCGCTGCGCTTGTTGGCGGCTTCACGCAGCCAGCGCATCGACAGGGCCAGGCGGCGTACTGGACGCACTTCAACCGGCACCTGGTAGTTGGCGCCACCGACGCGGCGGGACTTGACTTCCACCATCGGCTTGGCGTTGTTGATCGCTGCAGCGAACACTTCCAGTGGGTCCTTGCCGGACTTTTGCTGGATATGGTCGAATGCACCGTAGATGATGTTTTCAGCGACGGACTTCTTGCCCGACAGCATCAGAACATTGACGAATTTGGCGACTTCGGTGTTGCCGAACTTTGGATCCGGCAGAATTTCGCGCTTGGGTACTTCACGACGACGTGGCATTTCTATTTCCTTCCTGTCTTCAGTTGAGTGCCTCTGTGACACTCGCGGAGGTCATCATGACCTTCCACTTACTCGGCCTCGCGACCGCCTCAACTCAATTAAATTGCAAGAATTACTTCTTGGCGGCTTTAGCGCGCTTCGCACCGTACTTCGAGCGAGCTTGCTTACGGTCCTTGACGCCCTGGGTATCCAGCGAGCCGCGAACCATGTGGTAACGCACACCTGGCAAGTCTTTGACACGACCGCCGCGCAGCAGCACGACGCTGTGTTCCTGCAGGTTGTGGCCTTCACCGCCGATGTACGAAATGACTTCGAAACCGTTGGTCAGGCGAACCTTGGCGACTTTACGCAGTGCCGAGTTAGGCTTCTTAGGAGTGGTGGTGTACACGCGGGTGCACACGCCACGCTTTTGCGGGCAGTTTTCAAGTGCCGGCGATTTGCTCTTCACGACCAGGGCGGTACGTGGGTTGCGAATCAATTGATTGATGGTTGGCATCGTTCTAAATCCAACAAAATTACTGCTGTTGACATCCCGGGCCCGGCAACACGCCGCCCCGGGGCTAAAACCAGTCTCATGATCATCGGCCTGCTTCGCATGCTGCGTCACAGGCGCCAACAGCCACCCTCGGAGGAGCGGCTGTCCAATGCCCGAACAACAGGGCCATCGAGTGCGTATACCACGCGCAGACTAAAATGAGAACTCGCGAGTATAAACCTCGCGCATGGCCCAGTCAACCAATTTGCAATTTAATTAGGCAAAGCCCCTCCCGGACCGGGCCTCGCCGGCGCCAGGCGCTGTCGTACTGCCCCTGCGGCGGAAAAGCCTTGATAATAGCCGGCAATTTGTTACCGTTCCCTTTATGCAACCATTGCAAGCATTGCTGCGCCCCGCCCCCCTGTTCGTCCTGCTGAGCTACCTGGCCCTGTCCGGCGTGCCCTATATTCCCCTGCTGCTGGGGAAGAACGTAGCCAACGCCTGGCCCCTGATCGGTATCGAGGTGGTGGCCTGGACGGCCGTGTGGGCCCTGTTCCGCCGCCCGGCCTGGTTCCACTGGCTGCTCATTCCCGCCTTCATGGCACTGCCCACGGAAATCTATCTGCTGGTCTTTTACGGCCAGGGCATTTCCACCCACCACCTGGGCATCCTGGCCGAAACGAGTCCGATGGAAGCCATGGAGTTCCTTGGCCAGAAGGTGTGGAGCATGGTGGCGATCATGGCCCTGGTGGCCGCCTGGTGGGTACTGGCCTTCCGCGCCGCGCGCCAGAGCCCGCAGCTGGACTGGACCGGACCATCGCGCTGGGTGGCGCTTGTCCTGCTGGCCGTGTTCGGCGCGCTGGCCGCCTATGGCTGGGAATTCGGCGCCGGGCGCGGCGCTGGGGCCGCACCTGCGCCGGCTGCCGCATCGGCGTCGGCCACGGTCGACAAGGGCGCGCACCGCACCGGGCTGGCCCTGCCGCCCCTGCCCCACTGGGCCCGGCCGCCGGCCCGCTTCGACGTCTTCATCGATTCCTGGCCCTTCGGCCTGGTGGCGCGGGGGGTAGACTTCTACCGCGAGCGGCGCTACCTGGCCGCGCTGAACGAAACAAGCCGCAACTTCCGCTTCGGCGCGCGCCAGGCCGAGCCCGACACGACGCCGGAGACCGTCATCCTCGTCATCGGCGAATCGGCGCGGCGCGACCGCTGGAGCCTGTTCGGCTACGAGCGCCCCACCAATCCGCTGCTGGCGCAGGAAGCGAACCTGGTACCGCTGAACGACGTCATCACGGCCGTGTCGGCCACGCGCCTGTCGGTGCCCGTCATCATCTCGCGCAAACCGGCCCGCGAAAGCCTGGAGGACGGCTTCAAGGAAAAATCGTTCCTGACGGCCTACCAGGAAGCGGGCTTCAAGACGTGGTGGCTGTCGAACCAGATTTCCTTCGGCAAGTTCGACACCCCCGTCTCCGTGTTCGCCCGCGAAGCGAACGTGGTGCAGTTCCTCAACCTGGGCGGCTTCACGAACCGCTCGAACCTGGACGAGGTGCTGTTCGACCCGCTGCGCCTGGCCCTGGCCGACCGGGCGCCGAAGAAGCTGATCGTGCTGCACACCCTGGGCAGCCACTGGAACTACAGCCAGCGCCACCCGAAAGCCTTCGACCGCTGGCAGCCCTCGCTGTTCGGCGTCGACAAGCCCGTCTACACGGACCTGGCCATCAAGCCGGAGCTGAACAACAGCTACGACAACTCCATCTTGTATACAGACTGGTTCCTGGCCCAGGTGATCGGCCAGCTGAAGGCCGCCGACCGCGCCGCCGCCCTGCTGTACGTGGCCGACCACGGCCAGACCCTGTACGACGGCAGCTGCACCATCGCCTTCCACGGCCACAACACCCAGCACGAATTCCGCGTGCCGGCCTTCATGTGGTACTCGGACCAGTATAAAGAGCGCTATCCGAACAAAGTGAAGGAGCTCCAGCGCCACCGCAAGGCCCGGCTGGCCACGGAAAACATGTTCCACACCCTGCTCGACGTGGCCGACATCCGCTACCCGGACGAGCGCCTGGAATGGAGCTTCGTCAACGGCGCCTGGAAACGGCACACCCGCTACGTCGACAGCTACGGCTGGACCGACTACGACAACGCCACCGTGCGGGGCGACTGCCGCGAGATCATCGCGAAGAAGCCGGCACGCAAGCGCTGAACGGCCCAGCGGTGCCGCGTTCAGGCAGCCAGGCGCGGGGGCGGGCCGGCGTCCTCGCCGCGGGCGTGCCTGGCCAGCCAGGCCAGCACGGTGCCGGCGTTGCGCTCGACAGTGCTGTCGAAACCGCTGTCGGCCAGCAGGCGGATGCCGTTGGTGTCCTGCAGCACGCCGGGGCGCACGCGCAAGGCGCCTTTGGCGGCCTCGACGCAGAACGGCGCGAGTCGGTCGCGCAGCAGCGTGGCCAGTTCCAGGTTGTGCGACGAGACGACGACCGCGTGCTGCCGCGCCAGTGCGTGCAGCACCGCCGTGGCAGCCGACACGGATTCCAGGTGGTTGGTGCCGCGGAAAACTTCGTCGATGACGAACAGGGCCGGCCCCTGCTCTGCCAGCACCAGCAGTTCGCGCGCGCGCCGCAGTTCGGCCATGTACAGGCTTTCGCCGCTGTCCATCGCATCCTCGCTCTGCATGCTGGCATGCACGGCCAGGGGCGGCACCTGCGCCGTGGCGGCGTAGCAGAAGCCGAATGCGCGCGCGGCGATGACGTTGAGGCCGGCCGTACGCAGCAAGGTGCTCTTGCCCACGCCGTTCTGGCCCGAGACAAAGGCGCCCCTGCCGTCCGCCAGCGTGAAGTCCAGCGGCGCGAGCTGCGCCAGCAGCGGGTGCGCCATGGCGGACAAGGCCAGCGGCCGGTCCGGTGCCTGGTCGGCCCAGCAGAACGACGCCGTGCCCTGCAGGTGGCACGCCAGTGCGCAGTCCGCCTCCAGCGCGGCCACCAGGTGGTAGCTGGCCCGCAGCGTGTCGATGTGGGCGGCCAGCGCGGCGCGGCTGGCAAAGTAGCGCCGCACATTGGCCTGCAGCAGCCAGTCGCGGTATTCGCGCTGCCTCGGCACCCGGTCGCCCAGGGCCAGCGCGAAGCGGCGGCGCAGCTTGCCGGCGGCGGCCGCGCCGGCCCGGAACGGCGCCAGCAGCGCGGCATCGTCATCGTCGCCGTCCGGCAAGCCGCCCAGGGCATGGTGGGCGGCCAGCATCGCGCGCAAGGGCAGCAGGGCGCGGTCCCATTCCTGGGCCCGCTCATGCCAGGCAGTCTGCACGGCGACCAGGGCCAGCGTCAGCGCGACGGCCGCCACCCAGCCCAGCGGCAGGAATACCGTTGCCACGACGCCCAGCAACCACGCCACCGGCAGCAGCCACAGCCAGCGCACCCAGTCCGGCGTCGCGTCCGGCGGCGCGCCGTTATGCAAGTACGGACAGGCCCGGACAGCGCGGACAGCGGACACGGCGCACTTGAAGCCCATGGAATCAGGTACTTAGCGCGTGGCACGGTTCCTGCAATACCGTCGTCATTCTTGTTCAATCCACATCATCATGATCCGCGATACTTCCAGCCAGGACACCGTCATCGCCCCGCCCGCCGGCCGCAAGGTGAAACGCCTGCTGCTGCTCGGTGCCGGCGTGCTGGCCGTGGCCGCCGCCTTCGCGGCCGCGGTGGGCAACTGGCGCGACAGCGAACACTCCGTCAGCGCGGCGCGCCTGCGCATCGCCGAGGTCACGCGCGGCACGCTGGTGCGTGACGCCGCCGTCAACGGCCGCATCGTCGCCGCCGTCAGCCCGACCCTGTATTCGACGGCGCCCTCGTCCACCGTGACCTTGCGGGCACGCGCGGGCGACACGGTGAAACAGGGCGACGTGCTGGCCGTGCTGGAGTCGCCCGACCTGACGGACGAGCTGAAAAAGGAGCAGTCCAGCTACCAGGAACTGGCCGCCGAGGTGGCACGCCAGCAGATCCTGGCGCGCAAGCAGAAGCTGCTGGCCCAGCGCGACGCCGACACGGCCGAAATCGAGCGGTTGTCGGCCCAGCGTACCCTGGAGCGCTACGACGGCGTGGCCAACGAGGGCGTGGTGGCGAAGATCGATTACCAGAAAGCCCGCGATGCGCTGAAGGCCGCCGAGATCCGCGCCCGCCACGCGGGCCAGGCCTCGACCCTGGAGCGGGACGACGTGGAACTGGCGCTGAAGACGAAACAGGCGCAGCTGGAACGCCAGAAGCTGGCGCTGGCCAATGCCCAGCGCAGGGTCGACGAGCTGGTGGTGCGCGCGCCCGTGAACGGCTTCATCGGCACCCTGAACGTGGCCAACCGCAGCGTCGTACAGGCCAATACGCCGTTGATGACCCTGGTCGACCTGTCGGCGCTGGAAGTGGAGCTGGAAGTGCCGGAGACCTATGTCAACGACCTGGGGCTGGGCATGCGCGCCGAGATCACCGTCAACGGCGCCACGGCCACCGGCAGGCTGTCGGCGCTGTCGCCGGAAGTGGTGAAGAACCAGGTGCTGGCGCGCGTGCGCTTCGACGGGCGCCAGCCGGACGGCCTGCGCCAGAGCCAGCGCGTGCAGGCACGCCTGCTGATCGACGAGAAGCCGGGCGTGCTGCTGCTGCCGCGCGGCTCATTTGTTGAAGCCGAAGGGGGCCGCCATGCCTATGTCGTGCAGGACGGAATCGCCGTGCGCACGCCGATCCGGCTGGGCGCCACCAGCGTCAATGCCGTCGAGATCGCAGATGGCCTGAAACAGGGCGACAAGGTCGTTGTCGCCGGCACCGAAACGTTCGAAAACGCCCGCAGAGTCTCGCTCAACCGCTGACCTGCCCGCCCCAAACACTTGAGAGGACCGCCATGCTGCGCATGCAAAACCTGAGCAAAGTCTATCGCACCCACATGATCGAAACCCACGCGCTGCGCGGCTTCGAGATCCACGTCCGCCAGGGCGAATTCGTCACCGTGACGGGGCCTTCCGGGTCCGGCAAGACCAGCTTCCTGAACATTGCCGGCCTGCTGGAGGAATTCACGGCCGGCGAATACATCCTCGACGGCGTCAACGTCAAGGGCATGAACGACAACGCCCGCTCGCGCCTGCGCAACGAGAAGCTGGGCTTCATCTTCCAGGGCTTCAACCTGATTCCCGACCTGTCGCTGTTCGACAATGTCGACGTGCCGCTGCGCTATCGGGGCTTCAACGCCGCCGAACGCCGCGAACGCATCGAGGACGCGCTGGCCAAGGTCGGCCTGGCCTCGCGCATGAAGCACTTCCCGGCCGAACTCTCGGGCGGCCAGCAGCAGCGCGTAGCGATCGCCCGTGCGCTGGCCGGCAGCCCGAAGCTGCTGCTGGCGGACGAGCCGACCGGCAACCTCGATACGCAGATGGCGCGCGGCGTGATGGAACTGCTGGAGGAGATCAATGCCCAGGGCACGACGATCCTGATGGTGACGCACGATCCCGAGCTGGCGGCACGCTCGCAGCGCAACGTGCACATCATCGACGGCCAGGTGTCGGACCTGGTGAAGAAGTCGCCCACCCTGGTGGCGTAAGGAGAGCGCCATGTCCGGCACCATGTTCGGCTATTACTTCAAACTGGGCGTGCGCAACCTGCGCCGCAATCCCGCCCTGACGGCGCTGATGGTGCTGACCCTGGCCGTCGGCGTGGCCGCCAGCATCGCCACCTTGACGATCCTGCACGTCATGTCGGGCGATCCGATGCCGCACAAGAGCGACAAGCTGATCTCGGTGGTGTTTAACAACGGCCCGCTGGAAGGCTATTCGCCCGGCGACAAGCCGAACGACGACCAGGTCACCTACCGCGACGCCGTCAACCTGCTGGCCAGCGGCCAGGGCGAGCGCCGCACGGCGATGATGGGGCTGGGCGGCTCGATCCAGGCCGAGCGCAAGGACCTGGCGCCGTTCGTCGTCACGGGCGGCGGCCCCACGCGCGACTTCTTCGCCATGTTCGAGATCCCCTTCCTGCATGGGCAGGCGTGGAGCGAAGCCGACGACAAGGCCGGTGCCGACGTCATCGTGCTCACGCGTGCCCTGTCCGAAAAACTGTACGGAGCGGACAACCCGGTGGGGCGGCGCGTGCGCTACAACGGCTTCGACTTCCTCATCACGGGCGTCATCGACACGTGGAACCCCATCCCCCGCTTCCACCGCATCGTCGGCATGGGCGCGTTCGACGAGGCCGACGAATTCTTCCTGCCGATCGCATCCGCTGTGCGGCATGAATGGAGCAATAACGGCAGCACCAACTGCACCAGCAATTTCGGCGCCGGCTACCAGGCCTTCATCGGCTCCGAATGCACGTGGATACAGTTCTGGTTCGAGCTGCGTTCGGCGGCGGACCGGCCGGCCCTGCAGGGCTGGATCGACGGCTATGCCGCCGAGCAGCGCAAGCTGGGCCGCATGCCGCGCAAGGCGGCCAACCACCTGTACAACCTGACCGAATGGCTGGAGCACCTGAAGGTGGTCGGCAACGACAACAAGCTGTCGGCCTGGCTGGCCTTCGGCTTCCTGCTGCTGTGCCTTGTCAACACCATCGGCCTGCTGCTTGCCAAGTTCTCCGTGCGCTCGCCCGAAGTGGGGGTACGGCGCGCGCTGGGCGCCTCGCGCAAGGAAATCTTCCACCAGTTCCTCACCGAGACGGCCGTCATCGGCCTGGCCGGCGGCGTACTCGGCCTGCTGCTGGCGGTGGGCGCCCTGCAGCTGATCGCGCTGCAATCGAAGCAGCTGGCGCTGGTGGCGCGGATGGACTGGGCCATGCTGCTGGTGACGTTCGTGGTGGCCGTGTCGGCAGCCATGCTGGCCGGACTGCTGCCCACGTGGCGGGCCTGCCAGGTAACGCCCGCCCTGCAACTGAAATCCCAATAAGGAGAACGCCATGGAATTTCGTCCCATCCTGGCCGCGCTGATGCGCAACAAGACCGGCCCGCTGCTGGTGGCCGTGCAGGTGGCGCTGAGCCTGGCGATCCTGGCCAATGCCCTGCACATCGTCAACGTGCGCCAGGCCGTGGCCGAGCGCCCCACGGGAGTCGAGCGGGAGGAAGACATCTTCCACCTGCAGGTGGCCGAACTGAAGACGGACAGCAGCTTCAACGAAATGCTGGCCACGCAGGTGCGCCAGGGCCAGCTGCTGCGCGGGGTGCCGGGCGTGCAGTCGGTGGCGCAGACCAACCAGGTGCCGATATCGAATTCGGGCAACAACACGGGCATGTCGGCCAACCGCGAGCAGCTGAAGGTGAGCACCGGCGCGGCCTTCTACGTGTCGCCCGATTCGCTGGTGCGCACGTGGGGCCTGAAGCTGGTCGAGGGCCGCGACTTCCTGCCTACCGAGGTGGTGAACGTGGACATGACGAAGGACGCCTACGAAACCGATATCATCATCGTCACGCAGGCGCTGGCAAGCAAGGTGTGGCCCGAGGCCAGCAGCTACGTGGGCAAGACGGTGTACTTCGGTACCGGCAAGGACGCGGAAATGGCGCGCGTGGTGGGCGTCGTCGAGCGGCTGCAGTCGACCCGCGGCGAAGTGACCGAGCGGGGCGAAATGTCGATCATCCAGCCGATACGGCGCATCAATTCGCCCAGTGCGATGTTCACCGTCCGCGCCGAACCGGGCCAGCGCGACCGGGTGATGAAGGAAGCCGAAGCGGTGCTGCGCAAGGATGCGAACAACCAGATCATCGTGCAGCCGCGAACCCTGGAAGGCCACCGCCATGACCGCTACCGTGCCGACCGGGGGCTGGCCTGGATGCTGATCTCGGTGAGCGTGCTGCTGATGCTGGTGACCGCCAGCGGCATCGTCGGCATGGCCAGCCTGTGGGTCACGCAGCGGCGCAAGCAGATCGGCGTGCGCCGCGCGCTGGGGGCGCGCCGGGTCGACATCCTGCGCTACTTCCTGATCGAGAACGTATTGATCACCAGCGGCGGCGTGGCGGCCGGCCTGCTGGGCGCCCTGGCGCTGAACCACCTGCTGGTGTCGCACCTGGAACTGGCGCGCCTGCCGGCCGGCTACCTGGTGGGTGGCGCCATCATTTTCCTGTTGCTGGGCGTGGCGGCCGTGTATGGCCCGGCGTGGCGCGGCGCCAGCATCTCGCCGGCCACCGCCACCCGCGGCGTCGTGTAGCAGCCCAGTCCGGCAGGGCCGCAGCATGCCCATGGTTTCTTCCTTGCTAACTGAGGTATGCTGACGGCCATGCCTACTGTACTGATCATTGACGACAATGCCGCCATCGGGATGGCGCTGGAAGTGCTGTTCTCGCTGCACGATATCGGCACCTTGCGGGCCGCCTCCCCCGAGGAAGGCCTGGCCATGCTGGACCGCGCCGGCGCCGCCATCGACCTGGTGATCCAGGACATGAACTTCACGGCCGACACCACCTCGGGCGAGGAAGGCGTGGCCCTGTTCCGCGCCATCCGCAAGCGCTGCCCGGACCTGCCCGTGATCCTGCTGACGGCGTGGACCCACCTGGACGCGGCGGTCGACCTGATCAAGTCCGGCGCGGCCGACTACCTGGCCAAGCCATGGGACGACCAGCGCCTGACGGCCACCGTCAAGAACCTGCTGGAACTGGGCCAGGCCAACCGCGCGTTGCGCCAGCGCCTGCAGGGCGAGCTGC
Source organism: Pseudoduganella buxea (assembly GCF_009720835.1). GTDB lineage: Bacteria > Pseudomonadota > Gammaproteobacteria > Burkholderiales > Burkholderiaceae_D > Rugamonas > Rugamonas buxea. The sequence continues at coordinate 12,124 of NZ_WNKZ01000124.1, forward strand.
GCCAGCGCCGCGAGCTGGACCGGCACGAGCTGCGCGGCATGATCTGGCAGGACCCGGCCACCGAGCGCGTGATCCACCTGGCCTGCCAGGTGGCGCGCGCCGACGTGCCGGTGCTGATCAGCGGGCCGAACGGCACCGGCAAGGAACGCATTGCCGAGATCATCCAGGCCAATTCGGCCGTGCGCGACGGCCCCTTCGTCGTGCTCAATTGCGGCGCCCTGCCCGCCGAACTGATCGAGGCCGAGCTGTTCGGCGCCGACGCCGGCGCCTACACGGGCGCGTCGAAGGCGCGCGAAGGCAAGTTCGAGGCGGCCGACGGCGGCACCCTGTTCCTCGACGAGATCGGCAACCTGCCGCTGGCCGGCCAGATGAAGCTGCTGCGCGTGCTGGAGACAGGCCGCTTCGAACGGCTCGGCTCGAACCGGGAACGCCAGGTGCAGGTGCGCGTCGTCAGCGCCACCAACGCCGACCTGGCCGCGATGATCCGGGCCGGCACCTTCCGCGAAGACCTGTACTACCGCCTGAACGTCATCGAACTGAAGCTGCCGCCGCTGGCCGGACGGCCGCTGGACATCCTGCCCCTGGCACGCCACTTCCTCGGCCCCGGCAAGACCTTGCGCGCCGACGCCGAGGCGGCCCTGCTGGCGCACGGCTGGCCGGGCAATGTGCGCGAACTGAAGAACGTCATGGCCCGGGCCGGCCTGCTGGCGGCCACGAGCGCCATCGGCGCGGCCGACCTGGGCCTGCC